>JALQTK010000043.1 GCA_023260975.1 Pseudidiomarina sp. | reverse complement strand
AACACCACATCTTTGCGTTCTAAAAGCGCTTTAGTTGCCGATAATCTCATTTGTTCAATATGGGCATTTACTGAGGCGTCCTTTTCTATAAAGGTATTAGATGCTGGAACATAAGCTTCTGGTTGATAGTAATCATAATAAGAAACAAAATACTCTACGGCATTATTGGGAAAAAATTCTTTCATTTCACCATACAATTGCGCAGCTAAGGTCTTGTTATGGGCCAAAATGAGCGTTGGCCGCTGCACCTTAGCGATGACATTGGCCATAGTGAAGGTCTTACCGGAACCAGTTACCCCCAGCAGCGTTTGATGGGCTAAACCGGCTTCTAAGTTATCGACTAACTTGGCAATTGCTTGCGGTTGATCGCCGGCCGGTTGGTAGTCTGATTTTAGTTCAAAGGCGCGACTCATGTGCTCTCCTGTTGGCGCTGCAAGGTTCGCTTAAACCACCACCAGGCAAGACTTGCGGTGATGATATTGGCCACTACCCCACCGACGAATAAACCGGCCATATCAGCGACTACCGCACCGAGATAACTCAACGGCACGAACATCACAAATAACCGAATAATACTCAGCATTAACGCCGATAGGGGTTGATGTACCGCATTAAAGCTCGAATTGGTCAATATAATCACCCCCTGTAAGCCATAGCTTAGTGGCATGATATAGATAAACAACCGAATCAAACGGGCGACTTCAGGGTCTGTGGTAAAGGCCATGGCAATGTAGTCGGCGCTTACCACGAGCACTAGATAAATTAGCGCTTGTACCAGCATGACCACCTTAATTGCCGTGTGATACGCCTGTTGCATGCGCTGATAATAGGCGGCACCAAAGTTTTGGCTAAGTAGCGGCGGTAATGCCATCGACAGCGCCAGTACCACCACTAAGGCCAGCGACTCCAGCCGGGTACCGACGCCAAATGCCGCAACCGCTGGTGCACCATAGGTCGCAACAATTGCAGTCAATACCGCCATGGCGATCGGAGTCAGCATATTGGCACTGGCCGCCGGCAAACCAATCTTCAAAATGGCGCGGGCTGAGCGGACCCAACTAGCGCCCTCAGGGGCTTGCAGACTGAGCAGTTGTTTGCGGCGCAGATACCACAGTACCAAGACCGAGCCAATCACCCAGGAAATCACGCTGGCAACGGCGGCGCCTTGAATACCTAATTCAGGAAACGGCCCAATCCCGAAAATCAGCAGCGGGTCAAAAATTGCATTGAGTAAACCACCGGAGGCCATAATGAGCGACGGTGTGCGCGTATCACCGGCCGCCCGCAGCACAGCATTACAGACCATCGGTATCACCAATAATACCGCGCCGGCGAACCAAGTATTCATGTAGGCACGAATATCCGGCAGCAACCGTGGTTGCGCGCCGAGCGCACTAAAGATCGGCTCCATCAACAGGTAGCCAAGCAGTGCTAAGCTGCTAGCCATCAGTGCCGCCACGGTGAGCGCGGTCATGCCATCAAACCGCGCGTGTTCATGCAAGCCACTACCGCGTTTACGGGCAATCACCGCGGAGGTACCAATACCTAAACCTATGCTTAAACTGACCAGGGTAAAGGTCACCGGAAAGGTAAAACTGATTGCTGCCAGCGCATCGGTACCCAATAAACCAATAAAAAAGGTATCGACTAAATTGAAACTGATTAACGTCAGGACGCCGACGATAACCGGCCAGGTCATACGCCAGAGCGTCGCTGGAATGGGATCGTGCAACAATGATTGTGCCTTAACGGCAGAACTCATGGTGATTTCACATCGCTAAAAATAGTAGGTCACCAGTGTAGCTGAATGGACAAAAATGACCAAGCGGTATAGAGTAATGGCATCTGCAACCGCCTGTAATTTTAGCCTAAGGATCACCCCGTGAACTACCTATTATCGGACCGCGTTAATGCCATACAACCCTCACCCACCTTGGCAGTTGCACAAAAAGCAGCAGAACTCAAAGCAGCCGGTCATGATGTCATCGGTCTAGGCGTCGGTGAACCTGATTTTGATACCCCCAAACACATTGGCGATGCGGCGAAAGCAGCCATTGATGCGGGCTATACCCGTTACACCGCAGTCGATGGTATTCCGCAGTTAAAACAAGCCGTGATCGCCAAACTAAAGCGCGATAATCAACTCGACTACACGGCCAAAGAAATTCTGATTTCAGTCGGTGGCAAACACGGTATCTATAATTTGTTGGCAGCGTGGATCAATGACGGTGATGAAGTATTGATTCCAGCACCGTATTGGGTGTCGTACCCCGACATGACCTTGCTGGTTGGCGGCGTACCCCGATTTATTAACGCGCCGATGGAACAACGCTACAAAATCAATGCGCAACAGCTCGCCGCAGCGATCACACCAAAAACTAAAATGCTGTTCTTAAATAGCCCATCAAACCCGACCGGTATGGCCTATAGCCGCGCTGAACTCAGCGAGTTAGCAGCGGTATTGCGGCAGCATCCGCAGGTGCTGATTGCTACCGATGATATGTACGAGCACATTTTATGGGCCGACGAAGCGTTTACCAACATTGCCATGGTAGCCCCAGATTTGCGCGACCGCATTGTGATTTTATCCGGTGTGTCTAAAGCCTATGCCATGACTGGGTGGCGGATTGGCTATGCCGCGGGCCCGTCGCCACTCATTGCTGCGATGAACAAAATTCAATCGCAAAGTACCTCCAACCCCACCTCAATTGCTCAATATGCAGCAGCAGCCGCATTAGAAGGTGACCAAGGTTGCATTCAAACCATGGTCAGCGCCTTCAAAACGCGCCACGATTACTTGGTTGCGGCAGTAAACGCTATTCCTGGTATGTCATGCCTTGCCGGCGATGGTACCTTTTATTGCTTCGCCAACGTCGATGGCTTAATGGCGGCGAAAGGCTGTCGCACCGATGTCGAACTCTGCGAACAGTTATTAGAACAGGCTAAGGTTGCCTTAGTACCGGGCTCAGCCTTTGGTGCGCCTGGCCATGTGCGCTTTAGTTTTGCTACCGCCATGACCACGCTGCAACAAGCGGTCGAACGCATCGACAGCTACGCTCGCTCATAACGCGGTTAAAATTGAAAACGCAGGCTCGCTGATAGATTCCGTGGTGCGCCATAGTAAGCCTGCGACCACAGCAAACTGTTGAGATAAGTTTTGTCGAATAGATTGTTGGCATTGACGCTGATGCTCAGCTGTTGATTGAGCTGATAACTGGCCATGACATTCACCCGACTATACCCACCCTGTTGGCTAATAATCGCTTCGCCGGCGTTACTGTAATGAGGGCCGACGATTCCTTGAAAGCGGCTGATACGGTCTTGCCAGAGTAAATTAATGCCAATTTTTAATTCCGGCAGCTGGCTAAATTGATAGCTTAGCGTGCCACGAAATAAATTTTTTGGGGTGTAATTGGCGACCATCTCATCACCGCGAATAGTAAAACTGGTGACCGCAACACTGCCCTGTAACGCCTCGGTTAATTGCCCACTTAACTCTGCTTCTATGCCACGGCTGGTGATACCGTCGACTGCACGATACACCGGCTCTGGGGCCGCAGTGACTGGGTTCATCACGGTGCCATCGCTGACGCCGACATGAAGCTGGGTAATTTGAAAATAAGCCACAGACAGCAGCGCATGGTCGTCAAACAACGCGCTCTTTAGGCCGACTTCAGCGCTCTCACCGGTTAAAGCCGGCAATAACTGAAAATTACGATCGCGCAGATTTTGTGCTTTAAAGGTTTCGGTGTAGGAGGCATAGACGGTGCTGTTTTCCGTGAGCTTATAGGTGGCGCCAAAATACGGAATAAAACGCTGCTCATCACGCTGATGCACCACCCCATAGCCGTTACCGGTGGCAGTGAAATGATTGAGTCGGCCGCCAATCAGCAGATAACCCTTATCGGTTAGTTTCAATCGAGTCTGCCCAAACAGCGCGCGCTGATCAGTGTCAATATCACTGCCAGCTAAACCTTCCGTTAAAATTGGTCGCGGACTATCGCCTTGCCAGGCAGTTATTGCCGGTAAACTCGGAAAACCAAAGCCCGTGCTAAAGTCGTACAGCGAGCGATCATTATAATCAAGTCGGGCAAAACTGGCGCCAAACGCCAGCTCATGCTGCTTGCCAAAACCGCCTGTCACGACGATATCCAGCGCATCGTGCTGGTCGTAGTAATCATAGTCACTGGCATAGCCGACCAAACCCAGCCCAGTAACTGGATCGACACCGCGATCAGCATCAGCTACATAGGTATAAAACAACTCACTTTGCTCGTCGGTTGTGCTGTGTTGATAAGCGAGGCGCGCCGACCACTTTGGATTAAACTGACTATCAAGCACGATAAAACTGCTGCGATTGAGCGTATTCCAATAGGACCAATCGGTGGCCATATTGCTACTGCGCGGCAACTGAGTCGGTGTGCCGTCACCGTAATACAGCGTTAATGCACCCCACAATGGGCTATCACTATCGCTGCGCTGAATACTATGGCCGACGGTGACTAAGTTACTGGAATTAGGGGCATAATCGACCACCAAATAGCCCAGTTTACTGCGATTAGCGTAGCGATCGAGGTAACTTTGCCGTTGGTCGACAACCATCACCGTTCGTGCCCGCAGCGAGTCACTGAGTGCCCGGGAGATATCCGCTTCAATACGCTGAGACTGCCATGAACCAACCTGCGTGGTGATGCGTGTGTGCGCCGTGCTGGTCGGTTTTTTACGCACCATATTCACTGTCGCAGCCGGGCTACCGACCCCGGTCATCACGCCATTAGCGCCATGCACCAGCTCGATACGTTCAAACAAGGCGGTATCAATTCGCCCGGTGCTGGTGCCATAGTCATGATTCAGTCCGAGCCCATCAATTTGCCGATTGGTCAGTTCAAAGCCGCGCGAACTAAGCGCTGTGCGCTCGGTTTCAACCTGCTCGACGTTGACTGTAGCGCTATAATGCAGCGCCGATTGCAAATCAGTCAGCGCGAAATCCTCTAACTTTTGTGCGCTTATCACGGTAACCATTTGCGGGGTTTCTTGAATAGTCAGCGCTAACTGGCTCGCCGCCTGCTGTTCAGTAACTAAATAACCGCTGCGGCGCTGACCGTTGATTTCGAGCCGTTCAACATCCGCCTGAGCACTGGCCACCAACACCAAGCCAAGGGGCAGGCAGTTAAGCTTCGCCATTAACTGCCTGCCCCTTGAAGACGGCGAATATCTCGGATCAGCTCGTAGGCCGGAAATAACGCGACAATCACTAAGCTCGTGCTAATAATGCGGGCTAGGTCATCGGGCTTAACGATGCCTTGCCAATTGCTTGGGTTGAGCTCAAGGACTGGGCCATGGAACGCCAACCAGCCAATGAACCCAGCGAAGGCTAAGTTAATGGCAATGTTTGCAACCAACATACCGCGGCTCCAGAAGCGCCGATACAATTGCCACAAGCTATTGGCGATACCGAGCAATAACACTGGAATAAATACATAGAGCACGCTCAGCACAGCCGGACTAAAAGGTGATGCCACGGTCACATCATAAAGCCACTGCTGCCACCAGGAATAACTGATCATCACCAGCAAGAACAGATAGGTTGCCAGATCCGTAAATACGTCGCTTAGACGAACCTGCCGCCAACTGGCATCTGCCGCTGGCAGTTTTAGCGGGTCCCATAGTCGTGGTGATTTCTTGTGCTCAGCGCTGATAACGCTATAGGTCAGCGTGATTGCAGTGAAAGCGAGTAATGCCCCCTCCAACCAACCACTAAGCACGCCTTTGATAAATAACCACAGCTGCAACTCAGGTGCCGTTAAGGTGATGATCGCAGCTTTTACCAGTTGCAACAGCAACAACACCGCTAAAACCATGTACAAGGTGTACTGATAAATCGGCATCAAGTGTCCGGCAATCAGCGGTCGCGGCGGACAAAACTGCCATGCCACCGAACGTGGATCACCCATTTTTCTCAAAATATCCGCAATTTGCTGTTCGCTGATACTGTCATTGGTACTTTTCTGCGCGTCAATTTCATCCAATATATTTGCCTGCAATTCACGCCCGATATCGGCACGTTTCGACTCAGGCAATTCACGCTGCACGGCAGCAATATAACGTTTAACCAGGTCCATTAGGTTGGCTCCTTCGGATTATCAGTGGTTTGCAGTGTTGCGGCCAGCAGCGGCCCGATAGCACCATTAAGCCGCGACCATTCGTCACTAAGTTGCTGTAGCAGCTCAGCGCCAAGCTCAGATAATTGGTAGTAGCGTCGTTCGCGGCCATCGCCCGGCTGCCATTCACTCGCCAGCAGGCCCTGCTCATTAAGACGACGAATCAGTGGATACAAGGTGCCTTCGTCAATATCTACACCTGCTTGTTGCAGTAATTTGCGCAATGAATAACCATACTGCGGCTCGCGCAAGCTGGCCAACACCGCCAATACCAGCACGCCACGGCGAAGTTCCAGCTTCATTTTGTCGAATTGCGGATTAGTCACCCATGCGCTCCTTATATGCTATGCCGCATATACTATTTGGCGCACAGTATAAATGCAAGGAAAAGATCAAGGGACAGGCAGTTAGGCGTGAAACGCTAACTGCCTGCCCCTTGAAGGTAGCTATTTCATCAGCGCAGACTCAGTGCTAACGTAACACGATAAACAGTGGCTTAAGTGCCTGCCCCTTAACTCAGCAAGGATGACCATGAGCAAAAGCTATCGCGAACTCAAAGCCTATCATCGCCAGCAGCGCGACAACTGGGGAATTGGTGTGAATGTACGGGTGCATCGCGCATTAAGTTGGCTCGATCGCGCCGAACAAGAATTGCAGCGCAATGATAGCGATGCCGCCTTTATCTTTTTATGGCTCAGCTTCAACGCGGCGTATGCCAACGAGTATGAGGGCGTGACCCGTGCCAAAGCACGCGCGACCTATGTCGCCTTCTTTGAGCGTATCGTTGGTTATGACCAGCAAAAAGTGATCTACAACATACTGTGGCAGAAATACTCGAGCGCGGTGCGTTCGTTGCTAGAAAATAAATTCGTTTTTCAACGCTTTTGGGATCAGGTTACGGGCGTACCTGGTGCCGACGATTGGGAAGCTAAATTCAACGCTGCTAAGCGCGCATCTGAGACTGCGCTGGCCACGCAAGATACCGTAACCGTGCTTACTATCGTCATGGACCGATTGTACACCCTTCGTAACCAACTCATTCATGGCGGTGCAACCTGGAACAGTGGTTGGAACCGCCAGCAATTACGAGATGCGGTTGGTTTGTTGAGCGAATTGATGCCGCTGATCATCGAGCTGATGATGCAGCACGGCAACGAGGTCTGGGGGGAGGCGAGTTATTATTTGGGCGAGTGATCTAATGAATGAAGCTCAACCTAGATTTTCTGAGTGCATGTGTATGTGGACTCTCAGCTATAACAACCCTATCATTACTAAAAAACCGCGTTCTATCAATAAAGCAGGCAGTATATCTGATGAAAATTAAATTGCTCTCAGTAGCATTAGCGTTGATCGTTATTCTTAAGTGCATTGATTTATATATCGACTATTCGGCAGATATCAATAAATGGCATCTTGTTCAGGAACTTACTCTGATTGTAGTAGCTTCTAGCGTATTTATCGTTCTAGTTTTTGAGATGATCAGCCGTGCTAAAGCAGTGACTCAACTTAAACAAGAGATTAATGCGAGCAAAACACGAAATCGTCAGGTCTCTGCCGAGCTCGAAATTGCTAGGAGAGATTTTTTATCAGCCATCACAGCTGAATTTTTGCACTGGGAACTAACTCCCAGTGAACAAGAGGTTTGCCTATTTATTCTTAAGGGTTTCAGTATTAGTGAGATTGCAGCACTCCGTAATACCTCGGAAAAGACCATAAGACACCAAGCATCAGCTATCTATCGTAAATCAAAATGTCACGGTCGATATGAGCTAGCAGCATACTTTTTTGAAACATTATAATTTTTATAAATCAATAGCATAGGTGTGTTTAGGTTATTTGACCTATAGTAACAATAAAGCTTAGTAGCTAGTTTTTGCCTTGTTTTAAACGACTCAAGGCAACCAAACTATGAATCGCACGATACTATCACTTTTATTAATTCCATTGATGATTAGCGGCTGTGGTGGTGGGCAATCCACTGCTGATGTGGACGACAATACAATGGTCGTTCAACCACCTCCAGTGCAAGCACCTCCCGTTGCCGCATCTGAAGTCACTGTAAAAACTGGCATCATTTCGGGCTTTGGTAGTATTTACATCGATGGGAAGCGCTATCTCACCGATAACGCCAATATCATCGTTAATGGTGCTCCTGGTCAAACTATCGACCGTTTAAAAGTTGGCATGAGAATCCAGCTGAAAACCGAAGATGATAACGTGGCTACTCCGCATGCATCGGAGGTAATCTACGAGACTGAAATTGAAGGCACTGTATTAACAATTGACCGGAATAATAAAGTCATAAGTGTAGCTGGTATCGATATTATCTATGACGATGTAACGCATTTTATTGGCATTTCAGAAGCCTCACTGGCGGTCGGTAATCGTATTGAAGTAAGCGGCAGAGTTCTATCAAATGGCAGATTTTCTGCAAGTCTAGTGAAACTAGAAAACGATGGCGGAACTAATCCAGTCAGCTTGATTTCTGGAATCATCTCTTCACATAACCAAGCAGCTAAAACCTTTAATATGGGCGATCTGACAATCAATTATGCTAATGCTCAAATCGATGGGGCTATTAATCTAGCAGAAAAAGTCAAGATCAAGGGGCAACTCAATGGCAGTATTTTTGTAGCCAGCGAAATTGATGTCGAATCTATCGGTAATACTGAACACGATAATGATGATCTATATGCCTATGAGATCGACGGTGTAATTACAGCGTACGATAACGCAACACGGAGCATTTCTATTAATGGCGAGAGCTTTCAGCTCAGTCAAAATGCCCGCTTCGAAAATGGTCAAGAGGCAGATCTAAGCGTCGGTGCGCCAGTTGAGTTAAAACTAATATTCACTAATGGAACACCACAAATCGTTCGCGTCGAATTTGAACGAACTAATGCTATCGATGGTAAAGTGAAAGGCGCTATTGCAGCTATTGATTTCACTGCAAGAACCTTGGAAATAAATGGTATTAGCTACACTGCCACAGCACTAACACGTTATGAAAATGACGATTATCAATATATTTCATTTAACAGTCTGCAAATTAATGATTTTGTTGAATTAGTTTACAAATCTGACGGTATGCAAAACAGTATTCTAAGAATCGAACTCGAAAATGAGCAGGAACGTTTCGAAGATTCAGAAATAAAAGGTCTTATTACCTCGGTGAATGAGCTGCAAATTATCATTGCTGGCATCACTATCGATTTCCCAAGTCGAGCACTTTATTTGGTAAGGGATATGCCAGTAAGTTTGAGCGACTTTATCGATGCTTTAACGTCAACAAGTGTTGTTGAGGTAGAGGGTACATTTAATGCCACGAATCAATTTGTACCGACTAAATTCGAAATTGAAATTCGTGATGATGAGGAACAACATCATGATAATCGAGATGCAGAGGGCTATGTTGAAATTGAAGGCAGGGTCACTGAAATACTCTCAGCTACATCGTTCCGCGTTAACGGTTATGTCGCTGATTTAAGTCAAGCAATTGACCTTGAGCTCAATGACCGTCAAGTCACTATCTCGCAATTCATGGCAGCTGTCGCTATTGGAACTGTGGTTGAGGTGGAAGGATATCGCTCTTCCCAGTCAGTGATAACCGTTTTAGAAGCTGAAATTGATAATGATTAACTAAGATAAGTTAACAGCCGCTCTTCACTGAAGAGCGGCTGTTTTTTCGTGAAAAGCTGTATTAAATCAAACACGGTATATGCAAAATGAAAGTAAGAAGTTTTTGCGCTAGAGTTAGTTTAGTCTGTGTTAAACCCAAACCCCCAAACCCCAACAATTCCCGACACTTACGACAGCCTATCAAGCGAACATATACACAAAGCCAAAATAACGGCTGTACAAAAGCGCAGCACTGCAATGCAGTTCATCGCAAATGTCATTAAAATTCCTTAAGTAATTGATTTATAAATAAATTAAAATTGGAAGCGAATTTTTAAGCAACAGCTAAAATGCGCCCTAAGGCGCGACACAGCGGGTAATTCACAATGTTTTGCACAAGGTTATCCACAGATTTTGGGGATAAGATCATCTAGCCTTTATACCACGCGAGATCCGTCGATCTGTGGATAACCGAGAGGCAAATAAAACTATGACTTTTGCTATAAAAGCTGTCTAACTTTATGGGCCAACTGAATTCAGCGCAAAGCGCATTTTTACTATTGACAGGCAACCAAACCACCTTTAACATTCGCACCCGTTGTTTGATGTTCCCTGATAGCTCAGTTGGTAGAGCGGTGGACTGTTAATCCATGTGTCGCAGGTTCGAGCCCTGCTCGGGGAGCCAACATCAACAACCCTCTCTGAATCAACAATTTGCAATTCCCCGATAGCTCAGTCGGTAGAGCGGTGGACTGTTAATCCATGTGTCGTAGGTTCGAGCCCTACTCGGGGAGCCAATTCTCGCTCCAAACACGCTCAGCCGCGTCTTAATAAATCCAAGTAGTCATTTAGCTCAGCGTCGTTCCACAGGCTGCGGCTCAACTCGTGAATAGGTTGCTCGGCACCTTCAGCTAACCACCCCGCCACCCGTTTGGCGACATTGGGCCAACGCAGTTGCCGCGCGCCGCGCTCATTGCTGGCGACTAACCACTGCGCCAGCGCATCACGATTGAGCTCATGCATGACGCTAGCAAGCCCATAGGCGCTTAAACAGCGTGCATTTGCCTGTTGTTCGAACTGCCCTGCTAATGGCCTTACCAACAGGTGTTTACCCTGACTGAGGGCCTCACAGGCGGTTTCAAAGCCGGCATTGCTAATCACTGCGCTGGCGCTTGAGAATTGCTGGGCAAAACCGACCCGCGATAACGGGAAATAATCAATGTTACCGACCTGCTGCAATTGCGCGTCGGGGTGAAATACGCAGAACTGATAATCATCGAAACCCTGCAGTAACTTGTGCACCGCGGTTAATGGCTCAAACGGCAGATAGACCAGAATTTTGCCAGCCTCGCGTGCCAGCGCCTCGCCGCGTTGGTGCACAATCGGTGGCAAAATATGCGGCGCATCCGGTAACCAGTGCATGCCCATCACATCAGTTACCGGTGCGAACCAACGCAATAATGCCCGTTGTGTAGGGTCAATCTGTAAGGTCGCGGCACGGTCGTAAAAAGCATACTGGCGACCCATACCAATCACCCGCTGTTCCTGCTTACGTCCGGCCCAGGCGGTGACTGGCTCGTAATCGCTGACCATCAAGTCGTAACCGGATAAATCCAGCGCATTGACGTCGTTCCAGAATGTCTGCCATTGGTTTCTGCGCAAGGTTTCGCGAATTGCCAAGCGGCTGTCTTTGACGACAAAGCTGAGGCCTTGTCGCCATTGCCAATCGCCGAACACCTCCATGTCGAAATAGCCCTCACGCGCGCGCCCGGAGAGTAAATAGTCAACTTGCACGTTGGGGTAATGCGCCAGCTCTTCAGCTAATGCGCTACAACGGCTCAAATGGCCATTACCGGTGCCCTGGACGCCAACTAAGATACGCATAATAAACTCCCATAACCCAGCGCACTGCCAATCAGCGCGCCAGCAACAATGTCACCCGGATAATGCACACCTAACGCCACTCGCGAACAGCCGACTAGGCTGGCCCAGCCAAACCATAACGCGGCATATTCGGGGTAGTAGGCGTAGCTAATGCTGGCAAATAGAAAGGCGGCGGTGGTGTGCCCTGACGGTAAACTAAACTGGTCATGCGCCTGAATTACGGCAATGAAATCGGGCATTTTTTGGTACGGTCGCGGTCGCTTCCACCAGTGCTTGAGCAGCCGAAATA
>JALQTK010000042.1:7518-11957 GCA_023260975.1 Pseudidiomarina sp. | reverse complement strand
CGGCTTATTTATTTGCTGCTTTACTGTGGTGGCCGCTGCAAGCACGCATGGAACAGTTACAGTTAGAAGGCGGTTTTAGCCCGATTGATGCAATGAATCTAGCTGCCGCTGATGTCATTGGTCGACAGCTTCAACGTATCGCAATTCCCAAACGCTTCACCATTCCAGCCCGCGAAATTTGGCAGTTACAACAGCGTATGGAACGTGCCAAAGGTAAGCGTTTGCAAACTATCTTGGGGCACCCCCGCTGCCGCGCTGCATTTGACTTTTTACTGTTGCGAGCAGCTACTGCGCCAGCCGCCGAGCGGGCACAGTTACAACAGCAAGCTGAGTATTGGAATAAGTTGCAGGCGCAGATGATTCCAGCTCGTGATAATGATGGCGATGACACCATAGCACCAAGTGCAGAGCCGGCCCGAGCCGACGCTGATCATAAACGCCGCGGTCGCCGCGGTGGTCGGCGTCGACGTAAACCCAACACAGCTAGCGAATGAGCCGCGTCTATCTTGGCCTCGGGGCAAACTTAGGCGAGCCGACCAGAACCCTAAGAGAGGCTATAACGGTACTGCGGCAACAAGCACAATTGACGCAACTAGAATGTTCCTCATTTTACCGCAGTAAGCCGATGGGGCCAGCCGACCAGCCTGACTATGTGAATGCCGTGGTACGTATTGAAACGACATTATCGCCATTTGAATTGCTCCGCTTAGTGCAGCAAATAGAGCAGCAATTCGGTCGCCAACGCCAACGCCGTTGGGGCGAACGCAGTTTAGATATCGATATTTTACTGTACGGCGAAACCACCATGAGCGATGAACAACTCCATATTCCTCACCTCGGTCTTTGTCAGCGTGACTTCGTGGTGGTACCGCTATTAGAGCTCGATGCTAGTTTATGTTTACCCGATGGCCGCCCACTTAAGCAGGTTTGGCAGCAACTTCAGGCCACGCAGCCAGGTCATGACCTAGTAAAAATTAGCTGATACAATCAAGCATCGCGCATGCAAGGAGAACCGTATGGCCACCATGAGTATTGCCAACTTAGCCAAGATGAAAGCTAGCGGCGATAAGATCGCTTCAATCACTGCCTACGATGCGACCTTTGCACGCCTATTTGCCAAGCTTGGTATGGACTTTATGTTGGTCGGTGACTCACTCGGTAATGTCGTGCAAGGCCATGGCTCAACCATTCCAGTGACTGTTGCTGACGTGGCTTATCATGTTGCGGCGGTGCGACGCGGAGCAGCCAATGCCTTTGTTATCGGTGACTTACCATTCATGAGCTATAGCAACCCGCAACAAGCCTATGAGTCATCAGCTGAATTGATGCGTGCCGGTGCAAATATGGTCAAATTAGAAGGTGGTGAATGGTTAGTAGATACCATTCATGGCTTAGTTGAGCGCGGTATACCAGTATGCGCACACTTGGGTTTATTGCCGCAATCAGTCAATGTACTGGGTGGCTACAAAGTGCAAGGACGCGAGCAGTCAGCTGCAGATGCCACCTTACAGCATGCCCTCGCCTTGCAACAGGCGGGCGCCCAACTGCTGGTTCTTGAGTGCGTACCGGTGTCTTTAGCCGCGCGTATTACCGAACAACTTAGCATTCCGACTATTGGTATCGGCGCCGGTCCAGATTGCGATGGACAAATTTTGGTTATGCACGATATGCTCGGCTTAAACAGTGACTATCTGCCTAAATTCGTGAAAAATTTCTTAGCTGATCATGGTTCCATTCAAGCCGCTGCTGCAGCCTATATCAGCGCGGTCAAAGACGGCAGCTTTCCTGGCCCAGAACATAGTTTTAGCGGTTAAGGTAACGGGCTATGCAAGTCTTACATAGTCTCGAGCAATTACGTGCCTGGCGCCAACAAGTTAACGGCTCACTGGCGCTGGTACCGACCATGGGCAATTTACATGAAGGTCATCTCAAGCTTGTTGATCTCGCTCAGCAACAGGCTGATCACGTGATTGTCAGTATCTTCGTAAACCCGCTGCAATTTGCTGCTAATGAAGACTTAGATAGGTATCCGCGGAGTTTTGCTGCCGATTGCCAAGCGCTCGCTGCACGCGGCGCAGCGGCTGTATTTGCACCCACCGTGGCCGACGTGTACCCGCGTGGTTTGAGCCAACAAAGCTTCATTGAGGTGCCGGGCATCTCCACTATTCTCTGCGGTGCTAGTCGGCCAGGACACTTTCGTGGGGTAGCGACCATAGTCGCCAAACTGTTTAACATGGTGCAACCAGACAGCGCTGTGTTTGGTGAAAAAGACTTTCAACAACTGCAAGTCATTCGCTTAATGAGCACAGATTTAAGCTTACCCATTCGCATTATCGGCATGCCAACCGAGCGCGCTGATGATGGCCTCGCATTAAGCTCGCGCAATGGCTATTTGACTCCGGTTGAGCGCCAGCAAGCACCCATCTTGTTCGCACTGTTGCAACAAATCGCTGGACAACTGCAAGCCGGTTGCGCCATCGAGCCACTGCTTACTGAGGCGGAACAACAATTACAACAGGCTGGTTTTCGTCTCGATTACCTGACTGTACGCCGCCGCAGCGACCTAGATAAGCCGCAGTCAGCTGACCGTGAATTAATCATCTTGGTTGCCGCTTATTTGGGTAATACCAGACTAATCGATAACCTCGCAGTTAATCGTTAGCGCATTTGTTCGCGTACTAAACCCAATTCACGTAACTCGGTATAGAGCGCCGAGCGTAAACTCATCGCTTGGGCGGCAATATCACGTTGCTCGGCTAAAATCTCGCCTAACATCTCCACTGTGGTCAATGGGTTCGCTAATACGACTCGAAACACTACCGTGGGTTCGCGATGATACTGCGCCGGAGTGAGCTTGGTGCGTGATACAAACGAGGTACCAGTTTCTCGTTGGCGCTTTTGAATAAACCGCGTTAAGGCATTGAGGTGCGGCATAATGCGCTTGATTTGCTCAGCATTGGCATGGCTAATCACTTGTTTCACTTTTGCTGGAATAAAGCGATAAGTCAGTATGCAAAGCTGTGGCTCGCTGATGACTTCGAAATCATCTTGCTCAGCGATTAAAGCGGCGAACAACTTGGCTTTTTCGATACTTTGGTCGATCAATAATTCAAAGCCTTGGCGTCCCATCACTTGCAGCGCCGAATAGACCATCATGGCCATACCCGAGCGCGAGCCTTCCATGGTATGCGCACCGAGATCTTTGGAACCATGCCGAATCACGTATTCAGCATGATGCTCAATCGCCCTGACCATGCTGGGATCACGAAACAACACCATACCAGCGCCCATCGGTACGTACATCTGTTTATGGGCATCGATGGTGACACTATCAGCACGTTCAATACCTGCCAATAAATGGCGATAATTGTTCGACATCAAGGTAGCGCCACCCCAGGCAGCATCAACATGAAAATGAGCAGAAATTTCCGCCGCTACGTCGGCTAACTCATTGAGCGGGTCAATGTGTCCGGTTTCAGTAGTGCCTGCTACGCCAATAATCGCCAGCACTTTGCCGCCATCCGCCGCAACTTGTGCACAAGCACTGCGCAATTTATCGACCCGAATACGGTTATGCTCATCGGTGGGCACCGCGATCAAATTGCGCCGGCCAATACCGAGCACATCGGCAGCTTTCGCCAATGAATAATGTCCACGCTCTGACACCATAATGGTCAAGCGCTTATAACCATAGTGAGCCAAACCAGCAGCGAGCCCTTCGGCACCAATGCCGGCGAATTCGCCATCGGCTTTGAGCAATAAATTACGCGCTACCCAGAGCGCGGTCACATTGGCGATAGTGCCACCTGAGCACATCGCCCCAAGTGAGTGCTGGGCGCTATGCATCCAGCGCTGGTAAAAGCTACTATCCCGTTGATAAACCAAGTGATGCAGCATACCAAGCACATTGCGCTCGAGCGGGGTGAAGGCCTTAGAGGTTTCTATTTTGACTAGATTTTGATTTAAGCCGACCATTAGTTTGGCCAGCGGTAACAGAAAATAGGGTAACGCTGACGTCATATGACCAATAAACCGCGGTGACGCAGTATGCACTGAATGGGCGACGAGGTTATTCAATAAAAATTCGGTATGGTCCGAAACATAACGGGGTAACTCAGGAATCTCGCTGGCATTAAACACCTGCTCAATTTCATGTAAGGGCTTTTCGCGCGCAACAATACGTTCGCCAAGAAATCCCATCAGGTTCTCGGACAGATGCTTTTCGATCTTACCGAGCGTCGAATCTGGCGCTTCTGGAATGGTGAAGATCTTTAATAATGCTTCTTGACTGACTTCAGCAAAAATATCGTTGGCCAAGCGCAAATCCTTTTAAAAAGCTAAAAATCGGCAGCTATTCTGCCTCTATTGCAGAAAAATAGCGACCATCTTCGGGTAATTGGGCCCGTAATTCCCACAACTGTTGACGACTACGCTGATAC
>JALQTK010000042.1:0-7419 GCA_023260975.1 Pseudidiomarina sp. | reverse complement strand
TTACGTTCAAATGGGGTAATTGGTTGATGCTGATGTAATAGCGGGCTCATACTGGCAGCGCAGTTTACTAGGGCCAAGCTGCTGGCCACTTCGGTCAAATACAGCTCCCAGTTGGAGCGCATCACCAGCTCGCCACCAAGCCCAATCACATAGGGCCAGACCGGACTACCATGCCAGCGACGACTCAAATGGGCTGCTTTTGGCCAGGGGTTCGGGTACAAAATATAGTGTTGTCGTGGTTGCCAATGAGCCGCCACGGCTAAGCGCCAAAAATCGATTAAATCAGCGCGTACTAATAAATAACGCTGACCGGCTTCGGCTGCTTGGTAATGTGCATGACGGGCTAAGCGATGCGCTGATTTATCCACCCCAATCACCAGCGCATCAGGATTTTGTTGCGCTAACCATGCAGTACTTTCACCGACGCCACAGCAGGAATCGAGAATCAGCGGGCCATGCCAATCTGCGACCAGCTGCTGGGCCTGATTAAACGCATCACGATTATGTTCTTGAATCGGTTTTTGAAAGGGTGCGCGTAAATGCCGCATCACCACTTTCACCAAATCATCATGATTGCCGTGTTGATTGGTGGTAACTGGACGTGACTCAGAAATCACGAACGAATGCCCACACCGCGTTGTAACAACTGATAGGCAATCACAAAAAAGGCCAAATTAAATAGCACAATAACCGTCATTGCCACGCCCACATCAACGTCTGAAATGCCTAAAAAACCATACCGAAAGGCATTGACCATATACACAATTGGATTGGCTTGGGCGACAGTCTGCCAGATACCCGGCAACAAACTAATGCTGAAAAACACCCCACCCAAATAGGTTAGCGGGGTTAGAACGAAGGTTGGCACAATGGAAATATCGTCAAAGGTTTTGGCAAAAACGGCATTAATAAGACCAGCCAGTGAAAACAGCGTGGAGGTTAATATAACTGTTAGCACTAAAATCAGGCCATGATGCAGCTGCACGTTATCAACGAATAGCAAGCTGACCAAGGTTACAATCACCGCAACCAACAATGCACGGGCTACACCACCACCGACATAGCCGGCAATAATGACCGCAGTAGATACCGGGGCAACTAACATTTCTTCGATATTGCGCTGAAATTTAGCACTAAAAAACGATGATGCTACATTGGAGTACGAGTTGGTAATCACCGACATCATGATCAGACCAGGTACAATAAACTCCATATAAGGCCGGCCGCCCATTTCACCGATGCGCGTACCAACAATGCTGCCAAAGATAATAAAATACAAGGTCATGGTAATGGCTGGCGGCACCAAGGTTTGCACCCAAATACGCAAGAATCGTGTGCATTCTTTGATCCAGATCGTTTTCAAGGCAATGCTATTAAACCCAGACATTACTTCGCTCCTGCTTTGCTGCCGCTCTGGCGGCCTTGCTCAACTAAATTCACAAACAACTCTTCAAGACGATTCGCTTTGTTACGCATCGAGAGCACTTGGATCTGCTGCTGGCTCAGTTGCTCGAACACACTGTTCAGACCTTTGCTCTTCTCTACCTCTACTTCCAGCGTGTGCTCTTCAACCTGACGCCACTGGAAACCCTGCAACGTCACTGCATTTTTAACTGTGTTCGGGTCAAGATCAAAAACAAAGGTTTCCATGTTTAAGGTCGCTAGTAAGCGCTTAATCGAGGTATTCTCAATAATTGCGCCGCGATCGATAATGGCAATATTGCGGCACAAGCTTTCCGCTTCTTCTAAATAATGGGTGGTCAGAATAATGGTGATACCTTGTTTGTTTATTTGTTCTAGGTAGTCCCACATACTGCGGCGCAGCTCAATATCAACCCCCGCAGTCGGTTCATCAAGAATCAGCAGTTTCGGTTCATGTAACAAGGCACGAGCAATCATCAAGCGCCGTTTCATGCCGCCAGAAAGGGTACGAGCTGGGCTATTGCGCTTCTCCCACAAACCCAATTGAGTCAGGTACTGCTGCGAGCGCTGCTTCGCTACGTCTCTTGGCACGCCATAATAGCCGGCTTGGTTGACCACAATTTGCTGCACCGTTTCAAACTGATTAAAGTTAAATTCTTGCGGCACTAACCCAATTTGCCGTTTTAGCTCAACCAGCTGGGTATCCAAATCATAGCCAAATACACTAACACTGCCAGCGGTCTTATTGACCAGACTGGAAATAATGCCAATAGTCGTTGATTTGCCCGCCCCATTGGGCCCAAGTAAGGCAAAAAAATCACCCTGATTGACATCTAAATCGATACCTTTGAGCGCTTCCAAGCCACCTTTGTAGACTTTACGTAAGCCACGAATTGATAATGCTTTCATCGGTTATGATGACTCCTGTCCGTAACCCCATTTTGGTTGAATGGTTTGTGTGAGGCCGAGATGATCGAGTATACGCGCCACCACGAAATCGATCAGATCATCGATGCTGTGTGGTTGATGATAAAAGCCCGGTGATGCTGGCATGATCGTGACACCCAGACGAGCTAATTTTAACATGTTTTCTAGATGAATCGCTGAAAATGGCATTTCCCGTGGCAACAGAATAAGTTGCCCACGCTCCTTAATCACCACATCAGCTGCGCGTTCAATTAAGTTATCACTAGCACCATTGGCGATGGCAGATAACGTACCCGTTGAACATGGGCATACCACCATGCGTTTAGGTGCTGCCGAACCAGAGGCCACTGGTGAGAACCATTGTTCCTTACCGTACACCTGCAGCTGTTCGGCAGCAACCGCAAAGCGCTCCTGCAAGGCTTGTGCGGTGGCTTGCGGGCTCGCCGGTAACTGCCAATTCAACTCCGTGGCGAACACCACCCGCGCAGCGCTTGATAACAGCACATGCACTTGCTGCTGCTGTGCTAACAGGCATTCAAGCAAACGCATGGCATAAGGGGCTCCAGATGCACCCGTAATGGCAAGCGTAATAGCTGAACTCATGATAATTGCTCCTTGGTTACAGCTAATTGTTGCAGCAACCGATTATGAATATTGTCAAAACCACCGTTACTCATGATCAACACATGATCATGCGGCTGCAGGGACTCATCTAAATAAGCCAAAATAGCACTGACCGATGCGAATACCTGTGCATCCGGTAAGTACTCACTAACAGACCAAGTCAGACCCTCTGGTTGTAGCATCAATACCTGATCAGCGGGAGCTAGGGCTGCCTCTAATTCAGCGGCGTGGACACCACGTTTCATGGTATTCGAGCGTGGCTCTAACACCGCAATGATACGCTCTGGCCCAACCTTAGCGCGCAAACCGCGCAAGGTTGTGGCGATCGCTGTTGGATGATGAGCAAAATCATCATACACCCGAACCTGCTGTAATTCACCGCGCAGCTCCATGCGCCGTCGAGTATTTTTGAATTGCGCTAGTGCGTCACAACTGGTTGCAATAGAAATACCAACATGATGCGCTGCGGCAATCGCCATCAACGCGTTATCACTATTATGCTGCCCCATTAGTGACCAGCTCACTACCCCACAGCGTTGTTGCTGGTAGAGCACTGCAAATTCACTACCAGCGTGATCGAGCGCGCGGGTTTGCCATTGGCTGGCTCCGCCAACAGCCACGTGCTCACTCCAGTAGCCCTGCTGAAACACCTGGTTAAGGGCCTGGTCGTTGGCTGGACTAAAGATTCGACCATGACTCGGGACAACCCGCAGTAAATGCTCAAATTGTCGTTGTATCGCAGCAAGATCGCTGAAGATATCAGCATGATCGAACTCTAGATTATTGAGAATTAGGGTGCTGGGGCAATAATGTACAAACTTTGAACGCTTATCAAAAAACGCCGTATCGTATTCATCTGCCTCAATGACAAAAAACTCACTGTCGGTCAACCGTGCCGATTCGCCGAAGTTAGTTAATACCCCGCCGACCAAAAAGCTGGGATGATAACCGGCATAGTCGAGAATCCAGCTCAGCATGCTGGCAGTCGTTGTTTTACCGTGCGTGCCCGCAACTGCCAACACCCATTTATGCTGTAATACCGCATCATGCAGCCATTGCGCGCCAGAGGTATAGGGGATGCGCTGCTGCAGCACCGCCTCAACCGCTGGGTTACCCCTGCTCAGCGCATTGCCGATAATAACCAAGTCGGGCCGTGGCTGTAATTGTTCAGGCTGATAGCCTTCGGTTAGATCGATGCCGAGCTGCTGCAACTGCTCACTCATAGGTGGATAAACCTGGGTATCACTGCCGGTTACATGATGTCCTAACGCCTTTGCAATAGCAGCAATACCACCCATGAAGGTGCCACAAATACCGAGAATATGAATATGCATCAACTAGTGGTTTCCAAAGCGACGAATCAGGCAATGGCTTAGTGTAGCATGGTGATTAATTTCGATGCGATGTGGCGCGGGTAATTTGCCTAAAATTGCGCTAAACTTAGCGACGATTTTATCAGCCCAATCCGCAACACCAGTAATCGTGCGAGGAATTCATGCAACGCCTTATTCCGACTCTGCGCAAAGACCACGTCGACGCCGCTCTGATCTCGGTTCTGCATTCATTGCAAATCTGTGCCAAAGAAATCGCTTACCGCCTGAGTCAAGGTGAGATGGCAGGTGTTCTTGGCTCGACCCTAGACGAGAATATTCAAGGCGAAACGCAGAAAAAATTAGACGTACTGGCCAACCAGTTACTCAAAGATATATTGCTCGAGAGTGAATTTGTCCGTGCCGTCGCCTCGGAAGAGGAGGATGGAATTGTCAGCGGTCATTCGCAGGGCAAGTACTTGGTCGCGTTCGATCCGCTTGATGGCAGTTCAAATATTGATATTAATAGTGTGGTCGGTACCATCTTTTCGATATTACCGGTGCCGCCACAAGCGAGCGGTGACGTCGATATGTTTCTGCAACCGGGGCTGAATCAAGTCGCTGCCGGTTACGTGTTGTATGGACCGTCCACCATGTTGGTGCTGACCACCGGTAACGGCGTGCGAATGTATACTCTTGATCAAACGGTCGGTGAGTTTCTGCTGACTGACGAAAATCTCACGATTGATCCAGTGACCTCTGAATTTGCTATAAATATGTCGAATTATCGCCACTGGCAAGCGGGCATGCGCCGTTATGTCGACGATTTGTTGCAAGGTAGCCAGGGGCCACGTGGGAAGAATTTCAATATGCGTTGGGTAGCCGCCATGGTTGCCGATGTGCATAGAGTATTATGTCGAGGTGGGTTATTTGCCTACCCATGGGATGGCCGCTCTGCTGAAAAACCCTATAAATTACGTTTAATGTACGAGGGTAACCCGATGGCTTGGTTAGTTGAACAAGCAGGCGGCCTAGCTTATACCGAGAGTCAACAAATACTGACTATTCAGCCCACCGATATTCATCAACGCATCAGCGTTATTCTAGGTTCAGCGGATGAAGTCAAAAGCTGCTTAAGCTACCTAGAATCTTCGCAAAAGTAACTCAAACGGGTATACTAGCGAACAAATTTTTTGACCTTTAGACAGGACTTGTTATGAGCTTAAAAGACGTAAGTGCCGGAAAAAAACTTCCTGATGAAGTAAACGTGATCATTGAGATCCCAGCCAATGCTGACCCGATCAAATATGAAGTCGATAAAGACACTGGAGCGCTATGGGTTGACCGTTTTATGTCAACGCCAATGTTTTATCCGTGTAACTACGGCTATGTCAACGACACCCTGTCACTGGATGGTGATCCGGTTGATGTGTTAGTGCCAACCCCTTACCCACTTCAAGCTGGCTCAGTCATTACCTGTCGTCCCGTTGGCGTATTGATGATGTCCGACGAGAAAGGTGAAGACGCCAAAGTCATTGCAGTACCAATCAGCAAACTGACCAAAGAGTATGACCACATCCACAATGTCAGTGATTTGCCAGAGCTTTTAAAAGCGCAGATCACCCACTTCTTCGAGCGTTACAAAGAGCTTGAAAAAGGTAAGTGGGTGAAAGTTGAGGGTTGGGGTGATATCGCTGCTGCTAAGCACGAAATTCAATCATCATTCGACCGCGCCCAAGGTAAATAGTTGTTATGAGCGCCTGCATCACACTGAAGCATGTAGGTTTCAGGTGGCCGGGCGCTCAACATGCTACGCTCGACATTCCAAAGTTAGTGATCAGTCGCGGTGAACAGGTACTATTACGTGGTGCCAGTGGCTGTGGTAAGTCCACCCTGCTGAGTTTAATCGCAGGTATTCACCAGCCCCTAACGGGTAGCGTTGAGGTACTTGATCACGATCTAGGCCAACTCAGTCAGCGTCAGCGCGATCAGTTACGCGCCAATGAGATTGGCTATATCTTTCAGCAATTTAATCTACTGCCCTACTTATCAGCGCTTGATAATGTTGCGCTCGCTTGCCAATTTTCTCCAGCGCGACAACAGCGGCTGCGGCAGCAAGGTTTAACCATTCAACAAGCCAGTACCGAACTATTACAGCGGCTTGGCTTAAACGCCGCACAACAACAAGCAAAAGCAGAGCAACTGAGCGTTGGTCAACAGCAGCGGGTTGCCGCAGCACGCGCATTACTCGGTGCCCCAGCACTGATCATTGCCGATGAGCCAACCTCGGCACTTGACCAGGCCCATCGTGATGCCTTCATAGACGTGTTATTTGCGCAATGTGCAGCACAACAGTCCACACTTTTATTTGTCACCCATGACGCCACCCTCGCCAAACATTTCGGCCGAGTCATCGAGTTTACTCAGCTGAATTCATCGAGTGGAGCGCTAACTCATGCTTAGACTTGCTCTGGCCAGCTTATGGAATCGTCGCATTAGCGCCTGCTTAACGATTTTGGCGATTGCGGTAAGTAGTTTACTGTTAGTTGGGGTAGAACGGATTAACACCCAAACGCAACAGAATTTTGCTAATACTATCTCAGCCACCGACCTGATTGTGGGTGGTCGCACAGGTTCCAGCCAACTGTTACTGAGCAGCGTCTTTCACATCGGTAATTTAACCAGCACGGTCAGTTGGGATGCCTACCAATATCTACAAAATCTGCCTGGTGTGATATGGTCAGTGCCATTGGCGATGGGTGATAGTCTGCGCGGTTTTCCAGTGGTGGCAACCACCCGTGATTATTTCCAGCACTTCCGCTATGGTCAGCAACAACCACTTGAGCTGCAAACTGGGCGGATCTTTAGCGCTTACCAAGAAACCGTATTAGGTGCTGAAGTTGCCGCTCGTCTGACACTCAAGGTCGGAGACCAAGTTACTGTAGCACACGGCTCTGGTGGCCCGAGCTTTAGTGATCACGATGATCATCCGTTCCTAGTGAGCGGCATTCTTGAACGCACCGGAACCCCAGTTGATCAAGCTCTCTATATTCCGCTTGAAGGGCTCGGCTTGGTACATGGCGAATATAGCTCCGCGATGACTCAGCACGCGGAAGAACACGAACACGAGCACGAG
>JALQTK010000041.1 GCA_023260975.1 Pseudidiomarina sp. | reverse complement strand
ACGCCTTACATTGGTTACCCCAGTGAGTTCCGTGACTATGCGCCATTAACTGTGGTGGCCGATGACTTAGTGGGCAACTACAAGCGTGCAGCGGCGTTCGATTTTGCTGAAGAAGTGGAAAAAATCGGCCAGCCAGTGAAAGCCGAAGATTGGGGTATGACCCCGCAAACGGTCAATGCCTATTACAGCCCAGTGCGTAATGAGATTGTCTTCCCAGCGGGTATTTTGCAGCCGCCATTCTTTGATATGAACGCCGAAGATGCCGTCAACTATGGTGGCATCGGTGCCGTTATCGGTCACGAATTAGGCCACGGCTTTGATGACCAAGGCTCGAAATACGATGGCGATGGCAACCTTAACAGCTGGTGGACAGACGAAGACCGCTCTGCCTTTGAACTGCGCGCCAACAAATTAGCTGAGCAGTATTCAACCTATGAAGCGCTGCCGGGCTTATTCATTAATGGCAAGCTGGCGCTGGGTGAGAACATTGGCGACTTAGCCGGTTTGACCATCTCTTATCGCGCCTATATGAACTCATTGCAAGGTCAAGAGGCGCCAGTACTGGACGGCTTTACCGGTCAACAACGGGTGTTCTTAGGCTGGGGCCAAGTATGGAAGAACAAAATGCGTGATGAAGCGATGCGTACCCAAGTGGTGCGCGGCCCGCACTCACCGCCAAACTTCCGTGTTAATGGCACGGTGGTGAACGTACCAGCATTCTATGAAGCCTTCGATGTCAAAGAAGGTGATGCCATGTACGTCGCCCCAGAAAATCGGGTGAAAATTTGGTAATACTACGTCTGCTCATGGTCATGCTGTTGTTGGGGTCGATTTCGACCCCAACCAGCTTGGCTATGCCCATGCCACCGGCAAGTCCCGAGCAACATGTTAGCGCTGAGCCAAGCGCCGACGATCAACACACCTGTTGTCCGTCGACAACAGCAGGCGAGACGGTGCAAACCGTCACCGAGTTATCCCCAAGCCACCTCGATTGCGACAACAGCTGTAGCGATTGTCAGCATTCTTGTCATGCCGGTAGCGCTGGTTTGCTCAGCGCGACGGGTTTCGAATCTGCTCATGCCGAGAGCGAACGCAGCCGTCTGAGTGCTGGCACCGCGCATTTTTCAACATCCCCATTAGAACGCCCACCGCACCGTAACTAAAGCTTGTTTGTGTTCGTTTAAACAATTGCTTTGGAGTGTGTGATCATGTCTATTCGTCATTTTTTGCTATGGTTTTGTGTGGCAACCCTGTTGCTCGCGCCGTTATCATCTGCCGCTTTGGTGCTACAACAGCACGACCATTCGGCGCACCAGCAACAGCCCGTACTCGAGCGCAGCAAAGTCGCGCAGTCGAGCCTTTATGTTTGCCCTATGCACCCACACATTGTGCAGGGAGAGCCGGGCAGCTGCCCAATTTGCGGCATGGATTTAGTTGCCCGTTCC
This sequence comes from Pseudidiomarina sp., assembly GCA_023260975.1. GTDB lineage: Bacteria > Pseudomonadota > Gammaproteobacteria > Enterobacterales > Alteromonadaceae > Pseudidiomarina. Next base: position 10,701 of record JALQTK010000041.1, on the reverse strand, counting down.
CCCAGCCCAAAGGTACAGCCGAGTATTCAGGTTGATGGCAGTATGCAACAGCAACTCGGTATTCGCACCGCTAGTGCCCAACCGCGAACCTTTTGGCGTTACTTCCCCACCTTAGCAACCGTGCAATGGAACGCTAACGCCCGTTATCATATTCACCCTCGGGCCTCTGGTTGGCTCGAGCGACTCGCTATTCGCAGTGAGGGGCAGGCAGTTAAGCAAGGCGAGCTGCTGTACGAAATTTACAGTCAAGAATTGGTGGTGGCGCAGCAAGATTTCCTGCAGGCGCGTGAGGCCGCCAGCGGCAACCAGCGTGAGCGTTTACTCCGCGATGCCAGCATGCGACTGGAGTTACTCGGCTTCACCAAGCAACAGGTGCAGCAATTGCAAAGCAGTGGTGAGTTGATTTACCGCGTGCCGGTGTATGCACCAGTTGATGGCGTGGTTACTCGTCTCAAGGTGGCGCAAGGCATGTATGTGCAACCGGCCAGTGAGCTGCTGACCATTACCGCCGCGCAGCAGTTTTGGCTGATTGCTGATGTGCCTGAGCGCTATGCCGCTTGGTTGCGCGTCGGCGCCCCCGCCGATATTACCTTAGCCGCCGCTGAGTTAAGTGGCTATCAAGCACGTATTGATTATATTTACCCGGAATTAGACCCACAGAGTCGTACCCAACGGGTGCGTATTGTGCTGCCGCAACAAGCCGCCAGCGCAGCACTGGCGGTTGGTATGCAGGCGCAGGTTGAACTGTATGGCGGGCCCAAGCGCGAGGCCTTAGGCGTGCCATTGGAAAGCTTGATGGTAACTGGCAGTAACAACCGCGTCATCGTCCAACAAGACAACGGCGAGTTTGTCCAGCGCGAGGTACACGTCGGGCTGGTTATCAATGATTATGCAGAGATTTTACATGGTCTGAGCGCCGGTGAACGGGTGGTGATCTCGGGGCAATTCCTGCTCGATTCAGAAGCCAGTTTACGCAGCAACTTGGCAACGCCTCGCAGCAGTGGGGGCGACCATGCTCACTAACATTATTCTCTGGTCGTTACGCAATCGCTTACTGGTGCTGCTAGCGGCCGCACTGGCCGCATGGTTAGGCTGGCGCGCTATGCTCAACACCCCAGTGGATGCCATTCCTGATCTGTCCGATGTGCAGGTTATTATTAAAACCTCGTACCCAGGCCAGGCCCCGGAAATTGTTGAACAGCAAGTGACCTGGCCGCTCGCCAACGTGATGTTGTCGGTACCCGGTGCGACCGATGTGCGTGGCTATTCGTTTTTCGGTGACTCCTATTTATACGTGCTGTTTGCCGATGGCACCGACTTGTACTGGGCTCGAAGCCGCGTGCTGGAATACCTGAATCAAGCCCGTGAGCGTTTGCCCGAAGGGGTTAACCCAAACCTTGGGCCGGATGCCAGTGGGGTGGGTTGGATTTATCAATATGCCTTGGTCGACCGCAGTGGCCAGTATGATCTCGGCCAGCTGACTAGTTTGCAAAACTGGTTCTTAAAGCAAGAATTGCAAAGTGTTCAAGGCGTCGCCGAAGTGGCCACTGTGGGCGGTATGGTGCAAGCCTATCAAGTGGTCGTCGAGCCCCAGCGGCTGCAGGCGTATGGGCTGACGTTAGAGCTGATTGAACAGACTATTCGCAGCGCCAATAAGGAAGTTGGCGGTGGCATTATCAGCATGGCCGAAGCCGAGTATATGGTGCGTGGTAGTGGCTACTTGCAGACGCTGGATGACCTGCGGCGCTTGCCGCTACCGGTACAAAGCGCTGCCGGCGAAGTCATCACCTTAGCCGATGTGGCAACCGTGCGCCGCGGTCCCGAGAGCCGTCGTGGTATTGCTGAGCTCAATGGTGAGGGCGAGGTTGTCGGTGGCATTGTGGTGATGCGGCACGGCGAAAATGCCCGCGCTACCATCAGTGCAGTGCAAGCCAAGCTGGCGCAGTTACGCCCCGGGCTGCCTGATGGCGTTGAGCTGGTGACCACCTACGATCGTTCCGGGTTGATTGATCGTGCCGTTGATAACCTGCGGCAAAAACTGCTTGAAGAAATGGCCTTTGTGGCATTGATTACTCTGTTGTTTCTGCTGCACCTACGCTCTACCTTGGTCGCCGTGATCACCCTGCCGTTGGCAGTGCTGATGAGCTTTATGGTGATGCGCTGGCTTGGTATCAATGCCAATATTATGAGTTTGGGTGGTATCGCTATTGCCATTGGTGCGTTGGTGGATGCCGCCATTGTGATGGTCGAGAATGCCCATAAACAGCTCGAGCGCTATCGTCAGGAACACGGCCATGAACCGCGCGCTGCGGCGCACTGGCAGTTAATTGCGAAAGCCAGCAGCGAAGTAGGGCCAGCCTTGTTTTTGTCGCTGCTGATTATCACCATTAGCTTTGTGCCGGTGTTTGCGCTCGAAGCGCAAGAGGGCCGCTTGTTTGCCCCATTGGCTTATACCAAAACCTTTGCCATGGCGGCAGCGGCGCTGTTGGCCATCACCTTGGTACCGGTGCTGATGGGCTATTTTGTCCGCGGGCGCATTCCCAGTGAGCAGCGCAATCCATTGACCCGCGCGCTTATTGCGCTGTACCAGCCACTCCTCAATAGCGTGCTGAACTGGCCGAAGATAACAATAATAATAGCCCTTGTAGTGAGTGCAAGTGCTTACTATCCTTGGTCTAAGATGGGCCAAGAATTTATGCCCAGTATGCATGAGGGCGACTTACTCTATATGCCGACGGCGTTGCCTGGCTTAAGCCCGCAAACCGCCAGCACGCTGCTGCAACAAACCGATCGCTTGATCAAACAAGTGGCGGAAGTTGAGCGGGTGTTTGGTAAAGCAGGGCGGGCCGATAGCGCCACTGACCCGGCGCCGCTGACCATGTTCGAGACCACCATTATGCTTAAACCCGAAGCGCAATGGCGCCCCGGTATCGGCATTGATGACATCATTGCGGAGCTCGATGCACTGGTGCAGGTGCCGGGCCTGACCAACGCCTGGGTGCAGCCGATAAAAACCCGCATTGATATGCTCTCAACCGGCTTAAAGACACCGCTTGGGTTGAAAATTGCTGGCCCTGATCTAGGCCAAATTCAACAGCTTGGTTTGCAGTTAGAGACACTCCTCGCCGAGGTACCAGGAGTGCGCTCAGTCGTTGCCGAGCGTGCTGCCAGTGGTCGCTATATCACCATCACTCCGCTGCTGCATGAGGCCGCGCGTTATGGTGTCAGTCAAGCCGAGTTGCAACGGGTTATTCAGTACGCTATTGGCGGAGCGCAGGTGACTGAGAGCGTTGAGGGTCGTGAGCGTTATCCGATTACACTGCGCTATCCACGTCATTATCGTGACCATCTCGAGCATCTCAAGCAGCTGCCAGTGGTTAGCCGCGCGGGTGCTTGGCTGACGCTCGAGCAACTCGCTGTTATCAGCGTGGTTGAGGGCGCTGACATGATCCGCAGCGAAAATGCCCGTATGACCGGTTGGGTGTTTATTGATGTCGATCGCGATGCGGCGCTGGGCGAGGTGATCAGCGCTGCACAGGCGGCACTGCGTGAGGTTACTTTACCACCGCGATATAGCCTCAGTTGGTCGGGGCAATATGAATCGCTGCAGCGCGTACAAGCCAAGCTGCAAGAGCTGATCCCAGTGATGCTGGTGATTATTCTGATGCTGCTGTATTTGACCTTCCGCTCGCTCAAACAGGCGCTATTGATTATGCTGACATTGCCCTTAGCACTGACCGGCAGTCTCTGGTTGGTGTGGTATTTAGGCTTTAATTTGTCGGTCGCGGTATGGGTTGGGATGATTGCGCTGGCCGGAGTAGCGGCTGAATTTGGTGTGGTGATGCTGCTGTATCTGAACCAAGCGTGGCAGCAGCAAAGCGAACGCAATCTGCTGACCTTGAAGCAAGCAGTTATTGATGGCGCGGTCATGCGGGTGCGACCCAAAGCGATGACGGTGTTGACCATTATTGCCGGCTTGTTACCCATTATGCTGACACAAGGTACCGGTAGCGAAGTGATGCAACGCATAGCCGCGCCAATGATTGGCGGCATGATTGCGGCGCCGCTGTTGAGTTTATTGGTGTTGCCAGCGGCTTATTACCTGTACTGGCAACGGCGCTTAGCGGCTAGTGCGAGCTAACCAGCGCCCAGCTTGGTTCAAGTTCGCTAACAATGGCGCTCACCGCAGTGGGTTTCAGGTGCGTGAGCCAGACCTGCTGCGGCGGCTGCTCGAGCCGCTGCAGTAATTGCCGAATTAGCGCCGGGGTTAAATGCCCAGTTCGTATCGCCAGCGCTTCATCGGCGCTGGCAAACGAGCATTCGAGAATTAAATGGTCGACGGCACTGAAGCGCTGCAACTCAGCTACCAACGCATCAGTGAGCGTGGTATCGGCAGCGAATACCGTATGCACGCCGGCCTTTTTGATGGCATAGCCCAAGGTTGGCACGGTATGAGTGGTGGCAAAGGCAGTCAGCTCAATACCATCCACAGTGATAACCTGCCGACTGACCAGCGTATTAAATTGCAGCAACTGCGGTTCATGCGCCGGTAAACGGGTGAAATCTGGCCACAACACCTGATTAAAGACGTGCTGCTGCAGCGCATCAAGGGTGCTGCTATTGGCATGAATGGTGACCGGGCCATCATTATTTTTACCAATAATATTGGCCAAAAATAGCGGCAAGCAGCAGATATGATCAAGATGCGCATGGGTCAAAAAAACATGGCGAATTTTGCTCATTTGTTCCACGGTGAGCTTGGCTAAGCCAGTGCCGGCATCGACCAGAATAGCTTCAGAAACCTGAATACAGGTGCTGCCTGGGTTAAATTCCGCAGTGCCGCCAATACCGCCATTGCTGCCAAGAAATTCAATATTCATAGAGTTCATTTCGCCCGCATATCACTTTACCCGCATAACCAGCGCATACATAACCGGTACCACCACCAAGGTCAGTAGCGTGGCAAAGCCAAGACCAAACATAATCACCACCGCCATACTGGCGAAAAAGCCGTCGAATAACAACGGGATCATGCCCACAATGGTGGTCACCGCAGTCATTGCGACCGGTCGTACCCGGCTGACTGAAGCATCCATGAGTGCTGCCAGCGCGGCTTTGCCAGAGGCCAATTCCACACGAATTTGCTCAAGCAGCACCACGCCGTTTTTAATCAACATACCCGACAAACTCAAAAAGCCCAGCAACGCCATAAAACCAAACGGCTGATTGGTGACTACCAAACCGAGGGTTACGCCAATAATACTGAGTGGCACGGTGGTCCATAAAATCGCTGCTTGGCGAATGGAGCTGAACAGCAGCACCGAAATAATGAACATCACCACAAACGCCAGCGGCAGGGCTTGAAATACCGCCTGCGTGGCTTTTTTCGAGGCTTCGTGTTCGCCGCCAAATTGCAGCTCATAGCCATGCGGTAAATCAATGCGCTCAAGCGCAGGGCGCAGTTGCGCAAACACTTGAGCCGGCGTCAACGCGCTACTGAGCGGCGGATCAGCCATGACCGTTAAGGTGCGTTTACGGTCGCGTCGCAGAATCAAGTGGTCCTCAAATTCTAAGCGCAAATCGGTGACCACCTGGGCTAACGGTACATGCTGCTGCAGCGCGTTACTGTAGATTTGCAGCTCTTGCCAATCTTGAATGCTGGCGCGTTCATCAGCAGGGGCGCGCACAATGATCGGCAGCAACTCGGTACCATCACGATAAATACCCACCGTTTGGCCGCTGAAATTGCGCAGTAACACCGCATCCACATCAGCTTTACTAATGCCTAAACGGCGCGCTGCTGCTTCGTTGAATTGCGGGCGCAACACTTTGCTGCGTTGGCGCCAGTCATCACGAATGTTGGTAACTGCGCCACTATGCTGCATCACCTGCTTAGCCTGCTCGGCTAAACGCCGCAACTGGTCGGGCTCGGGGCCAATAAAGCGGGCCTCGAGTTTGGCCTGGGTTGGTGGCCCCATTTCAATTGGTTTGATTTTGTATTCAACATCGGGTTGCTCCCGCTCAATCAGCGCCGTGAAGCTGGTTAACGCCTGCTCTAATTGCTGGCGATCAGCACCACGGATAATCAGCTGCGCATAACTTTCGTAGGCACGCTCCACCATATAGGTGAGGGTAAAGCGCGGCGCTCCTTGGCCCACGGTGGCGGCAATAAATTCTACTTTATCGGCATCGGGGTGCTGTTGCATCAGCGTTTCGAGCTGCCGCGACAGCTGCGCAGTAGCGCGAATATCGGTGCCCTGTGGGTACCACAAGTCAATCATCGCCAGTGGTAAGGTGGACGGCGGAAAGAAGCTTTGTTTGACGGTGGTAAAGCCAGCTGCTGCGACCATCAGCAACGCCAGCATGGCGAGCAGGGTTAACTTACGCCAACGTAAGAACCACTCCAAGGCGCGCCGATAGCTATGAAACACCCAGTGGTCATACACCGCATCGGTTTGCTCCGCGACTTCACTGGCGGTGCGCGCGCGATTGTCGCGGCGATACAGCAAACTGCCCAAAAATGGCGTCAGCGTGATGGCGGTAAACCAACTCAACAGCAACGAAATCAGCATTACCCAGAACAATGCGTTGGCATATTCACCGCTGGCATCTTGCGACAAGCCAATCGGCGCGAAGGCAATCACCGCAATCGCAGTGGCACCAAGCAACGGCCAGATATTCTGCTGTACCACTTGGCTGGCCGCTTGAATACGTGACAGCCCGCGGCGCACCCCAACCAGCATGCCCTCAGCCACCACAATGGCGTTGTCGACCAGCATGCCTAGCGCGATAATCAATGCCCCCAGCGACACCCGTTGCAATTGAATATCCATCAGGTACATAAAAATAAAGCTACCCATCACGGTGATCAGCAGTACCGAACCAATCAGCACGCCGCTGCGTAAGCCCATGGTTAACAACAACGCCAACACCACAATCGCCACCGCTTCGGCAAGGTTGATTAAGAACCGTGCCACCGAGCTTTGTACCTCAGCCGGCTGGTTATAAATCATATCAAGGTGCATCCCGACCGGTCGCTCACTGTCGAGCTCGGCCAAGCGTTCTGCAATAGCCGCTCCCACCCGCACCACGTTGACATCATCGGCGAACGAAATACCCAGCCACAACGACTGCTCGCCGTTATAGCGCAACAGCTGGTTGGGGGTATCGTCAAATTCCTGGCGAATGCTGGCGACATCGCGCAGCAGAATTCGCGCTTCGGCGCCGGGGTTACTGATCAGCAAATCAGCAAGTGCCGCAACACTGTCAAATTCACCAGTGGTTTGAATGCGCAAGCGCTCCTCACCGAGCATGACCCGACCGGCGTCGCTGATCACATTTTGCGTTTGCAGCAAGTTCAGCACTTGCTGCGGCGCAATGCCAGCGTTGGCCAATTGCTCGCGAGAAATTTCGACAATCACCTGTTGCTGCTGCTTACCGGCCACGCTGACTTTGCCAACGCCAGGCAACATCACCAGTTCGCGGCGCAAGTAATCGCTATAGGTGGCGATATCATGGTAGCTGTAGCCGGCGCCCGTGACGGCCAGCAAAATACCGTACACATCAGCAAAATCATCGCGCACCAACGGCACCCCAGCCCCCGGCGGTAATTCGCGTTGTACGTCGTTAATACGGCGGCGCATTTCATCCCACACTTGCGGCATTTGATGCTCACGCAGGGTGGTTTTCATATCCACCTTAACCTGGCTCAGCCCAGGCGTGGACACTGAGCTAATATGGTCAACATAGGGTAGTTGCTGAATCGCATTTTCAATGCGGTAGGTCAGTTCTTCTTCCACCTGCTGCGCGGTGGCACCAGGGTAACTGGTAATCACCATGGCTTGCTTGAGGGTGAATTCGGGATCTTCTAAGCGGCCGATTTTATCCAGCGCAATAAAACCACCGACCAACAAAATCAGTAACAACAGCCAACTGGTGGTGGCCCGAGTAATACTATAGCGGGCAATATTGATCATAAGCCCGGTTCCCGCTGCCACTGCCAGACTTTTTGCCCAGCTTGCAGGTCATGCACACCGGCACTAACAATCTGGTCGCCAAAACTTAGCCCGCTGGTAATTTCTAGCCCCTGCGCGGTAACCGTACCCACCTGCACCGGCTGCAAACTCACTGTGGCGGTGGTTGGATCGATTAGCCACACGTAGGGGCCACTGGTACTGCTACGATCGGTTGGTACAAATACCGCACTGCTTGGCACCAGCGGGTAGGGCGAAACCATGCTGGAGACGGCGCTGGCGTCGACTAACACCGTGGCCGACATACCCGGTAATAAATTGAATTCACTGGGGGTGGGCATGGTAAACACCACGCGATAGGTGTTTGAAGCCGGATCAGCGACGCTATCCCACTCTTTCAAGGTGGCACGGAAGCGCTGGTTGGGCAGCGCCGAAAAACGCACTTCCGGTTGATAGCTGGTGTTGCGTTGCACCCGCGCAAATAAGTTTTCTGGTACCCGAATACTGATATCCATGGCATCGCTGAGCAATAACGTGGCAATCGGTCGCTGCGCTTGTACGGTCTCGAAATTTTCCACGAATACATGCGCAATGGTGCCGGCAAAGGGCGCCCGCAATTCGCTATAATTCAAGTTAGCGCGGGCGGTGTCGCGGTTGGCACGGGATATTTCCAGATTCGCTTTGACTTCATCGAACTGCTGCGGGGACACCACCCCTTGTTCGACTAAATTTTCACTGCGAGCAAACTGAGCTAGCGCCAAATCATAGCGCGCTTGGGCTTGGTCGAGCACCAGCTGAAAGTCGGTCGGGTCGAGCTTAGCCAGCAATTGCCCTTGCGCCACCTCGTCACCCGCCTTTACTGGAAACTCTGTTAATTCGCCACCAACGCGAAATGCCAGCTGCGCCACTTGCGCTGCTTCAACCACCGCCGGAAATTCGCGCAGACGCTGTTGCTGGTCGCTGGCAACGGTATACACTTTCACCGCCACACCACGCTCATCGCTATTTTGCGGCGTTTCACTCGGCGGTTGGCAGGCATTCAGCAGCGCCGCACTCAGCAAGGCAATAACGACACGACCGGATGAGTAAGCACGCATAGTAAGACTCCCGCTAATAATTCAGATGAAATTAGTTTACGCCAGTAACAAATAAAGTAATATTGAATTAGATTTTACTACATATTAAGTAATTATTATGAAGCTACAGCAATTACAAATGCTCAATGCGCTCGCTGAAACTGGCAGTCTGCAGGGCGCTGCCGATCAATTACACCGCACCCAAGCCGCCGTCAGCATGGCGCTGCGTAAGCTAGAAGAAAGCGCAGGCTTTGAATTATTCAACCGCCATGGTTACCGTTTGGCGCTAACTCCGCGCGGCGAGCAGTTTTTGCGCCAAGCGCGCGAATTGCTGCGCCAACAAGCGCGGCTGAAGTCACTCACCGAGCAATTACGCACTGGCGCCGAACCGCAACTGCGTATCAGCTACGATCATACCTGCTCGCCGCGCTTACTGTTTGACGCCATGCAGGCGGTACAGCAGCAGTTTCCCGCCACCGAGTTATTAGTCAGTGGCGATTCGCAGTTACGCTCATTGCGGGCGGTACGTGAAGGTGAAGCCGATTTGGCGTTAGTACCGTGGTTGCCGATTTTTCGCCAGCACGGTGACTTTGAAACCCGCTGTGTACAGCCATTTGAATTAATCGTGGCGATAGCTCCCGGCTTAGCAAGTCGATGCGGCGGTGTACCGCGTAATCGAGATCAATTGCTTGAGTTACCTATGCTGATTCCGCAAGATCAAGATGTCGGTATTAACCTCGACCGACTATTACGTATGCCAGGCCAACAGCGTATTCGTGTCAATGATTCCGTAGCCCAGCGTGAACTGCTGCTAGCCGAATTGGGTTGGGGTATTATCCCAGCCGGCCTCGTTCAAGACGCGCTAGCGCAAAAGCGCCTAGTAGCCGTTGAAATCCCCGACTTTATGAACCATGTCCACCTCGAAATCCATCTCGTCCGCTCCGCCGAGCGCATTGCCGGCCCGGCCAACCAGCTGGTCTGGCAGCACGTGGTTGGAAACTGACGCAACAGTGCCAAGCTATTCATCAAATTTATAGTGTCAATCGCGTTAGGCAATTCAAATTGATTGGTAAAACCGCTATAATCGCGCCACTTTTTACCATCGTAACCGCATAAAAGGGGTACCCAGGTGCTGCAAGAATATCGTAAGCATGTTGAAGAGCGAGCCGCAGAAGGCATACCGCCAAAGCCACTAACCGCCGAGCAAGTTGCTGGGTTGGTTGAATTATTGAAAAACCCACCAGCTGGCGAAGCCGATTATTTGCTCGACTTGATCGCCAACCGTGTGCCACCGGGCGTGGACGAAGCCGCCTATGTCAAAGCTGGCTTTTTAGCCGCCTTGGTAAAGGGTGAAGTAAGCTCACCGATTATTAGCAAAGCCGATGCCGTGAAGTTATTGGGTAACATGCATGGCGGTTACAACATTGTCACCTTGGTTGAGCTACTCGACAACGCTGAGCTGGCAGCTTTAGCCGGCGAAGAGCTCAAACACACCTTGCTGATGTTTGATGCCTTCCACGATGTTGAAGAAAAAATGAAAAACGGTAACGCCGTCGCCAAAGCCGTGATCGAATCATGGGCTGCCGCGGAGTGGTTCACCAGCCGCCCCGAGTTGGCTAAAGAAATTACCACTACAGTATTTAAAGTCACCG
>JALQTK010000040.1 GCA_023260975.1 Pseudidiomarina sp. | reverse complement strand
AGCCATAATAGCAGCTCCCGCCAAGCCTTTCGTATCGGCTTTTTCTTTGGTTTAGGCTGGTTTGCCGCTGGCCTCAGTTGGATTTATGTCAGTATCGACCGCTTTGGTGGCTTACCACCGCTCGCCTCAATTGCGCTGTTATTGCTGCTGTTTGCCTACCTCAGTTGGTTTCCCGCGCTGACCCTATGGCTCTGGCGCCGTATTGGCGAGCATTTACATAGCAGCGTATTGGGCCTGTTGCCGTTGCTCTGGTTAGCGGCAGAAACTCTGCGTGGCACCCTGTTAACTGGTTTTCCATGGCTGGAACTCGGCTACAGTCAAACCGATAGTTGGTTAGGACACTACGCACCTTGGCTTGGTGGTAGCGGCGTTACCTTAATGATGTGGCTGGTGGTGATCAGTCTGCTCAGCTGGTGGCAGCAACGACGTTGGTATCAAGCCGGGTTTGCTGGGTTGTTGCTGCTACTGCCGCTGCTACTGCCATGGTTTAGTCCGCTTGAGCGCTCGACTGAGAGCCTTCGGGTGTTATTGGTGCAAGGCAATATTGATCAAAGTATTAAATGGAACCCCGAGCAACATTGGCCAACCATGCTGCATTACCTAAGCATGAGTAAGCCCCATTATGCCAGTCATGACCTGATTATTTGGCCAGAAGCCGCGGTCACCATGCCAGAACCCTATACCGATGACATTCTGGCCGGTATTCATCGTGAAACTGCGGCACAAGGCATGGCGCTGATTACCGGCATCATCGACTTGGCCGATGGCCATTACTTCAACAGTTTAATCGCGCTGGGCCAAGATGGCGCTGACCAAGTTCGCCAAGACTACTACCATGGTCATGACAATCGCTATCAAAAACATCAATTATTACCGATTGGCGAATTTGTCCCATTTGAGGCGATGTTACGGCCACTGGCGCCGCTGTTTGACCTGCCGATGTCATCATTTACCCGCGGTGATAAGGTGCAAGCCAACTTGCACGCTGCGGGCTACTCATTCGCTGCGGCGATTTGCTATGAAATAGCCTTCCCTGAGTTGCTCCGCGGTAATCTGACTGAACAGACCAATTTTCTTCTTACCGTCAGTAATGACACCTGGTTTGGTGCCTCACATGGCCCCGCCCAACACATGCAAATTGCCCGCATGCGCGCGCTTGAGTTTGGTCGGCCATTGCTGCGTGCCACCAATAACGGCATCACTGCCGCCGTGGATGAACAGGGTCGCGAAGTAGCCCGCGCCGAACAATTTATCGCCACCAGCATCAGCGCAGAACTGCCGCTAGTCAGCGGCCATACGTGGTTTTTTCGCTACGGCGCCTGGTCGACTTGGTTACTGGCACTGCTGTTCGCCATGATCAGTGTTTTCAGCATAGTCAAACGCCGCCAAAATCAGTAAACTGGTGCATTATCATCACTTCATAATTCGATCGACACGGAGCACATCATGGCCGACATTATTGCCGCACTGCTATTTGCAATCATCACTGCAACCGCTACCCTTGGAGTCACTGCAGTAGGCTTCTTTGTTTTTCATCGCAATGCTGCTGACCGTGACGCCCAGCAGCAAGAACGCATTGAATATGCCTTTTTTGGTGTTGCCAGCTTGGTCATCATGGGCTTAGCTCTGTATTTGTTCTATTCGCTGTAAGGACGACCCGTACCCATGTCTAATTTGCTGCCGGACCAGTATGATCCAGCTATTATCGAACCCTTAGTGCAGCAGCGCTGGGAACGTGAACAGGTGTTTGCCGTTCAAGAGCGCGCCGACCAAGAGAAATTCTACTGCTTATCGATGTTTCCCTACCCCAGTGGTAAGTTGCATATGGGTCATGTGCGCAATTATTCACTGGGTGATGTGATTGCTCGCTACCAACGTATGCAAGGTAAGAACGTATTGCAACCGATGGGTTGGGATGCCTTCGGTTTGCCGGCAGAAAATGCCGCTATAGCCAACCATACAGCGCCAGCAAAGTGGACCTATCAAAATATTGATTACATGCGTAAGCAGCTCAAATCATTGGGCTTTGGCTACGATTGGTCGCGCGAATTAGCAACCTGTAAACCAGACTACTACCGCTGGGAACAATGGTTCTTCACCCAGCTGTTCGAAAAAGGTTTAGTGTATAAAAAGAATGCCACGGTGAACTGGGATCCAATTGATCAAACCGTGTTAGCCAATGAACAAGTTATCGATGGCCGTGGCTGGCGCTCAGGCGCCAAAGTTGAGCAGAAAGAAATTCCGCAGTGGTTTATCAAGATTACCGCCTATGCCGAACAACTATTAAACGATCTTGATCAACTCGATGGCTGGCCGGAGCAGGTCAAAACCATGCAACGCAATTGGATTGGTCGCTCTGAAGGCGTTGAAATTGACTTTGCGGTGGTCGATCAGAGCCAACCATTGACGGTGTACACCACCCGCCCCGATACCCTGTTTGGGGTCACTTATATGGCCGTCGCAGCGCAACATCCACTGGCGCAGCAAGCGGCGGCGAATAACCCGGAACTGGCCGAGTTTATTGAATCGATCAAAGGCGTGAAAATGGCTGAAGCCGACCTCGCCACCATCGAAAAACGCGGTATGGACACCGGTATACGCGCCATTCATCCGCTCACTGGCGCCCACATTCCGGTTTGGGTCGCTAATTTTGTGCTAATGGATTACGGCTCCGGTGCGGTTATGGCCGTTCCAGCGCACGACCAGCGTGACTGGGAATTCGCCACCACCTACGCGCTACCCATTACTGCCGTTATCGCGCCGCATTCAGGTGCAGGTGATATTGACCAGGCGGCAATTACCGAGAAAGGTATTACCATTAATTCCGGCCCGTACACGGGCTTGAGCAGCGAAGATGCCTTTAACGCTATTGCGGCAGCCCTCGAGCAGCGTAGCATTGGCCGCCGACAAATCAACTATCGGTTGCGTGACTGGGGCGTTTCACGGCAACGCTATTGGGGTGCACCTATCCCGATGCTGAATTTGGCTGATGGCTCATCCGTACCAGTACCAGCTGCTGAATTACCAGTGCAATTACCTGAAGACGTGGTGATGACCGGCGCTGCATCGCCAATTAAAGCGGACCCACAATGGCGCCAAACCGAGTTTAACGGTCAGCCAGCGGAACGCGAAACCGATACCTTTGATACCTTTATGGAATCATCTTGGTATTATGCGCGCTACTGCAGTGCCAACTTCGAGCAAGGTATGCTCAATCCTGAACAAGCCAACTATTGGTTACCGGTTGATCAGTATATCGGCGGTATCGAGCACGCTATTTTGCACCTACTCTATGCGCGCTTCTTCCACAAACTGCTGCGTGATGCCGGTTTGGTTAGCTCAGATGAGCCGTTCAAACGGCTATTGACCCAAGGCATGGTGTTAGCTGATTCATACTACCGTGAAGATAGTCATGGTGCGTTAACCTGGTATTCACCGCTGGATGTTGATATTCAACGTGATAGCCAAGGCCGTATTGCCCAAGCTATTTTGCGCAGCGATGGACAGCCGGTGCAGTATGGCGGCATGACTAAAATGTCGAAATCCAAAAATAATGGTATCGACCCGCAACTGATGATTGATAAATACGGCGCCGATACCGTGCGCTTGTTTATGATGTTTGCCGCACCGCCTGAAGCAACCTTAGAGTGGTCCGATAGCGGTGTTGAAGGTGCGCAGCGCTTTTTGCGACGGGTCTATCGGTTGGTCTATGAGTTTAGTCAGCATCCACAGCGCAGCGAACAGTCGCAGCAATGGTCGCAAGTAACCACAGCGCAAGCCGATATTCGTCGTGCCGTGCACCGTACCATTGCCAAAGTCAGTGATGATTTTGGCCGTCGCCAGCAATTTAATACCGCTATCGCGGCCATCATGGAGCTGCTTAATAGCGTGCAGAAAGCGCCATTAGAGCAGCCGCTTGATCGCGCCATCATGCAAGAGGCACTCGATGCTATGGTGCTGATGCTGGCTCCTATTACGCCGCATTTAAGTGAGGTGTTATGGCAGCAACTCGGGCATCACAACGATATTATTCATGCGCCGTGGCCACAGCCTGATGAACAAGCGCTGGTTGCCGCTTCAATGACCGTGGTGGTGCAAGTTAATGGCAAGCTGCGTGGCAAAGTGGTGGTTGCCGCCGACGCCGAACAAAGCGCGGTCGAAGCGCTGGCCATGGCTGACGAAAATGTCTGCCGCCACCTAGACGGCTTGACCATTCGTAAGCAAATTTATCTACCCGGCAAACTGTTTAATATTGTTGCCAACTAACTGAGGAACCACAGATGCGCGCTTGGATCATTCTGCTCATCAGCTTGACCATCAGTAGCTGTGGTTTTCAGCTTCGCGATAATTATCAATTGCCGTCATCGTTGCAGCAGGTTTACCTTGATGCACCGTCCTTTAGTGAGTTTGCTGAAGTAGTCGCCAAGCGCTTGGAATTGGCCGGTGTTGAGCGCCTCAGCAGTGCCGATCGGCAAGCCACAGCAGTGGTTATTCAGATCCTGACAGACCGCCTCGATCGGCGTGCTTTATCGTTATCTGCCAGTGGCCAGGTCGCCGAATATGAGCTGATTTACAGTGTCACTTATGTGCTACACCAAGCCGATGGTAGCCGCCTCGCTCCGCGCAGCGTAGAAGTCTACCGTGACTACCAAGATGATCCGAATTTTGCCCTAGCAAAAACCCGTGAACGCGAGGTGCTGCTCGGTGAAATGCGTGAGGATGCCGCCCGAGCCTTGCTGCGACAGGTCATCGCCACGCTGGCTGAGTAACCTACATGCAGCTAAGCGCCAGCCAATTATCCAGCTATTTGCAGCAACATGGGCTGCCACCGCTACTGGCTATCTTCGGCGATACCCCACTGCTTATCGACGATAGTCTGCAAGTAGTCCGCCAGTATGCCAAACAACATGGTGTTGATGAACGTGAATACCATCGTCAAGACGCCAGTTTTGATTGGCGCATGCTCTCGCAATCTAGCAATAACCTCAGTTTATTCTCGTCCCATCGCCTGATTGAACTGGAATTACCCGACGCTAAGCCAGGTCGCGACGGTGCTGAGGCGCTGCGCAATTACGCCGAACAACCATTGACCGACCAAACCCTGGTCATTATCGGGCCGAAACTCAAAGCCGAGCAGCTCAAAGCCAAATGGTTTTTGCAGTTACAACACGGTGCCCTGATGGTCGAAGCCAATAGCCCGGAGCGTCGCCAACTGCCGCGCTTTATTGCTGAGCGGGCACAACGTTATCAGCTGCAACTTGATAGCCAAGCACAGCAACTACTGGCCGATTGGTTTGAAGGCAACTTACTCGCCCTTGACCAAGAACTGCAAAAATTGGCGCTGATGGATCTACCGCAACCCCTGAATCAAACAGCGATTAGCGCTGCAGCGCAGGATCAAAGTCGATTTTCAGTATTTGCGCTACAAGAGGCGATTGTCGCAGGTCAACTTGAGGCTGCCCTGCATCGGTTGCAGCGACTATTCGAAGATGATGCCGAAATCGCCATTTTAAACTGGATGTTACAGCGTGAATGGCACAAATTGAGCCGCCTAGAAAGCGCCATACAACAGGGCGAATCGCTTGCTCGAGTGTACCCACAGCTACAGATTTGGCGTAACCAAGAGCAGTCCTACCAACAGTTTTTGCGGCGTTTACAGAATCATCATCAACTTGCTCAGGCAGCTGATTTACTGCGCCGTATTGAACTCGCCTTCAAGCGCGATAGCGGCGAACAATTACGTACGTTGATCACTCATTTAGTTTGCCTGTATTGCGATCCTGCAGCGGCAACGGTGCACAGTAAGCTATGTTACGACTCATTCTAGGCGGTAGTTTCGACCCGATTCATTGGGGCCATCTGCGGCCGTTACGGCAAGCCTTTGAATTACTTAATGCCGATGAAATGCGGCTGCTGCCCAGTGCACTACCCCCACATCGGCAAAATTTAGCCGCCAGCGCACCGCAACGTTTCGCTATGGCACAATTAGCCGCGGCCGAATTGGCCCCGCTACCATGCTATGCCGATGACTGGGAATTGCAGCAAGCGCGGCCATCATACAGTGCTATTACCCTCGCACAATTGCAGCAACGCTGGCCGCACGATCAGTTGGTGTTTGTGTTAGGCGCCGATGCCTTTGCGCAACTAGACCAATGGTATAACTGGCAGCAATTGCTCAACCACGCCCACCTGCTGGTGCTGCAACGCCCGCAACCGGCGCAACCGTGGTCGTCAGCATTGCAACAACTGGTGCAGCAACATCGAGCGCAATCGCTAGACCAATTTAAGCAGCAGTCGGCCGGTCTAATTGGCTTTATCGATACCGCTGCAGTGGCCATTTCTGCCACCGCGATTCGCACCGCCATTGCCAACCAGCAGCCATGGCGACAGTACCTACCGCAGCGCGTTGCTGATTACATTGAGCAGCAACATCTGTATCGCTAGGCGCTGCTATTTCGATCAACTCCGTGCTAAACTTAAGGCCTTATTTTAGCGCGCTATTTATTGAGAGAGAGTGAGTCTTTTGCAAGTCGAACAATTACGCCAGTTTGTGGTAGAAAAAATTGAAGAATTAAAAGGTCGCGATATTCGCGTGATGGATGTTACTGACCAAACCGATGTCGCAACCTACATGATTGTTTGTTCAGGCAATTCACGCACCCATGTAAAAAGTATCGCCAATCACGTCGCCACTGCGGCCAAGCATCACGGGGTGCTGCCACTCGGTATTGAAGGGCACGAGAACTCAGAGTGGGTACTGGTCGATTTAGCCGATGTGGTGCTCCACGTTATGCAAGAACCAATCCGTGACTTCTATGAACTAGAGAAGCTCTGGAGCCGCAAGTAATGCGTATTCAACTGATCGCAGTCGGACAAAAAATGCCTGACTGGGTCAGTACCGGTTATTTGACCTATGCCAAACGATTTCCACCCGATTGTAGCTTACAGCTGGTCGAAATTGCTGCCGGCAAACGCGGCAAAAATGCTGATATTGCGCGCATTTTGAAAGCTGAAGGCGAAGCCATGCTGGCGGCAGTTGGTAAAGGCGATCGTATTGTCACGCTGGAAGTCACCGGCAAGCCATGGTCAACCAGCCAACTTGCTGGGCGCTTGGCCGATTGGCAAATGGCTGGACGTGACATTAGCTTACTGGTCGGCGGCCCCGAGGGGCTTGCCAGCGCCTGTGTTGATGCTGCTGACGAACGTTGGTCGCTATCTGCGTTGACGTTGCCGCACCCATTGGTGCGGGTGCTATTGGCCGAGAGTCTGTATCGCGCCTGGAGCGTCAACGCCAATCATCCTTATCATCGCGAATAACCGCCTGCCATGAAAAAGCGCCGCGCCCCCATTCGTGACCATCATGCTGAATCAGCCTTATTTGCCCGAAGAAGTATCGTGGCGATGGTTCTGGTGGTGCTGGTGCTGTGCGGTTTATTGCTGAATATGTATCAATTGCAGGTGCTGCAACATCAGCAGTATCAAACCCGCTCGAACGATAATCGTATTAAAGTCGTGCCACTAGCACCGAATCGCGGTTTGATTTATGACCGCCGCGGCCGGCTGCTAGCCGAGAACCGCCCGGTATTGAGCCTTGAGATTGTGCCCGAGCGAGTGTCTGATCTGAGCGATACCCTCGCCCGCTTGCAACAGTTACTTAATCTGAATGACCAGCAACTTGAACAATTTGAAGATCAACGCCGTCGCGAACGACGCTTTGACCAAGTCACTCTGCTAGAAAACCTAAGCGAACAGCAGGCGGCGCGTTTTGCCGTGCGCCAGCATGAATTCCCGGGTGTGAGTATTGAGGCACGGTTAATTCGTTATTATCCACATGGCGAAGCGTTAACCCACGCCCTCGGTTATGTTGCCAAAATCAATCGCAACGATTTACAGCGCCTCAGCGCTGAACAACAAACGGCTAATTATGCCGCCACCCGTACCATCGGCAAACTCGGTATTGAACGCTTCTACGAACAACAGTTGCATGGCAGTGTTGGCTATCAACAAATTGAAGTAGACATTCGCGGTCGCGCGGTGCGCACATTATCGGTACAACCGCCTATTCCTGGTAGTGACTTAACCCTTGAACTAGACCTTGATTTACAGCAGTTTGTCTATGATTTACTCGGTGACATGCGTGGCTCGATTATTCTGCTTGACCCGCGCGACGGCGCCGTTCGTGCCATGGTGAGCAAACCGAGTTTTGATCCAAATTGGTTTGTCCAAGGCATCTCCACCGAACAATATCAAGGTTTACTGAGTTCGCGCCATTCGCCTTTACTAAACCGCTCAACCCAAGGTGGTTACCCACCGGCGTCAACCATTAAGCCGCATTTAGCGGTGTTAGCACTTGAGCAAGGCATTATTGCCCCACACACTAAGATTTGGGACCCCGGTTGGTTTCAAATCACCGGGGTTGACCACCGCTATCGTGATTGGCTCGCATGGGGCCATGGTTGGGTCGATGTCGATACCGCCATTGTCGAGAGCTGCGATACCTTCTACTACGATATTGCTTTAAGAATGGGGATTGATGCTATTTCTGAGCACATGGCCCACTATGGCTTCGGTGAGCTCACCGGCATTGATATTCATGAAGAAGCCATCGCTGTACTGCCATCACGAGCTTGGAAGCGCGCGCGCTTTAATCAACCCTGGTACGCCGGTGAAACGGTCTCGATCGGCATCGGCCAGAGTTACTGGACCTCTACCCCAATGCAATTAGCCGTCAGTACCGCAACCCTAATCCGCCGCGGTGAACGCCCAATACCCCGTCTATTGCACAGTATCAGCACGGCTGACACTGAAACAATCGCTGCAGTTGCCTACAAAGCGCCGCTGGTACTGGCCAATCCAGCCAACTGGGAGGTCGCTATTAAAGCGATGAATCGGGTTGTCAGCAGCGTCAAAGGTACTGCGCATCGGGCCTTCTTGGGGGCCAGCTATAGCTCGGGTGGTAAGACCGGCACCGCGCAGGTGCGCAGTATCGCGCAGGGCGAAACTTATAATGCCGATGAAGTGGAAGAAAAATACCGTGATAACGCCATGTATATTGGCTATGCCCCCGTTAATAATCCGCACATTGTGATTATGATTGCGATTGAAAACGCCGGTGGCGGTGGTAGTATTGCCGCGCCCTTGGCACGCCAAATTTTAGACTACTACTTTAGCCTTGAGAAGCAGCATGAAGACCTCTGAAGAACGGCAACGACAGGCCTGGTTACAGCGCTTGCGCCTTGATGGCCCGCTGCTCTGTGGGCTGTTAGCACTGGCATTCATCAGTGCGCTAACGGTGTACTCAGCCAGTGGCCAAGATTGGGCTATGACTGAACGTCAGCTGCTGCGCATTGGCATTGCTTTTGTGGTGATGCTGGTAGTCGCCCACATACCACTCGATTCAGTCCAACGCTTTTCGCTGCCAATTTTTAGTGCTGGTGTGGTGCTGCTGCTAGCGGTACTGTTATTCGGTGAAACCAGCAAAGGCGCGCAGCGCTGGCTCGATTTTGGTATCGTCACCATCCAACCGTCAGAGCTCATGAAACTGGCCGTGCCCATGGCGATTGCTTGGTTTATTAGCCAGCAGCCGTTACCGGTCAGTAAACGTCGTCTATTAGCGGCATTTATATTGCTGTTAGTACCAACCCTCATGATCGCCAACCAACCCGACCTCGGTACTGCGCTGCTGATTGCTAGTTCGGGTATTTTCGTGTTGTTCTTAGCCGGTATCAGCTGGCGTCTGATCACCTTTTTCGGCATCGCTGCAAGCGCTTTTGTGCCGATTTTGTGGACC
This sequence comes from Pseudidiomarina sp., assembly GCA_023260975.1. Lineage (GTDB taxonomy): Bacteria > Pseudomonadota > Gammaproteobacteria > Enterobacterales > Alteromonadaceae > Pseudidiomarina. Next base: position 2,606 of record JALQTK010000040.1, on the reverse strand, counting down.
TTTCTGATGCGTGATTATCAACGTCAACGGGTGCTCACCTTTCTTGATCCCGAGCGCGATCCACTCGGCTCTGGCTACCAAATCATTCAATCAAAAATTGCTATTGGCTCAGGCGGTATTGAGGGCAAAGGCTGGCTTCAAGGCACCCAATCACAACTTGAGTTTTTACCCGAACGCCATACTGATTTTATCTTTTCGGTTTACAGCGAAGAATTTGGTCTACTCGGCGTGGCGTTGTTGCTGGGGCTGTATGCATTTGTGGTGGTACGTGGTTTACAAATTGCCATGCGGGCACAGCGAGTGTATCAAAAATTACTCGCCGGTAGCCTTACCTTAACCTTCTTTATCTATGTGCTGGTAAACATTGGCATGGTATCTGGTCTACTGCCCGTTGTTGGCGTGCCATTGCCGTTAATTAGTTATGGTGGCACCTCCATGGTGACCTTGATGGCGGGCTTTGGCTTGGTGATGGCCATCGCCACCAATAAACGCTTGGTTATGCATAATTAGGCAGGAGTCGATGGCCATGAGATTTGTACCAATGCAACTGCTGCGCTCTAGTCTTCTGCTCGCCAGCCTGCTGTTAGTGGTTGGCTGTAGCCTGCTGGAACGCCAGCCAAATCACGGTCGTTACAGTCAAAAATACGATAGCATTCCAAGTCGTTTACCAAGCCCAGCTGAATTGCAGGAACCACAACCGAAAACCCTGCCACCCAGCCGACAAGGTAACCGAGACTATCAACTATTTGGCCAGACTTGGAGCATCATCCCCGATGCGCGCGGTTATCGTGCTACAGGTACTGCCTCATGGTACGGCGAAAAATTTCATCGGCATTTGACCTCAAATGGCGAAATCTACGATATGTATGCCATGAGCGCGGCGCATAAAACGCTGCCCTTACCAACCTACGTTCGGGTCACTAATTTAGCGAATCAGCGCAGTGTCATTGTGCGCGTCAATGATCGTGGCCCATTCCATGGTGATCGCCTGATTGATTTGTCTTATGTAGCCGCCTATAAACTCGACATGTTGCGCAGCGGCACCGCCACGGTGGAGATTGAGGCCTTACATCCCGATGCTGACCAACTGATCACTCCACCCATTGCCGCTCCAGCGCCACGCTATTACCTGCAAGTGCATGCCAGTCGTGATGGTCAGCGCTTACAGCAAGAAGCGCATCGGTTAGCAGAAATCTATCATGTGCCTGCAACTACCCAGTTAAATGGCGGTCTACACAAATTGTTACTTGGCCCCTTTGGCGAAGCACAAGCAGCGGAGTTAATGGAACGCTTGAAGGCCGATGGTTTGCACGGTGTTTTTCGTATCCAGCTGCCATAACCCCTGCTTTCAACGTACAACTATGTTAGTATTTGTGCACGTTTTTGGATGACTACCTAACTAACGAGATTCAATACCATGCCACGTGTTTTTCAGCTTTTATGGACCACCATCATCACCTCGCTGTTATTCGCAGCAGCCGCTCAAGCTGCGATTGTGCCGCCCGCCCCAACGGTCAATGCCCGCGGTCACATATTACTTGATTTCACCACCGGTCAAGTACTCAGTGAGGCCAATGCAGACGAGCGTTTATCGCCAGCTAGTTTGACCAAAATGATGACCAGCTACATTATTGGTAAAGAAATGCAATCGGGTCGTATCAGCGGTACCGATATGGTGACTATTAGCAAAAACGCCTGGGCCAAAAACTTCCCTGATTCATCAAAAATGTTTATCGAAGTAGGTAAACAAGTCAGCGTCGCCGATCTCAACCGCGGTATTGTCATTTCGTCAGGCAACGATGCCTGTGTCGCCATGGCCGAACACATTGCTGGCAGCGAAGATGGCTTTGCTGATTTGATGAACAGCTATGCCCAGCAACTCGGTATGACGGCGACTAATTTCGTCAATAGCCACGGCTTACCCGATGATAATCAGTACACCACCGCGCGTGATATGGCAATTTTAGCGCGTGCGCTGATTGCCGATGTGCCAGAAGAATATGCCCTGTATGCCGAGCAGTCATTCACTTTTAATGGCATTAAACAGTTTAACCGCAACAGTTTGTTGTGGGACCGCAGCATGAACGTTGATGGTATTAAAACCGGCCACTACGCTGCCGCTGGGTATAGCTTAGTCAGCTCAGGAACTGAAGGCGACACCCGTATGATCGCGGTGGTTATGGGCACCAATAGCGAGCAAACGCGTGCCGCAGAAAGCAAAAAATTACTCAATTACGGCTTTCGTTTCTTTGAAACCGTGACCGCCTACCGTGCCGGTGATAGCTTTGTCGAGCATCGCATTTGGCGCGGTGAACAAGATACCGTCGCGCTTGGCGTTGCCAACGACGTAGTATTAACCGTGCCGAAAGGTCAACGCAATGCCATTAAAGCCAACTTTGAATTGGCGCAAAAGCTTGAAGCCCCGTTAGCCAAAGGCACTGCTGTTGGCACCGTCTATTTGCAACTTGATGGCAAGGATGTCGCTAGCTTTCCATTAGTGACCCTGCAAGATGTTGCTGAGGGTAGCTGGTGGAAACAGTTTACTGATTGGGTTGCCCAACAATTTAGCGATGAGGCATAGCGTTTGTATGCCCATGACGGTGTTT
>JALQTK010000003.1:4663-103444 GCA_023260975.1 Pseudidiomarina sp. | reverse complement strand
ATTAAATATTGTTTTGCGACCGCTGCATTTTGCATGCGGCGACCCACACCAGCAGCCGGAACCACAGCAGCGACCGATCGATTGGTTGCCATACTAGTTAGGTTTAACCGGGACAATGCGAAAAAACGTTTCGTGCTGCTTGATTAAACCAAGTTCGTTGCGCGCACGCTCTTCTAGCGCAACCTTACCGGCACGCAAATCAGCAATATCGGCTGCCAGCACTTGATTACGTTGTTGTAAGCGTTGATTGGCTTCGACTTGCCGAGCAACGTCTTGCTGCATGCGCCAGTAATCGGGCACGCTATTCTTGCCGAACCAGAGCCGATATTGAAGTGCTAACAACACGACTAACAATGCGAGTTTAAATAATCGCATGGTCACCCTCACTAAATGGGTGCCAGTTGGCACCAGATATCTGTTAGTATACCGACCTATCCAGCCAGACCAAGTCAAATTTTACATGGACTATCTTTATATTTTCATGATCATGTTTAGTGGTGCCTTGTTGCAAGGTATCACCGGCTTCGGTTCAGGACTTTTCGCTGTACCCTTGTTGAGTTTGCTACTACCACTTACGCTAATCACGCCATTATTATCGGTGGTTAATTTAGTTATGGCAGTGCATTTATGCTGGCTACTGAGACACTATGTGAATATTCGCCCATGGCTACCATTATTAGCTTTTGGCATCGTTGGCTCGCTGCTGGGTAACTTTATTCTACTGCACTATAACGTCAGCTTGTTACAACTGGTGATGGCGTTATTTGTATTGGTGGTGGCGTTGTTATTTTGGTTTGGAGTTCAAGTCAACACCCGTGCCAGTGCACCCGTGCAGGCCCTAACCGGGTTACTGGCTGGGCTCGGTAACGGTGCTTTGACCTTGGGGGGACCACCGGTGGTGTTATTTTTAACCAGCCAACGGCTCGACCGCCTGGCCTTCCGCGCTACCTTAAGTTGCTTCTTTTTGATTATGGCTGCCACCAACGTCGCTTCATTCACTGTGCAGCAACGTTATCATATTGGTCTGGTCAATGAACTGAGCGTACTGCTGGTGGCGGTCATTAGTGGCGCTTGGCTAGGCCACCATATCAGTGCCAAACTATCGGACCAACTGTTTCGCAAGATAAGCCTAGTACTGGTGATGCTTGCGGCGCTATTGGCTTTAATTAAAGCGTGGTTTTAACGCCAATCAAAACTAGTCGCCAATAGCACTTCACGCAACGATAAGGTGCGCGGATCAATGCGCCCTCGATGATTCCATTGATGACCACATAGGGCTGGCACTAGGGTTTGTGCGTCCGGCCTGACTAAACGAATATGTTCAGCCTTTGGCTCAAGACACTGCCCCTGCCAATCAAACCAACCATGCATATTTAAATGTACGCGTTGCTGCTGTACATCAAGTCGATCGATGGAATCAAGCAGCACCCGCTGCAAGCGCGGCTGCAGATCGAGCACCGGTACCACAGCACCGAGACGAGCTTGTCGCTGCAGCCACTGCTGCAATTTCTGCGGTTGGCTATTGGAATGATTTAATTGACGTTTTTGTGCTGCCTGCCAACTCGCGTTTTGAATATCGAGCTGCAGTGGTATCGGCTGCTCAAGCATCGCCCGAGCAGCCTGTTTGACATAGTAGCTGGTACTGGCAAGACGTCTTTGCAAGGCGTTCAACGAGCTCATCTCGGTATACGCTAGACTTGCCAATTCACGTTCATACAAGGCAGTGCACACCTCAGGGAAGGCCCCTGTAGGTAGGTCACGCTGACCAAACGACTGAAAAATGTCGCCCTGCATGCTGCTCATGGCAGTTACCGGTTGCTACTGTGCCGCGCGCACTTCGACCCGACCACGATAAGGCGCTGCCGTGGTTAGGGCCGCTTCAATGCGCAGCAATTGGTTATATTTGGCCACTCGATCAGAACGGCACAACGAACCGGTTTTAATTTGTCCGGCAGCAGTACCAACTGCTAAGTCAGCGATAGTGGCATCTTCGGTTTCGCCCGAACGGTGCGAAATAACCGCGGTAAAACCAGCCGCTTGAGCCATACGAATAGCCGCTAAGGTCTCGCTCAAACTACCAATTTGATTAAACTTGATCAGAATAGAGTTGCCGATACCTTGGGCAATACCACGTTGTAAAATTTTGGTATTGGTAACAAATAAATCATCACCCACCAATTGCACTTTGTCACCAAGGCGATCGGTTAAGATTTTCCAACCAGCCCAATCGCTTTCATCCAAACCGTCTTCAATCGAAATAATTGGATAGCGCTGACAAAGGCCCGCCAGGTACTCAGCAAATTCTGCCGCAGTAAATGACTTGCCCTCACCGCTGAGATGATAAAGGCCATCGCGATAGAATTCTGAGGCAGCGCAATCGAGTGCTAAGGTAACATCGCTGCCGAGGGTGTAACCGGCGTTAGCAACCGCTTCCGCAATAACCGCCAAAGCCTCTTCATTGGAGGACAAATTGGGGGCAAAACCACCTTCATCACCCACTGCTGTACTGAGACCGCGTTGCTGTAAAACCTGCTTCAGCGCATGGAAAATCTCGGCGCCCATACGTAACCCTTCACGGAAACTCTTGGCGCCTACTGGCTGTATCATAAACTCTTGAATATCGACGTTATTATCAGCGTGTTCACCACCATTTAAGATGTTCATCATGGGCAGTGGCATACTAAAGGTACCGGCGCTGCCATTGAGCTGAGCGATGTGTTCATACAACGCGATACCAGCACTATTCGCCGCGGCTTTGGCCGTTGCCAAAGACACTGCCAAAATAGCGTTAGCACCAAGTTTTTCTTTATTCTCGGTGCCGTCTAATTTGATCATGATGTCATCGACCAGACTTTGGTTCGCCGCATCGACACCGAGCAAGGCAGGTTGAATCAGCTGCTCAATATTTGCCACCGCCGTCAATACCCCTTTACCGAGATAACGGCCTTTATCGCCATCCCGCAATTCCAGTGCTTCACGTGAACCAGTTGAAGCGCCACTCGGCGCAGCGGCACGGCCCCACTGGCCGTCGCTTAAATACACCTCAGCCTCAACCGTCGGGTTACCACGTGAATCCATAATCTCACGAGCTAGAATACGAGAAATTGTTGCCATGCTGCTGTTGTTCTCCTTGCTGCAATAAGTCACGCTTACGCACGACTCATTTTTTGATAATTTCCAGCGGCTTCAATGAAGCCTTTAAATAATGGGTGGCCATCACGCGGAGTGGAATTGAACTCAGGGTGGAATTGCGCCGCGACAAACCAGGGGTGATCTGGTATTTCAATCACTTCCACTAACCGATTATCAAACGACCAACCCGATACTTTCAGCCCAGCTTGTTGTAATTGCTCAACAAAATGACCGTTTACTTCGTAACGATGGCGATGGCGCTCGCGGATCACATCCTTACCATACAAACTATGTGCCTTGGTGCCAGCGACTAAATTACAAGCCTGTGCACCTAAACGCATGGTACCGCCTAAGTCAGAACTATTATCCCGCAACTCTTTTTGGCCTTTTTCGTCCATCCATTCAGTAATCAAACCGACTACCGGATGGCTACTTTTCGGATTGAATTCGGTGCTATCGGCATCAGCCCAGCCTAAAATATTGCGAGCGTACTCAATAATTGCAATTTGCATCCCGAGGCAAATACCCAAGTACGGAATTTTTTGCTCTCGCGCATACTGCGCTGCCATGATTTTGCCTTTAATACCGCGCTCACCAAAACCACCCGGCACGATAATCGCATCAACATCGGCCAATTTAGCCACGCCTTTGGTTTCCACGTCCTGTGCATCGATGTAACGAATATTTACCGTTAAGCGGTTCTTCAAGCCAGCATGCGCTAAGGCTTCATTAACCGATTTATAGGCATCGGGTAACTCAATGTATTTACCGACAAAACCAATGGTTACTTCACCACTCGGATTAGACTCTTGATAGAGTACCTGTTCCCACTCAGATAAATCGGCTTCAGGGCGATCCAGGCGAAAGCGTGCTATGACAATTTCGTCCAACCCTTGAGCTTTCAAAATAGCCGGGATTTTATAAATGCTATCAACATCTTTTAGGCCAATAACAGCGCGCTCTTCAACATTAGTAAACAACGCAATTTTAGCCCGCTCGTTGGCTGGTAAAGCGCGATCAGAACGGCACACCAAAATATCCGGTTGAATACCAATCGAGCGTAATTCTTTTACTGAGTGCTGAGTCGGCTTGGTTTTCACTTCACCGGCCGCACCTAAAAACGGTACTAACGTGAGGTGCATAAACAAGGTGCGATCACGCCCTACTTCCACGGCTAATTGGCGAATGGCTTCAAGGAATGGTTGTGATTCAATATCACCCACGGTACCGCCAATCTCAATAATGGCAATATCATAGCCGCTCGAACCATCGACAATGCGACGTTTGATTTCATTGGTAATATGCGGAATCACCTGAATGGTTGCACCGAGGAATTCACCCCTACGTTCGCGTCGAATAATATCTTCGTACACGCGGCCAGTGGTAAAGTTGTTCTTTTTAGTCATCCGAGTACGAATAAAGCGCTCATAGTGACCTAAGTCGAGATCGGTCTCAGCGCCATCTTCGGTGACAAATACTTCACCGTGCTGAGTGGGGCTCATGGTGCCCGGATCAACATTGATGTAGGGATCAAGTTTAAGGATCGTGACCTTTAAGCCACGTGCTTCAAGAATTGCCGCCAATGACGCCGCTGCAATACCTTTACCCAGCGAAGATACAACACCGCCGGTGACGAAAATATAATTAGTTGTCATGCGAAACCTAAGTCGTCAGGTTAAATTGGGAATTGCTTCAAGACGGGAAAATAGTATACGCAAGTCAGGCTATTCCGACAATTTTATTTCACCGCTTTGCGCCGCTGTTTTTTTCACTCGCTGCCACTCAAGCTCTAATTCAGCGAGACTCAGTTGTTGCGGTTGCATACCGCGCGCCGCTAAGTTCGCCTCAATGGCCATAAAACGTTGTTGAAACGTGTGATTAGTGCGTCGCAGTGCCTGCTCAGGATTAACCTGTGCATGGCGGGCCAAATTCACCACTGCAAACAGTAAATCACCGAGTTCAGCTTCAATACGCTGCTGATTATTTTGTTGCGCCAATTCGACCTCGAGCTCCTCCAACTCTTCACGAATTTTCGCTACCACCGGCGCTAGTTGGTGCCAATCAAAGCCCACGCTAGCAGCACGTTTTTGAATTTTAAGGGCCTGCAGAATACTGGGTAAATTATCTGCCATGCCAGCAAACACCGAGCTATTAGCTTGCTGTTGTTGACGCTCTTGCTGCTTAATTTGTTCCCATTGCGCTTTTACTGCGGCTGGATCAAGCTGCTCACCTTGATTGGCAAACACATGCGGATGGCGACGAATTAACTTTTCCGCGCAGTGACCAGCTACTTGATCAAAATCAAAATGGCCCTGCTCACGCGTCAGTTGGCTATAGAAAACCACTTGGAATAACAGGTCGCCGAGCTCATCTTTGATATCGTCTAAGTTGCCACTGGTCAGTGCTGCCGCTACTTCGTATGCTTCTTCTAACGTGTAAGGTATTAAACTGGTCAAGGTTTGTTGCTGGTCCCAGCTGCAACCACCATTTGGATCGCGCAACCTGCGCATCACCTCAAGTAAGGCAGCGACGCCAGCAAATTCAGCTGAAGGGGTAGTTGTATCACTCATGATTGCTGTGCTCGCGCTACTTTATGAACCCCTTTTACCTGCTGCAAGCGGTTCATAATACGTTGTAAATTATCACTGTTGGGGATCAGTAAACCGAGTTGAATACGTGCCTGCTGAGCGACACTATCGGTACTGGTTTCAAGCTGGGTCACGCTAACTTTTTCATTCGCCAAAATACTAGTTAGATCATGCAGTAAGCCGGTACGATCATGCGCCTCAACCACCAGGTCGACGCGATAATTACTGCGCTCGCGAGCGCTCCATTGCACCGCCAAGGCGCGCTCCGGATGCTGTTCTAACAAGTGACGCAGCTGCTCGCAGTCGTGTCGATGCACCGATACTCCGCGACCTTGAGTGACAAAGCCCATAATGCTCTCGCCCGGAATAGGCTGACAACATTTTGCGAACTGCACCAGCAAATTACCAATGCCCTGCACTACCACATCGCTTTGTTTACTTGGGTTGACTGGGCTCTTACGCTGAGTTAATCGCTCCAATCGTTCCATGCTAGCATCTGCTGCTGGGCGCACCGCATTAACCACTTGCAATAAGCGCACATCACCGGCACCAACGGCCGCTAACAGGTCATCCAGACTATGCAGATTAAAGCGCTCCAGCACACCTTCGAGCTGGTTCATGGGCACGTTGATCTTGCTCAGTTCAGCTTCCAGCAGTTCACGACCTTGTTTGAGATTTTTATCGCGATCAAGTTTTTTAAAGTAGGCCTGAACCTTACTCCGCGCGCGGCTCGTATTGAGATAGCCCAAACTAGGATTAAGCCAATCACGACGTGGTTGACCGTTTTTTTGTGTCAGTATTTCAACTCGTTCGCCATTTTTTAACATATAGGTAAAGGGCACGATATGCCCATCCACCTTCGCACCAACGCAGCGATGTCCTATTTGTGAGTGAACATAGTAGGCAAAATCCAGCGGCGTTGCGCCACTTGGTAAATCCATCACCTCGCCTTTTGGGGTGAATACGTAAACGCGGTCTTCAAACACCTGTGAGCGAATTTCTGCGACCAACTCTTCGTTCGACGCCATATCCTCTTGCCAGGCGAGTAATTTACGCAACCAAGCTATTTTTTCTTCAAAGCCCTGACTGCGGCCGGCAGCTGCGCCTTCCTTGTAAACCCAATGCGCGGCGACACCGAGTTCGGCATCATCGTGCATCGCCTGAGTACGAATTTGAATCTCGACATGTTTGTCGTTCGGGCCAACCACTACCGTGTGTATCGATTGATAACCATTGGCTTTTGGGGTGGCAATATAGTCATCAAATTCAGAACGAATATAACGCCACATGCTATGCACAACGCCTAATGCGGCATAACAGTCCTTCAGCGACTCGGTAATAATACGAACCGCTCGGATATCATAGAGTTCGCTAAAATCCAGATGTTTCTTCTGCATTTTGCGCCAAATCGAGTAAATATGCTTGGGCCGCCCGTACACCGTTGCAGCAACCCCTTGCTGATGTAAGTTATGCTGCAGCTCAGTAACAAAGTCACTGATATAGCTCTCGCGGTCAATGCGCCGCTCAGTCAGCTGTTTGGCAATGGTTTGGTAGGTTTTAGGGTGCAAGTAACGGAAAGATAAATCTTCAAGCTCCCATTTTAACTGGCCAATACCCAAGCGATTCGCTAACGGCGCATAAATCTCTTGGCATTCTTTAGCCGCTAATACGCGGGTTTCTTCATCCGCGCGCTTGACCTGGCGCAGATAACATACCCGTTCGGCCAACTTGACCAATACCGCGCGCACATCAGCCACCATGGCAAGTAACATACGGCGTACATTATCTAATTGCTCAGCATCAGGTTTGCCGTGCTGAAAGTGCTGCAAGGTGCCAATGGTATTCATTTGTTGAACGGTGCTGAGCAGTGCCAAAACCGGCTCGGGTAATTGCTCGTTGAGTTGCTGCTCGGTCAACTGCTGCGCCTCATAGGCAGGACTATACAGGGCGCACAGTAAGGCCTCGTAATCGAGATTCAGAGTCAATAAAATCTCGACCATTTCTTGGCCTTTTAGCAGTAACTCGGGCTCACCGTGTAACAGCTGTTGTAATTGACTGGCGTGCTGCTCAAGCAGCTGTCGCCGCTCGCTGTCTGCAAGTTGCGCCAACCAATTACCGGTTTGTTGCTCCGGCTTATCCACATGGGTACTGCGAATGTGTACCACCGCTTACTGCTCCCGTTCAAACCATGCCATGGTTTCAATGTGATGGGTCTGCGGGAACATGTCAACTAAGGCAATTTCTTTCAGTTGATAGCCCCCAGCTTTTAGCACCGCTGCATCGCGAGCAAAGGTGTCCGGCGCGCAAGAAACATAGACCACACGCAGCGGTCGGCGCTGCACAACTTCATCAATAGCCTGCGCCGCTCCGGCTCGCGCTGGGTCGAGTAAAACCTTATTGAGCGGCTGTTGATGCCAACGAAATTGCTGCCACGGCCGCTCTAAGTTGGCACATTCGGCGTTGATCGTTAGTCCCGCAGCGGTGGCGTTATGCTGCAACATCGCGACCATCGATGGTATCCCTTCCACCGCGGTAACTGCCGCGCCAGTTTGTGCCAACGGACTAGAGAAATGACCACTACCGGCATAGAGATCAAGAATAGCTTCGCCCGCTTGCGGCTGCAACCAAGCCAGCACCTGCTTGACCATGGCATCACTGAGCGTCGGATTGACTTGCAAAAAATCACCAGGAACAAAGTTTAATAGCGCACTGTCGCTGCGGTAGCTAGGCAACGCTTGTTGTAGCAATAGTGGCTGCGGCGGTTGATCAAGACACTGTAACCAGACCTGCAACTGATGTTGTTCAGCAAACTGCTGTAACGCCTTACGATCAGCATCTCCTAGCGCACAGGTAAAGCGCGCCAGCAGCACGGTTTGCTCGGTAGCGATGAGTTCTATATGGCCTAAACTTCGAATAGCGAGCAAACTTGGTAGTAGCTGTTGTAATGGCTGTAACAGCTGATCAAGCTCGGCTTGGATGGTTAAACAGTGTTTGACAGCAACAATGGTTTTACTCGAGCGACTGCGGTAACCCAGCAGCAAACGCCGTTGCTTACCATCCCAATGCACTGCTAAGCGTGTGCGCCGGCGATAGTGCCAAGGCTCGGCGCAGAGCGCTGGCAGCCAGTGCAGCGCTTCAAGCTGGGCAAATTTTTGCAGTAACTCAATCACCACCTGTTGTTTGTGCTGCACCTGCTGGGGGTAACTCAGATGCTGCAGATCACAGCCACCGCACTGTTGATAATAGTGACAAGGCGGCGTTACGCGACTCACCGACGCTTCAGTGATGCTAATCAGCTCGGCCTCATAATGGCCATGTGGACGAAATCGAATCAATTCATCTGGTAGCGCCCCAGCGACAAAACGAACGCCTAAATCGCCCCGCACCACCCCACGACCCTGATGATCAAGACCGTGCACGCGCTGCTGTTGCACGGCAGCTGGTTTGTTAACGCGTTTTTGCGGACGAAATATCTGCGCCATTGAAGCGAATCAACCAGATGCTGAAACGAGCGCCTGCTGGCGCGCTTGCATCATCAACGATTTCATATCACGCACTGCGGTATCTAAACCGACCAGCACCGCACGCGCAATAATAGCATGACCAATATTCAGTTCGACCAGCTCGGGAATCGCCGCAATTGCTGCGCTGTTATGATAGTGCAAACCATGCCCAGCATTGACCTGTAACCCTGCTGAGCGAGCATAACTGGCCGCCTGCTGAAGGGTGTGGAGCGCTTTATTTTGCGCTCGCTCACAGCGTTGTTCGGCGTAATGACCAGTATGCAACTCAATAATAGGCGCACCGCTGCTGACTGCTGCATCAATCTGAGCGCGGTCAGCATCAATAAATAATGACGCTTGAATACCCTGGCTAGCGAGACGATCAACCGCGGCGGTAATTTTGTTCAGCTGCCCAGCAACATCCAAACCGCCCTCGGTAGTCAATTCCTCGCGCTTTTCTGGTACCAGGCAACAATAGGTTGGTTTTATCCGGCAAGCAATCGCCAGCATTTCCTCGGTGACTGCCATCTCAAGATTCATTCGGGTTTGCAAGGTTTGTGCGAGAACTTCAACGTCACGGTCAGTTATGTGACGGCGATCTTCACGCAGATGCACGGTAATACCATCGGCACCCGCCTGTTCAGCTATAGCCGCAGCCGTAACTGGATCGGGATAGCCGACGCCGCGAGCGTTGCGTAGCGTTGCTACATGATCAATATTAACGCCCAGTAATAATGCTGAATACCCATCACGCTGCTGCATTTTAGCTATCCTTTGATTGAATAAATTGATTGAATAGTTGCCGACTGCGCATCGGCTGCTCGCCTAGATACGGCGCCAATGCCATACGCATGATCCGTTTCAAGGCCTGCAATAGATACGTTTCGGTTAATTCAAATTGACTTAAACGCAAAACTATATGACCTTGAAATGTGCCTGCAGACGCCTTTGGCTGGCGTATAAAGCCATTTTGCGCACTGAACTGATAGTTTGCCAATGGGTTAATTTCCTCACCTGAACTATCATGCAGCCAATCGAATTGATGACCTAGGTGCTGCAATAACTGCCATTCAAAACGCCGCAGTATAACTTCAACCTCAGTAGCTTCACTGAGCATCTGCAAGGTCTGTTGATAGTCTTCAAACAAACCATCTAACGGCTGATAAAGGGCGGTTAGCCGTTGTAGCAGCTCATTGACATAAAAACCACTATACAAACAATGACCACGTAACGCATAGGCTTCGCCCGTTGCCTCAGCTTGCACCAAGGTTTGTAATTCGTGCCGACCACGGCTGCTGATCAGTAACGGGGTAAACGGCTGTAGACACGCGCGCCAACGACTTTTAGGGCGCCTTGCCCCCTTGGCGATCAATCGATAGCGACCATGCTGAGCGCTAAACAACTCAACCATGTAGCTGCTATCTTGAAAGGGCCAGCGATGTAACACAAACGCCGGTTCCACCGTTATTCCTCGCCGTAACCTAAGCTTCGTAACGCCCGTTCATCATCAGCCCAGCCCGATTTCACCTTAACCCACAGTTTTAGTAATACCTGGCCGTCTATCAGACGCTCAATATCTTTTCGCGCTTCAGCGCCAATGGTTTTAAGTTTTTGCCCACCAGCGCCAATGATCATGCGTTTTTGCCCATCACGCTCAACCAAAATTAAGGCGTGAATATGCGTCACACCGGACGGTGCAACTTGAAATTGTTCGATCGCTACGGTGGTACTGTAGGGTAACTCATCACCGGTAAAACGCATCAGTTTTTCACGGATAATCTCTGCAGTCATAAACCGCAATGAACGGTCGGTAACATAGTCTTCAGGATAGTGATGCGCACCTGGTTTAGCATAGCGATGAACAATCTCGCGTAAGCCATCGACCTGCTCGCCAGTTTCCGCTGATAGCGGAATTATTTCGGCAAAATCATGCAACTGGGCATACTCTTGTAGCCGCGGTAGCAATTTACCTTTGTCTTTGACTAGATCAATTTTATTCACCACTAAAATAACTGGGCGCTGAGTTTTCTTCAGTTTATCGAGCACATGCTGATCATCAGCCGTCCATTTATTCGATTCCACCACAAATAATACCGCCTCAACCCCTGCAATAGAGCTGCTGGCGGCACGATTCATCAGGCGATTCATGGCCTTTTTTTCATCTTGATGCAGACCGGGTGTATCAACATAGACAATTTGCCGTTCGCCGTGAGTTTCGATACCTAAAATACGGTGCCGTGTGGTTTGTGGCTTATTTGACGTAATACTGATTTTTTGGCCAAGAATTTTGTTTAACAACGTTGATTTACCAACGTTGGGCCTGCCAACGATGGCAATAAAGGCCGATGCTTGCGGGAGTGCTTCAAGCTGCATGCTTAGTTATCCTGTTGCTGCAGCAACTGCAGCGCTTTACTCGCTGCATGTTGCTCGGCTTTGCGGCGGCTAGTGCCCTGGCCTAATAATGGTTCTGCTAAACCGATAACAGTGCATTGTACGGTAAATTGCTGATTATGCGCCTGCCCTTGAATGTTCACTACATCATAGACCGGCAAATCCAATGCTAAGCCCTGCAAGTGCTCTTGCAAGCGGGTTTTTGGATCTTTGTGACTGGCGCCCGGCTTAATCTGTTCAAGTTCGCTGGCATACCAGTTCAGCACCACCTCGCGACACTGCGCTAAATCACTATCAATATAAATAGCACCCAAAATGGCTTCCATGGCATCTGCTAAAATCGATTCGCGCCGCTGCCCACCACTTTTCAGTTCACCTTGACCGAGCTCTAAATAACGCCCTAACTCGTAACGCTGCGCCAATTTAGCCAATGACCGACCGCACACTAAGGTCGAGCGCATTCGGCTGAGATCACCTTCATCAATGCTCGGAAAGCTTTCATATAAAGCTTCACTGATAATGATGCTCAATACCGAGTCGCCGAGAAATTCCAGCCGCTCATTATGTAAATTCGCCGCGCTTCGGTGCGTTAAGGCTTGCCGCAGCAGTGGCTGTTGCTTAAAGCAATAGCCAATGGTCTTTTCTAGTTGCTGCAGTGGCGGTTTCGGTAGGCTCACCAGTTACTCCACTGGGCCTAAGCGATGCCACCGGACACCGGTCGGCAGCCACTGTGGCAACCAACTGCTCGCGGCTCTGTCCATCTCAAAACTCATCCAGATAAACACCGCACGGCCGACCAAATTTTGCTCCGGTACAAAGCCCCAGAAGCGACTATCTTCGGAGTTATCGCGGTTATCACCCATGAAAAAATAATGGCCAGCTGGCACAATCCATTCATCGGCTTGGGTGCGACGGTCGGTTTGCTGATAATAAAAGCGCTCACGCGCCGACACCGTTGGATTAATTAAAATCTCATGACTCACTGCGCCAAGCTGTTCTCGGTAACGCAGCAAACCGCTGCTGATAATGCTATCAGCAGCGGCCACATCGCGCGCCACCACCTGCAGTTGCTGCGGACATATCGTCTGTTCAGCGACGCAGGCAGGCTCTAGATAGAGGGTTTTATTGCGATAAATAACCCGGTCACCAGGTAGCCCAATAATACGCTTAATAAAATCGACCTGATTAACCGGCGGATGTTTGAATACCGCAATATCACCGCGTTGCGGTGTGCCGGTTTTAACCAATTCATGGCGCCACACTGGATCACGCAGACTGTAGCTAAACTTTTCTACTAAAATAAAATCACCGGCGAGCATGGTCGGCATCATCGACGCCGATGGAATGCGAAAGGGTTCGTAAACAAACGAGCGTAATAACAAGATCACCAATAATATCGGAAATACTGACTGGGCAAACTCCGCCACCGCACCCTGTGGCGCGATGCGCTGCCGCGCGGCAGCGTCGAGTTGCTGGTCAAGGCGCTGCTGCTCTGCAGCAATACGAGCCAGCCGCTTTGGCTTATTCACCCGTGCGTCGAACCACCAAATTAAACCAGCAGTTAAGGTCACAACGGTCAGTAATACCGAATAAAAATTAGCCATGAGTTATCCTATGCTTACTTGCCGACCTTTAATACGGCTAAAAAGGCTTCTTGTGGTACTTCAACGTTGCCGAGAGTTTTCATCCGTTTCTTACCCTCTTTTTGCTTCGCTAACAGTTTTTTCTTACGACTGACGTCGCCACCATAACATTTCGCCAATACGTTTTTGCGCAACTGCTTAACCGTTGAGCGCGCAATAATATGCCCACCAATGGCGGCCTGAATGGCGATATCAAACATTTGTCGCGGAATCAGCTCGCGCATTTTTTCCACTAATTCACGACCACGCCCTTGTGAATTATTACGATGGGTAATCATCGCTAAGGCATCCACACGATCGCCATTAATCATGATATCGACCCGCACCATATCAGCTTCTTGAAAATGCTTGAATTGATAATCCAGTGAAGCATAACCGCGACTGGTTGACTTTAGCCGGTCAAAAAAGTCCATCACCACTTCAGCCATAGGGAGTTCGTAGGTAACCGCAACTTGCTTGCCGTGATAGACCATTTTGGTCTGGTAACCGCGTTTGTCCACACACAGCGTAATAACATTACCTAAGTACTCTTGCGGTACTAAAATATTGGCCTCGACAATCGGCTCAAAAATAGTCGCGATATCATTAATCGGCGGCAAATTGGTCGGGTTATCAACCATCACTTCGCTGCCGTCTTTTTTCAGTACCTTGTAAACCACCGTCGGCGCGGTAGTGATCAAATCAATATCGTACTCACGTTCCAGCCGTTCCTGAATAATTTCCATGTGCAACATGCCCAAGAAACCAACCCGAAAACCAAAGCCCAGTGCACCAGAATTTTCTGGTTCATAAAATAACGAGGCATCGTTTAGGGATAATTTACCCAGCGCATCACGGAAACTTTCATAATCATCGGAAGAAATTGGGAACATACCGGCATAAACCTGCGGCTTCGATTTTTTGAAACCTGGCAGGGCCTTATCGGCTGCGTTCTTGGTTAAGGTTAAGGTGTCACCTACTGGCGCGCCATGAATATCCTTGATACCGGCAATAACAAAACCTACTTCACCACTACGCAGTATTCCACTTTCGGTTTGCTTGGGGGAGAAAAAGCCTACTTTATCAATCAGGTGTGACTGCCCGGTCGACATCACTTTCATTTTGTCACCGGCTCGGATGACGCCGTTTTTAACCCGAACCAGACTCACCACACCCTGATAGTTATCAAACCAAGAATCGATGATCAACGCTTGTACCGGGGCCTCAGGATCACCCTCAGGTGGCGGTATTTGTTTGACAATACGTTCCAGCACATCGGCAATACCAATGCCGGTTTTGGCTGAACACTGCACTGCATCAATGGCTTCGATACCAACAATATCCTCAATCTCTTCAGCGACGCGCATCGGGTCAGCTGAAGGCAGGTCGATTTTGTTCAGAATCGGTACTACTTCAAGATTCATCTCCAGCGCGGTGTAACAATTCGCCAAGGTTTGCGCTTCAACACCCTGCGCTGCGTCAACCACCAACAAGGCCCCCTCACAGCCAGCCAAACTGCGTGATACTTCATACGAGAAGTCAACATGACCTGGGGTATCAATAAAATTTAACTGGTAAGTTTCACCATCATTAGCTTTATAGTGCAAGGTCACACTTTGCGCTTTGATGGTAATACCGCGCTCACGCTCAAGATCCATGGAATCGAGCACCTGCTCGGCCATTTCCCGATCGGCAAGACCACCACAGAATTGGATCAACCGATCAGAGAGCGTAGATTTACCGTGATCAATGTGCGCAATAATGGAAAAGTTGCGAATGTTTTGCTGTTTAAACGCCTGCTCGGGCATTAAGATCTCCGTCTACAACACATACCAAAACTAATAACCGCTGATCATACTGATTCTGCGGCTGCGCATAAAGAAATTTCGGGAGATTTCAGCTGATTTGCTGAATTTGCAGCAATTGACTGACCTGCACATCACGCAGCTTGAGCCACTGCCGAATCAGCACAAAACTAAAGCCAAAGCTAACTAACGCAGAAATGATGACATAACCTTCTGACCAACCGAGGATTAATTGGCCTACCAATGCCACCAGCAGTAACACCAGTAGCGGTGCCCCGTATACCCACAAGGAGAAGCGCGTCAGCATCGCTTGTGGTAAAGCTAATTCGATCTGCTCGCCAACCGCAAGCGTTAGACCGGCCGGGCGTTGCACAATAAACTGCGCGCGCCGATCAGCAAAGGCCTTGGAAATAATCCCAGCACCGCAGCTATTTTGCTGTACACAACCACCACAACCACTTTTCAGTTCAGTGCTAACGGTTAGGTAATCATCATGCAGCGCAATGATTTCAGCACGTTCACGAATCATCATTGCCGTGGCACACTGGCGTCTACGTTTTCAGCAATTTTACGCAAGGTTGCCAGCGGTAACTTACCGACCACGGTAATGGCATAATCACCTTTGCTGGTATTGTAAAACGATTCCGCCCCTTCGAAGGCTAATTCAGGCAACGCTTGATCGCGTTTACGGCTGATGTATACCGACACCTCGGTTAAGCCATCGCTATATAAGAAGTGGTCATTAGCCAGCTGCGTCGCGTAAAGTAGCCGATGTGTTTGCCGTTGTAAGGTGAAACCACTGGGCAACCAGCGCGGTAGTAGCGAAAACTGCGGGGCTTCGGCAGTGTTGGGATCAAATAGCCGCGGTGGACGCTGCACACCTTGTAGGTCTTCCAACGACACCGGTAGCTCATCGCTCAATTGAAAGGAGGTCAGTTGCAGCTGCTCAAGCACCTGCCCTTGCGGCGTCAGCATTTGTAGCTTTAACAACATACCACTCTCACGATCAACCCAAAGGCTGTAATGATAACGACTATTATCGCGACTGACTAAGCGTAAATACTGGGTATCGCGCCCGGTAACTCGCATCCCTCGCCCAGCAATGACCTGATAATAATCGTTTAAATGCGTGAACGGCCGATAAAATGCCGCTGGAAGCAAGCCGTAGGTACTATCCGAATTGATCGAATAGGAATTATCTGCAGGCTGGAAGTAATAGGAGGTTTGATCGCCGAGTCGTAAAATACGCACATCAGCACCATTGAGATGAATCAATAACTCAACTTCAAGATTGTCGCTATGGCGACCATGCAACCACATTATGGGTTGTATACGATCGCCCTGCACCTGCACTAAGGTCGCCTCGAAATTTAATTCACGCAGCGCCGTTGCCATGCGGTCAAACCACAAAACCCCAGCTTGTTCAGCACTAGGTTGTTGGGCTGAAACCGATGGGGTTATGCATAATGCCAGAAACAACGCGATAGCAACGCGCCAGATGCTATTCATCAGGGTTGATAGTCGCCTCTTGTTGCTGTGCTGCTTTTGCTTGTTCTAGTTGCTGCTGTTGTAACGACAATTGCAGCTGTTGCTGATGATCAAGCATGTATGATTGCAATAACGCCCGCTGCTGCGCCACTTCAGCTTCAGATGGATTATTATCAAGCACTACGGTATTAAAACTAACTGGATTACGATCACCCAGTGGATTGGTCACAAACACCGGCGTATTACCACCTTCCATAGTGCCATCAGGGCTAACCGTCGGTTGCACTGATAACACCGCCACTAACGCCACGCTGGCGGCAATCGCGATACCGCCTAGCGGTTTCCACCAACGCTCAGCCCGCGCTACCGTTTGACCGAACTGCGGACGTACCACGTTAGAGGTTGCCAATGGCTGTTCCGCGGCAATCTGTAACTGCACTGCGGCACTAATATCAAGCCGCTGATGCGTTTGCGCATCACCGCGCAACACATGGCCAATCAAGGCATAACGCTGCCAGCTTTGGCATGCCTGCGGGTCAGCTAGCAATACATCAAGCTGCTGCTGTAACTGCTGCCCATCGGCAACATGGTTATCCAACAGCGCTGACGTATTTTCTAAGCGGTGATCTGACATAGTGTTTCCTCGAATCATGTTAGCGCTCTAACAACGGTCTTAATTGCTGATCGATTGCTTCGCGGGCCCGAAAAATGCGCGAACGCACGGTACCAATAGGGCAATCCATCTCGATGGCTATTTCTTCATAGCCAAGGCCATCCAATTCGCGCAGTGTAATGGCACGGCGTAAATCGTCTGGCAAGCTATCGATGGTTCGCATCACCACGTCACGAATCTCATCAGTTAGCAGTAAATTCTCCGGCGATGCTGCATCTTTCAACGCACCACCGCCTTCATAATACTCCGCCTCTTCAGCATCAACATCACTGGCTGGCGGTTTACGCCCTTGGGCGACTAAGTAATTCTTCGCGGTATTCACCGCAATTCGGTATAACCAGGTATAAAACGCGCTTTCACCACGAAAGTTAGCCAGCGCTCTATACGCTTTAATAAAAGTTTCTTGCGCCACATCAGGCACATCGGCCTGCTGCTTCACATAGCGAGCAATGAGGCTCATCACCTTGTGCTGATATTTTTTGACCAATACATCAAAAGCACGTTGGTCACCTTGCTGCACTCGCTGCACTAAGGCGTTATCAGTATCTAGTTCGCTCATTCGAGCCTGTTCTCCCTCATTGCGACTGCTTTTTCGAACCAGACCCTGTAACAATTTGTTGCAATTGCAGGTTATGACCGGTGTGCGGGTAAAAAGTTCGCAAAAAAATAATAAAAGAGTAAAATCGCCGTCATTCCAAGGCAAATTCGCGTTTGAACGCATTATAGCTGCATAAAATATGGAACAAACAACAGATTATCAATGCGATGTACTCATTGTTGGCAGTGGCGCAGCCGGTTTAACCTTAGCACTTCAATTAGCTGACCATGCACAAATTTTGGTGCTCTCTAAAGGTCCACTGACCGAAGGCTCCACTTACTATGCCCAAGGCGGCATTGCCGCTGTATTCGATGAACATGATAGCATCGACAGCCACATTCAAGATACTCTGATTGCCGGCGCCGGTTTGTGTGATTTAGCAGCGGTTGAATTCACCACCCGTCATGCCCGTGAAAGTCTGCAATGGCTGATTGACATGGGCGTTGGCTTTGATCGCATGCCCGCCTCAGGCAGCGAACCGAAATACCATCTCAATCAAGAAGGCGGCCATAGCCATCGGCGTATTTTACATGCCGCCGATGCCACCGGTAAAGCAGTTCAAACCACCCTCGTAGAGCGTGTTCGTCAGCATCCCAATATTACCATTCTAGAGCGTTTCAACGCCGTTGACCTGATTACCCACAAGCACTTAGGTGGCCAACCACGCTGCTATGGCGCTTACATTTGGAACCGTGCGGCACAACGCGTTGAAACCGTTAGCGCCGGCTTTGTCGCGCTCGCTACCGGCGGCGCCAGTAAAGTCTATCAATATACCAGTAACCCCGATGTTGCCAGCGGTGATGGTATTGCCATGGCCTGGCGCGCTGGCTGCCGCGTGGCGAATATGGAATTCAACCAGTTTCATCCAACCTGCTTGTATCATCCACAAGCACACAGCTTTTTACTGACTGAGGCATTGCGCGGCGAAGGAGCAGTATTAAAACGTCCTGATGGTAGCCGTTTTATGCCCGATTTTCACAGCGCCGCCGAGCTTGCTCCGCGTGATGTCGTGGCACGCGCTATCGACTATGAAATGAAACGCCTCGGCGCCGATTGTATGTATTTGGATATATCGCATAAGCCCGCCGACTTTATTCGCGAGCATTTTCCGACCATCTATGAAAAATGCCTTAGCTTGGGTATTGATATTACCCGCCAACCGATGCCGGTGGTGCCCGCTGCACACTACACCTGCGGTGGCGTCGTCACCGACCTAAACGCACGGACCGACATTGCTAATTTATACGCCATTGGTGAAGTGGCTTATACCGGTCTGCATGGCGCCAACCGAATGGCGAGCAACTCGTTATTAGAGTGTGTTGTATTTGCCCGTTCCGCGGCAGCAGATATTCGCCA
The DNA here is from genome assembly GCA_023260975.1 of Pseudidiomarina sp. Lineage (GTDB taxonomy): Bacteria > Pseudomonadota > Gammaproteobacteria > Enterobacterales > Alteromonadaceae > Pseudidiomarina. The sequence continues at coordinate 84,288 of JALQTK010000003.1, read as the reverse complement.
GCAGCTGCCTCAAGTTCACGTCGCAATGCAGTTACCGGCCTGGGATGAAAGCCGCGTCGGTGATTCCGATGAAGAAGTGATTATTCAGCACAATTGGCATGAGCTGCGCTTATTTATGTGGGATTATGTCGGTATTGTGCGCACCAACAAACGCTTAGAGCGGGCCTTACGGCGGATAGAACTACTGCAACAAGAGATCCACGAATACTACAGTAATTGTCGGGTCAGTAATAACCTACTGGAACTAAGGAATCTGCTCCAAGTCGCTGAACTAATCGTACGTTGCGCTATGCTGCGCAGCGAGAGCCGCGGTCTGCATTACAATTTGGATTACCCCGATACTGCCGCAACAGCAGAGCCGTCAGTGTTGACGCCAACGCCAGCAAGCACGCAGTAGCCGGCGATAATCCATTTGACTCAGCCAACTGTGCCAGCAAAACCACCAGCGCTGTTGACCAGTGTGCTGAGCAGTCAACGGCAATAAAATAAATAGTGGTGTTGCTAATACCGGTTGACCCACTCGCCAGAGCACTTGATCTAAATCGATCAAACTGACCAATTGCTGCCGCTCAGGATCAATACCCCAGCATTGTTGCTTACTAGTAAACCAACGCGGCGGGCACATGGCCAGTTGCCATAGCATGAGGTACTACACCTTCACACGCCGCAAGATAATCTCAATCATGCCCTGCAACTCGCTATCTGGACACTGTTGATGGCCCATAAACCAAGCGAATAAATCCGGATCATCACAGGTCAGTAAGCGCCTAAACACGCCTTGCTGCTGGGTGTTGAGATCATCGTAAGCGTCATCAACAAACGGTCGAAATAACACATCAAGTTCCAACATACCGCGCCGACAGGCCCAACGCATGCGATTTTTATTCGTCAATAAATCGGCAGATTGTTGCAGCTTTTCCATGAGCAATCCTTGTAACCCTTGTATACTATAGTTTCATCCCCATTTAGTCGTTATCGCAACTAGTCATGAGGTTCAGTGTGTCGACACCAGAGTTTACCAAAGCTGTGCCAGAATACGTAACGGTTTCCCTAACTGATTACGGCGTCATTGAACTGATTGGGCCGCAATCAGAACAATTTTTGCAAGGTCAATTAAGCTGTGACATGCATGAACTAAGCGCTGATAATTGGCTCTACGCCAGTCATTGCGACAATAAAGGTAAAGCACTGGCGACATTATTTGTCGCGCGCTGGGGCGATCGCTGGCTCCTGATTACGAGTAACGACGCGTTACAAGCAAGTATTAGCCAATTACAGAAATTTGCGGTATTCAGCCAAACCACCATTCGCGATGCCAGTGCCGATTTTCCCCTGTACGGTATTTTTGGTAGCGCCGCACCAGCTCGAGTAGCGGAACTATTCGGGCAGTCGTTACGCATCGATGTGCCGCAACCGGTTACTGCCAGCGCACAGCAATTAGTTCTGCAAATAGGCGACCAACCTGAGCAGTATCTGCTGGTAAGTCAAACTGCATTGGCGACCAATAGCGACCAGTGGCTATGGCACTTATTGGAAATCGACCGTGGTCGAGCCACCTTACAATCTGCTACAATACAGCAGTTCGTGCCGCAAATGCTGAATGTTCAGGCGTTGCACGGCATTAGTTTTAAAAAAGGTTGTTATATCGGCCAAGAGACCATTGCTCGGATGAAATATCTGGGTAAACAAAAACGTGCGTTGTTTCATTTACGTGGCCAAGGCCAGCCAACCCAAGCAGCAGCAGTGGTTGAGCAACAATTGGGTGCGCATTGGCGAACAGCCGGTACGGTCATCAATGCAGTGAGCCGTGCCGAACATCAACTTGACCTGTTAGCCGTGCTTCCGTCGGACCTGAGTGCCGATACACCGCTACGGATTCAAGGTGATGACACCAGTCTGTTGGAAATTTACCCACTGCCCTATAACTTGGATGAATCATGAGTCAAACAATTAGCCAGGATAAAGTCGTTGGTATTCACTACACCGTCAAGACCGACAAAGGCGATATTTTGGATCAATCACAACAAGGCCAACCGCTACAATTTATTTTTGGTCGTGGCATGTTAATCAAAGGCCTCGAAGATGCCCTTGCTGGCCGTATTGTCAGCGATAAGTTTATTGCTGAAGTAGCTCCGCAAGATGCCTACGGCGAGCGTCATGACAGCTTGGTTCAAGCCGTTCCGCGCAGCTTGTTTGCTGGCAGTGACGTGGCTCCGGGCATGCAGTTCCGCGCCAGTACTGATAACGGCGAGCAGTCTGTTGTTATCGTTGATGTTAGCGATGACGAAGTCACCGTTGACGGTAATCACCCATTAGCTGGCATTACCCTCACCTTCGACGTTGAAGTGGTTGAAGTGCGCGATGCCACCCCAAGTGAACTTGACCATGGCCATGTGCATCCGCACGGCGACCATCACGATCACTAAATCGTTTAGCTAACGACCTGACAAAAACCGCAGCAGCCGCTGCGGTTTTTTTTGTGCTGTGATAAGCTGATGACTCGATTAACTTAGCTCATGAGCGCGCTATGCCAAAGCCTCCCTATTCGTTCAGTTCTGCTACTGCTCTTGCCCAAGCCTTGGGTAGCATTGATGAGAGCACCCAAGGCGTAGTCTTGCCTATTCATGTAGCAACCACCTATATTCGTGGTGCCGATAATAGTTACCCCAATGGCAATGTGTACTCGCGGGCTGATAACCCAAGTTATAAGCCAGTAGAAGCCTTACTTTGTCAGCTAGAGAACGGTGCTGATGCGCTGCTTTTTGGCTCGGGTATGGCAGCAGCAACTGCGGTATTTCAGGCCTTGCAACCCGGTGATCACGTGCTTGCACCAAAGGTTATGTATTGGGCCCTGCGTAATTGGCTGTTAGGCTTTGCCAGCGACTGGGGTTTGCAGATTGAGCTGGTCGATATGACCGACCTTGGCGCAGTGCAACTGGCCTTGCAACCAGGCAAAACCAAACTAATCTGGATTGAAACACCGGGCAATCCGACCTGGACTATTACTGATATTGCTGCCATGGCAAAACTGGCTCACAGCATTGGTGCGCGCCTCGCGGTGGATTCCACCTGTGCCACCCCACTGCTCACCCAACCACTCAGTTTAGGTGCTGATGTGGTGATGCACTCGGCAACTAAATATCTCAATGGGCATTCTGATGTCATTGCTGGCGCGCTGATAAGTGCGCGTATGGACGACTACTGGCAACGCGTAATTAATGTGCGTAAAGGCGGTGGTGCAGTTCCTAGTCCACATGATGCGCATCAATTATTACGGGGTATGCGTACCATGCATTTGCGCGTACGTGAAGCCTGCCACAACGCGCAGTTTATTGCCGAACAGCTGCAGCATCATGACGATATTATCGAGGTAATGTATCCAGGCTTACCAAGTTTCGCTGGCTACGCTATCGCTGCCAAACAAATGTCGGGCGGTTTTGGCGGTATGCTATCTATTCGTGTTGCCGGCGGCGAAGCAGCAGCTATTGCGGTTGCCGCACAAACCAAGCTATGGAAACGTGCCACCTCGCTCGGTGGGGTTGAGAGTCTGATTGAACACCGAGCGAGTGTGGAGGGGCCAGCTAGCCCGTGCCCGGCCGATATGCTGCGCTTATCGGCGGGTATTGAGGATGCCAACGAATTGTTGGCGGATTTACAGCAAGCCCTAGCCTTTGCGCGGACGCATGTGCGGAAATAACAACACATCACGAATCGACGCTGAGTCGGTTAACAGCATCACCAAGCGGTCAATGCCAATACCTTCGCCAGCCGTTGGCGGCAAGCCGTGCTCTAACGCGGTGATGTAGTCATCGTCGTAGAACATCGCCTCATCGTCGCCCGCTTGTTTCTGTTCCACTTGATCGCGGAACCGCTGCGCTTGGTCTTCAGCATCGTTCAACTCAGAAAAACCGTTCGCTAACTCACGACCACCAACAAAAAACTCGAAGCGGTCGGTAATATGCGGATTATCATCGTTACGCCGCGCCAGTGGTGAAACCTCCGCCGGATACGCGGTAATAAAAGTCGGTTGCAGTAATTTGTGTTCGGCCACGGCTTCAAAAATTTCAATCTGAACTTTGCCTAAGCCCCAATTTGGTTTGACCTGAATGTCTAAGCTCTGCGCCAGTGCCTTGGCTTGTTCAAAGTCATCCAGTTGCGCCGCGCTGCTAGAGGGCAAATGCGCCATAATCGCCTCATTGACGGTCATGCGAGCAAACGGCTGGCTAAAGTCATAGTCCACCCCTTCACTGCTGAACTGATGGCTGCCCAAAATATCCTGAGCTAAACCGCGCAACAGGTCTTCGGTGAGGTCCATTAAATCGCGATAATCGGCATACGCCCAGTAGAATTCGAGCATGGTGAATTCCGGATTATGCCGGGTCGATAGCCCCTCATTACGGAAGTTGCGATTGATTTCAAAAACTTTTTCAAAGCCGCCCACCACTAAGCGCTTCAAGTACAATTCCGGTGCGATACGCAGATAGAGCTGCATATCTAAGGCGTTATGATGGGTGGTAAATGGTCGCGCCGTAGCTCCACCTGGAATGGTCTGCATCATCGGCGTTTCGACTTCTAGAAATTCACGCTCAGCTAAATAGCGGCGAATATAATCCACTACTTTCGAGCGCATTATAAAGGTTTCACGCGACTGTTGGTTGGCGATTAAATCAAGGTAACGCTGACGGTAGCGGGTTTCTTGGTCAGTTAAACCATGATACTTGTCGGGCAGCGGCCGTAATGCCTTTGTCAGCAGCCGCAGCTCATCGACATGGACACTGAGTTCGCCAGTATTCGTAATAAATAACGTTCCGCTGGCACCGAGAATGTCGCCTAAATCCCACTTTTTAAAACCTTCGTTGTAGACCCCTTCTGGCAAACTATCACGCGCTGCATAAAGCTGTATTTGACCAGACATATCTTGCAACGTGGCAAAACTAGCCTTGCCCATGATCCGACGGGTCATCATACGACCAGCAATGCTAACTCGAATACCTTGCGCGGCTAGCTGGTCTTTGTCAGCGCTGCCATACTGCGCATGCAACTGTGCTGCGGTGCTGTCGCGACGAAAATCATTGGGAAACGCCACCCCCTGTTTTCGCAGCGCCGCCAACTTCGCCTTGCGTTCAGCAATTTGCGAGTTGAGGTCGAGCTCTGGGGTTTGCGTCATATCAGTCATGGTAAAATCCTATGTGCCGTTGCTATGCGTATTACAAACCTTGTTTAAGGCTTGCTTCAATAAAAGGATCAAGTGCGCCATCAAGCACTGCTTGGGTGTTACGATTTTCGATACCAGTACGTAAATCTTTGATGCGCGCATCGTCTAACACATAGGAGCGGATCTGACTGCCCCAACCGATGTCAGACTTGGTATCTTCTAACGCTTGTTTCTCTGCCAGTTGTTTCTGCAATTCCATTTCATAGAGCTTGGCTCGCAACTGCTTCATGGCGGCATCACGGTTCTTGTGTTGCGAGCGATCAGCCTGACACTGCACCACAATGCCCGATGGCAAGTGGGTGATTCGAATCGCTGAATCGGTGCGGTTAACATGTTGACCACCGGCACCTGAAGCGCGGTAGGTGTCAACCCGCAAATCAGCCGGATTGATTTCAATTTCAATCGAATCATCAATTTCCGGGTAGACGAATACTGACGCAAACGACGTGTGACGGCGGTTTCCTGAGTCAAACGGTGACTTGCGCACCAACCGATGCACGCCCGTTTCAGTGCGCAGCCAGCCATAGGCATATTCACCTTGTACGCGCACTGTCGCCGATTTTATACCGGCCACCTCGCCTTCTGATAACTCGGTAATTTCAACTTTAAATTCATGTGCATCGGCCCAACGCAGGTACATACGTAACAGCATATTAGCCCAATCTTGTGCTTCGGTACCGCCCGAACCCGACTGAATATCAACATAGCAGTCACTCGGATCATGCTCACCCGAGAACATACGGCGAAATTCTAACGTCGCTAATTGTGCTTCTAATTGCTCTAATTCTGCCACCGCTTCGTGATAGGTTGCTTCATCATCTGCTTCAACGGCGAGATCCACCAGGCCTTCAACATCTTCTAGGCCTTGCTGCAAGTTGCCTAAGGTATTCACCACGTGTTCCAGCGCCACCCGCTCTTTACCCAATGCTTGGGCGCGCTCTTGGTTACTCCACAGCTCCGGCTGTTCCAATTCGCGCGATACTTCTTCTAAGCGCTCAACCTTATGGTCATAGTCAAAGATACCCCCGAAGCGTATCGCTGCGCTTACGCATCTCTTTGATAGCAACATATGTAGCATTGGTTTCAAACATTTTGACGGCTCACCAAAACAAGTTCCTGAAAAAGTGGGTTATTCTATCGTAAAGCAACCAAATGCTCTAGCTGCAGCTGCACCGAAGTGCGCCCGCGAAAGTGATTTAATTGCACTAGATACAAGGCATGAATACGCTGCACGCTTGGATCAGGCCAAACTGCTAAATCAACATTAAAGGCGATGGCGTCAACGGTAACCCGATCAGGCCCTTCAAGCACCAATTTTAAGTGTTTTTCACCCACCAAGCGTTGCTGTAATAACTTAAATTCGCCGTCAAACCGCGGCTCGGCAAAGCCTTGTCCCCATGGCCCGAGGCGTTCTAACAATTCCACAAAAGGCTGCTGCAATGTCGAGGCATCTAACTCACCATCAGACCACATGGTTTGGGTTAGCTGCTCAGCGCTCAGCCACTGCTCTGCCACCGCAGTAACGGCGCGAGTAAATTCATCGAGATGCTCAGGCGCTAAGGTTAATCCAGCCGCCATCGCGTGCCCGCCAAAGCGCTCAATAAGCTGCGGATGCAAGCTGTTCACACGTTCTAATAGATCGCGGATATGCAAACCAGGTATTGAGCGGGCTGACCCCTTCAAACTACCATCATCGGCTTGGGCAAACGCTATCACCGGCCGATGCACCTGCTCTTTCATACGCCCAGCCACCAAGCCGACCACCCCTTGATGCCAATCGGCCTGATGCAATACCAAAATCGGCGGCAAATCATGCAAATTGCGCTGCAATTCGGCCACATAGTGTTGCGCTGATTCGCGCATGCTGGTTTCAATAGTGCGCCGCTCACGATTAAAATCATCCAATTGCTGCGCCAGTTCAAGTGCCTCTGATAACTCGCTAGCGAGCAGGCATTCAATCCCAGTTGCCATATCGTCAAGCCGGCCTGCGGCGTTGATCCGCGGCCCTAAGCTGAAGCCTAAATCAATGGCTTGCAAACGCTGCGGATCACGCCCTGCCACCTGCAATAACGCTTGAATACCGGGCCGACAATAGCCACTGCGAATACGCTGCAGACCTTGCTGCACCAGTATGCGATTGACATCGTCAAATTTAACCACATCGGCAACTGTGCCTAAAGCCACTAAATCCAGCCACTGGGCTAAATTGGGTGCAGCTAGCTCTCGCTCGCGCAGCTGTTGTCGTATCGCCAATAACAAATAGAAAGCGACGCCAACACCAGCAATCGATTTACTCGGAAATTCACAGCCGGGTTGATTTGGATTGACGATAGCATGGGCTGGCGGTAATTCCGCGCCCGGCAGATGGTGATCGGTAACCACTACGGTTAATCCTGCTTGCACTGCAGCCGTAACACCGGCATGACAGGATATGCCACTATCGACGGTAATGATTAACTCACTACCCAACTGCAACGCTTGGGCCACCACGGCTGGCGATAGGCCGTACCCATCGGCAAACCGATTCGGCACAATATAGTGCAATTGCCGTGCCCCCATAGCCCGCAGCACCGAGACCATCAACGCCGTCGAGGTAGCACCATCGGCATCAAAATCGCCACAAACACAAATAACGCGATCAGTACGCAACGCTTCAACGACTATTGCCGCTGCCACCTCAATACCTTTTAGCAGGCTAAAATGCGGCAGCCGTTTGGTGGTTAAATCGAGCTGCTCTGGCCGCTCAATACCGCGCCGTGCCAAAATTTGTTGTACCAACAACGGCAGTGTCGGATCAAATTGCGGCACCTGCGCTGCTGCGTAGCGCTTGATCAAAACCTCGGTCATGGCGCTTATTCAGCTAAACGCTCAAGCAACATGGGCAGTGGTAATAAGCCCGGAATCAGCTCTCCGCTTGGCAAAATGATTGCCGGCGTACCAGTCACACCGAATTTTTGCCCTAACGCATAATGCTCGGCAACTGGATTAGCACAGCGAGCGGTTGCTACTGTGCCACCATTTTTTGCCACACTGAGGGCATTAAGCGGATCATCAGCACACCAGACATTTGCCAGTGTTTGCCCGGCCGGGCTACTTACACCGCTGCGTGGATAAGCTAAGTAGCGCACGCTAATACCAGCATCATGATACTGAGCCATGTTCTTGTGCAGTTGTTTACAATAGCCGCAGGTTGGGTCGGTGAAGACGGTGATGACATATTTTTGCTTGGCGGCGGCATACACCAGCATGCTATCGGTGTAGTCCTGTAATTGCTGTTGGCGCATGGTATTCAGGCTTAAATCGGTCAAATTCAGTGGCTCATCGCTGCTGATGTCAAAGATTCGACCACTTATCAACAGCGCGCCATTATTGCCGAGATAGAATAGGCCTTGGTCAGTCATTACTTCAAATAAACCCGCAACCGGCGCCGGCTTAATCGATTCAAGCTGCAAACCGATTGCGCTCAAACGCGAGGTATCTACCTGTTCACTGGTCACTTGATTGGCCTTGGCAGCATCACTCTGTGCTTGCGGAGCAGCTTCGCTGCAGGCGCTCAGCATCAGCCCTACTGCGCTCAAGGCCAAGCAACTGATAACTAGTTTACGACGCATAATTCAATCCTTAACGGTCACTTTAGTAACTACATTTATGCACGAGGATGGTGCGCTGCATGCAATTGCTGCAAGCGCTCACGCGCAACGTGGGTGTAAATTTGTGTGGTGGATAAATCGCTATGACCCAACAACATCTGCAACACCCGAAGGTCGGCGCCATGATTCAGCAAATGCGTTGCGAAAGCATGGCGAAGGGTGTGCGGCGATAAATGCGAGCGGATATCTGCCTGTGCAGCATAATACTTGATTCGATGCCAAAATGCTTGTCGCGTTAATGGTCCGCCACGGCGGGTTATAAACAGCCAATCACAGGGTTGCTTAAGAAACTCAGGTCGCGCCTCGCGCAAATAGCGTTGCAACCAATCCAGTGCCTCCTCACCAAGCGGCACTAAGCGCTCCTTATCGCCCTTACCAATGACCCGCACCAAGCCTTGCGAAATGGAAACCTGACTGGCGCTTAGGTGCACCAACTCAGTCACCCGCAAACCACTTGCATAGAGTACTTCGAGCATGGCGCGGTCGCGCAGTTGCAATGGATCGTCCACCACTGGAGCCTGTAACAAAGCATCAACTTCGGCCTCTGATAGGCTATGTGGAATAGTTTGTGGTTGCTTGGGGCGCTTTAGTCGACTGCTAGGATCATGCTCACACAGACGCTCAGCGCAGGCATATTGATAAAATTTTTTAATCGCGCTTAAGGCTCGATTGGTACTGCGTGGAGATAACCCTTGTTGCCTTCGCCACAATAAATAATCTTCCAGATGATTGGCCTTAGCCTGCAGTAAACTACCCTGGTGATGACTAGTTAAGAACCGTTCAAAATTACGTAAATCGGTTTGATAAGCGCTACTGGTATGCTTACTTACCCCCTGTTTAAGCCATAAGCGGTCTAAAAAGTGGGCAATTCGTTCATCTGTTTCTGCTGCTATTGCTACACCCATGGGTTGCTCATTCGATTGCTGCCTGATTGCATCGGGTAAATCATCATAACGGGGTTTACAGCCAGTCTCAATCTGCTATTATGCCCGCTCATTGCAGTGGAGGGGTTCCCGAGCGGTCAAAGGGATCAGACTGTAAATCTGACGGCTCAGCCTTCGCAGGTTCGAATCCTGCCCCCTCCACCACTTTATCGCCCGTCGTAGTCGCTAATTCACTGCACCTGTAATAGCAATTTCCCCATACTATCATTGCTTGCTAAGCGTGCTAACGCGGTATTTGCTTGGTCCCATGGATAAATAGTATCGATACCAACGCTGAAGCGACCAGCACTAAACTGCGGCCACAGCTGCTGCTGTAATTGCGCCATAATTTCAGCTTTGATAGCCTTCGGTTGACTGCGTAAGGTACTGCCCTGCAACCGTTGTCGCTTCATCAGCATCAAGCCCATATCAAGTTCCGCGTGGCGGCCACCAAGTAGGCCGATTAATACTAACCGACCATCGATATTGAGTACCTGCTGATTACTCGCCAAATAATTCGCACCAACACAATCTAATATCACATCAGCACCACCCCAATCTCGCACCGCCGCAACAAAATCGCCGTGCTGGCGATTCCAACCAGCTTGCGCGCCTAACTGCAAACAATGCTGTAATTTGGCTTCGCTACCGACCGTAACAAAACAGTGAATACCTTGCCAGCGCGCCAGTTGAATTGCTGCCTGACCCACCGCAGAAGCACCCGCATGCAGCAGCAAGCGCTCGCCCGGCTGCAGTGCCGCCAACATAAAACAATTGAACCAAGCCGTCGCAAATACTTCACAAATAGCGCCGGCTTCGGCCATGCTAAGCCCCGCAGGAATAGCCAGTACCTGGCCGGCTGGGACATTGACATGACTGGCATAGCCACCGCCACTAAGCAGCGCGCACACCGCATCGCCAACCGCGACATGATGAACCAGCGCACCGCAGGCAACCACAGTACCGGAAACTTCCAGCCCAATAATCTCGCTCGCTCCTGCTGGTGGTGGATAGTTACCCGCTAACTGCACGACATCGGCACGGTTCACGCCGGCATAGTGCACTTCAATTTGTACCTCATCAGCGGCTAACTCAGGAAGCTGCAGCGGTTGCTGGCGTAAGATGCCGTTCTCATTGTGTAGCGCAAATACCTTATTCATAGCGGTTCCAGGTTGTTTTTAAGCGGTCAGCCGACCGTGCTTATAGTCAAATATGGCTTGCTCAATTTCCTGCCTGGTATTCATCACAAAGGGACCATGCTGGACGATCGGCTCATCAATCGGCTGGCCAGCAAGAACCATCATCGCCGCCTCGTCAGTACTGCTCAGTTCAAGCGTAGCATCGGCCGCTAGCCGCACCAGCTCACCCTGCTGCACGATGTCACCGTTGACCGCAACCGTGCCCTGATAAACGTAGCCTAAGCGACAGGCTTGTCCAGCACTAGCAATGATTACCGGGGCGCCTTGCTGCAGCCGCACATCAAGCATTAAAAAACGCTGTTGGGGTTGCTGAATCGGTCCAGTTTGTTGGCCAAATTCGCCCGCAATCACTCGTACCAACGACTCAGCGTAGTGCACCTCAGGAATCGTCGTTTGCGGGTAATCGGCCCATGCAGACGGACTCATTTTCTCTGCTGCAGGCAAATTGATCCACAACTGAAACCCCCACATCAAACCATCCAGTTGTTTCGGCATTTCGGCATGGATAATGCCGCGCGCAGCTTTCATCCATTGCGCTCCACCCGCCTCAACAACCCCGCTATTACCAACCGAGTCCTGGTGTTCCATACGCCCAGCGAGCATATAGGTTAGGGTGACAAAACCGCGGTGCGGATGGGGCGGAAAACCGGCAATATAATCATTAGGATTATCCGAACGAAATTCATCCAACATCAAAAATGGATCTTGATAGCGTAAACTCGGTTGATTGATTATCCGGGTTAGCTTCACCCCAGCGCCATCTTGCGCTGGCATTCCTCTATGACGACTTAAAATCACTGAGTTCATAATGACGCTCCATAACAACCGTAGGAAAATTTCGACTATCGCACTAATCAGCGTGAGGATTACTACGCTGCTTAACCAGCGTAGCAACTACCTCAGCACTGAGGCAGTCAGCGTCTTGCTGTAACTGCTGATGTAGAGCGCTAAATTCGCTAATGAGTGCGCTGTTGGTTTCACTCAGCAACAACTCCAGCTCAGTAGCGAGACGTTCAGCACTCACTTCGCCTTGCACGATTTCAGGTACCAGACGACGCCCTGCCAATAAGTTGGGCAAACTGAAAAAAGCCGCTTTGAATAGACGTTTGATTAGTAAAAAACTCAGCCAATTAAAACGGTAAGCCACTACCATCGGGCGTTTAATTAGCATAGCTTCCAAGGTTACCGTACCCGAGGTCAATAACACCGCATCGGCGGCGGCCATCGCCGTGCGTGCCTCACCGCTGATAATCTGTACTGCTAAGTTCGGTGCATAACGCTGTTGTAATTGTCTAAACTGAGCTTCGCGTGCTGCCGAAATCATGGGTGCAATAAAGCGCCATCGTGGATGCCGTTGGGCGAGATTTTGCGCGGCTTGCAGGAATAATGGCCCCAGCCGCTTTAACTCACCACTGCGACTGCCCGGTAATAACGCCACTACGCGCTGCTGGTTATCAAGCTGCAATGCCAGCTGTTGCCTGGCCGCATCGCGATCACTGTGGAATGGAATACGATCGGCTAACGGATGACCGACAAACGTGGCAGCAAGTTGGTGCTGGTCATAAAAGGCTTTTTCGAACGGCAATAAACACAAGACATGATCAACCGCTTGCTTAATACCGTGAATGCGCCCTTGGCGCCAAGCCCACACCGACGGGCTCACATAGTGCACAGTGGCAATACCAGCGGCTTTTAAGGATTTTGCAATGGGCAAGTTAAAATCAGGGGCATCTATACCAATGAATACCGCCGGTGGTTGCTGCAAAAAGTGGCGCTTGAGTACGCGCCGATGGCGCAATAACGTCGGTAAGCGGCTGATCACCTCAACCACTCCCATCACCGCCAAATCCTCCATTGGCACTAAGCTTTTCAGCCCTTGTGCCTGCATCAACGGACCACCTACCCCGACAAACTCGGCCTGTGGAAACATTTGACGCAACTGGCTGACTAATCCAGCACCAAGCAAATCGCCGGAATGTTCACCGGCTATCAGTGCAAAGATGAGGGGATTGTTAGCAGTAGTCACGGTTAGCGAATAATTCCTCGAGCACTTTGTTGCACAAAATCAATCAACGGCTGCAATTCAGTGGCTTGTAATTCATTCATTTTCTCTACCGCTTCGCTCACAGTATGACCTTGGCGATAGAGGATCTTGAAGGCACGCTTAATAGTGCTAATTTGCTCGGCACTGAAACCACGGCGTTTTAATCCTTCGCTATTAATCGTTCGCGGCACAGCATTGTGGCCTTGCGCCATAATGTATGGCGGTATGTCTTGTACCACCACCGAGTTAACCGCAGTAAATGCATGCGCACCGATATGACAAAACTGATGAACTCCGGTAAAGCCACCGAGAATAGCCCAATCTCCAACATGCACATGGCCGGCTAAGGTGGTGTTATTCGCCAGAATAACATGGTCACCAACGACACAATCATGCGCCACGTGAACATACGCCATCAACAAGTTATCACTGCCGATACGGGTAATGCCTTGATCTTGTGTGGTGCCACGATGAATAGTGACAAACTCACGAATAATGTTGTTATCACCAATAACCAGCTGGGTCGGCTCGCCTTTGAATTTCTTATCTTGGCAATCTTCACCCACCGAGGCAAACTGAAAAATACGGTTATTACGACCTAATACGGTTGGTCCACGCAACACCACATGGGGACCAATGATACAGTCATCACCAATCACTACATCAGCGCCAATAATACTATAGGGACCAATTTCAACATTGCGCCCAAGCTGCGCTGCTGGATCAATTATTGCAGTCGAATGAATCACTTAAACTTCTCGTCTGGCACAGATAATGTCAGCACTGCAGGCTAATTCACCATCAACCTCAGCACGCCCAGAAAACACCCAGATACCGCGACGCTCTTTGGCAAAAGTGACATGCAAATGCAGCGTATCACCCGGTAAAACTTGCCGTTTAAAACGCGCATTATCAACCCCGGCAAATAAGTATAGGTCGTTTACCCCAGGTTCGCTGCTGCTAATTTTAAAACCTAATAAGCCAGCGGCTTGCGCTAACGCTTCAAGAATCAACACGCCAGGGAAAATTGGATTTTCCGGAAAATGCCCGGTAAACATAGGTTCATTAACGCTGACATTTTTGATCGCATGAATATGCGTCTTCGCATCACAGGCAAGCACTTTATCCACTAATAAAAATGGGTAGCGATGCGGTAATAACCGTAAAACTTCTTTAATATCAAAAGCGCCTTGTTGCTCGACCACGCTCACTCTCCAGCTTCGTTATTATTTTGTTTTTCTAATTGTTTAACCCGTTGGAATAGCTCATCCAGCTGACGGTAACGCGCTCCATTGCGGCGCCATTCGCGCTGCGGTGCGGCTGGCATACCCGATGCATAAGCACCTGGCTCGGTAATCTCTTTAATGACCATTGAGAAACCGCTTATTTGCACATCGTCACAAATACTAATATGTCCGTTTATCGCACTGGCGCCGCCGATCAAACAGCGTTTACCAATACGGCAGCTACCAGCCAACACGCTGCATCCGGCAATTGCGGTATCTTCATCGATAAATACGTTGTGGGCAATTTGACATTGATTATCAATAATCACCCCGTTACTAATAATCGTATCGTCCAGAGCACCGCGGTCAATCGTAGTGCTAGCACCAATGTCGACCCGATCACCAATAACCACCCGACCCAGCTGTGGAATTTTTATCCACTTACCCGCCTCGTTGGCCCAACCGAAACCATCGGCACCGATTACGCTGCCGCTATGGATCAAGCAATGGTTGCCAATAACACAGGCGTGATAGACCACCACGTGTTGCCACAGCTTGCTACCCTCACCAATGCGCACACCTTCGCCCACGTAGCAACCCGCACCAATCATGACATCATTAGCAAGCACCACGTTATCAGCAATCACGGTGTTAGGGCCAATATGGACGTTGTCACCAAGTATCACATTAGCCCCTATGCGCGCGCTTGCATCAATACCCTGCGCCGGATTCGGGGTGTTATCTAACAGCTGTGCGATGCGAGCGAAACCGGCATAGGGATTGCTCACCCGTAATGCCGCCAGATGCCCTGGCACAGTCACATTGGGGGCGACAATAATGGCGCTGGCCGCGGTACTATCGACTTGGCTACGGTATTTTTCATTGGCTAGAAATGCAATTTGCCCCGGCTTAGCCGAGGCAAGTGTGGCGACTGCGGTGATGATCATCGAATCATCGCCGACCACCTCAGCGCCGATTTTTTCTGCCAGCTGCTGTAGGCTAAATGCTGTCGTCAAGTTAGTTACTCGCTTTCAACTTAGTAATCAGTTGTTGCGAAAGGTCAATTGCGTCAGCAGCAAAAATAACTGTGGTAGCATCTAACACCACATCAAAACCTTGCGCTTTTGCCAAGGCTTCGGCTTCGCGAGCAATTTTAGCAAGTACGGTATTGCGCTCTTGCTGCATATAGCGTTGCGCATCTTCATTGAAGGCTTGGCCTTTCAACTTGTAAGTTGCTTCCAATACTTCCATTTTGCGCTGAATTTCTAATTTTTCGCGATTAGATAAAGTCGCTTGGTCACGCTGAAAGTCTTCGCCCAATTTAGTCATTTGCGATTCAAGTGAGCGTAATTCGTCATTCTGTACTTTCATTTTTTCTTGCACGGTACTTTCAATCATTTGTGTCTCAGGTAAATTCTGGAACACTAACTGAAAATTAACCACGCCGATTTTTTGCTGCGCCTCGGCACTAGTGGCAAATACGCTAACGGCTAATAATGCTGATAAAGTCACTGCTTTTACTAATGTATTCACGATAAACTCCTTTGCTTACGCGCTAAAATAGTTACTAGAAACTAGTACCAAAATTGAAACTAAAGGTTTGTGTGCGATCACCGTCGTCACTTTTCAGTGGTCGCCCAAAAGAGAATGTTAATGGCCCCATCGGTGACAACCACTGCAGAGCAATACCCGCCGATGCTCTAAAATTGCTTGGTGAACTGAAGTCTTCTAATGGAAACGAAGTCGGCGTCAAGCTTAAATTACGGTAGTTATCATAACGAAACTCGGTATCCCAGACACTACCAATATCAACATAAAAACTACTGCGTACTGAATTCTTGGCATCGTCTTTAATTAATGGGGTTGGAAAAATCAACTCAAAACCGCCAACGAACATGGCATTACCACCAACCGAGAACTGACTAACCGCCAAGGTATCAGCACCTGGAGCCGCCGGTAAGCCGCTTGGTACTCCATCAAAGCCCGGCGTCCCAGGCAATTCCACTGGATAACGATAAATTGCCCGCGGGCCGATAGCATTCGCCTCAAAACCACGCAAGTTTTGGTCACCACCAACGCGGAAGTTTTCATAGAACGGGAATAAGTACTCATTACCGCGTGAATCCTTGCCGTAGCCGTTACCATAACCAAGTTTGACACGGGTGGCAAAAACCCAGCTTTGATCGGTGGTGATCGGTACAAAATGTTTGAAGTCATAGCTTAAGCGGAAATAATTGACATCACTCATCGGCGCTGTCACATCAAACATAATCATATTTGATGACCCTGCGGTGGGAAATATACCGCGATTTAACGTCACTCGATTCCAGCCGAAACTTGCTTCAACAATATCAAAAGCGACCCCTTTGTTGGGATCTTGCTGATCAACATAGGGGCGATAAAATTGTCGAATCTGCTCATAGCCTTCAACATCCGTGATTTCCTCATTACGATACGCCAAGCCAAAACTCAGGCTGGATATTTCATTAATGGGGAATTGCACATTGCTCTGCAAGCCATATTGCTTCTTGTTATAGCGAATCAGGTTATCTTGCCGGCCGGCATCAAACTCACTCAAATAGAAGCCGCCGGATAAGTTAATACCGTCGCGAGTAAAGTAACGATTAAGAAAATTAAAACTTAAATCACGGCTGTAGCGGTTGGTATTAATATTCACCGCAGCGCGGTTACCGGTGCCTAAAAAGTTATCTTGTGTAATTCCAGCACCGATTTGCAAGCCCGAGTAATCGCCGTAGCCAAAGGTAAAATCAAACGAGCCTGAAGGCTGCTCTTTAACCACATACTCAATATCAACCTGATCATCTACTCCAGGTACGCGCTCGGTGCTGTGCTCCACTGTTTCAAAAAAACCAAGCCGTTCAAGACGAACTTTACCTTGCTCGAGTGCCTCATCATTCAATGGAGCACCTTCAAGCTGGCGCATTTCACGCCGCAATACTTCATCTTGGGTGGCACTATTGCCACGAAATGAGATGCGGTTGACATAAATACGCTTACCTGGGTTAACCGAATAGGTTAAATCGACTTCGTTACTTTCTTCAATAATAGTCGGGAAGGCTTTGACTTCTGGATAGGCATAACCAAAGCGGCCATATAATTTGGCAATGTATTCTTCACGTGCAGTCACGTCTGCGGCCGAATACTGGGTTCCAGCATTTTGTTTAATCAGCCGTTCAACGATTTCCTCTTGGCCACGTAAATCACCAATAACCTTACTTTCACGGACGTTGAACACCTCGCCCTCATTGATATTAATGGTTACATATATACCTTTGCGATCTGGGGTCATCGTGACTTGCACCGATTCCACCGCAAAGGTCAAATAACCGCGATCTTTGTAGAACGATTCTAAACTTTCTAAATCACCCGATAACTGTGATTTCTGATAACGCGTTTCACCCAAAAGATTCCACCACGGCAGGTCATCTTTTAATTCTAGCTGGGCCAGTATTTCGTCATCACTAAAACTGTTATTACCAACAATATTGATCTGTTGAATAGCGGCTGATTCGCCTTCTTCAAATTCGATCTTCAAACGCACGCGATTACGCGGCTGCTTCACCACCGATACCGAGACATCGGCATTGTACTTGCCGACCGAATGATAAAAATCTTCCAACCCAGTTTCGACCTGGGCAATGGTGGTTAAATCAAGCGGTTCACCCTCAACAATGCCCTGCTCGGTTAATGATTCGATTAATTGCTCATCTTTTAATTCTTTATTGCCATCAAGGTCGATGGCACTGATAGTCGGCCGCTCAGACACTTCAAATACCAAAGTGCCGCCTTCGCGTTTTACCACCACGTTATTAAAATGGGTCGATGAATACAGCGAACGAATGCTCTGCCGAATCACGGTATCATCAATGCTATCGCCAACACGCACCGGAATATAAGTTAGCGCTGCACCAAGTGCGACACGCTGCAATCCGCGTATGCGAATATCTTCAACCACAAAATTTTCGGCACTAATAGCAGATGGCATAGCAACCGCGGCTATCAAGGCACTTAAAAACAGCTTCTTTAACGTCATTCTGTGCAACTTAATTGTTTATTGTTTATGTGAACTCACTGCGTGAGACGAAGTACGTCATTGCTAATTGCAATCGCCATCAGCGCAAAAATCAGTATGCCGCCAACGCGGTAACAAATCTCTTGCACGCGATCCGAAACGGCTCGCTTGCGAATGCCTTCAATCGTTAGGAACACCAAATGTCCGCCATCTAGAATCGGCAATGGTAGCAGATTTACGATGCCGAGATTAACACTGATAAGCGCAAGAAACCCTAAAAAGTAAACCAATCCATAGCTCGCCGACGCTCCAGCGCCTTCAGCAATTGCCACCGGACCACTGAGTTGATTCACCGACACCACACCAGTCAGCAATTTACCAATCATTTTGACACTGAGTACCATTAATTCCCAAGTGCGTTCACTGCCCTGCTGCAGGCTTTCAAGCACGCCATAGCGTTGCTCAAATTGGTACTCTGGCGGATACGGTTCAACATACGGTACCACGCCTAAAAAGCCAATACGCCGCTGCTCTACTTGCTGCGCCCCGAGTGTTACCGGTTGTCTCAGCACCTGACCATTTCGCAGCAGTTCAAACTGCAGCGTACTATCGGCATTTGCCGCAATGATATCTCTGATTTGAGACCATTCTGAGACCAGAGTTCCGTCGATAGCAACAATTATATCGCCAGCTTGCAAACCAGCCCGCTGAGCCGGCGAATTAGCGGCGATCTCAACTAATTCAGTGGTCGCTTGTGGGCGAAATGGTAACAGACCCAGCTCGACGAAAGTCGGTTGCTGTTGTTGCCCAATGCGCCACTCGCTGATGTCGAGCTGATAGCGTTGCAATCGTTGTTTGGCATCGCGAACGTCGATTACCACGGTATCCGCGCCAACGGCACCGGCAAAGGCCAAATTAATTTGTTGCCAATCAGCAGTGAGCTGATCATTAATGGCAATAATTTCACCACCCGAGCGCACCCCGGCGGCGGCTGCAACCGAATTTTCACTGACACTGCCAATAATTGGCTTGACCGATGGCACACCGATTATGAACATACCCCACAGCACCACAATCGCTAATAAAAAATTGGCGATTGGGCCAGCAGCGACTATTGCCGCGCGTTGTTTTACTGACTTGGCATTAAAGCTCTGCGGATAGTCCTCGGCACTGACCTGATCGACCCGACTATCGAGCATTCGCACATAACCGCCCAGCGGAATAGCGCCAAGCTGGTAATGGGTGCCGTCTGCCGCCTGATGCTGCCACAGCGGTTTACCAAAACCGACGGAAAAGGTTAATACTTTCACGCCACAGCGACGTGCCACCCAAAAATGGCCAAATTCATGAATGGTAACCAGAATACCAAGCGTGACAACGAACGCTGCTAGTGACCATAAAACATCTAACATAATGCATACCGCGCTACATGTTGTTGCGCCACACGGCGCGTTTCCTCATCTAGTGACACGATTGCCGCGAGAGAGTTCAGTGTGGTCGGAGAAATAGCCGCTAAAACCTCAGCACAAACACTATAAATATCAGTAAAACGCAGTTGTCCTGCTAAAAACGCCGCCACCGCGACTTCATTGGCGGCATTCAAACTGGTGGTCGCCCATTGGCCTTGCCAACAGGCATCAATGGCCAACTGTAAACACGGGTAGCGAACACTATCGACGGCACTAAAATTAAGCTGCCCAAGCTGGGTAAAGTCAAGCGCCGCGACTCCAGCGTCAATACGCTCTGGATAACTTAAACCATAGGCAATTGGGGTACACATATCGGCTTGGCCTAATTGTGCTAGCACCGAGCCATCAACAAACTGCACCATAGAATGCACTACGCTCTGTGGATGCAATAACACCTGTAACTGCGAGCGCTGACAATTGAACAACCAGCGCGCTTCAATATATTCCAAGCCTTTATTTAGCATGGTGGCAGAATCAACCGATATTTTCCGTCCCATTGACCAATTCGGGTGGGCACAAGCAGCGGCCGGGGTTTGCTGTGCCAGTTCAGTCAGCGGCAGCTGGCGAAATGGTCCACCGGAACCGGTTAATAGAATATGTTGCACCCCTACCGCGGCTAAATCAGCTCGCCCCAACTGCTGCTGCACACTCTGCGGTAGACATTGAAAAATAGCATTATGCTCACTATCGATAGGCAATAATTGAGCACCCGAATCAGCGACCGCATCGATAAATAATTGACCGGACATCACTAGCGCTTCTTTATTCGCAAGCAGCACCCGCTTACCCGCTTTTACCGCTGCCATAGTTGGCATTAAACCGGCAGCACCGACAATAGCCGCCATGACACAATCGACTTGATCATCACTGGCAATATCAACCAGCGCCTGCGCACCGGTTAAAACCTCAACGGTGCTATCACTGGGTAGCTGCTGTTGCAGCTGTAACGCCGCACGATCACAGTGCATCACTGCATAGCGCGGTTGATAGCGCATACACAAGTCGGCCATTCGTGTGACATTGGTGTTGGCGCTAATCGCAAACAATTCAAAACGCTCAGGGTGTGCCGCTATGACCTTAAGGGTATTCAGGCCAATCGAGCCAGTAGCGCCCAAGATGGTCAGGCGTTGTGGCCGAGCGGATTGCGGCATTGTGCTCACGCCAATAACCATAAGTATGCAACCGTAAAGACTGGCAAGGCCGCGGTTAAACTATCAATGCGATCGAGCACACCGCCGTGGCCAGGTAATAACGAACCGCTATCTTTAACGCCAGCACAGCGTTTGAACATACTCTCGCTTAAGTCACCAAACACTGACGCCACTACGGTCACTAAGCCAGTCAAGTAATAACCATTGAATTGATCGGCAGGTACTTGGACCCAATGGGAAACCACCATCATCACCACAAACGCTAAAGCAATACCACCAATTAAGCCTTCCATGGTTTTACCTGGGCTAACTGCCGGCATGAGTTTATTACGGCCATAACGGACACCAGCAAAAAATGCACCGACGTCGGCAGCCCACACTAACAACAATACAAACAACAGCGCAAAGCCGCCGTATAAACTATTATCACTGTAATTTAGACTGCGTACGGCTAACAACCCAACCCAAGCAGGAATTAATGTCAGGTAACCGAACAGCCCAACAATAGAGCGCGTGCGCGACCATAAACGCCGGCTGTTGGGATACTTTAAAGTTAATAATGTGGCAACCACCCACCAGCCTAAACCAGCCAGTACAATCGCATAATAAATTGGCTGCAACTGGCCATTAAACCAAATGGTATCGACTGGTATAGCGATAATAAGCACCGCCAAAATAACTGCGACTGACGCCGTGTACGCCAATTTGCTCGCTAATCGTTGTAATCCCATCAGCGGAGCCCATTCCCACGCACCTGCTGTAATGACCGCTAGAATAGCCCACGAAAACGCTTCTAACGAAACTGCAAAAACGCAGTACAGAGCGAACGGTATAAGTACCAGTGCAGTTATAAGACGTTGTTTTAGCAAAGTTAATCCTTAGCTGTTACATCAGTATCTAAAATTGCTTGCTGAATTTGTTCGCTAGTTAAGCCAAAGCGCCGCTCACGACAACTAAAGTCGGCAATAGCAGCAGCAAATTCACGATCATCAAAATCAGGCCATAACACTTGGCTAAAATAAAACTCTGCGTAGGCCAATTGCCATAATAAAAAATTACTGATGCGATGCTCACCACCGGTTCGAATCAGCAAATCGGGGGCCGGTTGATCAGCCAATTGCATGCAATCAGCCAACGCTGTTTCAGTTATTTCGTCGCTGCTCATGGTGCCACTAGCAACCCGGTCAGCCAACTGTCGCGCTGCTTGGGTAATATCCCAGCGGCCACCGTAATTCGCAGCAACATTAAGCAACAACGCAGTATTGTTGGCTGTTAGTTGCTCGGCTTCAATAATACGTTGCTGTAAGCGCGGCGGAAAACCGCTTACATCGCCAATAATCCGTAAGCGCACATTGTGTTGATGTAATTTTTTTACTTCGCGCTTAAGCACGGTAAAAAATAGCTCCATCAGCACCGAGACCTCTTGTTCCGGTCGCTTCCAATTTTCACTACTAAAGGCAAATAAGGTCAGTGCTTCGATACCGCGTTTACGACAAAACGCCACTGCGGAACGCACCGCCTCCGCTCCAGCTTTGTGCCCGTAAGTACGATGTTTGCCGCGCAGTTGCGCCCAACGACCGTTGCCGTCCATGATGATTGCCACATGACGTGGCATGCAAATTTCCGTGTGATCCATACTTGTCATTGAGGTTGCCATATAAAAAAATACGCCGTGCGAGTATACCTGACACGGCGCGTTGTACCAACGAAGCGGTAAGCGATTGCTTAAACTTCCATCAGTTCTTTTTCTTTTTCGGCCAATAACTGATCAATTTTGGTGACATACAAATCAGTCATTTTCTGAATTTCATCAGTGGCACGACGCTCGTCATCTTCTGAGATTTCTTTTTCTTTCAATAGTTCTTTTAAATCGCTATTTGCATCACGACGGACATTTCGCACAGCCACGCGACCTTGTTCCGCTTCAGCGCGCACCACCTTCACTAAATCGCGGCGACGTTCTTCGGTTAATGGTGGCAATGGCACCCGAATAACAGTGCCTGCCGAAGACGGGTTCAAACCTAAATCTGCGGTTAAAATCGCCTTCTCTACGGCGGGGCTTGCTGATTTATCGAATACCGTAATAGCGAGCGTACGCGAATCTTCAATCGTTACGTTAGCGATCTGCCGCAACGGTGTATCGCTGCCATAGTATGACACCATTACACCATCGAGAATACTTGGGTGGGCTCGACCCGTGCGCACCTTAGAAATTTGCGTACGTAATGCTTCAACGCTCTTTTCCATCCGCAGTTTGCAGTCTTGCTTTATCTCGTTAATCACCTTGTTATCCTTTCTTTTGACTTAAGCTGTTACGCTTCAGGTTCGTTACAAATCAGCGTACCTTCATCGGCACCCGTTACCACCGCCCGTAATACCCCTGGTTTATTCATATTGAATACCCGAATCGGCAAATTGTGGTCGCGAGCTAAAGTAAAGGCTGCTAAATCCATTACTTTGAGTTGTTTTTGCAGTACTTCATTATAGCTGATTTGTTTGTACAATTGTGCATCTGGATTATTGATTGGATCAGCTGAATAGACACCATCGACTTTCGTGCCTTTAAGCACGAGGTCTGCTTCAATTTCGATGCCACGCAAACAAGCTGCTGAATCAGTAGTGAAAAATGGATTACCGGTACCGGCACAGAAAATCACCACCCGCCCTGATTTCAATAAACTGATGGCATCCGCCCAGTTATAGCTATCGCAGACGCCTTTTAAGTCAATCGCAGACATCAGCCGCGCATTCACGAAGGCACGGTGTAACGCATCACGCATAGCGAGGCCATTCATAACGGTGGCGAGCATACCCATATGGTCACCCACCACGCGGTTCATTCCCGCCTTTGCTAAGCCTTCACCACGAAATAAGTTACCACCGCCGATCACTAAGCCTACCTGCACGCCAAGCTCTACCAGCTCTTTGATTTCTTGTGCCATACGCTCGAGTACTTTGGGATCGATACCAAATTGCTCGTCGCCCATCAGTGCTTCGCCGCTTAGCTTTAACAGTATCCGCCGATACGTTGGTTTGCTTAATGTCATTGGTTCGATCTCCATTTGC
Source organism: Pseudidiomarina sp. (assembly GCA_023260975.1). Taxonomy (GTDB): domain Bacteria; phylum Pseudomonadota; class Gammaproteobacteria; order Enterobacterales; family Alteromonadaceae; genus Pseudidiomarina. The sequence goes on along the minus strand of JALQTK010000003.1, from coordinate 60,312 downwards.
AGGGGTACCCTTGTATTATGCCCAAAAAAAACCGCATCGTGCTAGGCATGATGCGGTTTTCTGTTACCTCGTCACCAATGGTGTGAGCGTCATCGGGCTTAGCCCTTTTTCGCTGCTGCCATTTGTGCTTGTACTTCAGCCGCGAAATCTTCTGATTTCTTCTCGATGCCTTCACCCACTTCATAACGTACGAAAGTAATGATTTCAGCACCTTTTTGCTTCAGTAACTCACCAACAGTGATCGCTGGATCTTTCACAAATGCTTGACCAGTCAAACTGATTTCACCGGTGAATTTACGCATACGGCCTTCAATCATCTTCTCGGCGATGTCTTGTGGCTTACCACTTTGCATCGCGATATCTAATTGAATACGGCGCTCCATTTCGACCACTTCAGACGATACATCTTCTGGCTTGACGAATTGTGGCGAACTAGCGGCGACGTGCATTGCAACATCTTTGGCTAATTCGGCAGAGCCACCCTTCAGCGCCACCAACACACCAATACGACCACCATGAACATAACTTTCAACGATGTCACCAGCGTTCAGTGTCAGTACCCGACGTACGTTCATGTTTTCACCGATTTTAGCAACCAGCGTTGAACGTGTCTCTTCAACCGTAGCACCACCAATATCGGTCGCTAACAGTTTTTCAATGTCGTTTTCTTGGTTGGCAAACGCCGCGTTGATAACTTTCTCGCCAAAACCGACAAAGTTATCATCACGAGCAACGAAGTCAGTTTCGCAGTTTAGTTCAACTACAGTACCGACGTTACCGGCAGTTTTCACCAAGATAACACCTTCAGCTGCAATACGACCGGCTTTCTTAGCCGCTTTTGCCTGACCACTTTTACGCATCAGTTCAATTGCTGCTTCGATATCACCATGGGTCTCTTCAAGTGCTTTCTTACAATCCATCATGCCAGCGGCTGTGCGCTCGCGCAGTTCTTTTACCAGAGCTGCTGTAATAGCCATTGCTTGGTCCTCTTAATCTGATGACTTTATTCGGTTTCGTCAGCTACAACGAAATCGTCTGCTTTACCTTCAACAACCGCGCCGCGGCCTTCGTTGATCGCTGCAGCCGCTGCATTCAAATACAGTTGCACTGCACGAATGGCATCGTCGTTACCTGGAATGACATAATCAACGCCATCAGGGTTTGAGTTCGTATCAACCACCGAAATTACTGGAATGCCGAGGTTGTTGGCTTCTTTAATGGCAATATGTTCGTGGTCAGCGTCGATCACAAATAATACGTCTGGTAAACCAGCCATATCTTTAATACCACCAAGGCTCTTCTCTAGCTTTTCCATTTCGCGGGTATTTACCAACGCTTCTTTCTTGGTAAGCTTTTCAAAGGTGCCATCTTGGCTTTGAATTTCTAACTCTTTCAAACGCTTAATTGATTGACGAACAGTTTTCCAGTTAGTCAACATACCGCCTAACCAGCGATGGTTCACATAAAACTGTTTGCTCGCGATCGCAGCTTCTTGAACAGATTCAGTGGCTGAGCGTTTGGTACCAACAAATAATACTTTACCTTTATTCGATGCAACGTGTTGCAAGAAGCTCAACGCATCGTTGAACATCGGTACAGTTTTTTCTAAGTTGATAATATGAATTTTGTTGCGAGCGCCGAAGATGAACGGTTTCATCTTAGGGTTCCAGAAGCGCGTTTGGTGACCGAAGTGGACGCCAGCTTGCAGCATGTCACGCATTGACACGTTTGCCATGATAAGTTTCCTTTGTAAGGGGTTATGCCTCCATACATCCCATAATTCGACCCGCGTGGCTCGTGATAAACACGGTTGCCGGCGCAAGCACCCCGAACGATGTGACGATGTATGTGTGTGTTTAAGTTAATGCCTTGCAACCTATTTACCGTTTGTGAAAAACAGTAGTGATTGAAAGTGCGCGCGCTTTATACCATGAAAAGCCATTGCAGCGCAACTTTTATGCCGCCTTTTATACTTTTACAGCTCGCGTCAAACTGCTAAACTAAAGCACCTTTTGAGTGTATAAGCGAAGCGACGACTGATTGGCATGAGTATTATTATAAAAACCCCTGAGCAAATCGAAAAAATGCGTATTGCCGGCCAGTTTGCTGCCGAGGTGCTAGAAATGATTGCGCCGTTTGTGAAAGCTGGCGTAAGCACCGATGAAATCGACCAGCGTTGCCATGATTACATAGTCGCCAAAGGCGCGATACCGGCACCGCTGAATTATCATGGTTTTCCAAAATCGGTCTGTACCTCACTCAATCATGTGGTCTGTCATGGTATTCCCAACGACAAACCGCTGAAAGACGGCGATATCATGAACCTTGATGTCACCGTTATTGTCGACGGCTATCATGGTGATACATCGCGAATGTTCGTGATTGGGCAACCGAGCATTCTGGCCGAACGACTGATTCGGGTCACCCAAGAATGCCTCTATTTGGCAATTAATATGGTCCGCCCAGGAATTCGTTTCGGCGATTTTGCCGCAGCCATTCAACAGCATGCTGAAGCCAATGGCTATTCTATTGTGCGTGAATATTGTGGCCATGGCATTGGCGCCACCTTTCATGAAGAACCACAAATTCTGCACTACGGTACCCCAGGTACCGGCGAGGTGCTCAAACCCGGTATGTGCTTCACCATTGAACCGATGGTTAATGCCGGTAAACGCCACACTAAACTGATGCGTGATGGTTGGACGGTATTAACCAAAGACCGCAGTTTAAGCGCGCAATGGGAACACACCCTGCTGGTAACAGAAACTGGCGTCGAAGTATTGACCCTGCGCAGTGATGAGCAGCTAGCACGTATAATCGATCACTCGAGCGTGGCCTAAATGACCGCAGCGGCTGTAACCTGGCCACAAACCGTCGAGCTCAGCCAGCTTCGTGAGCAACTTGAGCAGCTTCAGCAACAACAAGCACAGGCGTTTTCAAGTGCGACTATCGAGCAATTACTACAACAACGCAGTGCGCTTATAGATAGTTTAATTGGTTATTTATGGCGTCAGCTGAAGCTTCCGGAGCAACAACTGTGTGTGCTCGCTGTCGGCGGTTATGGTCGCGGCACCCTGCATCCTGGGTCGGACATTGACTTATTAATTCTCCATCAACAACCTTTAGACCAGGCGACTAATCAAGCGCTTACTCAGTTTGTGCAATGGTTATGGGATGTCCGGCTGGATGTCGGCCATAGTCTTCGTACTATCGCTGAAAGCTTAGCGCAAGCAGCTGACGATATTAGTACTGCGACCAGTTTACTTGAGCATCGCTGGCTAATTGGTGATAAAGAGTTGGCGGCCCGTTTTACCATGGAAGTGCATCATCACCTGCCCTGGAGTAGCCGTAATTTCTATCAGGCCAAACTGCAAGAACAACAGCAGCGCCACCAGCAGTATCATAGTACCGCCTACAACCTCGAGCCGAATATTAAGAGTAGCCCCGGTGGGCTGCGTGATATCCAAACCATCAGTTGGATCGCCAAACGCCATTTCCAAACCCAAAGCGACGAAGCCTTAGTTGACTATGGCTACGTCACCGCAGCGGAATTGATTGAGTTACGCAACCACCAAGATTTTCTCTGGAGTGTGCGCTTTGCGCTGCATTTAGAGGCTGGCAAAAAAGAAGATCGTCTGCTATTTGATTACCAACCTGGCGTGGCGGCGCGCATGGGTTATGGCGAGCCAGGTAAACAAGCGGTTGAAGCGATGATGAAAGATTATTTTAATGCCGTGGTGGCGGTCAGTGAATTGAATGCCATGTTGCTGCAATTCTTTGAGCAAGCCATTTTATTGCAACCGACGGCTCAATCCGCGCTGTCAACCGAGCGTCACCAGGCACTTGAACTCAATGCCGACTTTAAGCGCCTTGGTCACACCATCGTAGCGCGCCATGACCAAGTATTTAGTCACCCACGCCAACTGCTCGGCTTTTTTTTAGTGATTGCTGAGCAAGGTGATATCAGTGCAGTGCAAGCACAAACCATTCGGTTACTGCGTAATGCCCGTCGTGAGCTGCGCCGCCCACTCTCTGATGACGCCAGCTGTCGCGAATTATTCATGGCGATTATACGCCATCCAAATGGCTGTGGTCATGCCCTGACTCTGATGCATAAGCACAAAATACTGGCCCATTATTTGCCGCAATGGCAGCAAATTGTCGGGCAAATGCAGTTCGATTTATTTCATGCCTACACGGTTGATGAGCACAGTTATCGGGTGGTCCGCAATTTATATCGTTACAGCGATCCGAGCTATGCCAGCGAGTTTCCTATTTGTGCTGATTTAGTGGCGAGTTTTGATAAACCCGAATTGCTCTACCTAGCTGGTATTTTTCACGATATCGCCAAAGGTCGTGGCGGTGATCACTCTGAATTAGGTGCTATTGATGCGCTTCACTTCGCTGTTGCTCATGATTTAGACCAGCCAGACGCAGAGCTTATTAGCTGGTTAGTAAAACACCATTTAGTGATGTCGGTCACTGCACAAAAACGTGATATTCACGATCCTGAAGTAGTCCGTGAATTCGCCCAATTGATGGTTAGTCAGCAGCATCTTGATTACTTGTATTGCCTTACCGTCGCTGATATCCGTGCCACCAACAGCACCTTGTGGAACAATTGGAAAGCCACCCTATTAGAAAATTTGTATCTCGCTACCAGTAACTTCTTGCAGCAAAGCAAGCCATCGGCAGCAGTCGAATTACGTGCTCGGATTAACCAAAATCAGCAACAAGCATTAGCCTTGCTGTTGAGCGCCGGCGAACCACATGAGCAGATACAACAGCTGTGGTCACGTTTCACCGCAGATTATTTTTTACGCCATCAAGCCGAGCAAATTTGTTGGCACACGCGGGCTATCGCTGCGCTTCGCGATGACCATGAATTACCACTGATTTTAATCGGCGACGAGAATAATCGTGGTACCACTGAGCTGTTTATTTATACGCAAGAGCAAGCCAATTTATTTGCTGCGGTAGCGGCTGTTTTAGATAGTCAGGGTATTAGTATTCATGATGCCCAAATTCTCGCCACCCGCGATGGTTATGTCATGGATACCTTTGTCATTCTCAATGAGCAAGGTCAAGCCCTGAGCGATGCTGGCGCCTGTGAACGATTACATCAGCAATTGCACGATGTACTACGCAAACGCCAGCAGGTGCCCTACAGCCAGCGGCGAATACCGCGCCAGCTGCGCAGTTTTTCGGTACCGACACGGGTGGAATTTGTCGCTGAAAAGAATCAACGCCGCAGCGCCTTTGAGTTAACTACCCTAGACCGCCCTGGCCTAGTTGCGCGTGTTGCTCGGGTGTTGCAAGATTTAGATATCAATATTTTAGCGGCGAAAATAACCACCGTCGGTGAGCAAGCAGAAGATCTTTTTGTGGTTTCTACGCGTCAGCAACAAGCGCTTAATAGCGATCAACGAGAGCACTTACGCCGAGCTATTATCGCTGCACTGGATTGATGCGCGCTGGTTACCTTGATAGGCGCTAGAAGGAACTAAAAGGCGCTAAAAATACTGCTGGAATAGCCACTTCCAGATCAATCATTGCGTTGCTATAGGGGTGTTTAAACTGCAACCCCGTGGCCGCTAGCAGTAACCGATTTATACCATGCTGCTCACGGAAATAGCGGTTTTGTCGGCTATCGCCATGGCGCGTGTCTCCAATAATCGGGTGCCGCAAGTGTGCCATGTGCCGCCGCAGCTGATGCTTACGCCCAGTCTTGGGTGCCAATTCCATCAGTGAATAACGACTGGTGGCATGCCGGTCCGTCACTGCCACCGGCAACTCAAACTGCTGCAGGCAACGATAGGCAGTCACTGCTGTTTGCGGCTCTTTGTGTTGCTGTGCCTGGTGATCAGCAATCTTATCCAATTCTTCTTTGAGTGGATAATCCAACACCCCATCACCAAGATAGCCCCGCACCACGGCATGATAGCGTTTTACCACCTGGCGCTCGGCAAATTGTTCACTGAGTAATCGCGCACTTTCGGGATCTTTGCCAAACACTAATAATCCGGAGGTTGGACGATCGAGCCGATGTACTGGGTAAACCCGCTGACCAATTTGATCACGCAGTTTTTGCATCGCAAACTCAGTTGCCTCGCGCGCTATCCAGCTGCGGTGGACCAATAACCCCGCCGGTTTATCAATAACGACTAGGTGCGGATCATCATAAACCAGAGTGAGCTCAGACATCGTCAGCGAGCGGATCACTGCCACTGAGTAAGATGTCGAACTGGCGCAACGCCAATATCAGTTCTTCATGATGCTCAAGTTTGTCGCTATACACTTGCACTGCCATCGGACTTACCGCGATATTCTGCGGTAACGGATGCTCGCCATCGATCATCTCCCACATTCGCGGTAGTAAAATAAACTGCAGCCACTGGTGAAAATCCAGCGTATCGATCGCAAAGGGCTGGTCGCTTGCTAATGCCTGCGACGACGGAAAGTGGTTTTGCCACAAGCCTAAACCATGCAATTCGGCCTCAATGCGCTCTAATAATCGCGCAGCCCGTTGGCGTTGGTCCATGACTATCTCCACGACTGATTGATCGGTATAATGGCGCTCATAGTTCCGCAAAAATTAAAATGATGCAAGTCTGATGAGTATTGCCAATCTGCATGAACTGCTGCAACAGGGACAATGCGACTATCGCTGCTATGATCTTGGCCGGCGCGTTCAACCAATCAGTACCAGTGAATTCGCCGCCATCGCCGAGCAACGCGCGCCCTATCCGTATCCGCATCAAAACCATGCACAGTATGCCTTGGTATTTTGGCCACAATTATCGAACCGACCTGAGCCTTTTATTTGGTTACTAAAGTTACCTATTGATGAACGCGGCCTGCTCGACCAGCAAGCGCAACAACACTTTATTAGCCAAGTACTGGCGCTGTTGGGTCAACAACTGACCGGCGCACTCACTGAGCAGCAGCAACAGCAATTACAGCAGAGCCCCTACCTATTTAATCCGAGTACCGTGCAACAGGCGGCGCTGCATGCGCAGCTGCGCGAGTTGTTTGGCCAACCACCATCGTTGCACTGTGCCGCCGTCGAGCGCTTTCTACGCCAGCCACAGCAATACCAATGGCAACAACTTGGTATTCAAGGTATCCATGATGTGGCGGTACGACTAGCGCATATGAGTGACCTGCACGATCGATTAGTAACCCAGCTTGATAGCTTGCCGTTGCCATTTTTACACGCCTTAGCGCAAGCCATGGAGCATCCGCAGTTACCTGTTGGCTTAGTTGAACCGTTGCTGGCAGCTTTGCCACAGCTAGCTACTGAGCGCCAACGAGTGGTCTGGCGCATGCTCTCGAGCCGTGCTGACCACCCTGCGCTGCAGCAAGCATTACAACAATCACTAACAACTACCGCTGATAGTGACATGCTGGTATTGATTACTATGCGCCTATGGCCAGCTTTAATCGCAACCAACAACAGTCGTTTGTTAGCTGATTTTCTCGACCAGTTAGCACGCCACCCGCAGGCTGAGCTACGGCTGGCTTTACTGCAAGAATTGGTACGCTTACCGGCGCTACGCGGGCATTTATTCGTCGCGCTACGGGGCCATGATAAGCCCAATTCAATCCAGCAATTGTGGCAGCAACTGAAGGGCCAACCAGCATGCAGTTAAGTGATGCCATACTATTGATCATGATTAGTTTTACGGCATGGTTATTTTGGCAGGGCCGGCGCCAAGCCGAACAGGCTAAAGTGCATGCTGAACGTTATTGCCAGCAACAACAATTGCAATTTCTCGATATTGCTTGGTTAGCTGGCCGCCCAGCAAAACGTGGACGCCATGTCGGTTGGCTTAGTCACTATAGTTTTTCCTTTAGTAGCGACGGTGAAAGTCGCTACGAAGGAACGATTAGCTTACTTAACTTGCGCTTAGAAAAGGTGGTGACACCACCCTATCGCTTACCGAGCTAAAATACGGCGCCGCAAAAACTGGAAATACATAACCCAATCACCTAACAGCGAATACGCCGGGTATTTAAAGGTAGCGGGCTTATTGTGCTCAAAACCAAAGTGGCCAAGCCAAGCAAAACCGTAACCAATCACGGGCACCAGCCATAAATACAACCATTGCCCAGTCACCAGCACATAGGCAATTAGCAGTAATACCAGGGTGCTACCAATATAGTGCATGGCGCGACAACGCCGATCGCTATGTTCAGCCAGATAATACGGATAAAATTCTTTGAACGAATTAAACTGCATCGGCTACCTCCTCATTGACCTGTTGTATAGCCTGTTGACGCGGACAAAACAGTAATTGGCCGCTGACTTCACCAACGGTTAATTGCTGCACCACCTGATAACCATGTTGAAAAAACAAATTCAAATGGCTAGGCACCGTCACATAAACCGCTATACCAGCAGATTGCTGATCATCAGCTAACACCTGGCTGGCAGCACGAACTAATAATTCACCCCAGCCATTTTGCTGATAGCGCGGATGCACCGCTAAAAATGCCAGCATATGATAGTCACGGTCAGTAAGTTGTGCGGCCAGATTCTGTTGCATGGCCTGTTGAATCAATAATTCTTTATCGACCAATTGCAAGGTACTGACATAGCCTGCCGTCAACAGCATCTTTAAACGCCAATGCCAATAACGCCCCGGCCCAAAACTTTTTCCGGGCCGCGTTAAACACCCTACGCCAATTAAACTATCGCCTTCAAACACCCCAATCATTGGCTGCTGGGCTTCCCAAAAAACCGCTAGTTCTTCACGCACGATGGCCCGTAAACGTTGTTCATAATCGGCTTTATGTGCTTGAAATAAATCCATAAACAACGGGTCATCTTGATACGCTTGATAGAGCAGCGAGGCGGCCAGCTTCAGCTCTTCCGCAACTAAATAGCGCAGTTGCCCAGTAGCAATCGTTTCATCAGCATGTGCAACCATGGCAGCACCTTTTTTAAGTTATCGACAGTAACTTACAAACTACGTTATTCCAGATTAATTTTCTACCAATCGTGGGCTTAATTGCTGTAAAAATTCGGTTAGATTTGGCGCTAGAGTCTGATGTTGAGGCTGACCCACGAATTCCAGCCCAACCGAACCGCTGTCGTTATCGACTGTAATCAACACATCATCGCTGTCTGCGGCAACCCCTATAAATAAGGTAATAGGCTGACGCAGGCGACGTTTCATCAGCACATGACCGGCCTGATTGGCTTGCATCCGCTCACTATCCTCCGGCCCATGAACTTGCAATAACCACAGCGCCTGTTGCTGCCAAGCAAGTGCCAAATCGGCGGCATACCAGCGGCTGTATAGCTCACCAACGCTGTCATGCAGCGGCTGCTCCAGCGCTGCGGCTAATTGGCTGAAATCGCGCGGATGCTGTTGAATTTGCGGTTGCCAGTGCCAGTAGCCGTCGGTGCTGCTCTCACGCAAATAGATTGGCGCTTGCCACTGAGGATTAACCTCAACCAATAAATCAACCCGATGCTGCTGATAAAAATCAACATAACCCGTCATCAAGTCATCAATAGCAGTCGTTAACATCATACCGTGGTCCTTTGATACATTCGTTTTAAGCTAGCATCACAGCACCCTGAGCGCTACAATGCAAAACCAAATTTTGAGAAATCATTACAGCGAAACCAGGCGTTCGGCTGCCAAGCTTGTTAAAGCACGGTATGCTAGCGACAAATAGGTACCATGACTACATGAAGCAGCCATTAGCCCATTTAACTCTCGGGCAACCCACCGATTATCCATCTCAGTATGATGCTGGCTTGCTGCAAGCAGTGCCTCGGCAACTCAACCGTAGCCCAATTGGCATCGGCTGTGAGCAGCCGTTACCCTTTCACGGTGTTGATGTATGGACCGGCTATGAATTGTCGTGGCTGAATGAAACTGGCCTACCACAAGTCGCCGTGGCTGAATTTAGAGTACCCTGTAGCAGCCCAAATTTGATTGAATCGAAGTCGTTTAAACTCTACCTCAATAGTTTTAACGACAGCCGTTGGGCCAATTGGGCAGCGGTCGAGCAGCAATTAGTCAGCGACTTATCACACTGCGCTGGCAGCCCAGTGCAGCTGAACTTGATGACATTGACGCAAGCAGCGACCCTAATAATCGGTGACTTACCCGGCGACAGCCTCGATCAGCAGAATCTGTGTATTACTGACTATCAGTATAATCCGCAGCTACTGGCCCACGCGCAATCGGCTCAGCTTGAGGTTGAGGAAACCCTGCACAGTCATTTGCTAAAATCAAATTGTTTGATAACCAATCAACCCGATTGGGGCTCCGTGGTAATCAGCTATCGAGGTCGGCAAATTGACCGCGCTGCATTATTGCGATACATCGTGGCATTTCGGCATCATAATGAATTCCACGAACAATGTGTCGAACGAATTTTTATGGATATACAGCAACAACTCGGGCCGCAAGAATTAACTGTATATGCCCGTTATACTCGGCGTGGGGGGCTAGACATTAACCCGTTCCGCTCAAATTTTGAACAGCCGCCAGCAACCATACGACTGGTGCGACAATAGTACTGACAGGACCAAGAATGAAAATAACCATATCCCCTCGCGGTAGCATGAGCTTGCTATCGCAACTTGAAATAGAACGACTGCAACAAAGCAGTGATGAAGATCTGTATCGACTCTTTCGTAACTGCTGTTTGGCGGTATTAAATGCCGGTTCTAACACCGATTGCAGTGAAGAAATTTTTGGCAAGTACCACAATTTTGATGTGCGCGTATTGCGCTGTGAACGCGGTATTCAGCTAGAACTCATTAACCCACCGGCTGAAGCATTTGTCGATGGTCATCTGATCACCGGTATGCAGGAATTAGTTGAGGCGGTGCTGCGCGATATTCTTTTTACTGGCGAGCGTTACAACGCACAAACCCTCGATTCAGCCGATACCCATACCCTCACCCACGTGGTGTTCGATATTTTGCGCAACGCACAGGTAGTGCAACCAAACTTAGATCCCAATGTGATCGTGTGCTGGGGCGGCCACTCTATCAATGAAGTAGAATATAAATACACCAAAGAAGTTGGCTATCAACTCGGTCTTAGAGCCTTGAATATCTGTACCGGTTGCGGCCCAGGCGCCATGAAAGGGCCAATGAAAGGAGCTACTATTGGCCATGCCAAACAGCGTATCGCTGATGGCCGGTACTTGGGCTTCACCGAGCCGGGTATTATTGCCGCTGAGCCACCAAACCCGATTGTCAACGAACTGGTGATCTTGCCCGATATTGAAAAGCGCCTTGAAGCCTTTGTACGCTGTGCTCACGGTATTGTGATCTTCCCAGGTGGGGCCGGCACCGCCGAAGAATTGCTCTATATACTGGGTATTTTGATGCACCCAAATAACCAGCGCCAAGTATTGCCGATTATTTTGTCCGGTCCAACCGCCAGTAAAGCTTACTTTGAGGCGCTGGATGAATTTATTGTGGCAACCTTAGGCAAAGAAGCGCAGCAACTCTATCAAATTATAGTTGGTGATCCGGTGGCCGTAGCCACCGCAATGAAACAAGGTATTCAGCAGGTCAAAGCGTATCGTCGTGCCACTGGCGATGCCTATAGCTTTAATTGGACACTGCATATTGAAGAGCCGTTCCAACGCCCATTTGTGCCTAATCATCATAATGTTCGCAATTTGAATTTACATCGTGAACAGCCGGCACAATTGCTTGCGGCCGACCTGCGTCGAGCGTTCTCAGCCATTGTCGCGGGCAATGTTAAAGAAGATGGTATTCGTGCTATTCGCCAGCACGGGGTATTTGAAATTCATGGTGAACGCGCCATGATGCAGAAACTCGATGTGTTATTACGTGCATTTGTTGAACAAGGCCGCATGAAGTTGCCTGGTTCAGTTTATTATCCATGTTATCGTGTGGTTACCGATTAATAGCAGTGACCCTCGCTGCTAGAGCCGGAGAGCAATATGGCGAATAACTTTAAAATTCCAAAAATGCTGAAAATAGTGATTATTGGTTTTGCCATCTATTTTGCTGCGGCAGCCTTGATTCTACAAATGTATCAGGCTGATCCCGAGCATATGAGCTGGCAAGAACGCGAGACCTTTAACTCCAAACAAATTGGTCGGCTTGACCTTGGCATAGCAAAAGGCGATGTCATTACCCTACTCGGCTCGCCTGATATTAGCGAGGCAAAGGCAACGCACGACGGCCAAGAGTTGCTGGTATTATTTTATCGTACCCATCATGTCAAATCAGACGGCATCACCACCCGCGATGAATGCACGCCGTTGCTATTTAAGAACGATAAGCTGATTGCTTGGGGTGCAGATGCTTATAGTGACTATCAATCGTTTTAATGATTAAACCCCGCTCTCAGCGGGGTTTTTTCTGCTAAAATACGCGCCTATTTCCAGTTCGTAGTAGGATCACAGCGCATGACAACCACCATAACGGTTATTCCGGGCGATGGCATTGGCCCAGATATTATTGAAGCCACTCTTAAAATTCTCGATAAAGCCAACTGCGGCTTTACCTACGAGTTTGCCGATGCCGGACTGGCAGCGTTAGAAAAAACCGGTGAACTATTGCCGGCGGCTACTTTAGACGCCATTGCACGCAACCGTGCCACCTTAAAAGGCCCGCTAACAACCCCGGTGGGTGAAGGCTTTACCTCAATTAACGTGAGCCTACGCAAGCAATTCAATCTCTATGCCAACGTGCGCCCGGTGCTTTCCTTCAAAGGCACCAAGGCGCGTTATCAAGATATTGATATTATTACTATTCGTGAGAATACTGAAGGCATGTACAGCGGCCTTGGCCAAGTTGTTTCAGCCGACGGTAACAGCGCCCAAGCAATGAGCCAAATCACCCGCGAAGGCTCTGAGCGCATCGTTCGCTTCGCCTATGATTTAGCGCGCCGCGAAGGCCGCAAGAAAGTCACTATTGTCCACAAAGCAAATATTCTCAAATCAACCTCTGGTTTGTTTTTAACAGTGGCTCGTGAGATTGCCGCACAGTATCCCGATATTGAAACCAACGAGATGATCGTCGATGCGGTGTGCATGAAATTGGTAATGAACCCAGAACAGTTTGACGTGATTGTAACCACCAATCTATTTGGCGATATTTTGTCTGATTTATGCGCTGGATTAGTTGGCGGCTTAGGCATGGCGCCGGGCGCCAACATTGGTGAACACTCAGCGATTTTTGAGGCAGTACATGGCTCGGCACCAGATATCGCCGGACAAAATATAGCCAATCCAAGCTCGGTCATTCTGGCCGCTATTCAAATGCTAGAGTACCTGCAAATGCCTGAGCATGCAGCGCGTATCCGTAAAGCGCTGACTGACACCATTGCCAGTGGCGATCGTGCGACCCGCGATCTCGGTGGCAGCCACGGCACCACCGACTTTACCCAAGCGGTCATCGACCGCTTATAATGGCTTTGATGCAAGAACTAAAAAGGCAGCGTTAAGCTGCCTTTTTTAGTGGTTTAATTAGTCCCGTTACAGCGAGCGAACATGCACCGTCACTTCTTCGCGGTCATGATAAAGCTGCTTGGCTTGCACTTCATAGCGGCCCATACCCTTCTCGGCCAACTCGGTTTGAATCAGCTGCAGACATTCACTGACCATGGCATAGCGCTTTTTCATCGGTAACTTGAGATTAAAAATAGCTTCTTTACAGTCACCATCAATAAACCATTGGGTCATCAGCTCGGCCACACGCATGGGTTTTTCGACCATGTCACACACCAACCAGGTGACATTCTTTTTCTTGGGACGGTATTTAAAACCGTCGTCGCGAATATGTTTTACTTGACCGCTATCCATCAGGCTTTGTGCCATCGGCCCATTATCAATGGCTTGCACCATCATGCCACGGCGCACCAATTGATAGGTCCAGCCACCTGGCGCAGCGCCTAAATCGACTGCATTCATACCGGAACTAACCCGCTCTTCACGTTCATGGGCAGGAATAAACTGTTGAAAAGCTTCGTCCAATTTCAACGTTGAGCGACTTGGTGCATCACTCGGTGAGCGTAACCGCAGAATACCCATCGGCCAGGGTGATTGGTTGTAACTATATGAATAGCCGATGACCAGCTGTTGGCCGGTTAAAAAGAATGCGTGCAGAGTGGGCCGCCGATCACTCTCTTTGGCGGTCAGCCAGCCGCTTTGTCGCAACCCTTGGCGCAGCGGCACCGTAAATTTACGACAGAAAGTGGTCAGTTCTTTCGCTTCATTGGTATCGGGGGTTTCTACGCGCAAATCACCGGCCGGTTTGACCATCGCGAAATTCTCGTTGAGCTGCTCATCCATCAGTGCCATTTGCATGGTACTGACCCGATCAGTGGCAGGAATCTCAGCTAATTCAGCAATAATTACAATAAATTGACGGGCAAACACTAAGTCACGCAAGGCTAATTTGCGGCCTAAATGATCAGCTTCTTCAGGCTGACAGCGGTACACCACATAACCACTATTAAGGGTAGTTTGGCAATAACCAAACACCCCGAGAGCAGCAGTTTTATCCTGCAATTCAGCAGCGCAATCATTCTCAAAGCCAGCGCGGCAGTAGACTAAAATTCCAGACATAATTTCTCATTTGTTAGTGCCAGTGAATCGACCTAATCAGCCTGAATAAATTCAAGTACCTGATCGATTGCTTGCTGCCACAAGTTGGTTGGCGCGATACCGCTGCGTGCCGTCGGTTGTAGACTATGATCACCACCGGCCAGCCAACGCAGCTCGATATTGCTTGGCAATGCATAGTGTAGCACTTCTTCAGGTTTACCGAAGCGGTCTCGATCACCTTGTAAAATAAGATTAGCCTTACAACGCGTCGCTAAATCATCGAGTCTGAGCCGCTGCGGCTTACCGATTGGGTGAAACGGATATCCCAACGCAATAGCTGCTTTTGCACCGAGCTTGTCGGCCTGCCGAAAAGCGACTCGCGCCCCCATAGATTTACCCATTAAAAACAGTGGCTTATTATCATTAAATTGGTTTACCACGGTGGCCATGCAATGCTCTAGATGGGCCATCGGATTGGGTGGACGGCGCACACCACTATCCATAAACTTCTGCCAGTAAGGAAAGTTAAAACGCACCACCTCAATGTTACGTAATGCCAGCCCCAGTGCGATAAACTGCATAAAATCGCTTTGTAAGCCAGCACCAGCACCGTGGGCAAATACCACCCGCACGGTTCCATCGGGGTTATCGCGCTGCAGTGCTACCCGTTGCACCTCACTCATAACTATCTTCTTCCTCTTCGACCACACTCAGTAGCCAGTTACGAAAGGTGGCAATTTTACCGACCTCGGCTTGTGACTCACGGCAGACCAGATAAAACGACTTGGTGCGCGGTAATACCTCAGTGAATAGTTGGATTAAGTGCCCGGCTTCAATTTCTTGTTTTACCAGCACGTTATTCGCCAGCGCAATACCCTGCCCGTAAACTGCAGCCTTCAAGGCGAGGTTCGAGTGACTAAAAATCGGCCCGTTATCACCCTTATTTTTATCAATACCAACTAAGCGAAACCAATCTTTCCAGGCATTACGGGTTTCATCATGCAGCAGCGTGTGATTGAGCAAGTCACGTGGTTCACGCAATGGCTTTTTGCCATTGAGTAATAACGGTGAGCAGACCGGCAGCAAGTACTCATTATGTAATTTGAACGCCTTTAAACCGGGCCATTTGCCGGCGCCATAGTAGATCGCTACGTCAACATCTTCGGTCAATGAACCATCCACTTCGTCGACCGCACGAATACGCACATCAATATCGGGATAACTATCACGAAAACGACTCAAGCGTGGAACAAACCATAAAATGGCAAAGCTAGGTGGCAATGAAATCGTCAATTGCCCGCGTGACGAGGCATTCTTTAAGCGCTCAGTCGCCTGCAGGATGTGGTTAAAAATTTCTTTTAATTCAAGATAGTAAGTTTGCCCTTCAGCCGTCAGTAACAAGGCACGATTGCGCCGTAAAAATAATTTTACCCCCAAAAACTCTTCGAGTGCTTTCACCTGATGGCTGACCGCCGCCTGAGTGACAAATAACTCATCGGCGGCGCGGGTAAAACTCAGGTTACGGGCCGCTGCTTCAAACGCTTTTAACGCATTTAATGGGGGTAATTTTCGCACTATAACCTAACGCCACCGTCTATCTCGACCACCCGCCCACTGAAGAAGTCATTTTCAATGATATAACGCGCGCTATGGGCGATTTCATCGGGCTGCCCCCAGCGTCGCAACGGCACCATGGAAAGTGCCCGGTCAATCGCTTCTGGCTTCATGCTGGCGGTCATCGGCGTTTCAATAAAACCCGGTGCAATGGCGCCGCAACGAATACCAAAGCGGCCCAATTCACGCGCCCATGTTACCGTCATAGCAACCACACCGGCTTTGGTTGCCGCGTAGTTCGTCTGACCCATATTGCCGGCGCGAGCAACCGAGGAAATGTTAATAATCACCCCGCCCTTACCCGCTTTCGCCATATGTGCCGCAGCTTCACGGCCACACAGGAAACTCCCAGTCAGGTTCACATCAAGCACCGACTGAAACTGCTGTAATGGCATTTTTTGGGTGATTTCGCCGTCTTTCATTTTGATTAATAGACCATCGCGCAAAATACCAGCGTTGTTGATCAATACATCCATGCCACCAAAAGCTTGGTTGATATCAGCAAACACGTGCTCAACGGCGGCTTCGTCGGTGACGTTCAGCACATAGCCGCGCACCTGCTTGGCACCTGCGGCCAAACACTGCTGCTCTGCAGCTGCTAATGTTTCGGCGTTCATATCAATCAAGGCTAAATTGGCGCCATCGGCAGCAAAATGACTGGCCATGGCTAAACCTAAGCCTTGCGCACCCCCGGTGATAACAATCGTACTGTTAGCTATTTGCATGCTCTATTCCGTTACTTTATCTGTGGTTTCAAGTAATTAAAAATACTCGAAAAATCTTCTTTACCATGGCCCAACTGTGACCATGCGCGATAGAGGTTATGAGTCAACGCCCCCATGGGGGTACTGGCACCACTGGCAACCGCAGCACGTTGGGCTAAGCCTAAATCTTTGCTCATCAAATCAACCATAAAGCCGCCGCTGTAACCACGGCTAGCAGGGCTATTATCCATCACACCTGGGCACGGATTATATACTTCTAAAGTCCAGTTACGACCGGAGCTTTGTAGCATAATTTGCGACAATACCTGTGGGTCTAAACCATGTGCCACACCTAACTGTAGTGCCTCTGAAGTGCCGACCATCAGCACCGATAGCAGCATGTTATTGCACATTTTTGCCACTTGCCCAGCGCCATAATCACCAGCGCGGAAGATATTTTTGCCCATCTGCTGCAATAGCGGCCGTGCCCGCTCTACGTCGGCTTCGTTACCGCCACACATAAATGACAAGGTGCCGGCCTGAGCACCAGCAACGCCACCCGATACCGGTGCATCGATAAAGGCAATCGCGTGGCCACGCAGTTGGCTTGCCACATTGCGTGCCATTTCAGCACTAATCGTGCTGCAATCAATGGCTAAACAGTCTTTTTTGAGTACTTTATAGAGACCTTGCTCGCCCAGATAGACGCCATGCACATGGGCATCCGCAGGTAGCATGGTGATGACAAATTCAGCATCAATAGCGGCGGCAGTCGCCGATTCCGCAGCATGACAACCAGCTTGCTGAGCAGCCTCTACAGCGCTACGAACCAAATCAAACACCCGTACCTGATGGCCAGCTTTGGCTAAGTTGGCGGCCATTGGCCCGCCCATATTTCCTAATCCAATAAATCCAATCGTTGCCATGACACTCTCCAGTTCACCTTGAGGTCAGTTATAAATCGCGCAATGGGTGTTGGCCAACCGGCCACGGTGAGTTGAAGAAGCCATCCACTTCTTCCTCGTCAACCTCTGCGACCGTTGCATGTTGCCAGCCGGGTTGTTTATCTTTATCAATCAGCAGCGCCCGAATACCTTCCACGAAATCACCACGGGTGGCACAGGCCACCGACAGCGTCAGCTCTAAACGGAAACAATCGGCAAGGCTTAAATCACCGCCATGTTGCAGCTGATTCCAAACAATATGTGCGGTCATTGGGCAGCCATTGCGTAGCGTTTGCGCCGCGCGCTGAAGCCATTTGTCATCGCTACTATCGCTGCTAATACGTTCCACCACGTCCACCAGCGAATGGCCCGCAGTTAACTGCTGAATATGCTCCAAATGCTGTTGCACTGGGCTGACTGGTTGCAGTGATTGATCCGCCTGACTGATGTTTGCCAAATACTCACTGACCCGCTCACGGTTGGCATTGGCATTATCCTGCCAGGCCAATTGTTGCAAGCCGGCTAGTATTTCTGCTTTACGTTCGCTGCTGGCAAAATGGTCCGCCAAGCCCAAGAATAAGGCGTCACTCGCATTCATGTGCGCACCCGTTAGACCTAAGTATAAACCACAGCCGCTTGGCATCTTGCTCAAAAAATGAGTTGCGCCAACATCGGGATACAAGCCAATAGTCACTTCCGGCATCGCCATCAAAGTACGCTCGGTGACAATGCGGTGACTGCCGCCATTCATCAGGCCCATGCCGCCCCCCATGACAATTCCATGGCCCCACACCACAACCGGCTTGGGATAGCAATGTATAGTGTAATCAAGGCGATATTCTTGGCTAAAAAAATCAGCTACTTCGTCAACCAAGGTACCGGGCCGAGCAGCCATGGCGTTATACATGGCAACAATATCACCACCCGCACAAAAGGCTTTTTCACCAGCACCCTCGAGCCACACACATACCACCTGATCATCGCGAGCCCAGGCGTCCAATTGCGGTTGCAGTAGTTGGATCATGTCCAAACTGAGGGCATTCAGCGACTTTTCCGAATTGAGTCGCGCGATACCTATGCGCTGCCCTGCGGCTGTGCTTAACTGGTCAAACTCCACCACGCTGGTCATAGCTTAACTCCTGTGCTGTTGCTTAGAGGATCTCACGATCCATATCGGCCAATAAACGGCGACCAATAATAACCCGCATGATCTCATTGGTACCTTCCAGAATTTGGTGCACCCGCACATCACGCACATGGCGCTCCAATGGATACTCCTTAATGTAACCGTAGCCACCGTGAATCTGCAGCGCTTCGTTACACACCGTAAAACCAACATCGGTGGCAAAGCGCTTGGCCATGGCACAATAGGTGGTTTTATCGGCATCATCATGGTCCACTTTAAACGCCGCTAAACGCACCATTTGTCGTGCTGCAACCAGTTCTGTGGCCATATCAGCGAGTTTAAATTCGAGCGCTTGGAATTGCGCCAATGGTTTGCCAAATTGCTGCCGCTCACGCATGTAGTTACGTGCGGTATTCAACGCTGCTTGCGCGGTACCGACCGAACAGACAGCGATATTGATGCGGCCGCCATCAAGACCCATCATCGCAAACTTAAAGCCTTCACCCTCGTCGCCGAGCAGATTAGCCGCTGGAATACGCACATCTTCAAAGGTCACTAATCGAGTTGGTTGGGCATTCCAGCCCATCTTGGCTTCTTTTTTACCATAATGAATGCCGTTCGCATCAGCCGGTACGACAAACGCCGAAATACCGCGCGGACCCGGGCCACCGGTGCGTGCCATGACCACCAATACGTCGGTGCTGCCGGCACCTGAAATAAACATTTTTGCGCCATTAAGCACATACTCGTCGCCATCACGACGGGCACTGGTACGCAAACTAGCGGCATCTGATCCAGCACCTGGTTCGGTCAAACAGTACGACCCTAACTTGCTACCCATGACTAAGTCCGGCACCCACTGCTCGGCTACCTGCGGAGTGGCAAACGCGCCAATCATCCAACTGACCATATTATGAATGGTCATCATCGCGGTGGTCGCAGTACAGCCCATGGCCAGTTGTTCAAAGATCAATGCCGCATCGAGCCGACTCATGCCGAAGCCACCCGCGTGTTCTGGAGTGTACATACCCATAAAGCCCAATTCACCGGCCTTACGAAACACCTCAATCGGAAAATGTGCGGTTTCATCCCACTCTGCAGCGAACGGCGCGAGCTCTTTGTCAGCAAAGGCTTTGGCGGTATCGACAAAGGCCTGTTGGTCATCGGTTAAATTAAAGTTCATGGCAGCTTACCCTGTAACTCTGTAATTATTTTAAGTGAATAGTCATGTTGGGACCGTTCGCATCGGCAATATCGCTCTCAAACCAACGCGCTGTGACGGTTTTAGTCTCACTATAAAAACGCACCGCTTGCTTACCGTAGGCATGTAAATCGCCCATAAATGAGCCTTTCCAACCGGTAAATGAGAAAAATGGTAGGGGTACCGGAATAGGAATATTGATACCAACTTGGCCGACTTCTACTTCATGCTGGTATTTGCGCGCGGCGGCGCCGCTGGCCGTAAAGATTGAGGTGCCGTTGCCGTACGGGTTGGCATTGACGAGTTTCAGCGCATCGTCGAGTGTCTCAACTTCGGTTGCGCATAATACCGGACCAAAGATCTCGTTTTTGTAGATTTCCATGTCGGTGGTAACGCCGCTGAACATGGTTGGGCCGACCCAGTTACCATTCGGATAACCGTCAACCTGACAATTTCGGCCATCAACCAACAGCTTGGCGCCTTCGTTAACGCCTTGGGTAATGAAGTTCTCAATACGTTGCTTCGCCTGTGGGCTGATCACCGGACCATAAGCGGCGTCTTTGTCGTTCCATACACCGGGCTTCACTTTGGCTAAGGCTTCGGCAATTTCCGCGATCCACTGTTTCGATTGACCGACAAAGACGGCAACTGAAATAGCCATACAACGCTGACCAGCAGCACCAACTGAAGCGCCGACCATATTACTGATGACTTGACTTTTGTTGGCATCAGGCATGATCACACAATGGTTTTTAGCACCGGCAAACGCTTGCACACGCTTCATGTTCTCAGTGCCACGGCGATAAATGTATTGACCCACCGCCACTGAACCGACAAACGAAATCGCTTTAATGTCTGGATTATCAAGAATGAAGTCGACTTGGTCTTTACCACCGTGAATCACCTGCAACACACCTTTTGGCGCGCCAGCTTGTTCAAACAATTCGACTAATCGCGTTGGAGTTAATGGATCTTGCTCAGACGGCTTTAAAATAAAGGTGTTACCACAGGCGATAGCGAGTGGGAACATCCATAACGGAATCATCGCCGGAAAGTTAAACGGAGTAATTCCCGCACACACCCCCAGCGGCTGAATGTAACTGTAGCTATCAATACCACGGGCGACGTTTTCAACCGTTTCGCCCATTAATAACGATGGTACGTTAGCAGCATGTTCAACCACTTCAATACCGCGCCATACATCGCCTTTGGCATCTTCAAAGGTCTTACCGGTTTCGCTTGCGAGGATCTCGGCAATTTCGTCGTGATGTTCTTTTAATAGCGCTTGATAGCGCATCATCACCCGCGCCCGCTCTGGCACCGCCACTTCTTTCCAGCTTAAAAAAGCTTTCTTGGCGCTCTCTACAGCAGCTTGCATTTCGGCTTGGGTGGCCACCGGTGCTTGGGCAATCACTTCGTTGGTAGCCGGATTGGTCACGTCAATCCAACGGTCGGTTTGCGACTGCACCCACTCGCCGCCAATAAATAATGGAACCTTCTTCATAACCACCTCATTGATTTAATATAGTCGCTAAACGCACCGTTGCGATTGCCAACGCGCTAAAAAAATTGCCACATTAGAGCATGGATTGGGCGCTTTTAACATGGACGATTTTACCTCTATAATAGACCTCATTGCGCTAAATACAGGCGCCGCCGACCTCTAGGACCACACCATGGCATTACTTTGGTTCGTTACCGCACTCTGGGCGGCCAGCTTTTCATTAATAGGCGAATTTCTGGCCGGCCGCGTCGACGGCTATATCGCAGTTTTTATTCGCATGCTGTTGGCACTGCTGGTACTGCTACCGTTTTTTCGCCCGCGCCAGTTCAGTCGCCGTCAGCAGCTGCAACTCGCCGCCATTGGCGCCTTGCAAATTGGCGTGATGTATCTATTTCTCTACCATGCATTCTTATACTTGAGCGTAGCTGAAGTATTGCTTTTCACTATCTTTACTCCACTCTATGTGACTGTGGTCGCTGAGCTTCTTAACGGTCGCCGCCGCTTACCCTGGCGCTGGTGGTTGGCTGCAGTGCTAGCGGTAGCCGGCGCGGCGGTTATTCGCTATGACCAGCTCAGTGAGCAATTTTGGTTTGGCTTTTTGCTCATCCAAGCAGCCAACCTATGTTTTGCTGCCGGCCAAGTATTTTATAAACGCTTGCCGCTGGGTGATGAGCGCCAGCAACTGCATATTTTTGCGCTATTTTTTGCCGGTGCTAGCGTCGTCAGTGCGGTTGCCATGTTGGCCTTTGCTGACTTCAATAAAATGCCTACCAGCAACCTTCATTGGCTGATTTTGCTCTGGCTTGGGGTCGGCGCATCAGGGCTTGGCTATCTGCTCTGGAACCTTGCCAGTAAACGCGTGAACACCGCCCAACTAGCCAGCATGAACAACATGTTAATACCGGCTGGCTTGCTGATTAATTTCAGCTTTTGGGGGCAACAAGTCGATTGGTGGCGACTGGCCATTGGTAGCAGCATTTTGTTGCTCTCAATCGCCGTTGCCAGCCGCCGTTAAAGCACTTCGATCGCCACTGCCACCGCCTCACCGCCACCAATACACAACGAGGTAATACCACGTTGTTTACCCTGTTGTTGCAACGCATGTAACAAAGTCACCAGCAAGCGGGCGCCACTGGCACCAATTGGGTGACCTAACGCACAGGCACCACCATGCACGTTGACCTTGTGGTGGTCCAACTGCAGTTGTTGCATGGCTAACATAGTCACCATGGCAAAGGCTTCGTTAATTTCCCACAGATCAACCTGATCTTTGTGCCAACCAATTTGCGCCAGCAGTGTCGTCATTGCCCCAATCGGTGCCACGGTAAATTCAGCCGGCGCTTGGGCATGACTAGCATGGCCGACAATCCGTGCTAGTGGTTTTAATGCTTGCGCCCGCGCCTCACTCTCACGCATTAGTATCAGCGCTGCGGCGCCATCAGAAATAGAACTCGAATTAGCGGCCGTAATGCTGCCATCTTTGGCAAATGCTGGGCGCAAACTCGGAATTTTCTCTGGCATCGCTTTAGCCGGCTGTTCGTCATCGCTAACTACCACATCGCCTTTGCGGGTAGTGATAGTGACCGGCTCAATTTCTGCCGCGAAGGCGCCCGTTGCGATCGCTGCTTTAGCACGGTTTAGTGAGCTCAGCGCAAAGGCATCCATGGCTTCACGACCTAACTCATAGGCATCGGCGGTTGCTTGCGCATAACACCCCATGGCTTTGCCTTCGTAGGCATCTTCAAGACCATCAAGCATCATATGATCGAGCACTTTGCCATGACCCATGCGCATACCTGATCGAGCCTGCGGCAATAAATAGGGTGCGTTAGACATGCTTTCCATGCCGCCAGCAATAACCACATTGGCGCTACCTGAACGCAATAAATCGTAACCGAGCATCACCGCTTTTAAACCAGAACCACAGACTTTATTAATCGTCGTCGCGCCGACGCTGCGCGCTAAACCAGCATGCAGAGTAGCCTGACGAGCGGGTGCTTGGCCCAAACCAGCAGGTAACACATTACCCATAATGACCTCAGATACCGCCTCCACAGCCACCGTGCTTTGCGCCAACGCAGCCTTGATCACGGCAGCACCCAATTGCGGCGCGGTTAACGGTGCTAAAGCCCCTTGAAAAGCGCCGATCGGAGTACGTTTTGCTGCAACAATTACGATCGAATCAAATGAACTCACAGAGCCTCCTGAATACTGTGACACTAAGGTCACAGCTCTAACCTTTACGTTAACGTCAACTTGCATTAAGCTTAACGCCCTCACAAGTAACAATGCAAGCACAAATGAACAAGCAAACAACCTACACTATCGGCGATTTGGCGCGGGAATTTGATATCACCACCCGCAGTATTCGCTTCTATGAAGACCAAGGCCTGTTAACCCCAATTCGGCAGGGGCAAACGCGACTGTACAGCAACAAAGATCGGGTTCGCCTCAAGCTGATTTTGCGTGGCAAACGGTTAGGCTTTTCATTGGCTGAGACCAAACGCTTATTTGATCTTTATGATCTGGAAAATAGCAGTGCCCGCCAGCTCTATACGGTGTTTGAATTGATCGCTGAAAAACGGCTCTCGCTGCAACAACAGCTGGAAGACATCAAGGTATTGCTGGTTGAATTGAATAACCTAGAAGCGCGTTGCCGCGACGAACTAGCGGAAATTGAAGCTGGCCAATCAGCGCAGCCAGCACCCAGCAACAGCACGCAACCATCGTTGACCCCGGAGTAAGTATGATTCAGCAGTTCAGTTCGCTCAATTTTGGTCTTGGTGAAACCGCCAATATGATCCGTGCCAGCGTGAACACATTCGCGCGCGAAGAAATCGCGCCGCGCGCTGCCGAAATCGATCATCGTAATGAATTCCCAGCTGATCTTTGGGCTAAAATGGGCGCACTCGGCCTGCTTGGTATGACGGTGCCAGAGCAATACGGTGGTTCGGGTTTGGGCTACCTTGAACATGTCGTGGCTATGGAAGAAATTAGCCGCGCGTCGGCCTCAGTCGGATTAAGTTACGGCGCGCACTCAAATCTGTGCGTAAACCAAATTGCCCGCAACGGTAATCAACAGCAAAAACAAAAATACTTGCCAAAACTATGTTCCGGTGAACACGTCGGTGCACTGGCGATGAGCGAACCAAATGCCGGTTCAGACGTAGTTAGTATGAAATTACGCGCCGATAAAAAAGGTGACGTGTATGTGCTAAATGGCAACAAAATGTGGATCACCAATGGTCCCGATGCCGATGTGCTGGTGGTCTATGCTAAAACCAGTCCAGCGAAAAATTCCCGTGGTATCACGGCGTTTATTATCGAAAAACAGTTTGTCGGCTTTAGCACCGCACAGAAGCTCGATAAACTCGGCATGCGTGGTTCCAATACCTGTGAACTGGTGTTCCGTGATTGCCAAGTGCCGGCTGAAAATATCCTCGGCGAACTCGATAACGGCGTAGAAGTGCTGATGAGTGGGCTTGATTATGAGCGCGCGGTATTAGCCGCTGGGCCACTGGGTATTATGCAAGCCTGTTTAGACATCTGCGTACCCTACGCCCATGACCGTCAGCAATTCGGCAAAGCCATTGGTGAATTCCAATTAGTGCAAGGTAAACTGGCCGATATGTATACCCGCACCAATGCGGCGCGTGCTTACGTGTATGCCGTGGCACAGTCCTGTGATCGGGGCGAAACCACCCGTAAGGATGCTGCTGGGGCGATTCTGTACGCTGCCGAATTAGCCACCCAATTAGCCCTTGATGCCATACAGCTATTGGGCGGCAACGGCTATATTAATGAATACCCAACTGGCCGCTTATTACGCGATGCCAAATTATACGAAATCGGTGCCGGCACCTCAGAAATTCGCCGCATGCTGATTGGTCGTGAACTGTTCACAGAATCTGCCTAAGCAGGAGCCTGGTCATGACGCAAATTACCAGCACCATTAATGTCAAGGATGCAACCTTTGAAGCCAATCAACAGGCATTACAAACGCTGGTTGATGATCTCTACGCTAAGGTTGCGCAAATTAAACAAGGTGGTGGTGCCAAGTACCAAGAACGGCATCTAGCGCGCGGTAAATTATTAGCGCGGCAACGGATCGAAAAACTGCTCGACCCGGGTTCAGCGTTCTTAGAAATTGGTCAGTTTGCCGGCTGGGAATGCTACCAGGACTACGTACCCGCTGCCGGTGTGGTGGCAGGCATTGGCTGCGTTGAAGGCGTACACTGCATGATCGTCGCCAATGATGCGACCGTCAAAGGTGGTACCTACTACCCGCTGACGGTGAAGAAGCATCTGCGCGCGCAAGAAATTGCCGAGCGTTGTCACCTGCCCTGCATCTACTTGGTCGACTCAGGCGGTGCAAACTTGCCACAACAAGACGAAGTATTCCCTGATCGCGACCATTTTGGCCGAATTTTCTTCAATCAAGCCACCATGTCAGCCAAGGGTATTGCCCAAATTGCTGTGGTGATGGGGCTCTGTACCGCCGGTGGCGCGTATGTGCCGGCGATGGCCGATGAGAGTATTATTGTGAAACAACAAGGCACGATTTTCCTCGCCGGTCCGCCGTTGGTCAAAGCGGCAACCGGTGAAGAAGTATCGGCAGAGGAACTCGGTGGTGCCGACGTGCATACCAAGATTTCTGGGGTTGCCGATCATTACGCCCTCAATGATGACCATGCCCTCGCCTTGGCGCGTCGTGCGGTAGCGCGATTAAACTATCAACCGGCGTTGCCGCTGACACCCACCGAGGTGAAACCACCGCGCTATTCAGCCAGCGAACTCTACGGTATTGTCGGTAGCGATTTACGCAAACCTTATGATGTCCGTGAAGTGATTGCGCGGCTTGTTGATGATTCTGATCTCGATGAATTCAAACAAAACTATGGCACAACCTTAGTCACCGGCTTTGCCCGTATTCATGGTTATCCAGTCGGGATTGTTGCCAATAACGGTATTTTATTCTCGGAATCGGCACAAAAAGGCGCACACTTTATTGAGCTCTGTGCACAACGTAAGATCCCACTGGTATTTTTGCAAAACATCACCGGCTTCATGGTCGGCAAGAAATACGAAGCCGAAGGTATTGCCAAACATGGTGCCAAAATGGTTACCGCAGTGAGCTGTGCCCAAGTGCCTAAATTTACCGTTGTCATTGGCGGCAGTTATGGTGCTGGCAACTATGGCATGTGTGGCCGCGCATACGATCCAACACTGATGTTTATGTGGCCTAATGCGCGCATCTCGGTGATGGGCGGCGAGCAAGCTGCTGGCGTGATGGCGCAGGTCAGCAAAGATAACCTCGCCCGCCAAGGGCAAACTATGAGTGCTGAGCAAGAACAGGCGCTGAAGCAACCCATTATTGACCAGTATGAGCGCCAAGGTCACCCCTACTATGCCTCGGCACGGTTGTGGGATGACGGCATTATTGACCCAATGCAAACTCGCGCAGTACTGGGCTTAAGCCTCGCTGCCGCTAACAATGCACCGATTGCCGAGACACGCTTTGGCGTGTTCCGCATGTAAGGAGTCTGTGATGTCCTATGCACATATTGAGTTACGCATTGAAGCCGCGGTGGCGCGACTGACGTTAAACCGCCCTGAGCTGCACAATGCTTTTGACGATCGCATGATTGCCGAGCTATTACAGGCACTGCATAGCGTCGCTCATAACACTGAGGTGCGCTTACTGGTGCTTGCCAGCAATGGCAGCAACTTCTCTGCCGGCGCTGACTTGGGCTGGATGCGCTCGATGGCGGCAAAAAATTATGCTGACAATTGTGCCGATGCCGAGCAACTTGCACTATTAATGCAACGCCTCGATGAATTACCGCTACCAACTATCGCCTTGGTACGCGGAGCTGCCTTCGGTGGTGCCGTTGGCCTCGTCGCCTGCTGCGATATTGCGCTGGCTGAAAGCAGCGCCAGCTTTTGTTTAAGCGAAGTCAAAATCGGCCTTATTCCAGCGGTAATCAGTCCCTATGTGATGCGCGCCATCGGCCATCGCCAAGCCCGCCGTTATATGCTTAGTGCCGAGCGATTTAACGCTGCTAGCGCGCTGGCAATGGGCTTAGTGCATGAACTCAGCGATGACCTTGAGCAACGCCTCGGGCAACTTCAACAGCAATTACTCAGTAACAGTCCAGCCGCACTGGCGGCAGCAAAAAACTTAATCTTGGCCATTGACCAGCAACCACTTAATGCCATTACCCGTGAGCATACGATCAAACAAATCGCTCAGATCCGGGTGTCGGCCGAAGGCCAAGAAGGGTTAACCGCGTTTTTAGAGAAACGCACCCCTGCTTGGATAAAAGGATAGCCCATGTTGCAAAAATTGCTGATCGCCAACCGTGGTGAAATTGCCTGTCGAATCATTCGCACGGCGCGACAAATGGGTATTCACACGGTGGCTGTCTATTCTGCTGCTGATGCCAACGCCCAACACGTGCAATTAGCCAACCAAAGTGTCTACATTGGCCCCGCCCCAAGCAGCGAGAGTTATTTGCTGATTGATCGCATCATTGCCGCGGCCAAAAGCACCGGCGCCGATGCCATTCACCCCGGTTACGGGTTCTTATCGGAGAATGAGCGCTTTGCTGAAGCCTGCGCCAACAATAAGCTAATTTTTGTTGGGCCACCGGTTGCTGCAATTGCTGCTATGGGCTCAAAAAGCGCTGCCAAAGCGATCATGAGCGCAGCTGGTGTGCCTTTAGTTCCGGGTTACCATGGCGACGATCAAGACCCTGCCCGGCTGCGTGCTGAAGCGCAAACTATTGGCTTCCCGGTGTTGCTTAAAGCAGCCTATGGCGGCGGCGGAAAAGGCATGCGGGTGGTTAACAACAGCGCCGAGTTTGATGCCGCATTGCAATCGGCAAAGCGCGAAGCACAAGCCGCTTTTAGTAATGATAAAATGTTGCTGGAAAAATACCTCAGCAACCCGCGTCATGTTGAAATCCAAGTGTTCTGTGATCAGCATGGTAATGCGGTCTACCTATCTGAGCGCGATTGCTCGGTGCAACGGCGCCACCAAAAGGTTATTGAAGAGGCACCCGCGCCAACTATCAGCGAATGTACGCGAAAAGCCATGGGGGAAGCGGCACTGCGAGCTGCCCAAGCAATCGATTACCAAGGTGCCGGTACCGTTGAATTCCTGCTCGATAGCGATGGCACCTTCTATTTTATGGAAATGAACACCCGTTTGCAGGTGGAACACCCGGTCACTGAACTGATTACCGGTCAAGATTTGGTGCAATGGCAGTTGTTAGTCGCCAGTGGCGAGCCATTACCGTTAACGCAAGAGCAAATTCAAGTGCATGGTCATGCCTTTGAGGCACGCATCTATGCCGAAGATCCAGCCAACGAGTTTTTGCCCAGTACCGGATTACTGACGGTGTTACGTACACCACCACCATCAGCGCATGTGCGCATTGATAGCGGTGTTATTGAAGGTGACGAGGTCAGTGCCTATTACGACCCGATGATTGCTAAGTTGATCGTTTGGGGAAGCAATCGTAACGAAGCGCTGCGGCGCCTGGTGAGTGCACTGAATGATTTCCGTGTGGCCGGGGTGCATAACAACATTGATTTTCTTCGCAGCATCGCCAACCACCCACAATTTCAGCGCGCCGAACTCAGCACCAGTTTCATCGAGCGCTATCAGCACCAACTAGTGGCTGATACCAGTCATTTGCATGATGATTACGCCACCATCGCCGCACTGGCTGAATTAGTGCAAAGTCAGCAATGCGATAAGGCGTGGTTTGCTAACCCCGGTTTACAGCTGAATCAACCGGCACAGTTTAGCCTGAGCTTACAGCGTGATGGTCAACCTTATAGCGTGATCCTGACGGCCCATGGCAGCGGCTGGCAACGGCTCCCTGATCAGCGCGTATGGGCAGCTACTTGGCAACAGGATCGCTTCCGCATTCAGTGTGATGAGCAGAGCTTTTTTGCCCATGTGCTGCATGCCGGTGGCGATATTACCGTGATGACTGAAGCCGCCAGTATTCGCCTGAAACGCTATCAGGTATTGCTCGAACTGCAGCATGAACAAGCCAGTGGCGGCATGCTGGCTCCAATGAATGGCACTGTGGCAGCGGTATTAGTAGCAACCGGTGATGAAGTAAGCGCCGGCCAACCACTACTGGTGATGGAAGCGATGAAAATGGAATACACCATTCGTGCCAGTCATGCCGGTACGGTAGAGCAAGTTTTCTATCAAAGCGGCGAGTTAGTCAGTGATGGTGCCGAACTAGTGCGACTTAGTGTCAGCGCGTAAGGAACAGGAACTATGACATTACCAGCGCAGGTGAAAATTGTTGAAGTCGGCCCTCGTGATGGTCTACAGAGCGAAACCGCAGTGAGCACTGCTGCCAAAATAGCACTGGTCGAGGCGCTGGCGATGGCCGGCTTGGGCTATATTGAAACAGGTGCCTTTGTTAGCCCGAAATGGGTACCGCAAATGGCCGATAGCGGCGCAGTGTTTGGTGGTATTCAACGTCAAGCTGGCGTCACCTATGCTGCCCTTACCCCAAACTTACAGGGTTTTTCCGCCGCTATGGCCGCTGGTGCCGATGAAGTGGCGATTTTCGCTGCAGCTTCAGAAGCGTTCAGCCAGCGCAATATTAATTGCAGTATCGCCGCAAGCTTTGATCGTTTCGCGCCAGTTATAGCAGCTGCCCGCGCCCGCAATATCCGTGTTCGCGGTTACATAAGCTGCGTGTTGGGCTGCCCTTATCAAGGTGAAGTTAGTCAGCAACAAGTCGTACAGGTGGCGGCACAGCTAAGCGCTATGGGTTGCTATGAAATATCACTGGGCGATACCATTGGCGTTGGCACCCCGCTGCAAGCTCAACGCATGCTCGGGGCAGTGGCTGAGCAGGTTCCCATACAGCAACTTGCGCTGCATTTTCATAACACCTATGGTCAAGCGCTCGCCAATATTGCCGCGTGTCTCGATCTCGGTGCCAGCACCATCGATAGCGCTGTGGCTGGCCTCGGTGGCTGCCCTTACGCCAAGGGTGCCAGCGGTAATGTCGCCACTGAGGATGTGCTCTACTTACTCCAGGGTCTGGGTATTGAGACAGGCGTCGATTTAGCTGCAGTGATCGATGCCGGTGCGGCCATTTGCAGTCATCTTGCGCATGGCCCGCGATCCAATGTCGCTTTAGCTGAATTAGCCAAACGGAATCGCTCGTCATGACCCCTCTTTGGCAACCCACAGCAGCTGCTATTGAGCGCAGTCGAATGGATGATTTTCGGCGCTATATCAACAGCTACGAGCAGCAACAATTAGCCGACTACCAGCAACTGCATGCTTGGTCGGTGGCCCATAGTGAGCGTTTCTGGCTGCGTATTTGGGATTATTTTGCGGTGTTGGGTCAGCGTGGTGACACCATCGTCAGTCATGCCGACAAACTGCCGGGTGCGCAATGGTTTCCCGACAGTCAGCTAAATTTCGCCGAAAATTTACTGCGCTATCGTGATGATCGCTTAGCCCTGATTTTTCGTGGTGAAGATGGCAGCCGCCAGCAACTTAGCTACGCCGAACTTTATAGTGAAGTAGCAGCCTGTGCCAAAGCCATGCGTAATCACGGTATCGTCGCCGGTGATCGGGTAGCTGCGCTGATGCCCAATTGCATTGAAACCGTTATTGCTATGCTTGCAGCCAGCAGTATTGGCGCTATTTGGTCATCCTGTTCACCCGATTTTGGCGTGCAAGGGGTGCTTGATCGGTTTGGCCAGATCACCCCAAAACTGTTCATTACCGTAGAAGGCTATTGCTATAACGGCAAAGTGCTCGATATCAGTGACAAAGTGAACCATATTCAAGCCCAGTTACCGAGCCTGTGCGCCACCGTATTGGTGCGCTTTAGTCGTGCTCAGCACCGTATCAATCGGGCTATTGAATGGGAGCAATTTCTCGATCGCAGCAGCCGAGCCCCAGAATTTACTCAGCTAGCCTTTAATAGCCCGCTCTATATCATGTTCAGCTCGGGCACCACGGGCGTACCCAAATGCATTGTTCATGGTGCCGGCGGCACGTTATTACAGCATCTTAAAGAGCATGCACTGCATACTAATTTAGATCGCGACGATGTGTTGTTTTACTTTACCACCTGCGGCTGGATGATGTGGAACTGGCTGGTATCTGGGCTAGCCCAAGGTGCCACCTTAGTCCTGTTTGATGGCTCGCCATTTGCACCGACGCCAGAAATACTGTGGGATATCGCAGAACAAGAGCGCATCAGTGTATTTGGTACCAGCGCAAAGTATTTATCGGCACTCGAAAAAGCTGGTGTCAAACCACGCGACAGCCATAATCTAAGCAATTTGCGCAGCATATTGACCACCGGTTCGGTGCTCGCGCCGGAGAGCTTTGACTACGTTTACCGCGATATCAACAGCAATCTGTGCCTATCATCTATTTCTGGCGGTACCGACATTATATCCTGCTTCGCGCTCGGTAACCCCACCCTGCCGGTTTACCGTGGCCAACTGCAATGCCGCGGCCTTGGCCTTAACGTACAAGTTTACAACGACAAGGGGCAGGCAGTTAACGGTGAAAAAGGTGAACTGGTGTGTAGCAACAGTTTTCCGAGCATGCCGTTAGGATTTTGGCACGACAGCGACGGTAGTCGTTACTTCAACGCCTATTTCGCCCGCTTCGAAAATACCTGGGCGCATGGCGATTACGCTGAGATCACCGCGCAAAATGGGTTGATTATTTACGGCCGTTCAGATGCCACACTCAACCCCGGTGGCGTGCGCATCGGCACTGCAGAAATCTACCGACAAGTGGAAAAACTCGAGGTAGTATTAGAGAGTATTGCGGTAGGACAGAACTGGCAGGATGATGAGCGCGTGGTATTGTTTGTGCGCTTACGAGATGGCGTCGGCTTGGATGCGGATCTGCAGCAACAAATTCGTCAGGTGATTCGCAGTAATACCACAGCGCGCCATGTACCCGCAGTGATTGCCCAAGTTACCGATATTCCGCGCACAATTAGCGGAAAAATTGTTGAGTTAGCAGTGCGTCAGGTGATCCATGGCGAAGCGGTTAACAACACCGATGCACTAGCCAACCCGGAGGCACTGGAATTATTCCGTGACCGCCCTGAACTAGCACAATAACTGTAACCCAAAGAGATAACGCCCGATCTGGAGAAGCCAATGCAACGTGAAAGTATGGAATTTGATGTGGTGATTGTTGGCGCCGGCCCTGCTGGTCTTGCTAGTGCCTGTCGGTTAGCGCAGTTAGCGCAACAGCAGCAGCACCAATTAACCATTTGCGTGGTAGAGAAAGGCTCTGAAGTGGGCGCGCATATTCTCTCGGGAGCAGTGTTCGAAACCCGTGCCTTAGAGGAATTATTTCCAGATTGGCAGCAACGTGGCGCGCCATTAACCACTGCGGTCAGCGATGATCATATTTACTATTTTAACAATGCCGAAAAAGCCACTAAGTTACCCAACTTCATGGTGCCGAAAACCTTTCATAATCACGGCAACTACATCGCCAGCATGGGCAATGTTTGTCGCTGGTTGGCAGCGCAAGCCGAAGCATTAGGGGTTGAAATATTCCCCGGCTTCCCAGCCGCTGATGTAATTATCGAAGATGGCCGTGTGCAAGGTATTATCACGGGCGATATGGGCTTAGATGGCGATGGACAAGCAAAAGATAGTTTTGAACCTGGTATGGAACTGCGTGGTAAGTTCACTATTTTTGCCGAAGGCTGTCGCGGTCATTTAGGTAAGCGTTTAACCAGCGAGTTCAAGCTCGATGACAGCAGTTCACCGCAACATTATGCGATTGGTTTTAAAGAAATTTGGGATGTTCCAGCGGCTCAACACCAAGCTGGCTTAGTGGTACACAGTACCGGTTGGCCGCTAACCGATGCCAGTGGTGGCGGTTATCTGTACCATGCTGACAATGGCCAAGTTTATGTCGGATTGATTGTCGACTTGAACTACAGCAACCCACATTTAAACCCGTTTGCCGAGTTCCAACGCTATAAAACCCACCCCACCATTGCTGCGGTGTTACAGGGCGGTAAACGCGTCAGTTACGGTGCTCGCGCCATTGCCAAAGGTGGCTTTAATTCCTTACCGAAAATGAGTATGCCAGGTGCGCTGTTGGTTGGTTGTAATGCCGGCACCCTGAATTTTGCCAAAATCAAAGGCAATCACACCGCCATGAAATCAGGTATGCTCGCCGCCGAGGCTATTGTTGCCGCCCTTAGTCAAGAAACTGTGCCGGCTGAAACCGATTTTGAACAACGTTTTCGCGCTTCATGGTTGTATGATGAATTATATCGTTCACGCAATTTCGGACCGGTTATTCATAAATTGGGCACATGGTTAGGTGGCGCTTATAATACCGTCGACCAAAACTTCTTCGGTGGAAAATTACCATTTAATTTTAAAGATGAAACGCCTGATTATGCTGCTCTTGGTCTCGCTAAAGACCACCCTAAAATTGACTATCCAAAACCTGATAATAAATTAACCTTTGATCGTTTATCATCGGTTTATTTATCAAATACCAATCATGAAGAAGAACAACCTTGTCATTTACAATTAAAAGATTCTGCCATTCCATTAACGATTAATTTGCCGCAATACGATGAGCCAGCCCAGCGTTATTGCCCCGCTGGCGTCTATGAAATTATTGAAGTGGACGGTCAACAAAAATTCAAAATAAATGCTCAAAATTGCATTCATTGCAAAACCTGCGATATTAAAGATCCGTCACAAAATATAAATTGGGTCACTCCAGAAGGAAGTGGTGGTCCAAATTATCCAAATATGTAAAGTTATTTTCATTTTAATTAATTAACTGTAAGATATCGCTGACGCAAAAATAAGATTGTCGTCAGCGATGCTTTTCTATTTAATCAATACACTAATTAACTGAATTGGAAATAATCACATGAGCGAATTTTTAGATATTCTGACTCACGGACGACGTTTGAAAGCTGCGACAAAGGATTTGACCGTTTCTCAATTGCATGATGTTGCTGAGAAATTAGCCAAAGTAATTACTGACCGCGAGCATGAAGAAGCGGCTGAATTGCAAGCGCAAGCGGCTAAACTGGCAAAAATTGAAGAACTCCGCCGCGCTATGGCAGCGGCTGATATTACTGAGGCCGATTTACTTGGCGGCAGCGTTACTGCGCCAGCGAAAGTAAAAGCCAAGCGGGCGCCAAAACCAGCCCGATACGCTATTGTTGATAGCGCTGGTCAACGCATTACCTGGACCGGCCAAGGCCGCATGCCAAAAGTATTAGCGCAAGCCATTGCCAAGGGCAAAAGCATTGACGACTTCGAGATTTAGTCAGCAGTAACACTAAAAAACCCCGCCGAAAAAGCGGGGTTTTTTATTAACGTTCGATAATTAAATGCGACTCGCCAACACCAACGTCAATATTGATTCGAGCCTGGCCATTGCCTTGTGCTGAACTCGATGAGGTAACAAACGCACGTTCACTCGAGCTGTTACCTACACCAGTAATCTTGGTCTCACCGATACCAACATCCATGTTGATCGATTTAATATCGCCCATAAGGGTTAATTGAATATCGCCAATACCTACCTCAATGTCGAGGTCAGTGCTGGCAATCTTGCCTTTAATTTCACCAATACCCAATTCCAGCGCTAAGCTACTCACTCGCGGTAATTTAACCTGCCACTCGAACTGGATATTTTCTTGCTCCGGCACTTCGAGCTCAAGCCAATTACCGGTTTGCTTCGCTTGCAACTCAACTTTACTCAAGTCACCTTCGCTGAGCCAGAATGAACGATCACTCGCGGTCGCTTTTATTTCCACTAATACCTCATCACCATCATGGTGACTCAACTGCAAACTCCCGATCCCAAAGCTAATTTTCATATCGGTTTGCGCGGTCACCGCATAGTTACCTTGCAAATATTTTTCGGCATCGGCGGCGGTGACTTGCTGGCCAAGGCTGGCAATAGTTACAGCACCAATTAATACCATAGCAGCGGTCCAAACATTGGTTGAGCGGTTCATAACACATCCTTCTTAGTTAATTCGAAAATTTATTCGTCACAAATAGTTAAGCAATTGCTATGCCAACTTTATTAACTAATTGTTTTTATTGTTAATGTATAAATAAAATAGCGATTTAAGTCGGCTAATGGTCAGAATCACTCTCGCTAACTTAGCCAAAATATGCTGAAATTCACCAATTCCCTAGCGCTGGTAACCACATGTCTTTTACCGTTGAACCGATTGGCGTGATCCATTCGCCCTATCAGCAAAAATTTGCCGTACCGCGTCAGCCTGGGCTAGTTACCGCGGCAGCTGCTGAGATTCACCTGCAGGGCAATTTCGCTCATGCTGATAGTGTGCGCGGTTTAATCGAGTTCAGTCACATTTGGGTGCTGTTTATATTTCATCAAACCGTGGCGGCTGGCTGGCAGCCACTGGTGCGCCCACCACGACTTGGTGGTAACACCCGCAAAGGTGTATTCGCCACCCGTGCCACCTATCGACCAAACGGCATTGGTATGAGTGTGGTCGAGTTAGAATCGGTGCAAGCCGATGAGCATGGCGTGATCATTCGCGTGCGCGGGGCTGATTGGGTCAATGGCACCCCGGTGATTGATATCAAGCCCTACCTACCCTATGCCGAGAGCATTCCAACAGCGCAAGGTGGCTTTGCCGATGCACGCCCGCACAGCGCGCTCAGCACAGTATTTGACCCCACTGCCGAGCAACAATTGCAACAATTCGAGCCACACTATCCACAACTGCGTCTACTAATAAGCCAAGTGCTCAATCAAGATCCGCGCCCGGCCTATAAACAAGCCGCGCATCAACAGAAAGTTTACGGTATGAGCTTGTACGACCTAAATATCAAATGGCAGGTTATCAACAACGAAAATCATGTCATTCAAGTCAGTAAAGACTTTTGACCAGCGCCCGCTGCTGATAGAATCAGCACTAACGACTTCATGGAGACACCAACCGCATGCGTAGCAGCCACTATTTATTAGGCACCCTGAAAGAAACCCCTGCTGATGCTGAAGTCATCAGCCATCAGTTGATGCTACGTGCTGGGATGATCCGCAGAGTGGCGGCCGGTTTATACACCTGGACACCAACTGGGTTGCGCGTGCTACGTAAAGTAGAACAGGTGGTACGTGAAGAAATGGACGCTATTGGCGCTCTCGAAGTACTGATGCCAATGGTGCAGCCGGCTGATCTATGGATGGAGTCAGGCCGCTGGGACGATTACGGTCCAGAACTGCTGCGTTTGCACGACCGCAATATGCGTGACTTTGTACTGGGCCCTACCCATGAAGAAGTGATTTGTGAACTGGCCCGCAAAGAAATCAGCAGCTACAAACAGTTACCTCTGAGCTTGTACCAAATTCAAAGCAAATTCCGTGACGAAATTAGACCGCGCTTCGGGGTCATGCGCTCACGTGAATTTATTATGAAAGACGCCTACTCGTTCCACCTTGATCAACACAGCCTTCAGGCCACCTATGATGCGATGCATGGTGCCTATTGCCGGGTGTTTGAGCGGCTCGGTTTAGATTTCCGTCCAGTACTAGCTGACACCGGCTCGATTGGCGGTAGCTTCTCCCACGAATTCCACGTGTTAGCCGCTTCCGGCGAAGATGATATCGCCTTCTCCGATAGTTCCGATTACGCCGCCAATATTGAAATGGCCGAAGCCGTAGCACCGAGCCATAGTCGCGCTGCTGCCAGCAAAACCCTAGACAAAGTAGCCACGCCGAATGCCAAGACTATCGCCGCGTTAGTTGAGCAATTCCAGCTGCCAATTGAGCAAACCGTTAAAACCTTGATTGTACATGCTGCTGAAGCCGGTAAATTGGTGGCCCTGTTGGTGCGTGGTGACCATGAACTCAATGAAATTAAAGCAGCAAAACACCCATTGGTGGCGAGCCCATTGCAATTCGCCAGTGATGAAGCTATCCGTGCTGCCATCGGTGCCGGCCCAGGATCACTGGGCCCAATTGGCCTGAACATGCCGGTTATCGCCGATCGTAGTGTCGCCGTTATGGCTGATTTTGCTGCTGGTGCGAATCAAGACGGTTACCATTATTTCAATCTCAACTGGGGCCGCGATTGCGCCGAACCAGACGTGTTTGACCTGCGCAATGTGAAAGCCGGTGATCCAAGCCCATGTGGTAAAGGTACCTTGCAGATAAAACGCGGTATTGAAGTCGGTCATATTTTCCAACTCGGTAAAAAATACTCCGATGCGATGAAAGTTGGCGTGCTGACTGAATCAGGCAAACATGAAACCTTAATGATGGGCTGCTACGGTATCGGTATTACCCGTATCGTTGCCGCCGCAATTGAGCAAAATCATGATCAATACGGCATCATCTGGACTGACACCTTAGCGCCATTCCAAGTCGCTATTGTGCCAATGAACATGCATAAATCCGTGCGCGTACAGGAAGTCGCTGAGAAGCTCTACAGCGAGCTCAAAGCAGCGGGTATTGAGGTGTTATTTGATGACCGCAAAGAACGCCCAGGGGTTATGTTTGCCGATATGGAGTTAATTGGTATTCCACATCATATCGTTATCGGCGAGCGCAACATCGACAACGCCCAAGTGGAATATAAAAATCGACGCAGCGGTGACAAGCAGTTGTTGGAGATTGATACCGTGGTGAACTTTTTTACCACCCAATTATCACGTTCAAGCAGTTGACGGAGTACTTTATGCCAATCGCTATTTACATCGATGCCAAAGGCAATCAATTTGAAGCTGAGTTAGAAATCGGCCAGAATCTCATGGACGGCGCAGTCAATAACATGATTGACGGAATTTTGGGTGAATGCGGCGGGGTGATGTCATGCGCAACCTGTCACTGCTATGTTGATCCAGCCTGGCAAGATAAACTACCACCCGCCAGTGAACATGAAAACGATATGCTCGATATGGTCATTGATCCGAAAAGTAATAGCCGCTTGAGCTGTCAAATTGAAATGAGCGCAGAACTCGATGGCATTGTGGTGCATTTACCACGCGCCCAATATTAATTGTCGCTGGGGCGCTAATCGCTACCGATGCGCACCAGCACTTCATCACGATAGCCGGTGATCACGCGTATTACGCCCGTCAGCTCATCATCGAGTGTCGGATCACCGGTATCGACCAGCAGCGGCCGTTGCTGTAATTGCTGCAGCTTGGTTTTCGTCGCGACCACGCGGATATTACTCAGGCCAATAGTGCGAATCACCGCAGGGCTTAATTGCTGATTACCACGACCAAAGATATGCCCCTGCCCACCGATAACAGTAACCAGCAATTGTGCCGGCAGCTGTCGCTGCTGTAGCAATTGCAACAACTGTGTGGCAGTCACATCGGCAGCAATCACCGCACCGTTTAGCACCACGTCGATACCCAGCAGGGTATTCGGTAAACCCAATTCAGCCATAATAAAAGCAATGGTTGAGCCAGAGCCCATCACATAAAGCTGATCAGGCTGCATCGATTCAATCACCTCAGCAGCAATATCGGCGAGTACCAATTCATCGCTTTCTTTACCGCCCATTTTCACTGCTTGCACATACCGCAGCTCGGCCGGCACCAGCATTTCACCATAACGCCGCGCCCTTACTGTGCCAGCGCGAAACGCCTGTTCATCAATATCCATAACATCGGCGCGCAACACTGAGGTTAAGCGCCCACTCATCAACTCGGCAATCACTTTACCTGCCGCGCTGGGGCTAATTGCATACACCCCAGAATGGATTTTCACCCCAGCCGGAATACCCAACACCAATTGCTGTTCAGGCACTACTGCAGCGACATCTCGGGCCGTACCGTCACCGCCGGCGAACACCAGCACATCAACCTGTGCAGCCACCAATTGGCGCGCTAATTCACGGCTATCGGCGGCGCTGGTGGGCTGCTGGTTAGCCTTATAGACCAGCTCGAGCTGAAAACCTAAACTGCGGGCAACGCTTTCACCCAGTTCACCGGCACCGGTAACCAACACCAGTTGCGAACGAAAGGGTAATAATTGCTGCAAGGCCTGTTGCACCCGCAGCGGTGCCATCGGTTGTGCACCTAACGCTAGTGCCCGTGCGGCGGTATCACTGCCATCACTACCCTTGAGCGCAACCGTGCCACCCAAACCGGCATAGGGATTAATAATTAAGCCAAGTCGAAAGGCGCGCATAGCGCACTCTCCTTGCTCATAGCCAACGGCACCACCGGCGGCCAAGGCTGTTGATAAAATGCTGCTAAGGCCTTGGCAAACTGCTCGGCGCGCGCTGGCAGGCGGTGGCCTAAATAACCAACTAATTGCTCACGCACCGCTTCGGTAAAGCCAGCACGGTCGACTTCAATACCACTCAAATTATCAACACTGACTTGAAACGGCGCCCCACTGCACAGTGAAAACAGCCATTCCAACGCCTGCGGTTTGCGCTCAATCTGCTCGAATAACGCTTGTTGTTCGGCATTACGACCATCGGCTTGATACCAATAGCCATAATCAAATAATTGCCGACGCTGAACACCAGCAATACACCAATGGGCAATTTCGTGCAGCGCCGAAGCGAAAAAGCCATGCGCGAAAACTACCTGATGATAAGGTAACTCGCCCGCCGGCTGGTAATACGGTTCATCATCACCGGCGACTAAGCGAGTGTTTTCAGACTCACTGAAACACTCAGCAAATAACCGAATGAGATCAGCATAATCGTGGCTCATAATTTACCAATATCGGGAAAATCATGATGGACTCCGCCATTTTGACCGCGTTGACGCAATACATGGTCCATCAGCACGAGTGCTGCCATTGCTTCGGCAATCGGCACGCCACGAATGCCCACACAAGGATCGTGACGGCCGCGGGTGACGATCTCAGCAGGCTCACCAGCAGTATTAATGGTCATGCCTGGCGTGGTAATACTGGAGGTTGGTTTAAAGGCCATTTCGGCAACAAGCGTTTGCCCAGTACTGATACCGCCTAACACGCCACCGGCATGATTACTGCTAAAGCCTTGTGGGGTTAGCGCGTCACGATGCTGTGTACCGGTTTGTCCAGCCACCGCAAAGCCATCGCCGATAGCCACCGCTTTCACCGCATTAATACTCATTAATGCTTTGGCTAAATCTGCTTCGAGCCGATCAAACACCGGCTCACCTAAGCCGACTGGCACATTGCTTACTTCAAGACGCACCCGAGCACCAACTGAATCACCTTGCTTAATCAACTCTTTCAAGTAATCAGCGACGGCTTCAGCCATGTATTTATCGGGGCAAAAAAATGGGTTGTCCTGAACCTGCTGCCAAGCAAAGCCTTTTTGCTGCGCATCGGTATGGTGCGGGCCAATCTGCACCACGCCAGCGCGAAACTGCACCCCGAAATGCAAGCGCAAATACTTCTGCGCGATAGCACCAGCAGCTACTCGCATTGCTGTTTCTCGAGCTGATGAGCGACCACCACCACGATAATCGCGCCGACCATATTTGTGCGCATAGGTATAGTCAGCATGGCCAGGCCGGAACAGATCTTTGATATCACTATAATCTTGACTGCGTTGGTCGGTGTTGCGAATCAACAAACCAATGGGTGTGCCGGTCGTCACTCCCTCAAACACCCCAGATAAGATTTCCACTTCATCGGCTTCGCGGCGGGCCGTGGTGTAGCGATTTTGGCCCGGTTTACGACGATCTAACTGCAATTGCAGATCAGCGACCGACAATTCCAAGCCGGGTGGGCAGCCATCGATCACCGCGCCCAATGCTGGGCCGTGACTCTCACCGAAGGTGGTGACGCGAAATAATTCTCCAAAACTATTACCGGCCATAGCGCTTTTCCTCTAATGAATGCGCTCAGAAGCGCGGCTGATAGGTCAGCAAATCGGCTCGACTGAGCATAAATACACCATCGCCGCCTTGGCTAAACTGCAGCCAGGTAAAAGGCACATCGGCAAATTCCTGTTGCATTGCCAGCATCGAATTACCCACTTCACAAATCAAAATACCCTGCTCGGTAAGGTGCTCCGGCGCTTCGCGCAGAATACTGCGGACTAAATCTAAACCATCGTCGCCAGCGGCTAGGCCGAGCTCCGGTTCATGATGAAATTCATCCGGTAAATCAGCCATATCTTGTGCATCAACATAAGGCGGGTTGGTGACAATTAAATCATAACGCATACCACCTACCGCACTGTATAAGTCTGACCACATGGGTACCACCCGATCACCTAAACCATGCGCCAAAATATTTGCTTCAGCAACCTCTAAGGCATCATTGGAAATATCCAAAGCGTCTACCTCAGCTTCCGGGAACGCCAGCGCACAAGCAATGGCGATACAGCCGCTGCCGGTGCACAAATCGAGAATACGCTGCGGTGGCTGACTAACATAGGGGGCAAATTTCGCCGCAATCAACTCAGCAATCGGTGAACGTGGCACCAACACCCGTTCATCCACCATAATCGGGATACCATTAAACCAGGCGGTGCCAGTTAAGTATGCGGCTGGCACCCGCTGTTCGATGCGTTGTTGTAACAACTGTTGCAACTGCTGACGCTCACTATCGAGCACTTGTGCTGCACCAAATTGCTGTAATTGATTAAAATCTAAATGACATACATGAGCGAGCAGAAGCTGAGCTTCGCTCACCGCGTTATCGGTACCATGACCAAAATAAACATCGGCTTGCTGCAATGCACTGACACTAAATCGCCACAGATCAAAAATACTCTGCAGCTTACTCATATCCTGTTGATAGACCGCTAAGTCCGCTGTTTTAGTCACGTCAGAACTCCGCTTCGGTTGGGCTTGCGAGCTGAATAAAACGACCGCGCCAGTGCGCAACATCAAGGCTGATTTCAGCAATGCCAGCGGTCGGAAATAATAACGGTTGGGTGCTGTCATCAAACGCCGCCAGCAAATAACTGACCAGCGGCATGTGCGATACCAGCGCAATATGCTGCGCCTGCTGCTGTTGCTCAGTCAATTGTGCCAGTAACCAATCCATCACCAGTTCAGCATCACCATCGGGGGTTATGCTGTCGTACTGCTGTTGTTTCGCGGCGCCGACCTTTTGCGCTACTATCGCTGCTGTTTGCTGTGCTCGCAGATACGGACTAATCAGCAACCAATCGAGCTGCTTTGCGCCTTGTGCCGCCAAGCGCTGCGCTAACCACTGCGCGCTCACCGCCACTTCACGTTCACCCTGTGCACTCAATGGACGAATTGCATCAGCACTCAGTGCCTGCGCCGGTAAGGCATCACCATGACGCATGATATATAACGTTTTAATCACGTTTACGGCCTCCAGTGACCGGGTCGGCACGACCATCATCAATGGCTTGCTCGGCACGCTTGCGCCGCACTGCTTTGGGATCGGCAATTAATGCGCGATAAATTTCGATCCGATCACCATCACGCGGCTGTTGGTCTAATTTAACTGCTTTGCTCCAAATCCCAACTTTTTGCTGGCTTAAGTCAATCTCGGGAAAATAGCGAGTAATTTGTGAGCGCTCGATACATTCTTCCACTGTACTACCCGGCGCTACTCGCAACGCAATAATTTGTTGCCGCTCTGGGGTGGCATAAGCTACTTCAATATCAATGCTATCAACCGTCATGCTTGCCCATACACCTGTCGTGCCCGTTGCACAAAGGCATCAACCATACGCCCTTGCAATTCGTTAAAAATACCGCCAAAGGCCATACTCAACAGCTTGTTAGAAAATTCAAACTCCAGCTTCAGGACAATTTTACAGGCCTTGTGATCTAAGCTGTGAAACTGCCAGCCA
This sequence comes from Pseudidiomarina sp., assembly GCA_023260975.1. Classification (GTDB taxonomy): domain Bacteria; phylum Pseudomonadota; class Gammaproteobacteria; order Enterobacterales; family Alteromonadaceae; genus Pseudidiomarina. Next base: position 16,851 of record JALQTK010000003.1, on the reverse strand, counting down.
CCGTGCAGATACTTAAATGGACCATCAACCAGTTGCATACCAATGGCATGCGGTGGCTGCAATTGATTGCGCGTAGTGAATGATTTACCCACCCCGGCTTTACTAATATCCAGTCGCGCTATTTTGAACTCAGGCCCCTGCTCAACCACGGTGGCTGAGCTGCAAGCCGGCACAAACTCGGGATAGCGTTCAATGTCATCAACCAGCGCATACATTTGCGCCGCACTGTATGGCACCAAGGCACTACGTTCAATTGTCGGCATGACTCTCCCTGATGGTTTTTGAGCTTCGCTAAATCAGCGAAATGATACCGTATTTTAGCGCTCGAATCACCTCTAACAATTTTAATTTAGCACTCGCTTCAGCGCTGCGCATCAGTATAATGAGCGCCATGAAAAAGAACTCAAATCATCGCACCAGCGGCACCATTGCGCTGAATAAAAAAGCCCGCCACGAATATTTCCTCGAAGACAAATTTGAGGCCGGAATTGCCCTGCAAGGTTGGGAAGTAAAAAGTATTCGTGAAGGAAAAGCGAATATCTCCGATACCTATGTGATCATCAAACAAGGTGAAGCGTATTTATTGGGGGCACAAATTCAACCGCTACTATCAGCCTCCACCCACGTGGTCTGTGACCCTGACCGGTCGCGCAAGCTGCTATTAAAACGACGTGAACTGCACAAACTGATTGGCGCCAGCGAGCGCGACGGGTATTCCATTGTCGCCACCGCGATGTATTGGAAAAAGCATCTGGTCAAACTCGAGATTTACCTGGCCAAAGGTAAAAAAGACCACGATAAACGCGATACCATTAAAGAACGCGATTGGGGTCGCGAAAAAGCGCGCATTTTAAAACACAATCCCCGTTGACAGCAGCCACAAGAGTGGTTAAGTTACAGCCATTAGCTTATACAACTGACGAGAGTTACCCATGGTGTACAACCTGAACGCACAAGCCAAAAAAGTATGGTGGTGGCATCTCCCGATTTAGCGGGCGATACCTATGTGCGCGTTGACACATTAAGGATCCAGAAGCCCGCTCATTGAGCGGGCTTTTTTTTATTAGACAAGTGAAGCCAATGACGACCGATACTGTTGCCATCATTAATCAGCCTGGTGCTATAACCAGCATGCAAATTGAGCTGCCCTACCAAGCCGATACCTTGGCTTTGTATCAACGCTTGTGCCAGCATCATGCCCACAACCTGCTGCTTGATTCGGCCGAAATTCAGTCGCGCCAGCATCTAAAAAGCTTGCTGATGGTTGACGCTGCGTTACAGCTGCGCTGCAACGATCAGCAGGTGATTATCACTGCGCTGACCAGCAATGGTGCACAAGTGCTACCGTGGTTAGCCGAGCAGTTAAACTCCAGCGCTGTGCAGCTAGAATTGAGCAAAGACCAATTACACTGCCACTTTAGCGCCATCGATGACCGTCTCGATGAAGATAGCCGCTTACGCCAAAGCAGTAATTGTGAACCGTTACGAATTCTGCAACAGCGCCTGCAGCAAACCCAACCACACCCATTAGGTATATTTTTGGGTGGCATTTTTGCCTATGATTATGTCGCTAGTTTTGAATCATTACCGGCAGTCCCTACCGGCGCGAATAGCTGCCCTGACTATGTTTTTTATCTGGCCGAAACGCTGCTGGTTATTGACCATCAACAGCGCTCAACGACCTTGTTAGCCAATCTGCTCAGTGGCCCCCAAAGTGCTGACTATTACCCGCAAATTGCCGATAAAGTCGGAGCGATTGCTGCGCAATGCCAGTTGCCACGTAAGCTGGCGCAAGCACCGCGGTGCTCGCAGTCGGCTAAGCCCTTAAGCGTAACTGCCGAGCCCGACGCGGAACGCTTTGCGCAGATGGTCGAACAACTGCAACAACACATTCTCGCCGGTGATATTTTCCAAGTGGTGCCGTCACGACGCTTTACCCTGCCCTGCAACGATGCACTGGCGGCTTATGCGAAATTGAAAGCTGCCAACCCATCACCCTATATGTTCTTTCTGCGCAGTGACGACTTTGAAGTATTTGGCGCCTCGCCTGAATCAGCACTGAAGTACACTGCCAGTAGTAATCAGGTTGAACTCTACCCGATTGCCGGTACCCGTCCACGCGGCAAGAATGCCGATGGCAGCATTAACCATGACCTCGACAGCCGCTTAGAACTAGAGTTGCGCTTGGACCAAAAAGAACTCGCCGAGCATATGATGCTGGTTGATTTAGCGCGTAACGATTTAGCCCGCATCGCTAAACCAGGTAGTCGCTATGTCGCTAACCTATTACAGGTCGACCGCTATTCGCACGTGATGCACTTGGTCTCCCGCGTGGTCGCCCAATTAGCTGACGATTTGGATGCCCTCAGCGCTTATCGCGCCTGTATGAATATGGGCACCTTAGTGGGGGCTCCAAAAGTTCGCGCGGCCGAATTAATTCGCCAGTTTGAACAACAGCGCCGCGGTAGTTATGGTGGCGCCGTCGGCTATTTATCCGGTAATGGCGATATGGATACCTGTATTGTGATTCGCTCGGCCTTCGTAAAGGGTGGACAGGCGATTGTGCAAGCCGGTGCCGGCGTGGTTTTCGATTCAGTTGCCGCGGCTGAAGTGGCCGAAACCGAGGGCAAGGCGCGCGCGGTGATACAAGCAATTCAGGAGGCTGCATTATGAGCGCTGTTGATCGCATTGTGCTACTCGATAACCGCGACTCCTTCACCTACAACCTGGTCGACGAACTGCGCCAGTTGGGTTATCCGTTGGTCGTTTATCGTAACCATATAGCCGCCGAGCAGTTACTAGCTACCATGGCCAGCTACAGCGGCCGACAATTACTCTGTTTATCCCCAGGCCCGGGACATCCAGCTGAGTCAGGTAATTTAATGGCAGTGATTGAAGGGGCGCGTGGGCGCTATCCAATGCTCGGAATTTGCCTGGGTTTTCAAGCGCTGGTGCAGGCCAGCGGCGGTCGGGTTGATCGCTGTGGTGAGACAGTGCATGGCAAAAAAGCCTTGATTGAGCATTGCAACAGCAGTCTTTTTAGCGGTCTACCGAACCCATTAGCAGTGGCACGTTATCATTCACTGGCGGGTTTTGACCTACCCGAATCAATCGATGTACTAGCCTACTGCGGCAGCATTCCAATGGCAGCTTGGTTCCATGATTACCACGCCTTGGGCTTTCAATTTCACCCCGAATCTATTTTAACCAGCCACGGTACTGAGTTGCTACAACGCAGTGTCGCCCAGCTATTTGCCGACCAAAGGTTGGCTGAGGAGTCTTCTGCATGCAAGCGCTAACTGATTTAGTCAATGGCAAGGCATTGTCGGCGGCACAAAGCCAAAAGCTATTTGAACACTTGGTCAAAGGTGAATTGAACGAAATACAGATCACCGCAGCACTGGTGGCGATGAAACTGCGTGGTGAACAGCCGGCTGAAATGGCTGGAGCAGCCGCTGCGTTGCGTCATGCTGCCAAACCATTTCAGCGGCCACAACGCTTGGTACTGGATAGCTGTGGTACCGGTGGTGATGGCAGTAACACCATTAATATTTCGACCACCGCTGCACTGGTGGCCGCCAGTATGGGCTTGAGCATTGCCAAACATGGTAATCGCAGCGTATCGTCGCGCTCCGGCTCTGCCGATGTGTTGGAAAGCCTCGGTTTATCGGTCACTCAAGATCCAGAAGTCGCTGCGGCCCAACTCGAACAATTTAATTTCTGCTTTTTATTTGCACCGCATTATCACCCCGGTATCCGTTACGCCATGCCGGTAAGGCAAACGCTGAAAACGCGCACGCTATTTAATTTACTTGGCCCGCTGGTTAATCCTGCCCGCCCTGACGCACAACAACTTGGCGTCTATGACCCACAGTGGTGTCGGCCGATGGCAGAAACCCTGCGTTTACTGGGTTGTCAGCGTGCCATGGTGATTCACGGGTCGGGCTTGGATGAGTTTGCTCTGCATGGTGATACCCAGGTCATCGAACTGAAAGACAACGAACTGCATGAATATCAACTCAGCCCCGCCGATTTCGGCGTGCCGGTCAGTACCATCGCGGCGTTGCGCGGTGGTGACGCCGACCTCAATGCGACCTACTTGCAAGCGATATTGGCTGGCAAGGCCAGTGATCCACATCTGCATGCAGTGGCTATTAGTGTAGCGGGTTTATTGTATTTAGCCGGCCACTACCCACGTCTTGACCAAGCCACTCACGCTGCCCTCGAGCATTTAGCCAGTGGCGCCGCACTCGAGCATTTACGCGCATTGCAGGAGTTTAATCGTGGATAACGCTGCAGTATCACCGGCTACCGTGCTAACCAAGATTGTTGCGCAACGGCAACAGCGGCTTGCTGAGCTGGCTCAGTATTATCCGGCCGAACAGCTAGCACAACAGTTACAGCCAAGCCAACGCAGCCTTGCTGCGGCATTGGCGCAACCGCGCGCGAGCTTTATCTTGGAATGTAAAAAAGCGTCGCCATCAAAAGGCCTTATTCGGGCTGATTTTAATGCCGTGCAACTAGCGCAAACGTACGCTCGCTATGCCGACGCTATTTCAGTGCTGACCGAGCCGGATTTCTTTCAAGGCGATTTTAGCTATCTTGCCGCCGTCAGTGCAGCAGTGACTATTCCGGTGCTGTGCAAAGACTTTATCACCACCCCATTACAGGTGTTGTTAGCGCGGCATTTCGGTGCCGACGCTATTTTACTGATGTTATCGATTTTGGATGACCAGCAATATACTCAGTTAGCGGCGCTAGCCGAGCGCTATCAATTAGATATTCTGACCGAAGTTGCGACCGCCGATGAAATGCGCCGAGCGGCGCGTCTCGGCGCCCGAATTATTGGCATCAACAACCGTAACCTGCATGATTTAAGCATTGACCCGCAACGCAGTATTGAACTGAGTCAGTTAGCACCAGCGGGTGCACTGTTACTGGCTGAATCAGGCTTCAGTGAGCATGCCGCGGTGCGCGCAACAGCGCCCTTTGCTGATGGCTTTTTAGTGGGTAGTGCGTTGTCGGCTAAAAACAATGTCGATCAAGCCTGCCGCGAATTGATCTATGGCCAGCACAAAGTCTGTGGTCTTGGTACCGCCGCCGATGCCATGACCGTGCGGGCAGCAGGCGCTGCCTACGGCGGTTTGATTCATGTCAGTCAATCGCCACGTTATCTGTCACTCGCACAAGCACAAGCAATCACGAAGGCCGAACCGCTACTGCACTATGTTGGCGTGTTCGCTGACCAAGCGCTGACTGATGTGGTTGCTTTTGCCCACGCGACCGGCTTACACGCACTGCAATTGCATGGCAATGAGAATCTCGATTACATCAGCCAACTGCGCCAAATGCTGCCCACAACAATGCAAATTTGGAAGGCAATTGGTGTTGATCAGTCACTACGGCTGCCCGAACTGCCGGTCGATCGCTATGTGCTCGACAATCGCGCTGCCGGCAGCGGTAGTCGCTTTGATTGGCAGCTGCTCGCCAGCCTCAGTCCATTGCAGCGCCAGCAATGTATGCTGGCCGGTGGTATTAGCCAAATCAATGCCGCGGCAGCGCTGGCTACCGGTATTGAGCGTTTAGATATCAATTCAGGCGTGGAATATCGAAAAGGCCACAAAGATGCTGGCTTGATTATTCAGTTTTTTAACCAATTACGACAATATGGACGGACCAATCAATGAGCGACAGCAATCACAACCGCGCCTATTTTGGTGACTTTGGTGGTCAATTTGTGCCAGAGATATTACTCCCAGCACTGGATCAACTTGAACAGGCCTTTTTAGATGCTCAGCAAGATCCCGAGTTTCAGCGCGAATTTACCGACTTATTAAAGCATTACTTGGGTCGGCCAACCCCCTTATCGCTGTGTCAAAATTTACCGCTGGTAAGCCCCAATGGCACCAAGATCTATTTTAAACGCGAAGATTTACTCCATGGTGGGGCCCATAAAACCAATCAAGTGCTGGGCCAAGCACTCCTAGCAAAACGTATGGGTAAGCACCGTATCATCGCCGAAACGGGCGCTGGCCAACATGGTACCGCAACCGCCCTCGCCTGTGCGCTGCTGGGCCTTGATTGCACCATTTATATGGGTGCTAAAGATGTTGAACGGCAACAACCCAATGTGTTTCGGATGCAGCTGATGGGCGCTAAAGTGGTACCGGTAGACAGCGGTAGTGGTACCTTGAAAGATGCGGTCAACGAAGCCATGCGCGATTGGACCGCGAGTTATGCCACTACCCATTATTTACTCGGTACCGCCGCCGGTCCGCACCCGTTTCCGACCATTGTGCGGGAGTTTCACCGCATGATCGGCGCCGAAGCCAAAGCACAAATCATCGAACGCGCTGGGCGCCTGCCCGACGAAGTCATTGCCTGTGTCGGCGGTGGCTCGAATGCCATTGGCATGTTTGCCGAATTTATTGATGAACCAAGCGTGCAATTGGTCGGCGTTGAACCCGCTGGCAAAGGGGTCGATACCCACTTCCATGGCGCCACATTAACGGCTGGTAAACCGGGCATCTTACACGGTTGCCGCTCATTCATTATGCAAACCGACGAAGGTCAAATTGAAGAGAGCTACTCGGTTTCAGCGGGCTTGGATTATCCTGGCGTTGGCCCGCAGCATGCTTATTTGAAAAGTATCGGCCGTGCCCGCTATGAATCGGTTACTGATGATGAAGCGCTTGCCGCATTTAAGTTGGTGGCAGAAAAAGAAGGTATTATCCCCGCCTTAGAATCAGCCCACGCAGTGGCTTATGCACTGCGCCGCGCAGCTGAACCGGATGCCCCGGAAATTCTATTGATCAATATGTCTGGACGCGGCGACAAGGACATCGACCATGTGCGTAAAATTTTCGCCCAACAAGCCGCTGGAGGTCAGTCATGAGCCGTTATGAAGCCATGTTTGCGCGGTTAGACCAGCACCAACAAGGCGCGCTAGTGCCCTTTGTTACCCTCGGCGACCCCAGTGTAGCGAGCAGTCTTAACATCATTCGCAGTCTTATTGCCGGTGGTGCCGATGCGCTGGAATTGGGCTTACCCTTTTCCGATCCGGTCGCCGACGGTCCAACCATTCAACAAGCCGCGATCCGCGCGCTCGCTGCTGGCGTCAGTCAAGCTGATTGTTTTCATATCATCAGTACCATTCGCGCCGAGTATCCGCAGCTACCGATCGGTCTGTTGGTGTACGCCAATTTAGTCGTCAGTAATGGCGCTGACGCATTTTATCAGCGTTGTCAGCAAGCGGGTGTTGATTCGGTGTTGATTGCCGATGTCCCCGTGCGCGAAGGTGAGCGCTTTAATAGTCTGGCCCGCAGCTATGGTATTGCACCCATCTACATTGCCCCACCCGATGCCAGTGCCGAGCGTTTAGCCGAGGTAGCAGCGCGCAGTGAAGGCTACGTTTACCTGCTCAGTCGCGCTGGAGTGACTGGCGCCGATACCACCTTACAAGCACCAGCAGCACGGGTTATCAGCGCGTTAAAAGCAGCCAATAGCGCACCGCCGTTACTGGGTTTTGGTATCAGTACGCCCGAGCACGTACAAGCGGCTATTGCTGCCGGTGCTGCTGGCGCCATCAGTGGCTCTGCGGTGGTGAAAATTATTGAGCAACACCTGCACCAACCAGCGCAGATGTGTGCTGCGTTGGAACACTTTGTCGCTAGTCTGAAGGCGGCAACAAACAAGCCCTAAGTGCCGCCTCAACGGTTGGGTACTTGAATACGTACCCAGCCGCTTGAGTGCGTTCGGGCAGCACATACTGGCCGCTCAACAACATACTGGACAGTTCGCCAAGCGCCCAGCGTAAGGCAAAACCAGGCACCCGCATAAAATGTGATTTACGCAAGACTTTGGCGATAGTGCGGCTGAATTCCGCCTGACTCACCGGTTGCGGTGCCGTGCCGTTATAGATGCCTTGGCACTCAGCATGCACGAGTAAATGCTCAATAATGCCAACAATATCATCCAACTGAATCCACGAAAAACCCTGCTCACCAGCGCCAAGTGGACCACCTAAGCCGAGCAAATAAGGCGGCAGCATTTTCGCCAACGCACCACCCTTCGGGGCTAACACTACCCCAGTGCGCAGCACACATACGCGAGTGCGCGGTGACTGTGCGGCAAGCGCCAAACGTTCCCACTCTGCACATAAATGATGGGCAAAATCATTGGCTTGAATAGCACTGCTCTCAGTCACTGGGGTGTTGTCGCGGGCACCATAGACACCAATTGCAGAACCACTAATGAATACTGCAGGTGGCTGCTCCGCCTGTTGAATTAATTCGGTTAATTGGCGGGTAATCGCCCAGCGACTTTGTTCAATCCGTAGTTTCTGTCGGCGGCTCCAGCGTTTATCAGCAATGCCCTCACCTTGCAGATTGATCACCGCAGCGTAGTCACTGATCGATTTAATTTCAGCTAAACTGCCGAGTGTCTGTACCGATTGACCAAAACAATCAATGGCGCGTTGCGGTGTTCGCGTCAGCACGGTAATGCTATAACGCTGACACAACCGCTGTATCAGCGCCCGCCCAATCAACCCGGTCCCACCAGTAATTAATAGTTTCATCGAACACCCCCCTGGTTTACGGCGCGGCAGCTAGTACCGCTCGAACTTTTCTGGCACACTCTAAGCATTGTCAGTAACTCGAGATCCGAGCATGTTGTTTGTCCTCGAATATATACCTATCGCACTATTTTTTATTTTTTATTTAATGGGCGATATCTTTTTAGCAACAGCGGTGCTGATGCTCGGCACGGTATTACAAATTATCGGCATGAAATTCATGCGTGAACTAATCACTCCGCGCCATTGGATTGTACTGGCCGTGGTGCTTATATTTGGTGCAATTACCTTGCTGTTACGCGATGAATGGTTCATCAAGATCAAAGTATCGGTGATCTATGTGATGATCGCGGTATTTCTTTTGGTCGGCCAATGGTGGAAAAAACGCAGTCCGCTGCAATTGCTGCTGGGTGATGAAATTCAACTGCCGGACTTCGCCTGGCGCCGTCTGACTTACGCATGGGTGGTATTTACCCTCAGCTTAGCGGCAGTCAATATTTATATTTCTGAAACCATGAGTTTGGATGCCTGGGTCAACTTCAAGGTATTTGGCATTCTCGCTGCGACCCTAGTATTCACCGTGATCACCGGTGCCTACATGTTCAAACATCACACCGACACTGACAAAGACGCCAAAGAAATTGACTAGTCTAGTCACCAGCCACAGCATCGAAAGCGCCCCGCAGCGCTTTATTTCGCTGCGTTGTTACAACCCGCCCGCAGCGGCTCGCGGTACCATCATTATGGCACCTGCTATGGCGGTACCAGCTGGTTACTATCAGCATTTTTGCCAATGGCTCGTCGAGCAAAATTGGCGGGTACTGAGTTTTGATTACTATGGTATTGGCGATTCCACCCCAGCGCCGTTACACCAGCTAAAAACAACCATTTCCGACTGGGCGCAACTCGATTGCCAAGCCGTCATAAGCTTCGCTCGCAGCCTACAAGCCGATGCTGAGTTAGTCTGGTTCGCGCACAGTATTGGTGGCCAACTGTTTGGCATGGTCCCTAACTATCACTTGGTCGACCGCATGATCACCGTCGCCACCGGCAGCGGCTACTGGCGCGATACCATGCCAACCCTGAAGATTTTATCGTTGGCATTATGGTATGGCGTAGTGCCTTGGTTGGTTCCTGCGGTCGGTTATTTTCCCGGCGCCAAACTGGGTGTCATTGGCAACGTCCCCGGCCCGGCCATGCAACAATGGCGGCGCTGGTGCTTGCACCCGGATTATTTGGTCGGCGCCGAAGATCTCTACCAACACTATGCCACGGTGCAAACACCCATCACCGTCTATAGCTTTAGCGATGATGAAATGCTCACACAGCGTAATATCGACCAGCTGCATGACTTTTACTGCAATGCTCCACAGCAACGTCATGTCATCACCCCAGCGCAATTTGAGCTGAAAAAAATTGGCCACTTCGGCATCTTCCGCCGCCAGTATCAGCCGATCTGGCCGGAACTGTTTCGCACCGTTAGCTAGCGCAATTAAAGCAGCGGTTACGCCAGCGAACGAATCAATTGTGCGGTATTGCGACGAATTAGCCGGCGACATGACAGCCGTCCTAATACGCCAACCACAATCGCCCCAGCCAACGGACCAATCAGCCAGAAGCGCCAATGCACGGTAGCTGCCAATTCAAATACTTGCGTCTGCAAGATCCATAACGCCAGTTCCATCGCCAGAGTGGCAATTAAGCCACTAATCGCACCTAAGATTAAAAACTCATAGGTAATACTGCGGCTCAGTAATTTCGACGGTGCACCAAGCGTACGCAGAATAACCAGCTCCTGTTGTCGCTCTTCCAGCGACGCCTGCACCTGTGCCAACAACACCAAGCCACCAGCAATGAGCACCAGCACCAGCACAAAACCAATCGCCAAGCTGACTTGCGCAATCACCTCGCGAATTTGCTCAGTAATTGCATCGAGATCCAGCAACGACACTTGAGGAAATGGTCGAAACAGCTCAAAAAGTTCATTCTTGCGATGATTCGGTAAGTTAAAGCTAGAAATAAAGGTGGCCGGAAAATCACTGAGTGTTTGGGTATTGAAAACGAAATAAAAGTTCGGCTGCAAGGTGCCCCAGTTCACCTCGCGGACACTAGTAATCGGTACCTCAAAAATAGTACCGCCAATATTGAATTCAAGTACATCACCGATAGCTAAGCGCATCCGTTTTGCTACTTCAGCTTCAATCGATACCTGCGGCTCGGCATCACTGCCCCACCACTGGCCGGCAGTCAAGATATTATTGGGTGGCAAGGTATCGCGCCAGGTCAATTGCAGCTCGCGACCAAAACCCTCGCGCTGCTCACCGGTTTGTTGATTACCGCTTTCATCTTCTTTGGTGACTTCATCACGCACCGGTACCCCGTTCACCGCCGTCATCCGCCCGGGTACAATAGGATACATGTCATTGGCGACAATACTGCGCTCAGTAAAACGTTGTTGCAGGCTGGCTACATCACCGCGATCGACGTTGATAATAAAGTAGTTCGGGGCATCTGCCGGTAACTGTCGCTGCCAATCGGCAAGCAATTCATTACGCAGCGCTAACACCAGCAAAAGCAGCATAATCGCCGTTGAAAAACTGAGCATTTGCACACTGTTGGCTTTAGCCCGGCGCTGCAAGCCAGCCATTGCTAGCCGCCAAGCACTGCCGGCCTGCATGCCTGCTTGCCGACTTACCCGAATAAACAGGCGGCCAAGCGAGAGCAGCAATAGCGCCGCTAAGGCACCACCAGCAAACAGCGCTGACGACAACAACCACTGCTGACTATAAATCACCAACAGCGCATAAATGGTGCCGCCCGAGGCCAACCAATGCAACCATGATAGTCGGTCGTTACCGGTCATATCACGATTAAGTACCCGTAATGGTGGAATCTGAATCAACCGTAACAACGGGTACAACGAAAACATCATGGCGCTGATCAGCCCCGTTGCAGAAGCCAATAGATACGGCTTGAGGGTTGCTGCTGGAAGGTTTGCACCGAGCTGCTGCGCGACCACCTCAATGACCCATGCTTGCAAGGCATAGCCGAGCAACAAGCCGACCGCCACACTGAATAAGCTCAGCAACAACAAATGCATGATAAAAATAGCTTGGATCTGGCCACGCGAGCCACCCATGGTTTTGATAATCGCCACCGCATCATAATTGCGCTGACAATAGCGTTGGGCTGCCACCGCTACTGCGGTCGCAGCTAACACCACGCCCAGTAAACTGGCCAACAACATAAAGCGTTCAGCTCGCTGCAAACTGCGTGCTAGCGGTGAGTCACCGTCCTCAACACTGCGCCAGTTATGGGTATCCTCATTGAGCTGCGGCAATAACCACTGCTCAAAATCGGCCAGCGCGGCTTCTTCACCGGCAAAAAGTACATTCCAGCGTACCCGCGAACCGAGCTGAATTAACCCCGTTGCGTCCAGATCGATATAGTTTATCAATACGTTGGGGCTGTCGGTAAACACCGAAAAACCAACATCCGGTTCGTAGGTCAATACCCGCGTCACTGTGAAGGTTTTGTTGCCGACATCAAGGCTATCGCCAATCTGCAACTGCAGTTCTTGAAATAATGCTGAAGCCACCCAAGCCTCACCAGA
>JALQTK010000003.1:940-4563 GCA_023260975.1 Pseudidiomarina sp. | reverse complement strand
GCCGGCAAGCCGTCGGTCACTTGGTCTTCGCCGAAAGGTTGTAGTGCGGTTTTCAGTTCGCCACGCAGCGGATAGCCATCACTCACCGCTTTGACATCAATCAGCGCTAATTGATCGCCGGCAAAGGCCATCGAGTTAAATACCACCCGCCGGGCCGATTGCACATTACCTTCAGCAGCCGCTTCGAGCCAGGCATCATCAATCACGCGACGTGAACTGAGTACTCGGTCGGCAGCCAAAAATTCAGCACTACGTGCTAACAAACCAGACTGTAAACGCTCGGTAAATAGCGACAGCGACAACACCGCGGTAACCGCTAGCACAATCGCAGCGGCCATAATGGTAAGCTCACCGCGGCGCAATTCGTGCCGCAATAAGCGCCACGAAATGTTATGCCACATGCTGCTGCACCTCGCTCAAACGGCCCGCGTCCATGCGCAACACCCGCTGGCAGCGCGCCGCTAAATCGCTATCGTGGGTGACCATCACCAAGGTAGTACCCGACTCTTGGTTCATCTCAAACAATAAATCTTCAACCTTCTGACCAGTGACTGCATCGAGGTTACCGGTTGGCTCGTCGGCAAATAAAATTTTCGGCGTACCCACAAATGCGCGGGCAATTGCCACCCGTTGTTGCTCGCCACCTGACAACTGATTGGGGTAATGCGTTAAGCGTTCACTCAAACCAACTTTGCCGAGTAATTCGCGTGCCTGCTGCTCAGCCTGGCGATTGCCAGCAAGCTCTGCGGGTAACATCACGTTCTCCAAAGCAGTCAAACTCGGAATCAATAAAAACGATTGGAAAATAAAACCAATTTTGTCAGCACGAAGTTTTGCCCGCTGCTCTTCATCCAATTCACTCAATTTTTCGTTATCTATAACAACATCACCACTACTGGCCAAATCTAAGCCAGCCAGCAGTGATAACAGCGTCGATTTACCTGAACCAGAGGCTCCGACAATGGCGACACTCTCGCCAGCAGCAATCTGTAGGTCAATTGGCTGTAAAATGTGTAGAATACCGTCAGTGGTCTGCACGTCTTTGCGTAATTGAGTGGTTTGAATAAGCATCTATGAAAAATTTCCTTGTAAAATTTGGCGTTATCGTCGCGATTCTGTTCTATATACGTCCAGTTTCGGCAAATGTCTCACTGGTAGTTTTAGGTGATAGTCTTAGTGCTGGCTATGCCATGGCACAGACCGAGTCATGGGTCGGTATTTTGCAGCAACGTTGGGCCAACAGCCACCCCGATATTACCCTGATCAACGCCAGTATCAGCGGTGATACCAGCCAAGGCGCGTTAAATCGGTTGCAAGGCGTTATTGACCGGCATCAGCCCACAGCGGTATTTGTTGAGCTCGGCGGTAATGATGGCTTACGCGGCTTCGTGCCGGCAAGCATTCAAGACAATTTGTTACAGATTATCGACCAGCTGCAGCAACACGGCGCTCAGGTAGCACTCAGCCAAATACGTATTCCGCCCAACTATGGTGAGCGCTACAGTGACATGTTTGCGGCGATCTTTCCAGCTGCAGCAGAGCAAGCGCAGATCCCGCTGATCCCATTTTTCATGGAAACCATTATTGAAAATGAAGCATTGATGCAGGACGACGGCATTCACCCGAATCGAGAGGCACAGCCTATCATTGCCGATATCATGGAACCGTATCTACTGAAGTTGGCGCAAGGGAAATTAATCAGCGAGTAAAGCAAGTGGCGTCCCCTAGGGGATTCGAACCCCTGTTACCGCCGTGAAAGGGCGGTGTCCTAGGCCTCTAGACGAAGGGGACGCAATCATGTGCAGCCTTTGTTTTGTTGTAAGTGGCGTCCCCTAGGGGATTCGAACCCCTGTTACCGCCGTGAAAGGGCGGTGTCCTAGGCCTCTAGACGAAGGGGACGCTGAACAAAACAAACAAGTCAGGTTTTCACGTGTACTGAGTGCAGTTTGGTGGAGCTAAGCGGGATCGAACCGCTGACCTCTTGCATGCCATGCAAGCGCTCTCCCAGCTGAGCTATAGCCCCACACCATGGAACTGCTTCAGTACCCTGACAGCGGGGCGAATTCTAGGGTACTTCCGCCGCTGTCGTCAACCTTTTTTTCGCATCCACGCGCTGTTTGCTATATTTTTAAGCAGTCACCGCAAATCAACGGCGACGCTGCTCTAAACTAGGCAAACTGGTAGATTTGTTCAAGTGACTCACGGCTATCAACCGACACCTTCATATCACGCACTAAACCATCTTCAATACTGTAAACCCAACCATGAATTTGCAACGCTTGACCACGTTCCCAGGCGCTCTGAATAATGGTCGTTTTAGCCAGATTTTTGACTTGCTCAATGACGTTTAATTCGCACATACGGTCAAGCAGCGGGCGCGGGCTTAGACCCACCAGCTGGCGGCTGTACTCACGATAAATATCGCGGATTTGGAACAACCAATTATCGACTAAGCCATGGCTGCTGCAGTCGATCGCTGCTTGCACACCGCCGCAGCCATAGTGACCGACCACCAAAATATGCTTAACCTGCAACACATCAACCGCATACTGAACCACAGATAAACAGTTAAAATCGGTTTGGATCACTTGGTTGCCGACGTTGCGATGGACAAATAATTCACCCGGCGCTAAGCCGACCACCTGATTTGCTGGTACCCGACTATCAGAACAACCGATCCATAAATAGTCTGGATTTTGCTGCGCCACTAAACTCTGAAAAAATTCCGGATCGTCATTACGCTTGCGCGTTGCCCAAGCAATATTATTTTCGATTAAACTGTCAATTGTTGCCATCAAGGGGTCAGCCACTGGTTATTCTGTTGCCTGCGCCTGACGCGCCTGAATATAGCTGAGCGCACGTTCTATGCGCGCCACAACCTGCGTCTGCGATAGCAACGCTAAGGTACTATCCAAACTGGGTGAATTACCGCCACCGGTTACCGCAACCCGCAGTGGCATGCCGACTTTACCCATGCCAATGTTCAACTGCTCGCAGGTGGCAGCGATCGCCGCATGGATACTCTCAGCATCCCATTGGCTCAATGCGGCAAGCTTATTGCGCACCAGTTCAAGTGCCTCAGCAGCCACCGGACGTAAATGCTTCTTGGCGGCATCTTCGTCGAAATCTGAGTATTCTTCGTAGAAATAGCGGCTAATTGCAGCCATCTCCTTTAAAGTCTTAACCCGATCAGCTTGCACTACAATAATTTGTTCTAAGCTCGGCCCAGTGCGGTAATCAATACCCTGATCGGCAAAATGCCAGGCTAAATAACCAGCTACTTCACTGGCCGGCTGGGTTTTCATGTAATGCTGATTCAACCAATTCAGCTTTTCGGTATTAAATGCCGACGCCGCTTTATTCACCGCATCAAGACTAAAATGCTCAATCATTTCGGCTAATGAGAAAATTTCCTGATCGCCGTGTGACCAGCCCAAGCGCACCAGGTAATTCAACACCGCTTGCGGCAAATAGCCGTCATCACGATACTGCATTACGCTCACTGCGCCGTGGCGCTTTGACAGTTTTTTGCCATCATCGCCGAGAATCATCGACACATGCGCATACTCTGGCACCGGTGCACCGAGTGCTTGCAGAATATTAATTTGCCGTGGGGTATTGTT
>JALQTK010000003.1:0-930 GCA_023260975.1 Pseudidiomarina sp. | reverse complement strand
ATCATCGACACATGCGCATACTCTGGCACCGGTGCACCGAGTGCTTGCAGAATATTAATTTGCCGTGGGGTATTGTTGATGTGATCTTCACCGCGCACCACATGGGTAATGTTCATATCCCAATCGTCGATGACCACACAGAAATTATAGGTTGGAGCACCATCGGTGCGCCGAATAATCAGGTCATCGAGTTCACTGTTAGCAAATTCAATCGGGCCACGAATATGGTCGTCGAATTTCACACTGCCCTGTTGCGGGTTGCGAAAACGCACCACAAAACTATCACCACTGACGTTTGGATTATCACGGCAATGCCCGTCATAACGCGGCTTTTCGCCGGCGGCCATTTGTGCTTCACGCATCTCATCAAGGCGCTGGTGAGAGCAATAACATTTATAGGCACTGCCCTGCTCCAACATCTGATCAATAAACTGGTTGTAGCGGTCAAAGCGCTTGGTTTGATAGAACGGACCCTCGTCCCAGCTTAAGCCGAGCCACTGCATGCCCTCTAAGATAGCGTCAATCGCCGCTTGGGTTGAGCGCTCACGGTCAGTATCTTCAATACGCAGCACAAATTTGCCGCCATTGGCACGCGCAACTAACCACGAATACAGCGCCGTGCGGGCGCCACCAACATGCAAATAACCCGTCGGACTTGGGGCAAATCGAGTAACCACGGTCATTATTGTTCTATTCTCCACATAAGTCGGTACCATTAATGCTGCGTAGTGTAACAAGAAGCGCTACGGTGCGCATTACTGGTGAAAAAGCCAGCAGTCGACGCATGCTACTGTTTTTTCCTGTTGACAGTATCGTTCAGCCACCTATAATACGCCCCGCAACGCACGGAAATTGGATGGTTAGCTCAGCTGGGAGAGCACCGCCCTTACAAGGCGGGGGTCACTGGTTCGAACCCAGTACCATCCACCA
>JALQTK010000039.1 GCA_023260975.1 Pseudidiomarina sp. | reverse complement strand
GAATCCGCCACGAAATCGCAATTGGACTGGCTCTGGCCGTTGGGTCCATTGGGCCAAAGTGGCCTTTGAAAAGTACTTTATGTACAAAGTTAAACGCGGCACCAGTGAGCCGGTGTATGAACGAATTAGTTTGCGTTTTATGGGTGTGAAACGGCTAAAAGAGTAATAAAAAGGCTCCATTAGGAGCCTTTTTATTAAAAGCCGCCGTCATCAGCTTTTTTGCGTTCACGTTCGGCTTTTAAGCGCTCCAGTTCAGCTTCACGTTGAGCTTTGCGCGCTGCCTGTTCGGCTTGCATTTTCGCCCGTGCGGCTGCCAGTTCAGACTTTTTAGCGTCGCTAGTCTGTTGCGGTTGAGCTTTGCTGGCATCGGTGGCTTGCGCCGATGTCGCTGCACTCATTACGGTGACTAAGCTCATCAGCAGGATCGATAGTAGGTTTTTCATCATCAGTTCTCCTTAGTGCTATTCTAACCGCGCTCATGCTGCAGTAACCACTGTTTCTTGGCCAGCCCGCCGGCGTAGCCAGTCAGGCTGCCATCGCTGCCGATGATGCGGTGACAGGGAACAATAATAGCAATTGGATTACGAGCATTGGCCATACCGACGGCGCGAACTGCGTTAACGTCACCAAGCCTAGTAGCGATATCTTTGTAGCTTGCGGTTTTTCCGTAGGGGATCGCTAATAAGGCCTGCCAGACGCGCTGTTGGAATGCAGTACCGCTAGCCGCGAGTGGCACATCAAAATGCTGCAGTTGGCCATTGAAATAGGCCTGCAGCTGATCAGCGGCATGAGTCGCGAGAGCGCAGCTTGGGCTTGTTATGGGCGCTTCTGAAAAGCCAACAGCAATCACCGCAGCACCATTGGTGGTGACCGTAACTGTGCCTAATGGACTAAGAAAACTGGCGTAAAACATGATGGTAGACCTTACTATTTGAGTATCAGCCGTGACTGAAAGAGTGGTTGCGCATGATGTGGTTGCAGCATACTGTATGATTTAGCATGAAACGTCATAAACTGCCATGTATGTCTTCGCCAGCAGTATCAAGGAACTCCACTTATGAGCCGAACTACGCGCTTTAGTATGGGCCCTGCCGCGCTCGTTGCCGCAGCATTTATTGGTCCGGGAACAGTCGTTACTGCCAGCTTAGCAGGGGCGAATTTCGGCTATGCTTTGCTGTGGGCCTTGGTGTTTTCTGTGCTTGCCACCATGATTTTGCAAGAAATGGCTGCTCGGCTTGGGGTGGTAACGCAACAAGGACTTGGTGAAAATATTCGCGCCATGGCGACCACGCCATGGTTACGCTGGTTACTGCTGAGTTTAATCATAGCAGCGGTGGTTATTGGTAACAGTGTGTATCAAGCTGGCAATTTATCCGGTGCCAGTATGGGCTTAGCCGATTTGTTGCCAGCAGCGACTGCAAGTATTTCGGCATTACCTCTGGTCATTGGTGGTGTGGCGGCAAGTATCTTAGCCAGTGGCAGCTATCGATTGGTTGAACGGGTTTTGATTGGTTTAGTGGTGCTAATGAGCATTGCTTTCGTGGGTACATTTTTATTAACCAACCCGAATTGGTCAGCGCTTCTCAAGGGCTTGCTATGGCCGACCCTACCAACGGGTAGCGTGCTTACCGTAGTGGCATTAATCGGTACTACCGTGGTGCCGTATAATTTATTTTTACATGCCTCAAGTGCAGCGCAAAAATGGCAACACGTTGAGCAACTGCCTGCTGCGCGGCGCGATTTGGCGATTTCTATTCCACTTGGTGGGCTTATTTCGATAGCAATAGTTGCCACCGCAGCAGCGGCCTTTTTTGGTCAGACTATCGCGCTGGAAAGTGCGGCTGATTTGGGCCAAGCGCTACGGCCATTGTTTGGTGATTATGCTGGCTATTTTATGGCAATGGGGCTATTTGCTGCGGGCATCTCATCAGCACTCACAGCACCACTGGCATCAGCTTATGCGCTAAGTGGGGTCATGGGTTTTAAGGCGGATCTGAAAAGTTGGCCATTTCGATTGACGTGGTTTGGAATTTTGCTGGTAGGAGTGTTAATCGCCTCGAGCGGGATAAAGCCGGTTCAGGTGATTTGGTTTGCCCAAGTTGCCAATGGCTTGTTGTTGCCGCTGATTGCGGTGTTTCTATTATGGGCTTGTAATCAAGTGCGCCTGGGTAAACATCGCAACAGTGTGCGACAAAACTCACTTGGCGTAGTAGTAGTTCTGGTTGCAGTTGGTTTAGGTATGCGTAGCTTGGCGAGTGCCTTTGGCCTCATCTAGTGACCAAATTGCAGCTCTAGTTCAATACCAATCAGCCAGCTTGGTTGTCGATTTTCAGTTAGTAGTTCACGTGGCCAATGAACGCCAACCCAGCTTTCTAAGTACAACCAATCACGATGAAAGCGCTGTCGATGGAGTGCGCGTAAGCCGTAATCTTGCATTGGCACGGCAGCTCGTGTTTCACCGTACCACCACAACTCGGCACCCAGTGCGCGCTCAGCGTCATAGAGATAATAGGTTTTATTGGATAGATGCCAGCGCACCCCCTCGGTGCGCTCAGCAAAAGTGCCGCGGATCCAAAATTTATTGAACCATTGGTCACTCAAAGCGCGGTCATATTCAACGGTTTGTGCCACACCAAAGCCATCGCTATCACGCCAAAAACCGACCGATTGAAGGTATAGTTCGCTGACATCTGATAACACTGTTTCAAAACGATAGGTGGAACTTACATAGGTATCAAGGGCTAAGCCACCCCGCACGCCGGCGGAAAAGGACAGCCGTTGTCGTGCATCAACTAACGGATTGAAACCAAGCCCGAGCATCCACTCTTCATCAGCTTGATCACGACGGATAACCGATGGCCGGGTGGTTGGGCTTTGGTTAATAAAATCATCAAAATCGGCGCGACCAATAACGGCACTAAAGCGCTGTTCTGCGTGCGGGAATACCACCTTGGCACGAAAGCTCGAATCAATCGTTAATTTGCCGTATTCATCCCATTCCGGACGCACAGTAAGACTGCCTGAAGCGCTGTCGTAATCAGCGACATTGACGTTATCGGCAAATAACGAATCAATCCAAGCGGCAGTGCGGTTAACCCGATTGGTTAAACCATCACGAAATTCATCAATTGGCTCAGCTTGTTGCTGTTTCTCGCTAGCCACAGCTGAGGTGACCAATAAGCTGATCGCCAGCACACCGGTTCGATACCACATGCTGCCCTCCCACATTCCTTGTTGTTGACCGTGCAAGGAATGACCATACTAGCAATGGCTGTGTTTGGCTAGCGCTTATATACTCACGCGTTTGTAATGGCGATACTGTGGCAGCCAGAACATCGCGTCGATACGTTGCTGTAACATCTCATCGCTAATTTCCAAGGCCAAATCGTGTTGTTGCGCGACTTTAGCAACATTAAAGGCGATTTGTTTGCTCAGAGCTGCAATGTCAGTTAATGGTGGTAGTAAGTGTTCACTTTCGCCACGTGCTCGAGGTGATGAGTTAGCGAGGGTATTACTCGCCGCCATTAACATGGCATCGCTGATAATACGCGCCTTCACCGCTAGCACACCAAGGCCGACCCCGGGGAAAATATAGCTGTTGTTACATTGTGCAATAGCGATGTCGCGCCCGGCAAATGGCACCGCATGATAGGGGCTGCCGGTGGCGACAATAGCCTCGCCGTTGGTCCACTCCAGCACCTGTGCGGGATGCGCTTCAACCTGACGGGACGGATTCGACAGCGGAAAGATGATTGGCTTGCTCGTGTGCTGGTGCATGGTGCGGATGACCGCTTCAGTAAACAGCCCTGGTTGACCGGAGACACCAATCAATACGGTTGGCTGCGCATGCTGCATTAGTTCCAGTAAACTCGGGTAATCATCAGCAATGTGCCAGTGCTCGAAGCATTCAGCAGGTTGCGCCAGTGCCTGTTGAAAATCACGCAGGTCGCTCATGCTATTAACCACCAGGCCAAACCGATCAACCATAAACACCTGAGCTCGTGCTTGTTGGTCCGATAAACCTTCGGCGATCATCTGCTGCACCACCATTTCAGCGATACCACAACCGGCAGAGCCAGCGCCAACAAAAGCTACACGCTGATCACAGAGGCGCTGTCCTTTGCTCTTACAGGCAGCAATTAGGGTGCCAACGGTGACTGCCGCAGTGCCTTGGATATCGTCGTTAAAGCAGCAATAGTCATCACGGTACTTACGTAAAATCGGCATGGCATTGGGCTGGGCGAAATCTTCAAATTGAATCATCGCTTCTGGCCAGCGCCGCCGCACGGCTTGCATGAATTTCTCGATAAATTGGTCATATTCAGCGCCACTGACACGGCGGTGGCGATTACCCATGTACATGGGGTCGTTGAGCAGTTTTTCGTTATTAGTACCGACATCCAGGCAGACAGGTAAGGTGTAGGCAGGGCTTATGCCACCGCAGGCGGTATACAGGCTTAACTTACCAATCGGTATACCCATACCACCGATACCTTGATCACCTAAACCGAGGATCCGTTCACCGTCAGTTACTACAATGACTTTCACTTTGCGTTTGGTGGCGTTACGAAGAATATCATCAAGCTGATCACGGTCGTTATAGCTAATAAATAGTCCGCGTGAGCTACGATAAATGTCGGAAAATTGCTCACAGGCATCACCCACGGTTGGGGTGTAAATAATCGGCATCATTTCTGCTAAGTTATCGTTCAGCAGGCGATAGAACAAGGTCTCGTTATTGTCTTGTATGGCGCGCAAATAAATGTGTTTATCAATTGCTTTGTCAAAGCTTGAGTACTGCAAATAACAGCGTTTGACTTGTTCCTCAATGGTTTCATAGCGCGGCGGCAATAACCCAGCGAGGTTGAACGCATTGCGTTCTTCTGCGGTAAAGGCACTGCCTTTATTTAACAATGGAGTTTCTAGCAGATTAGGGCCAGCATACGGGATATACAACGGACTCTTCACGAATCAAGTTCCTCGCACAACGACAAATGGGCGCTCATTGTGGCAAAAAAGCATAGTAAAGGCTAACCCCTTTGGTCTGCGATTACTTACTCGGCTAAAAAGGTTAGCACCGGTGCCACCGTTGCAGCTGGATTCTCTTCATGGGGTATATGCCCAAGCTGGTCAAAAATACGCAGTTCATGGTGGCGAATATCGGCTGCATAAAGGTGCGCATGATGGACTGGGATGAGCCGATCTAAAGCGCCCCATAAAATCAAGGTAGGCTGCTGTAATTGTTGAATCATAGCGCGCTCACGCTGCACTAATTGCGGGTTATCGAGTGGATCCTGACGAAAACGGTCGCGAAGTGCTTGGCGATTGCCGGCTCGTATAGCGATCGCAAAGTAGCGATCGACCAGTTCTTCGGTCACTAAACTGGGGTCACCATAAACATTCTCAACACTGCTGCGAATGACCGCTCGCGGTAACAGGTAATTCATGAAGCCACTCAATAAGGGATTATGCGCAATTTTAAAGGCGATCGGAATGGATTGAGCTTGCAGTGGATAGCCGCCGCTCGCATCCACTAATACCAGTCGTTTTACCCGCTCGGGAGCAGCGCTTGCGGTATACCATGCAATCCGCCCACCCAACGAATTACCAGCGAGATGAAACTGGGCTAGTTGTAACTTATCGGCCAGAGCAATCACAAAATCAGCGTAACGCTCAAGACTGTAATCGCGATTCGGCTCAGGTCCGGTTAAGCCAAAACCCGGCAGATCGACTCGGATAACCCGTCTTTGCTGGCGCAAGGCGTCAACCCAACCATCCCAGGTATGCAAACTTGCGGCAGTGCCATGCAGCAAAATAATCGGTATTGCATTCGAGTCATCGGCCGAGGGCCCCTCATCACGAAGGTGAACCTGCATGCCTTGTAGTTGAATAAATTGCGATGGCGCTGGCGCCCAGCGCTCGGTCAGCTGATCGAGGGGTTTATCAGGGGCCCAATAAGCAATCACTGCAATGATTATCAGCAGTAGCGCGGTTGCTAGGAGTATAATGAGCAGCCAGCTTAATGTAACGAGTAGTGTCATATACTGGTGTTACGGTAATTTAGTCAGGCGTAAATAGGCAGTCAGGGCTTTCCAGCCTTGCGGGAATTTTTCTTTTGCATCGGCGTCACTCATACTGGGTCGAATGATCACCGGTTGCCCTGGGCGCCAATCAGCAGGACAGGAAACATCTTCGGCATCAGTTATTTGCAGTGCATCAATAACACGGATAATTTCATCAAAATTACGACCGACCACCATCGGGTAGGTCATGGTTAAGCGGATACGATGTTTCGGATCGATGATAAAGACTGAGCGAACCGCTGCGGTGCTGCTTTCTCCGGGATGAATCATGCCGTACATTTCGGCAATGTTTTTATCCTTATCAGCGACAATAGGGAATTCGAGAGACGTATTTTGGCTCAAATTAACATCGTTGATCCAGCGCATATGTTCATCGACACTATCGGTCGATAAACCAAGTGGCTTGACATTGCGTTTGGCAAATTCGGGCGCAAGTTGCGCGGTACGCCCCATTTCGGTGGTGCATACTGGGGTGAAATCAGCTGGGTGACTAAAAAAGAATACCCATGAGCCCTCACTCCATTGGTGAAAGTTAATCGGACCTTGGGTTGTTTCAATAGTAAAATCAGGTGCGATATCGCCAATGCACAGACTCATAACCCACTCCTTTACAAACTCACTTAACAATAGCCCCATCATACTTAACTTTATCAATAAAGATTAGCGTAAATTCGCATAGATTGGTATGAGCCTGCTGTAGTTGCTACGTTTGCTTACAGAATTTTACTGAATAGCCCACTTGTGTTGGTGCTATTTGCGTTAAACTTCATCGCATCTATGTCGATAGAAAGGAATGCGTTATGGCTAAGTTGATGATCACATTACTGCTAATTTTGGTTAGCGCAAACAGCGTGGCAGAGCCCATTCAGCCTCCTTCAAAGGCTTCATTTGACGAGTTATTAAAGACCTTGGTCGCGCCTAATCAGCCCGGTGTCAGCGTGGTCATATCACAACGTGGTCAGGTCATTTACCAAGCCGCTCTAGGGCTAGCTGATGTTGCATCGCAACGCGCGATAGCTGCCGATGATTTGTTATTGATAGGGTCAATTACCAAACAATATGCTGCGGCAGCGCTATTAACCTTAGCTGCTGAAGGCAAGCTAAGCTTGAGCGACTCGGTTGGCAGGCTGCTGGACGACCAACGTTTTAACGACGTCACGGTTGCGCAACTGCTGAATCACACCTCAGGTATTGCAAGTTATACCAGTATTCCTGGTTATATGATGGACGAGCGCATTAGACGCGATATCAGCACGCAGGAATTAATTGACGTATTCGCCGAGTTACCGCGAGATTTTGCTCCAGGGCAACGCTGGGCATACAACAATTCAGGTTATGTGCTGGTTGGGGCAGTGATTGAAGCGCTGACTGGTATGGCTTGGCACGACTATATTGAGCAAACTCTATTACAACCGCTGCAACTTAATGCTACTGATTACTATGACGACAGCAGTGCTGCGCGCTACCCGATTCAGGGCTATACCGGTTCTGAGACGGTAACCACAGCACTACCAATGAGTATCAGTCAACCGCATGCGGCTGGGGCGCTGGCAGCGACCGCTCGAGATGTCGACCGCTGGCAATATGCTTTGCATACAGGCCAAGTGCTGGCGCCTGCATGGTATCAACAAATGATCACGCCGACCGAGGTGATGCCGAACTATGGTTATGGGCTTGGTTTAGGACAATTTTTAGGGCAAACGCTGCGTGAGCACAGTGGTGGCATTCATGGTTTTGTAAGCGACGGTATATGGTTAGACGAGAGCCAACTATCGGTGGTGGTGCTCGCTAACAGTGACACGCCACAAATTCAGCCAACGCTGCTGAGCAAGCGTTTAGCAGCAGTTGCGCTGGGCCAGCCATTACCAATTGATTGGCCAGAACAGCTGCTATCGACGCAGATGATGCAACAATTACATGGCAGTTATCAAATTGATGCTGAGACGCAGCGCTATTTAATTCATCGCGATGGCGAGCTGTTCAGCCAGCGCCAAGGTGGTAGCGAGGCTAAGGTTATTTATGTCGGTGATGATACCTATGCATTAGCCGATTCACTGGCGTATTTTACTGTGCAACGCTCTGCTGAGGGTGAGATTCGCGGCGTTGATTTTTACCAAGCGGGTGCAGTCACTCCCGTTTATGCTAACAAGGTGAGTGATGAGGTCGCTGTACGCAATGTGGTTGAGCTCAGCGAGCAACAAGCGTTGCGCCTAATTGGCGATTATCAACTACAACCTGGATTTATCATTCAAGTGCGACTCGGTCCCTCAGGGCTAACCGCGCAAGCCACCGGTCAAGTGGCTTTTGCCTTGGCTGCAGCGTCGGAGCATGAACTTTACAACAGCCAATTTGGAATTACCTTGCTATTTCCAGCGACTGATGAGGTTCCGACGCAGTTAACCTTGTTGCAAGGCGGGGCACGCATGCCGGCCCCGCGGGTGAATAACTAGTCAAGCTGCAGGTGTGACTGGTATTTACGCGTCCAATAGTAGATTGCGATGCCGCCAATCACACCGGGCAAGACCCAGCCGAGCAATTGCCAGTTACCAAAATTGGCAAATAAATGGCGCGCACCAAAGGCAAAAAATGCGGTATACACTGCAATACCAGTGCCCGTCATGGCGCCTAAATGTTCAATGAGCCAACGTTTATCATTGCGTTGGCGCTGAAACACATACTGTGCCATTTGTACCGAGCTCACCAACCCGAGTGTGGCAAAAATCAAGTGTAACCAATTCGGTCCGAACGGGGTGCGAATGCTACTTAAGCCAAAAAATAGTGTGGCGATTGATACTGCGAACAACGCGGCTGGCCAGATTAGATAGCTGACGCGGCGCAGCTCTCGTGGTTGTTTATGTTTGAGAACCATAGTGCCATTGACGACACCAGCAATGGTCAAGATGGATAACAACAGTAGTAATGTCCACATCGAACGGATCGTTGCAATGGTTGCGGCTGGGTCATTACTGCGAGCAACGAAGCTGGCCTTATAATAGGCCGGATCAATGAGCACCATAATCGACATAATAAGACCTGACCAAGCAACCGTGTGCATAGTCCACACATAGATTTGTCCAAAGCGTCGATGATGGCGGCCACCTTTTCGGGTAAGCATTGGTATCCAGAATAATGCCATCGCCAACACACCAAGCACAATGTGGGTGTAGAGCAAGATGCTATGAAAGCTGAGTAACATAGTGATTCTCCGTGTTTAGGATCTCAGTAATCGATTACTAGTCAGCATAACGGTCGATGAAATTAGCCAACAGTGCCGGCGCTTAGTTTTCGACCGGCAATCCAGCTTCTTGCCAGGCGACAAAGCCACCAGCCACTGAAATAGCTTGTTTAAAGCCCATTTGTCGCAAACTATCGGCAGCAAGTGCTGAGCGCGCACCAGAGCGGCAAATCAGATAGATTGGCTGGTCAATCAGTTTCGCCAGTGCCTGATCAGCCTCACAATGATGAGCTACCGATGGGTGTAAGTGGATTTTCATCTCCAATACCCCGCGTGGCATATTCACAGCCCGGTCAATGTTACCTTGCGCAAATTCTTCTGGCTCGCGCACATCAATCAGCAAGGTGTGGTGGTCGCTGAGTGCTTGTTGTAATTGCTGCACATTCACTTCGGTGATGCGTGATTTCGCCTCTGCGACTAATTGTTGAGCTGTTTTCATGATGATCTCCTAAAGCACAGATTGGGTGAGTACAATAATAGCCATAACCCCTAAAAACAAGGCAAAACCTTTTTGTAATGTCTGCCGAGGTAATCGTGAACCGATGAAATTTCCAGCGAAACTACCAACAATACCAGCTGCCGCCACCATTGCTATAATTGGCCAATCAAAACTCAAACCTTGTGCGGTCAATACCGAGTAATACTTAGCAAAACCGACAAATGATTTCAGCGCAATAATGAGTAGGCTGGTGCCGATAGCGCGCACCATCGGCACACCACCCAGTAATACCAACGCCGGTACAATTAAGAAGCCGCCACCAACGCCAACAAAACCAGTAATGGCGCCGACCGCTAAACCGTCGCTGATGACCTTGGCAATATTTATTTGCTGAGCTGGTTTATCAACACTACGCCCGCGCCACATAAACACTGCCGCCACTGCCATTAATAGTCACAAACACGCCGAGTTGAATGCGACTATCAACCGAGCCCCCAGCCCAAGCACCGAAGTAGGCACCAATCATTCCCGGAATACCAAATAGCCACACATGCGGCCACGATACTAGTTGCTTACGAATACTTGGCCAACTGCCAAACAAACTAATAAAGGCGACGATCAATAGCGATGATGCAATGGCGGTATTGGCCGGCATATCAGCCAAATAAAGTAGCACCGGCACCGTGAGAATAGAGCCACCTGAACCAAAAATACCTAAACTTAAACCAATAAAAATAGCGCCGAGTAAAGCGAAAATCATGGCGAACTCCTAACGTAATGTCACAAACTCTTCTGCGGACGTGGGGTGTAGCGCAATGGTGGCATCAAAATCTGCTTTGCTGGCGCCCATGCGAATCGCTACTGCGAAGCCTTGTAAGATCTCGTCCATACCTTCACCGATGCCATGTAGACCAATAATTTTCTCATCGTCACCTAAGCACACTAATTTTACCGTGGTCAGCGCGCGGTGCGGTGTGATGGCGTTGTACATAGCGGCAAACTGTGATTTATAAACGCGCACAGCGTCGCCGTGCTGCTCGCGCGCTTCGGCTTCAGTAAGCCCGATGGTAGCAATAGGCGGGTGACTAAATACAATTGTTGGAATGTGGCGGAAATCCATTTTGGCAGTCGCCATAGCTGGATTAAACAGCCGCTCGGCCAGCAAACGACCGGCTTTAATCGCCACTGGGGTAAGCTGCGCTGCGCCGGTGACATCGCCGACTGCGTATATTCCGGTTACATTGGTGTTTTGAAATTCATCCACCACGATGTGGCCATATTCGTCGGTTGTTACCCCTGCAGCGGCCAAATTTAGTGCGGCGCTGTTCGGATCGCGGCCGATTGCCCAAATCAGACAATCAATGTCAGTGAGTTGTTGGCCGTTGGCAGCGTGAATGGTGAGCAGCCCGTTTGCTTGTTTGCTCACACTGGTCGGTACAAAATTGCGCTGCAGCGGCAGTTGGTCTTGTTCCATACGTTGCAACAGCATCGTGGTGATATCTTGGTCGAAATTACGTAATGGCCGATCGCCGCGCACCAGTAGATGAGTCTCGGTACCGAGTGCATGCAAGACGCCAGCTATTTCAACGGCAATATAGCCTGCGCCGACAACTGCGGCTTTACGCGGCTGTTCGGTTAGGGCAAAAAAACCGTCGGAATCAATACCGTATTCGGCGCCCGGGAGCTCAGGCCAGCGTGATTGAGCACCGGTTGCGATGGTGATATGGTCGGCGCTGATGCGCTCACCATTCACTGCAACGGTATGCGCATCAATAAATCGTGCAAAGCCCTCAATATAAGTCACCCCGTTACTGGCGAAGCCACGCTGATAGCCGCCATGAATGCGCTCAATATAAGCTTCACGATTGCGCACCAGAGTGGCCCAATCGAAGCCGTTTTGCTTGATGTCAAAGCCGTAGGCGGAGCTGTATTTGAGCGCTTCTGCAATGTGGGCGCCGTACCACATGACTTTTTTCGGCACGCAGCCAACATTGACACAGGTACCACCCACTGCCTTCGCTTCGATCACTGCTGCTTTGGCGCCGCGTTGGGCGGCCCGATTGGCAGAGGCAATGCCACCGCTACCAGCGCCAATAGTTAAATAATCGAAGTGTCGGGTGCTCATGCTACTGCTCCTTTGTGCCCGTTCATTAAGGCGATGTCGTTCGAATCAATCTGCGCTATGATCACGCAAAACCACACTGGGTGCAATGCATGAGCTATACCATTAAACGGAGCAAACGGCGCACACTGGCGATAAAAATTAGTGCCGGTGAAGTATTGGTACATGCACCGATGCGTATGCCGGAAAGTACTATCGCAGCCTTTGTGTCTGCCAAGCAAACCTGGATTACTGATCATGTTGAGCGCCAACGGCAGCTATTACAAGCACTTCCGCAGCGCCAATGGTGCAGTGGCGAACGTTTGCGTTGGCTTGGTGAGCCCTTGACGCTGCAAATTTTTGCCGCGCCACGCAATCAGGTCAGCTACCAGCAGCAGCAATTACAGCTTGGCATTAGTTCCCGTAGCCGCGCACAGACTAAGGTTCCGCAACTGGTGCAACAGTGGTATCAACAGCAAGCCCAGCAGTGGCTCGATGTTTTTTTTGCCAACTGGCCGGCGAATCATGCCTTGCAACCGAAGTGCTGGTCGGTCGGAAGTTTTCGCAGTAAGTGGGGCCACTGCACCCGCGCCGGTGAGCTGCGCTTTAGTTGGAAGCTGTGGCTGGCGCCTGAATGGGTAGTAACTGATGTGGTGTTGCATGAGCTCTGTCATTTACAACAATTCAATCACTCGGCGCAGTTTTGGCAGCTAGTGAAACGCTATGCCCCTAACCATGATCGCAGTGACCAATGGCTTCGTCAGCACGGACTGACCGTGCTGAACGATGCCTATTTGGACTATATCGAGCCGACCGACTAGTTACGCGAACGGCCTCCAGCAGGCAGATTGCGTTGCAGGAATTCAGCCATCATGGTGCGCAAATGCTGGGTCGTACCAGTGCCCTCAGTAATGCCGTGGGTGCGGTTCGGGTAGGCAAAATAATCAAACTGTTTACCATGCGAAATCAATGCATTAACCAAACGCTCGGAGCCTTGAAAATGGACGTTATCATCGCCAGTACCGTGCACCAGTAGTAGTTTACCGCGCAGCTGCTCAGCATGGGTAAGCGCCGAAGTTTGGCGATACGAATCGGCACTATCCGGCAGTAGCCCCGAATAACGTTCCTGATAAATGGTATCGTATAGGGTCAAATCGGGCACTGGTGCTAATGCCATGCCGACATGAAAGGCATCGGGGTAACGGAATAGCGCATTCAAGGTTTGCGTACCACCACCACTGTGGCCCCACATTCCTACCCGTGTGCCATCAATAAAATCCCAGCGCTTTAACATGGCTTGCAAGGCATCATGTTGGTCACGCACGGTGATAATACCGAGTTGCTTATAGATTGATCGGCGCCAGTCATAGCCGCGTGG
>JALQTK010000038.1 GCA_023260975.1 Pseudidiomarina sp. | reverse complement strand
AAATGACCCGCCGGAAAGGTGCGCTGGATATTGCTGGCTTGCCCGGTAAATTGGCTGATTGCCAAGAGAAAGATCCGGCCCTCTCGGAACTCTACATTGTCGAAGGTGACTCGGCAGGCGGCTCTGCGAAGCAGGGGCGTAATCGTAGATTCCAAGCCATTTTGCCGTTGAAGGGTAAGATATTAAATGTTGAAAAGGCACGCTTTGATAAGATGCTCGCTTCACAAGAAGTGGCTACGCTAATCACTGCGCTTGGTTGTGGTATTGGTCGGGATGAATACAATCCCGACAAAATTCGTTATCACCGCATCATTATTATGACCGATGCTGATGTCGACGGTTCGCATATTCGTACGCTACTGTTGACCTTCTTCTATCGTCAACTCCCGGAAATTATTGAGCGTGGTTATATTTATATTGCTCAGCCACCCTTGTATAAAGTCAAAAAGGGTAAGCAAGAGAGTTACATTAAAGATGACCCTGCACTGATCCAGTATTTGACCAGCTTGGCACTTGATAGCGCGTCGTTGCATGTGAATGCCGAAGCACCTGGCATTAGTGGTCAGCATTTGGAATCGTTGGTTAACGATTATCAGTTAGCACAAAACAGTATTCGTAACCGCTTATCGCGGCGGATGCCAGAAGACTTCTTGCAACGCTTACTTTATGCGCCACGAATTACTGAAGAAATGATGGCGAATCAAGGTGTTATGGAATCTTGGGCGGTCGAGTTGGGGCGTGATTTAACAGCTCGCGAAATCAACTCCGCAACCTATACCTTGTCGGTGCAACATGATCCAGAACGTAGTCGTTATTTACCGGTAGTTACCGTTCGTCGTCATGGTATTGATACCGATTATCCATTGAGTTTTGAATTCTTGATGTCACGCGACTACGATCAACTGGTTTCTATTGGTGAGAAAATCAATGGTTTGGTTGAAGCCGGTGGTTTTGTTCGTCGCGGCGAAAAAGAGAAGCCAGTGAGCGATTTTGTTGAAGCAGTCGAATGGCTTATTGCTGAATCAAAACGTGGTATTTACATCCAGCGCTACAAAGGTCTTGGTGAGATGAATCCAGAGCAGTTGTGGGAAACCACCATGGATCCAGAAACGCGGCGAATGCTGCGAGTTACTATTGAAGACGCTATTGGTGCGGATCAATTATTCACCACCCTAATGGGTGATGATGTTGAGCCACGTCGAGCCTTTATCGAAACCAATGCACTGCGGGTGGCAAACCTCGACGTGTAATGGTGATGATATGCGTTATAAAAAAGCCCGAACCATTGTTCGGGCTTTTTCGTTGTGGCTGGGTTAACTCAGGTAACGCCTATGAGGTTAATAGTGAGATATCAGCGATCTGCAAAAATTGCTGTTGTAATTGACCTAACAAGGCCTGACGGTTTGCCCGTACCGCAGCATCTTCAGCATTGACCATAACGGTCTCGAAAAAGGCATCAACTGGCGCTTGTAGTGCCGCTAATTCGTTCAGGGCGGCGCTATAGTTGCCGTTATCTAACTTGGCAGAGGCAACAGCAGAGGCCGCCTTGAGGGCGTCATAAAGAACCGTTTCTGCAGGCTCAGAAAACAGTGCTGGATTTACCGCGGTAGGAATAGCCCCTTGAACCTTGGCCAAGATATTACTCACGCGTTTATTTGCTGCGGCCAATGCATCGGCTTGCGGCAAGGCCCGAAATGCGCTGACCGCATGAACGCGTTGGTCAAAATCAACTGGGCGGGTTGGGCGACGAGCGAGTACAGCCTGAATGACGTCGATATCAATATTTTGCTCTTGATACCAAGCACGAAAACGACCGAGCAAAAACTCTACAACATCGTTCTGCACGGTAGTGGATGTCAGTAACGAGCCAAAACTAGCGCGCGAAATTTCCACTAACTGCTGCAAATCGAGCGGTAGCTTCTTCTCGACAATAATGCGCAATAAACCAATCGCCGCACGACGCAGCGCAAATGGGTCACGATCACCTTTTGGGATCATGCCGATACCGAAAATACCAACCAGGGTATCGAGCTTGTCAGCAATAGCTACCGCTGCGCCCGCGAGCGTTTTGGGCAGTGCATCACCGGAAAAGCGCGGCAAATAGTGCTCATAAATAGCCTCTGCAACACCCTCGGGTTCGCCATCATGACGGGCATAATGCATACCCATGATGCCTTGCGTTTCAGGAAACTCTGATACCATATTTGAGTTTAAGTCGGCTTTACACAGCCAGCCAGCACGCTCTGCGATGGCTGCATCGCTACCAATTAATGCAGCGATAGCGGCAGCTACTTGGGCAATACGATCGGATTTCTGTTGCACCGAGCCGAGGTCTTTTTGAAATAACACGGTAGCCAAGTTGTCGCGACGTTGCACTAAACTAGTCTTCTTATCGCTATTAAAAAAGAATTGCGCATCGGCCAAGCGGGGGCGCACTACTTTCTCATTACCAGCAATTATTTGCGCTGGGTCTTTGCTATCTATATTGGTAATAAAAATAAACGCTGGTAGCAGCTTGCCGTGGTTATCTTGCAACGGAAAGTAACGCTGGTCGTCTTTCATGGTGACTATCAAGGGCTCCTTGGGAACCTCTAAAAAGCTCTCGTCAAAGCGTGCCGATAGCGCCACCGGCCACTCGACCAATGCAGTTACTTCATCTAATAACGCCGAATCATGCTCAACGTGACCGCCAAGCTTGCTGGCTAGCTGGTTAATCGCGGTAACAATAAGCTCGCGACGACGGCTGAAGTCGGCCACAACGTGAGCGCCATAGAGAGTCTTTTCATAGTCATTGGCATGGCTTAAATGCACCCCAGCCGGGCAATGAAAACGGTGCCCCTGTAGTTGTGTGCCCGACTCAATGCCTAACACCTCACCGGCAATTAACTGGTCGCCGTAAAGCATAGTGATAGTATGGACTGGGCGAATAAATTGCGCGTCCGAATTGCCCCAGCGCATTGGCTTGGCAATGGGTAGTTGTTTCAAGGCTTGTTGCACCAGCTCAGGAAGCACCGTGGCCAGCGGTTGGCCAGGCACAGTTGCTTTGTACAGCAACCATTCGCCTTTGTCGGTTACTAGCCGTTCGGCTTGATTCACTTCAATGCCATTTGACCGTGCCCAGGCTTCAGCGGCTTTGCTTGGGGTACCATCACTGGCAAATGCTGCAGCGACTGCAGGGCCGCGCTTCTCAACCAAGCTATCGGCTTGCTCAGCCGTTAAGTCGACAACTTGTACCGCTAAACGACGCGCTGAGGCGAACGGTTTAATAGCGCTAAAACTAAATTGCGCTTCGCTTAACAGCTGTTGTATGGCATTGGTGAACGCTTCACTTAAGCCTTTGAGTGCTTTTGGTGGCAGCTCTTCGGTGCCAATTTCAATCAGTAACGTATTATGTTGCACGTTTTAAGCTCCTTGTGACGTTACTAACGGAAAGCCCAAGGCTTCGCGTTTGGCGTAATAGGCTTCAGCACAGCCTTTGGCCATGGTACGTACACGCAAAATATAGCGTTGCCGTTCGGTCACTGAAATAGCCCGGCGCGCATCAAGCAAATTGAACGCATGTGAAGCTCGCATGACTTGCTCGTATGCTGGCAATGGCAGCTCTGCTGCTAATAAATGCTCACATTCTTTCTCTGCCGCATCAAAGCGCGCGAACAATGTGTCAATGTTGGCATGTTCAAAATTGTAGGTCGATTGCTCCACTTCGTTTTGGTGAAATACATCGCCGTATAAAATGGTGCCACGCGGTCCATTAGCCCAAACCAAATCATAAATAGAATCGACACCTTGAATGTACATAGCCAACCGCTCAAGGCCGTAGGTAATTTCGCCGGCAACGGGTTTGCATTCGAGCCCACCGACTTGCTGGAAATAGGTGAACTGAGTGACTTCCATGCCATTGAGCCAGACCTCCCAGCCTAGACCCCAAGCGCCAAGAGTCGGTGATTCCCAGTTGTCTTCAACAAAGCGAATATCGTGTATCAGCGGGTCAAACCCAAGCATTTCTAATGAGCCCAAATAGAGTGCTTGAATATCGCTTGGTGAGGGCTTCAGAATGACTTGAAACTGATAATAATGTTGTAAGCGATTGGGGTTTTCGCCATAGCGACCATCGGTGGGTCGCCGGCATGGCTGCACATAGGCGAAGCTTGCCGGTTCTGGACCGACGGCCCGTAAAAAAGTCATTGGATGAAAGGTGCCAGCGCCCACTTCCATATCCAGTGGTTGCACAATCGCACAGCCTTGTTGCGCCCAGTAGTTCTGCAGCGCCAGAATAAGGCCTTGAAAGGTTTTTACGTCGTAGCTTGCCATGCTGCTTCTCTTGCTGATTTTTAATCCAATTTGGCGTAAATTATACCTTGTGTTTGCGCTCGGTGACAGGATGCCATGCAAAATGACTGAGACTATTCAACGTTGTAGTTGGTGTGGTAACGATGCGACCTATGTCGCCTATCACGATACCGTGTGGGGCAGGCCAGTCGCTGATAGCCGTGAGCTGTTTGAAAAGCTCTGTTTGGATGGCCAACAAGCCGGCCTAAGTTGGCTCACGATTTTGCGTAAACAAGCGACTTATCAACAAGCTTATGCAGATTTTGACCCAGACGCGCTGCTGCAGTTGCCTGCTAGTTATCAGCAGGAATTACTGCACAACAGTGGTATTATTCGCAATAGATTAAAGATTGAATCTATTTTTAAAAATGCTCGCGCCTATGTAGCGCTGCGCGATAAAGGCATCGCTTTTAATCAATTTTTGTGGCAATTCAGTGATGGCAAGCCGCGAATTTTTGCCCGTCGGGTGGGTGAAGTTCCAACCTCCGATGCGGTTTCTGATAGTATGGCAAAAGCGCTGAAAAAAGCCGGCTTCAATTTCGTCGGAACCACTATTTGTTATGCTTTCATGCAAGCTGTCGGTATGGTTAATGACCATTACATCGATTGTCACTGTTACCAGTCAGTCTGCGACGACATGCGGGCTTTCACCTTACGATAAAAAGTAGAAGCTGATGTTAGAAATTGTTCTTGCCGATTTTCAAAACCCGAAACACCGACAAGCGGTTGTTGCCATGCTCGATGCTTACGCACAGGACCCAATGGGTGGCGCTGAGGCATTACCGGAAACAACCAAGCAAACCCTGGTTGATGAAATGGCAAAGCGCGATCATGTGTTTTCGCTATTGGCCTTTGAAGATGACCAAGCGGTTGGGCTAGCTAATTGTGTCGAAGGTTTTTCTACTTTTGCGGCCAAACCAGTTATGAATATTCATGATATTGCAGTGATTAGTAGCCATCGTGGCAAGGGTATTGCCAAGCGCTTATTACAACACGTCGAAACCCTGGCGCAGTTTCGTGGTTGTTGTAAGTTGACCTTAGAAGTATTGCAAGGTAATCAGCCAGCTAAGATGGCCTACCAAAAATTTGGCTTCAAGCCCTATCAATTAGAGCCAGCTATGGGTGTGGCTGAATTTTGGCAAAAGTATCTGTAATGAGTAGCTCGGTTAAACTTGATACGCTTGGTTTACGCTGCCCCGAACCGGTGATGCTGATCCGTATTGAAATGCGCAAGTTACAGGTCGGCGAGGTGCTCGAAGTGATTGCCGACGACCCCGCCACGACCCGCGATGTGCCGGCTTTTTGCCGCTTCATGGAGCATGAATTGGTCAGCGCCGATACCACCGTTGTGCCGTATCGCTACCTGATCCGCAAACAATAATAAACCCGCCTTAAAAAAGGCGGGCTTTTATTGCCAAAAACGCCTTAAATGCGCTCGTAGACGGTTGCAATGCCTTGACCAAGACCGATACACATGGTTGCCAGACCTAAGGTGGCATCCTTGCTTTCCATCAGGTTGATCAAGGTGGTGGAAATACGCGCGCCTGAGCAACCCAGCGGATGACCGAGGGCAATAGCGCCACCGTTCAAGTTCACTTGGGTGTCCATTTTGTCCAAAATACCGAGGCCTTTTAATACCGGCAGTGATTGCGCAGCAAAAGCTTCGTTTAGCTCGAACAAGTCGATATCATTAATGCTTAAACCAGCACGTTGCAGCGCTTTTTCGGTCGCGGGCACTGGGCCATAGCCCATAATCGACGGGTCACAACCGGCAATAGCCATACTTCGAATACGTACTCGAGGGGTTAACCCGAGCGCTTTGGCTTTGTCAG
The DNA here is from genome assembly GCA_023260975.1 of Pseudidiomarina sp. Taxonomy (GTDB): domain Bacteria; phylum Pseudomonadota; class Gammaproteobacteria; order Enterobacterales; family Alteromonadaceae; genus Pseudidiomarina. The sequence goes on along the minus strand of JALQTK010000038.1, from coordinate 7,837 downwards.
CTGACATCATCAATACCGCTGCGGCGCCATCTGAAAGAGCCGACGAGGTACCGGCAGTGACGGTACCATTAACGGGATCAAATACCGGCCGTAATGCCGCTAAACCCTCTACGGTGGTCTCTGGACGAATCACTTCGTCGTGCTTGATTAACCGTAAAATACCGTCGGCATCATGGCCTTCAATGGGCAGAATCTCGGCATCAAAGCGACCTTCAATGGTGGCTAAGTGAGATAACCGGTGCGATCGCGCTGCAAAGGCATCTTGCTGCGCCCGATCAATATTGAATTTGTGCGCCAACAATTCGGCGGTCATGCCCATCATACCTGCAGCTCGCGCCACCGATTTGTTCATGCCGGGATGAAAATCAATACCGTGGTTCATCGGCACGTGACCCATATGTTCAACGCCGCCAGCAATGAATACTTCACCATCACCCGCCATAATAGCGCGGGCGGCGTCGTGAATGGCTTGCATCGATGAGCCACATAAACGGTTGACCGTGACTGCGCCTACTTTATGCGGAATGCCGGCGATCAGCGAGGCGTTACGAGCCACATTGAAGCCTTGCTCTAGAGTCTGCTGCACGCAGCCCCAGTAAATGTCTTCTAGCTCGTTCACATCCACTTGCGGGTTGCGTTCGAGTAAGCCCTTCATAAGATGCGCAGAAAGATCTTCTGCGCGAACATGGCGGAATACGCCACCTTTTGAGCGCCCCATAGGGGTGCGGATGCAATCGACAATAACTACGTCTTTCATAAATTCCTCCGTTAACCCGCCAGGTAAGAGCCGCCTTGCTGTGCTTTCGCACGCAGGCCGTCGGTGACTTGGAACATTTCGCCAAGGTGAGCATACTGGTCTGCCAAGGCAACAAAATTAGCGTAACCAACCGTTTCAAGGTAACGGAATGGACCGCCACGGAATGGCGGGAAACCAAGACCGTATAGCAACGCCATATCGCACTCAGCGGCACTATCAACGATACCCTCTTCAAGACAGCGCACACATTCGTTGACCATTGGAATCATGCAACGCGCAATGATTTCATCAGCGTTGAGTTGCTTACCATTAATACCGAGCAGTTGGTATACTTCAGGCGCTTGCTCTTTAGCTGGTCGGCCTTTCTTATCGATACCGTAATTATAGAAGCCCTTGCCATTTTTCTGGCCAAAGCGCGACGCCGCAGCTAATTTTGCTACGGCACTATTGGTATCGCGCGGCATGCGTGTAGGGAAGCCGTCGGCCATAACCACGGTGCAATGGTCAGCGGTATCAATACCAACCACGTCAGACAAATAGGCAGGGCCCATCGGCCAGCCGAACTGTCTTTCCATGACTTTATCGATAGCAACAAAATCAACGCCTTCATCGACCATGCCAGCAAACCCAGCGAGGTAAGGGAACAATACGCGGTTTACCAAGAAGCCAGGGCAGTCGTTAACCACAATCGCGGTCTTGCCCATACGCGCAGCATACGCAACGACCGCTGCAACGGTTGCATCGGAGGTGTGTTTGCCACGAATCACTTCGACTAAGGGCATTTTGTGCACAGGGTTGAAGAAGTGCATGCCACAGAAACGCGATGGGTCTTTTAACGACTTCGCTAAACGGTCAATAGAAATCGTTGAAGTGTTAGAGGTAATAATAGTATCGGCACCGACTAGGCTTTCAACGTGAGCCAGTACTTTACCTTTCACATCAGGGTTTTCAACCACCGCTTCAACGACAATATCAACGCCTTTTACCGCTTCGTCGGCAAGCGTTGGGGTAATGGACGAGAGAACCTTGGCCATTTTTTTGTGGTCCATACGACCTTTTTCGACCAACTTACCTAAGATCGAGCTGGCTTCTTTCATGCCTAAATCAAGCGCTTCTTGGCGAATATCTTTCATCACCACCGGCACGCCTTTGTAAGCCGATTGATAGGCAATGCCACCACCCATAATGCCGGCTCCCAGAACAGCGGCGCGGTTGATGGCTTTGGTAGCGACTTTAGCGGCCTTCTTGGCTTTCCCTTTGACCAGTTGGTCAGCGAGGAAAATACCCACTTGCGCGCGGCATGCATCGGTTTGCGTTAAACCGACAAACGCTTCATTTTCAGCCTGCAGCGCGCCTTCACGATGGTGACGAGCGCCTTGTTCAATGGCTTTGATGGCGGCATGTGGTGCCGGATAATGCTTACCTGCTTGCGCGGCAATCATCGCTTTGGCGGTGATCAGGGTCATCGTCAGTTCGGTATCATTGGCTTGCAGTGGGTCGAGCTTAGGCTGGCGTTTGGCACGCCAATCAAGGTCACCATCAACGGCTTGCTTGACCATTGCAAGGGCAGCATCACGGAGTTTCTCCGGTGCCACCACGGCGTCGACCAAGCCAACTTTTAAAGCTTCTGCGGCGCTGTTGTTTTTGCCAGTAGCGATGCACTCAATCGCGTTATCTGGACCAATCACGCGGGGTAGACGCATGGTGCCGCCAAACCCCGGAATTAGGCCAAGTTTTACTTCGGGCAAACCAATAGTCGCGGTGGTATCAGCAACGCGGTAGTCGCAAGCGAGTGTTGCTTCACAGCCGCCACCGAGGGCAAAACCGCTCACTGCAGCGACGGTTGGAACCGGTAAATCTTCGAGTTGATCGAACACCCGCGATGCCATAGCAACCCATTTTTTAGTTTGTTCAATATCGGCGAACAAGCTGAGAAACTCAGTGATATCGGCACCAACAATAAAAGTGGGTTTGTTACTGGTAACAATCACCCCACGTAAATCAGTGGTGTTGGCAAGGGCTGTCAGTGCTGCACTAAATTCTTGCAAGGTTTTCTGGTCAAATTTATTGACTGAGCCGGCCGCTGCAAATTGCAGATCAGCAATGCCTGCTTCAACAAATTGAACCCGAATGCTATCACCTTGATAAATCATAAACGGTCTCCTTTATATTCCGTAGCGACAGATTATCAGCTGGCGTTCGGTCTATGTGGTGGTGTTAACTCTATGAGTTTGGCTTGAACCAGCCATTTTTTCAATGATTATTTAAACGTGCGTTTGAAATTGCGCCAAAGTTGCTGTGTTGAGTTGTGCGTTGTTGCCAGCAGTGGTGATTAGACAGCCGCTGGTGTGGCGCTAAGGCGATAAAATAGCGTAAAATTCGGGTTGCGGTTACGGCATAAACCCCGCATAGTTTGCGCTATGAGGTAATAACGATAACCCAGAATGAACCGGTCATGGCCGAGCTGGATGAGGATAGAGCGTGCGCTTTAGCGGAATATTTCGCATTTTAGGGCTACTAATTTGTTTGTTTAGCGTGTCGCTATTGCCGCCGGCAGTGGTGGCGTTGATCTATGAGGATGGCGGCGGCGCAGCGTTTATGTTGGCTTTCGCGGTTTGTCTGGTGATCGGCTTTTTGGTTTGGTATCCCAATCGCCACGAACGCTCCGACTTGAAAGTCCGCGATGGCTTTTTGCTCACCGTACTGTTTTGGACAGTACTTGGCATGGTTGGGTTTGTCCCCTTGTGGTTTGCTGAAGAGTTACCGTTATCGGTTACTGATGCGGTGTTTGAATCATTTTCAGGCCTAACAACAACCGGCGCGACGGTTGTGACTGGTTTAGAATTACTCCCGAAAAGCATCCTATTTTATCGCCAACAACTGCAATGGTTGGGAGGTATGGGGATCATCGTGCTGGCAGTCGCCATCTTGCCGATGCTGGGTATTGGTGGCATGCAGTTGTATCGGGCCGAAATTCCTGGTCCCTTGAAAGATGCTAAAATGACGCCGCGCATTGCCGATACCGCGAAACACCTATGGTATATCTATGTGGCACTGACCGTTGCTTGTGCGGTGGCTTATCGTATCGCTGGTATGGGCTGGTTTGATGCCATTGGGCATGCGTTCTCAACTATTGCGGTTGGTGGTTTTAGTACCTATGACGCCAGTATGGGGCATTTTGCTAGTAGTACCATAAATACCATTTGCGTGGTGTTCCTGTTGCTATCATCAATGAATTTCGCCGTACACTATGCCGCCATTACCGGCCGCAGTTTAGCTAACTACTGGCGCGACCCTGAAGTACGCGCCTTTATTTTGATCCAAGTGGCGTTGATTTTAACGGTATTTATGACGGTGTTTGTGCATGGTATTTTTGCTGATACCGAAACCGCCTTCAATCAAGCTATGTTCCAAGCCGTATCGATTAGCACCACAGCTGGTTTTGCGACCACCGATTTTGCTAGCTGGCCGCTGTTTTTACCGCTGTTACTGATTTTTTCTAGTTTTATTGGTGGTTGTGCGAGTTCAACCGCCGGCGGATTAAAAGTAGTCCGAGTGGTGTTGTTGTATCGGCAAGGGGTGCGTGAACTCAACCGTTTAGTTCATCCAGCTGGGGTGTTTTCAGTTAAATTAGGTAATCGGGTGCTTCCGCAGCGGGTGGTTGAGGCCGTGTGGGGCTTTTTTGCCGCCTATGCGTTGGTCTTCGTAGTGATTATGCTCGGCGTGTTAGCCACCGGCGTAGACGATCTGACCGCATTCTCAGCGGTTGCAGCATGCTTGAATAACCTTGGCCCGGGGCTTGGCGAGGTGGCAGCTAATTATGCTAGTTTGCCCGATACGGCGAAATGGCTATTGGTGGTTGCTATGTTGTTTGGGCGTTTAGAGGTGTTCACCATTCTTGTGCTATTAACGCCGACCTTCTGGCGCTCGTAAATTTAACTGCCAGCCCCTTAAGCGGGGCTGGGAAACCCCTAGAAAAATAGTGCACTCGGCTGGAACAGCCGTTCCACATCACGAATATACTTTTTGTCGACCAAGAACATGATGACGTGATCGTCGGGTTGAATCACCGTGTCATCATGCGCAATCAACACCTCGTGGCCGCGCACAATAGCGCCGATAGTGGTTCCTGGCGGCAGTTTGATTTCACTGATGGTACGACCAATAACTTTCGAGGTTTTCTCATCGCCATGGGCGACCGCTTCAATCGCTTCTGCCGCGCCTTTACGTAATGAGTAGGCATTGACGATATCACCCTTACGAATTAACGAGAGCAGTGCCGAGACCGTGGCAGCTTGCGGCGATATGGCAATATCAATGACATTATCTTGTACTAAATCGACATAAGCCTCGCGCTGAATCAGTACCATGGTTTTCTTCGCGCCCATTTTCTTCGCCAGCATGGCGCTCATGATATTGGCTTCGTCATCGTTGGTGACAGCTATGAATACGTCAATATCTTCAATGTGTTCGTCACTGAGTAGTCGTGATTCTGACGCATCGCCTTCAAGCACCGTGGTGTGCTCTAGTGCTTCGTTTAGCTTTTGGGCGCGGGCTAAATCACGTTCAATTAATTTAACAGTGTGATTTTCTTCGAGCATTTTCGCTAGCCCAGCACCAATATTACCCCCGCCAGCAATCATCACGCGGCGATATTGATGCTCGAGCTTTTGCATTTCTTCCATCACCATACGCACGTAACGCGTATCGGTGATAAAAAACACCTCATCGCCGGCTTCAATAATGGTGGTGCCCATGGGCTTAATGGCTTGCCCTTGGCGGAAAATTGCCGCTACCCGGGTTTCAACATTGGGCATGTGGTCTTTTAACGAAGCAATCGCGTGGCCAACTAATTTACCGCCATAGTAGGCCCGCACCGCCACAAGGCTGGCACGGCCACCAGCAAATTCCATGACTTGCAGGGCGCCAGGGTAATCAACCAAGCGCTTTATATACAGTGTAACTTGTTGTTCTGGCGAGATCAGGTGGTCAACTGGAATGTCATCTTTGTGAAACAGTTGATCTTTGTAATCAATAAAGGCCTCAGAACGAATGCGGGCAATACGCCGCGGCGTGCGAAACAAAGTATAGGCAATTTGACAGGCGAGCATATTGGTTTCATCGCTGGGAGTCACCGCAATCAGCATGTCGGCATCTTCGCAGCCAGCATCACGCAGCACCCGCGGATGCGAGGCATGGCCAAGAATGGTGCGGATATCATGACTATCACCAAGGGTACTTAAGCGATCAGGATTGGAATCGATAACGGTGATGTCATTATCTTCGCCAACCAGGTTTTCTGCTAGCGTTCCGCCTACTTGGCCACCACCGAGAATGATAATTTTCATCGCTGTTTTTCCAATTTTGCGTAATAAAAACCATCGCCAGCTAAATCACCTGGCAACCATTGCCAATCAACTTCACCTTGAGGCCCTAGCGATATAGCTTGGGCATCGGCATGCGTGGCTAAGAATGCTTGAATTTGTTTCGAGTTTTCTGCCGGTATAATCGAGCACGTTGCATACAACAGCGTACCACCTGGTTTCAATGTCGACCAGAGGGCCGTCAGGATCTGTTGCTGTAAATCGACCAATGCTTGAATATCACTGGCACGCCGCAACCATTTAATATCTGGATGACGGCGAATGACACCAGTTGCTGAGCAGGGTGCGTCCAGTAAAATACGATCAAATAATTGGCCATCCCACCAGCTGGCAGGATCAGTAGCATCGGCACAGATCACCTGTGCGCCAAGTTGTAGTCGCTGTAAATTGTCATGCACCCGCTGCAGTCGTAATGAGTCGGCATCAATTGCTAGCACCTGTGCTTGTGGCTGGCGCTCTAGAATATGCGCGGTCTTGCCACCAGGGGCGGCACAACAATCTAAAATATGCTCACCGGCTTCAGCACCCAGCAACCAGGCGGCATGCTGCGCCGCGATATCTTGTACGGATACCCAGCCATCGGCAAAATGCGGTAGCCGCAGTACATCAACGGGTTGTAGTAATTGGATCGCAGTCGCTAGCGGCGATTGCTGCTGCACAGCGATATCAGCTGCCTCGAGTAGGGCGAGGTAATCGGCGCGCTGCACCCTTTGCTCATTGATGCGCAACCACATCGGTGGCTGCTGGTTATTGGCGAGCATAATCTGCTCGGCCCGCTGCGGATAATGCTGTTGAATGAGTTCGGCTAGCCAGCGCGGGTGATTATGTTGTAATTCGGGATGATCGCACAATTGCGCTTCCAATTGCTCACGTTGGCGCTGCACATTTCGCAAGATTGCGTTAATCAGAGATTTTTGCCGACTTTGTTTGAGCAGCACCGCCGCTTCTACCGTCGCTGCCACCGCCGCATGGTCGCTGGTGCGCATGTAGAGCAGCTGATAAATCCCCACCAACAATAAGCTATGCAGTATCAGCATATCTTTTTTCAATGGTTTGCTGAGCAACTGTCGAACAATAAAATTCAGTTGCGGTAGCACCCGCAGTACACCGTAACAGATGGTCTGAGCGAGCGCGCGATCGCGGCTCTCTAGTCTGTCAGTGAGGCTTGGAAAAACCTGGCTAAGCGATTTTTGCTGCTCCAGCACCTGGAACAGTGCTGACGCTGCTGCGGCTCTGCTGGCGGCGCCATTAGCGGCCATGATTATCGCCTAGGCCGGGTAAACGGCTACCCAGTGTCAACCAGTCGCTGCGGCCATTGAGGAACTCGGCGGCATTGAGTGGCTTTTTCCCCGCTGGCTGTAATACCAGCAAGCGCAGCGCTCCTGTTGCGGTTTTTACTACAATACCTTGTTTATCGGCAGCCAGCACCGTACCTGGCTCAGCGCTGCTGGATTCCGTTTCAGCGCTACTGCGCCAAACTTTGACTGGCTCGCCCTGCGCGGTTATGAACCAACATATCGGCCATGGATTAAAGGCTCTCACCCAGCGCTCCAATACCGTAGCGGGTTGGTGCCAATCCAATTGAGCTTCTTCTTTACTCAGCTTGTGTGCATAGGTAACTAATTGCTCATCTTGCACTTGCGCGCGGGCGAGTTGTTGTGGCAGTTGGCGTAAACAATCGACCAGCGTAACTGGG
>JALQTK010000037.1 GCA_023260975.1 Pseudidiomarina sp. | reverse complement strand
CTCGGCGATGCCACCGCGACGTCAGCACGGGTTGCTGTTGTTGGCTGAATTTTATCAACAGTATGGGGTGTTATTGTGGCAACAGTCGGGGACTGTCAGTTCACAATTTTATCGGCTGGTGGTGCCGCAGGGGCAAGCGCAGCAGGCCAGTATTTATGATGCGCTCGCGCGGCTTGGGCGCGATCGGCGTATTTGTTTTAGTGCCGTGGATCAGGGGAATAATCAGTAATGAGCAGTCACTCAAAATTAACCGTGCTAGCTGAGGGTATGCAGGCCAAGCTGCAGCAAGCGCTGGCGGTGGAGGTATTGGAACTGATCAATGAAAGCCATCTGCATGGCCGCGGCGAAGTTGATTCGCACTATAAGCTTACGCTGGTCAGTAGGCAGTTTGATGGGCTGTCACGCATCGCCCGGCATCGGCTGGTGAATCAACTGCTGGCCGCTGAATTAGCCGGACCAGTGCATGCTTTGGCGTTGCATCTGTATAGCCCCAGCGAATGGCAGCAACGGCAGCAGCTCGCGCCGGCATCGCCAGCTTGTCGCGGTGGCAGCAGTCACTAAGCGCTGAGCAGATCAGATCTGTTGTCGGCAGAGACTGACGTACACTAGCGCGCAAATGTTTTCTAAAACGACTTATTAATAGGAAGCTCAATAATGGTTATTCAGCCGAAGATCCGCGGTTTTATCTGTACCAATGCGCACCCAGTTGGTTGCGCCGCGCACGTGCAACAACAGATTGATTTTATTAAGGCGCAAGGGCCATTGAGCGGTGTGCCTAAACGCGTGCTGGTGATTGGTTGTTCTACCGGTTATGGTTTGGCTTCGCGTATTACCGCCGCCTTTGGTGCTGGTGCGCAAACCCTGGGCGTGTGTTTCGAGAAAGAGCCGTCGGAAAAACGTACCGCCACCGCCGGGTGGTACAATACTGCAGCATTCCATCAAGCGGCTGCGCAAGCAGGGCTGGCGGCGCATACCATTAATGGTGATGCATTTTCCAATGAAATCAAAGCGCAGGTGATTGAGCAGATCAAGGCGAGTATGGGCCAAGTTGATTTGGTGATCTACAGTTTAGCCTCGCCGAAACGCTTTGATCCGACCACTGAGACGTTGTATAGCTCAACCTTAAAACCGATTGGTCAAGCCTACACCACCAAGACCTACGACACCGACAAAGACCAGGTGAAAGAAATCACTCTGGAGCCGGCTAACGATGACGAAATCATGCAAACGGTGAAGGTCATGGGTGGCGAGGATTGGGAATTGTGGTTAGCAGCATTAGACGCCGCCGGCGTGCTGGCTGATAACGCTATTACCACAGCCTACACTTATATTGGTAAAGAATTGACCTGGCCGATCTATGGCCATGCCACCATTGGCAAAGCGAAAGAAGATCTTGATCGCGCTGCTGCAGCATTACGTAGCAATTATCAGGCTAAACAGCTGCGTGCCTATGTGTCCTCATTAAAAGCCTTAGTGACCCAAGCGAGCTCGGCTATTCCAGTGATGCCGCTGTATATTTCATTGATTTACGGCGTGATGAAGCAAGACGGCACGCATGAGGGATGCATTGAGCAAATTTATCGGCTCTTTACCGAAGGCTTGTATGCCGAGGCGCCAGCGCTTGATGAAGCAGGGCGCTTGCGCATGGACGGCAAAGAAACGAATGCCGCCACCCAGGCAAAAATCAAAGCGTTATGGGACCAAGTCAATCAAGACAATTTTCATCAGTTAGCCGACTACCAGGGCTACCACGCAGACTTCCTCAAGCTGTTTGGTTTTGGCCTGGCTGGGGTTGACTATGAGGCTGATGTGGACCCGCTGGTTAATTGGTCCTAAGCCACTCTGATGGGCCGGCTAAAATCACTAAAATTTGTGTTTTATGAGGTAGTAACCCGCGACACAACTTGCTAAAATGCCGGCCCTAGGTGACCACGAACAAAAATCAGCCAGTGCAGCAGCGGTGATTTTGCACCGTTTTTTGCACTGACTAATTGATTTTGAAGGGTTTTATGCTTTTTGGGTATAAAACAAGATCAATCTTCCCTAACGAGTAGTGCATACGCGTATGATAACAATCAAGAAAGGGCTGGATATTCCAATTTCTGGAGCGCCCCAGCAAAGTATCCACGATGGTCCTGCCATCACCTCCGTTGCTGTCCTCGGTGAAGAGTATGTCGGTATGCGCCCTACCATGCATGTGCAGGTGGGCGACCGTGTGGCCAAGGGCCAACTGCTGTTCGAAGACAAGAAAAACCCAGGTATTCGTTTTACCGCCCCAGCAGCTGGGGTGGTGAAAGACGTGCTGCGCGGTGCACAGCGGGTGTTGCAAGCCGTTGTTATTAGCCTAGAGGGTGATGACACGATCAGTTTTGCTAGCTACAGCAGCGAGCAACTGGCCAGCCTAGAGCGCAACACCGTGGTGGAGCAATTGAACGCTGCTGGGCAATGGGTGGCGTTACGCACGCGGCCATTTAGCCGTTCACCTAAATTGGCTGCTGAGCCGGCGGCAATTTTTGTCAACGCCATGGACAGCAACCCATTAGCAGCCAATCCAGCCACTATTATTGCCACCGAGCAACAAGCCTTTATTGATGGTTTGCAGGTATTGAGTACGCTGACCAAGGGTAAGGTATTTGTGGGCAAAGCCGCCGATGCTGAGATCGCTGTTGGCAACGCCAAAGTGCAGCTAGAAAGCTTTGCTGGCCCGCATCCGGCTGGTTTAGTTGGTACCCATATTCACTTTTTAAACCCAGTGAGTGCGAGTAAGCAGGTTTGGCATATCAATTACCAAGATGTGATTGCCTACGGCAAGCTGTTCACCAGCGGTGAGTTGTATAACGGCCGCGTGATTGCCTTAGCTGGCCCAAGCGTGAAAAACCCACGCTTAGTGCGCAGTGTATTAGGTGCTAATTTGCGCGAGTTAACTGCCGGTGAACTGCATGATGGTAAGCAGCGCATCATTTCAGGCTCGGTGCTGAATGGCCACAAAGTGGATGATGCGCACCAATGGTTGGGTCGTTTCCATCTGCAAGTGAGCGTGTTAGCAGAAGGCGATCAGAAAGAATTTTTTGGCTGGATCAAGCCAGGCGTTGAGCAACACTCGGTGACCCGTGCCTACTTAGGCCATTTGTCACCGAAAAAGTTATTCGCCATGACCACCACGACCAATGGTTCAGAGCGTTCTATGGTGCCAATTGGCAACTACGAGCGCATCATGCCGTTGGATATTCTACCAACTATTTTGTTACGCGACATTTTGTCTGGTGATTCAGAGCAAGCCGCTAAGCTTGGCGCGCTCGAGCTGGATGAAGAAGATTTGGCGCTGTGCACCTACGTGTGCCCGGGCAAATATGACTATGCGACGGCATTGCGCACGATGCTCAACGACATTGAGAAAGAGGGCTGATCATGGGTTTGAAACATTTCCTCGAAACGATTGAACCAAACTTCGAAAAAGGCGGCAAGTACGAGAAGTTCTATGCCCTCTACGAAGCCGCGGCAACAATCTTTTATACCCCAGGTAAAGTCACCAAAGGGGCCACCCACGTGAAAGATAGCGTGGACCTGAAGCGCATCATGATTTTGGTGTGGATGATGACTTTCCCAGCGATGTTTTGGGGCATGTATAACGTTGGTAACCAAGCGTTTTTAGCGCTTGGTAACGGTTACGAGCTCGCAGATATTTGGCAAGTCGGTTTATTCCAGTTGCTTGGTGGTGATTTAGCCAACGCCGGTTGGGCTGGTAAGTTGCTCTATGGCGCCTGTTTCTTTGTGCCGGTTTACGCCACCACCTTTATTGTCGGTGGTTTTTGGGAAGTGTTATTTGCCAGCGTGCGTAAACATGAGATTAACGAAGGCTTCTTCGTCACCTCGGTGCTGTTTTCGTTAACCCTACCGGCCACTATTCCATTGTGGCAAGTGGCGTTAGGTATCACCTTCGGCGTGGTGATTGGTAAAGAAGTGTTTGGCGGCACCGGCCGTAACTTCTTAAACCCAGCACTAACCGGTCGGGCATTCTTGTACTTTGCCTTCCCAGCACAAATTTCTGGTGACCGCGTGTGGACTGCGGTTGACGGTTTTTCTGGTGCGACGTTGTTAGGTCAGGCTGCTACTGGCGTCAATTTTTACGCCGATACCGCGCTGTGGTGGGATGCCTTCTTAGGCAACATTCAAGGCTCCATGGGTGAAGTGTCGACGCTGATGATTCTCATCGGTGGTTTGGCACTGATTTATTTCCGCATTGCCTCATGGCGCATCGTTAGTGGCGTATTCATTGGTATGGTGGCGTTGTCGCTGCTGTTCAACACCATTGGTAGCGACACCAACACCATGTTCCTGATGCCATGGTACTGGCACTTGGTGGTGGGTGGTTTTGCCTTCGGTATGATGTTTATGGCAACCGACCCAGTGTCTGCCTCATTCACCAACAAAGCCAAGTTTTGGTACGGCTTCTTAATTGGTGCTATGACGGTATTGATTCGCGTGGTGAACCCGGCTTATCCGGAAGGCATTATGCTGGCAATTTTATTTGCCAACGTGTTTGCCCCGCTGTTTGACCACTTCGTTGTACAAGCAAACATGAAGCGGAGATTGGCACGCAATGTCTAACAAAAACGAAACTCTCGGCAAAACACTCTTTGTGGTGGTCGCACTGTGCTTAGTGTGCGCCATTATTGTTGCTGGTGCGGCGGTTGGTCTGAAGCCGCTGCAGAAGAAAAATGCGGCGCTGGACATGCAACGTAACGTGCTCGATGCAGCCGGCTTATTGCAGCCAGGCACCGATGTGGTGGCGTTGTTTGAGCAGCGTGTGGCGACCCGTTTAGTCGATTTAACCACGCTGGAACTAGTGGCTGACGTAGCCGGTAGCAACCCAACCGAATATGACCCTATTGCGGTGGCGAAAAAGCCAGGGCTGGGCACCAAGTTGGCCAAGGCAGATGATACCGCAGGTATTGGTTCGCGTGAAAATGTGGCGAAGTTGTACTTCATTAATGACACCGATGGGCAACTTGAAACCTTAGTGGTATTTATTCGTGGTTATGGTTTGTGGGGCACCATGTATGGTCTGCTCGCACTCGAAGCCGATATGAACACCATTAAAGGTATCAACTTCTATCAGCATATGGAAACTCCCGGCCTCGGTGGTGAAATCCAAAACCCAAATTGGGTTGCTGGTTGGCAGGGTAAGCAATTGTATGGCGACGATTTAACGACGGTTAAAATTGATGTGACCAAGAATATCACTGATCCGGCTCACCAAATCGATGCGTTATCGGGCGCCACCTTGACCAGTAATGGTGTCGAGAACACCTTCCAGTATTGGTTCAGCGATAAAGCCTATGGCCCGCTGTTAGACAAGATCCGTAAGGGAGAGCTGAACAATGGCTAGTAAGAAGGAAATTAAAGAGGTTCTGTTTGGGCCAATTTTTGCCAACAACCCGATTGCGCTGCAAATCTTAGGTATTTGTTCCGCCTTGGCGGTGACCTCGAAAATGGAAAACACCTTGGTTATGTGTATTGCACTGACCTTGGTAACGGCCTTTTCGAACTTGTTTATTTCATTGATTCGTAACCATATTCCTTCAAGTGTGCGAATCATTGTGCAAATGACCATTATTGCCAGTTTGGTTATTGTGGTGGATGAAATTTTGCGCGCCTATGCCTATAGCATTGCTAAAGAGCTGTCGGTATTTGTTGGCTTAATCATTACCAACTGTATCGTTATGGGGCGCGCTGAAGCCTATGCGATGAAGAGCCCGCCGGGGTTATCGTTCCTTGATGGTATCGGTAATGGCTTGGGTTACTCGGTCGTGTTATTAACCGTTGGTTTTATCCGTGAATTGTTTGGTTCTGGCAGCTTGTTTGGCTATCAGATCTTGTCACTGGTGTCTGAGGGTGGCTGGTATCAGCCGGTCGGCTTGTTGGTATTACCGCCAAGTGCGTTCTTCATCATCGGTGGCTTTATCTGGGTATTACGCACGTTCCGTAAGGAACAAGTTGAGCCGAAGGACTAAGGGAGCCCAATCATGGAAGCTTATATCAGCTTATTTATTAAAGCGATTTTCGTTGAAAACTTGGCACTTGCGTTCTTTTTGGGCATGTGTACGTTCTTAGCGGTATCGAAAAAAGTTACCACGGCCTTTGGTTTAGGCGTTGCGGTTATTGTGGTATTGGGTATCTCGGTACCGGTAAACAACTTGGTTTATCACAACATTTTGGCACCAGGTGCGCTGGCATGGGCCGGCTTTGCTGATGCCGATTTGAGTTTCTTACGGTTCTTAACCTTTATTGGGGTTATTGCTGCGTTGGTGCAGATCCTTGAAATGACCTTAGATAAGTTTTTTCCAGCGCTTTACAACGCCTTGGGCATTTTCTTGCCGTTAATTACCGTCAACTGTGCAATTTTTGGTGGCGTGGCGTTCATGGTTGAGCGTGACTACAGCTTCAGTGAATCGGTGGTGTATGGCATCGGCAGCGGTATTGGCTGGGCGCTCGCCATTGTAGCGTTGGCGGCGGTACGGGAAAAACTGAAATATGCTGATGTGCCTGATGGTTTGCGTGGCTTAGGCATTACCTTTATCACGGTAGGTCTGATTGGATTGGGCTTTATGTCATTTTCTGGCGTATCCCTGTAGGAACCGGTAACGGTCGTAACGATTTAACGAGAGGTACCAGTCGATGCAAGAGATTATTCTTGGCGTAGGCATGTTTACGTTGATTGTACTAGTTTTGGTGGCGGTGATCATGTTCGCTAAATCGAAGTTAGTGCCTCAGGGTGACGTGGAAATTTTAATTAACGACGACCCCAGCAAGAAAATCACCACGCAACCGGGCACCAAGCTATTAACTGCGCTGGCCAACTCGGGTATTTTTGTGTCGTCAGCCTGTGGTGGCGGTGGTTCGTGTGGCCAATGTCGGGTGCATATTAAAGAGGGTGGCGGTGAAATTCTGCCTACCGAGCGTGACCATATTAACCGTAAAGATGCCCGTGAAGGTTGCCGTTTATCGTGCCAGGTGAACGTCAAGCAGAACATGAAAATTGAGCTTGAAGAAGAAGTGTTTGGTATTCGTAAGTGGGATTGTACCGTGAAATCCAACCACAATGTTGCCACCTTTATCAAAGAGTTCGTGGTGCAATTGCCAGAAGGCGAAGTGGTGCCATTCCGTGCTGGTGGTTATATCCAGATTGAGGCGCCAGCGCATCACGTGAAATATAAAGATTTCGATATCGATGAGAAATTCCGTGGTGACTGGGAGCGTTTTGGCTTCTTCAACATTGAATCAAAAGTCGATGACGAAACCATTCGTGCTTACTCTATGGCAAACTACCCAGAAGAGTACGGCATTGTGATGCTGAACGTGCGTATCGCTACGCCACCACCGAAAGACTTGAGCTTACCAGCAGGTAAAATGTCATCGTACATCTTCAGCTTGAAGCCAGGCGATAAAGTGACTATTTCTGGCCCGTTTGGCGAGTTCTTCGCCAAAGAAACTGAAGCAGAAATGGTGTTTGTTGGCGGTGGTGCCGGTATGGCGCCAATGCGCTCGCACATTTTTGACCAATTACGTCGGATCAAAACCAAGCGTAAAATGAGCTTCTGGTATGGTGCGCGGTCGAAAAAAGAAATGTTCTATGTGGAAGATTTTGACATGCTAGCCAACGAAAATGACAACTTCGAATGGCATGTGGCGTTGTCTGATCCGCAGCCAGAAGATAACTGGGACGGTTACACTGGATTTATCCACAACGTGTTACTGGAAAACTACTTGAAAGACCACCCAGCGCCAGAAGATTGTGAATTCTACATGTGTGGGCCACCGATGATGAACGCGGCGGTGATCAAGATGCTGAAAGACATGGGCGTTGAAGATGAAAACATCATGTTGGATGACTTTGGTGGTTAAACACTGATGCGCGCGAATTTACAGTCGCTGTTGCGAATTTGGCTAGCCCTGCTTGGGCTAGCCTTTTTTGTTTCCTGTAGCCAGGCGCCACAGCAGCTTGCTATTAGTGGCGAGACCATGGGCACTACCTACCATGTGCGTTATGTATCGGCCAATCCGCAACATAATCCGGAGCGGGTTAAAGAAGCTGTTGATGCGGTGCTGGTGCAGGTCAATGCGCGCATGTCGACCTATGATCCAAACTCAGAGCTATCGCGCTTTAATCAGCGCCTGCAGACCACCCCAGTGGTGATTTCACGGGCGCTTGAGCAGGTGCTACGGCGTGCTCTTGAGATTGCTGTTGAGAGTGATGGCGCGCTTGACGTTACGGTGGGGCCATTGGTCAATTTGTGGGGTTTTGGCCCGCAAGCGCGGCCGGAAAAAGTGCCCACTGATGCTGAGCTCGCGGCCATACGCGAGCGCGTTGGTTATCAGTTATTGACGCTGGAGAATCATCAAATCAGCAAGCAGGTGCCAGAGCTTTATGTCGATTTGTCGACTATTGCCAAAGGCTATGGCGTTGATCGGGTGGCGCTGCTGCTGGAGCAGTTAGAAATTCAAAACTACTTGATTGAGATTGGCGGCGAAATGCGCATGAAAGGCAGTAAGCCGGGTGCCGAGCCGTGGCGTATAGCCATTGAAAAGCCGATTTCGACGGAACGCTCAGTGCAACGGGTGGTCGAATTAGCTGATGCGGCGGTGGCGACATCGGGTGATTACCGTAACTATTATGAGCGCGATGGTGTGCGTTTTTCGCATATTATTGATCCGCATACGGGTAAACCAATTCAGCATAATTTGGTTTCGGTGACAGTAATTACCAGTAATTGTATGGATGCCGATGCCTATGCCACCGCGTTAACCGTTATGGGGCCGCAACGCGCGCTTGAATTTGCTGAACAAAAACAACTGGCGGTGTTGCTAATAACCCGCGAAGAAGATGGTTTTAAAGAGCATACCAGCACGGCGTTTGCTCGCTATCTGCAATAAACCAAGGCGCCGCGAAGGAGATACAGATGGGCTTATTTTTAGCAGTATTTGCGATATTTCTGTTGGTGGTACTGGCTATGTCGATTGGTTTTATCGTGCAGCGTAAGTCAATTTCTGGCAGCTGTGGTGGTATTTCATCGCTTGGCATGGAAAAGGCTTGCGATTGTGACGAACCCTGCGATGATAAGAAACAGCGCATGGCCAAACAGCAACAATGGCTTGACCAACGTATTCAATAACTCAGATCGGTTATAAAAGGGGACGCAATTGTGGTAACGCCTGTTCATATTCGCCCGCATACCGCGGAGATTTATTTGGACTGCAATGCCACTACCCCGGTGCTGCCGCATATTGCCAAAGCGGTCGAGCATGTTATGGAACAAGTATTTGGTAACCCGTCAAGCAGCCATATTACCGGCTTGCAAGCCCGCTATATTCTCGATAATACCCGCCGCCTAGCGCGCCAAGTGATTGGTGCTCAGCAAGGCCATGTGGTGTTTACGAGCGGTGCCACCGAAGGTATTCAGACCGCGGTACTGTCAGCCTTAAGCCAAGCCCCGCGGGTCGGTAACCGACCTAGTTATTTGCTTTACGGCGCGACTGAGCATAAGGCCGTGCCACAAGCGTTGGAGCATTGGAATCGATTACTTGGCGTCAATGCCGAACTAAAAGCCATTCCAGTCGATAGCCGCGGTTTACTTGATCAGCAATTTATTGCCGAGCATGTCGCCGACGCCTTGATGATTTGTACTATGGCGGTGAATAACGAAACTGGTGTGGGGCAGGATTTGGCTGCCTTAGAACAGCTTATTCGACAGTATAATCCGACCGTCCCGTGGATGGTCGACTGCGTGCAAGCGCTGGGTAAACAGTCGCTGACATTGTCGGCAACCAGCATTGACTATGCGCCATTTAGCGGCCACAAACTCTATGCCCCGAAAGGTATTGGTTTTTTGTATGTGCGCGCTGGCAGCCCGTTCACACCATTGATTATTGGCGGCGGACAAGAGCAAGGTCTGCGCTCAGGAACGGAAAATTTACCTGGCATTGCGGCCTTGCATACGCTGTTTGAATTGCTACTCGATAAGCAACAAGCGGTGTTTCATGACCATGCCACCCTCAGCGACTATCGTGACCAATTGTTAACTGCGTTACGGCAAGTGTTTCCAACCTTAGAGCTGAACCACGATTTAGCTATTAGTGTACCGACCACGTTAAACTTTTCAGTGCGTGGGGTACCGTCGCGCGACATTATGGACGTATTCGATGCGGCCAATATTCGCGTTAGTTCGGGCTCAGCCTGCAGTTCAAAAGTACCGCGTAGTTTCGTTTTAGATGCAATGGGGTTAGAAGCATGGCGTTCACAGTCGGCAATTCGCTTGTCGTTTGGACCGGCGACCAGTCAAGCAACGATTCATGCTGCCTGCGAACGCATCCGCCATGCTGCGAGCGCATTACGGCACTCGTGTCTGCTGTTGGCCGATACCAATGAGGATATTGACAGTGATCTCGATGGCGTGGTGCAACTGCGCTTTGATAACCGCTGCTGTTATTTGATTATCGACAAAGCCGCGCGGCAACTGGTGGTGATTGACCCGCTACCGGAATTGGCCGAGCGCATTGAACGGTTGGTGCAGTGCCAGCATTATCGCGTGCGGGCGGTGCTCACCACCGAGCCGCATAGCAGTCAAAGCCCAGCCGCCATGTTAGCGCAGTTACTCTGTGCTAGTGGCTGCGGCGCCGCGCGTGATGCGGTGGGCTGGCCGCTAGAAATCCCCACGCAATGCCCAGCACCGATCGATTGTACGGTGCCGGTGCATGGCTGTTTGAGTGTTGGTGATCGGCGCTTATTTCGGGTCGGTAGTCGGCAGCCGGTGTATTTATTGAGTTCACCGTTACCGCATAGTGATGCGGCACAATTGCGGGTCGACTTTGCCTTTATTGGTGAGCAGGATAACGCGGCCATCATTGCGCCGATGGTGCATCCACTGAGTTTACTGTGCAGCAGTAGTGATGATGATTTCAGCGTAGTGCGTCGGCTTGCTGAGCTACAGGGTGAAGCAGCCGACTACGATAGCAACGAGGTGATTGCCGAGCCGGATAGCAATTGGCTGGCAGCGACCAATACCCTAGTGATCGATGTGCGCGAGCAACAAGAACATGAAGTGACGCCATTACCGCTCGATGCTGAAGTGATTAACGTACCGCTGACGCGCTTAGCGCAATTTATTTACAGTCATCGTGATAGCCTGGCTAGTCGGCCGATTTTATGTATCTGCCGCAGTGGCCAGCGCAGCGCAGTGGCTGCGCGGGTGTTACAGCGTCATGGTTTTACTCAAGTAAGTCAATTGATTGGCGGTCTGACGTTGCTCGCCAATTAAAGCGCGCCACATAACCCTCTTTGCCGACTAGGTAACATACTTCTGCTGCACAAGCACTATTCCAAATATTTGCGTCACTCAGGCTTTGCCAACTACCGCTGCGATTCGGCAGTAGCGCCGCACCACTCGGGTTGCTAACTAAAAAGCCCTGCTGATCAGGGAGTACCGTGAGGCTGTAGAGTGCGCCATCCATGGGTGGCTCTGGTAGTTGGGTAAACTTATTGCGCTGATATTCGAGTAGGCGTGGCCGTGCTTCAGGGTGTTGTAGATCGCCACCAGCGAGCAATACGTGATCAGCCGCTAGTGGCCAGACACTGGTAATACCAGCATTAGGGCCGGCCGGCATGGGCGTATCAATGGCTTTGAAGCGCACGCCGCTGGCGCGTTTGACTAACAGCCGCGCGCTGCTGGCATTGCTGGTGCCGATAGCCCAAGCTTGATTGGCAAAGCGGACACAGCCACCACTGGCGGCAAAACCACCTTCACCAGGCAATGGTTTGCTATCGACGGCGTTACGAGCACTGAGCCAATTGCGGCCATCGGCACCACGAATCATTTCCCAATTACTTTCACTACTGTCGCCGTAAACCCATGCTTCACCATTATTCGCCACCGCCATACAATTGAGAAATTGTTGGCCGCCGGCACGGTAACGTAGTTGCCAATCTTGGCCACCGTTAGCGGTGTAATAAATACGCGAATCGCCGTTATTACCAATGCTCAAGGCAAAGGCATGATCGCTATCAAGTGCTTCGATATCGCGAAATTCTAAGGCTTGGTTAACCGGTTGGAAATACTCCCAGCTGCTGCCGCCATCAAGACTGCGAGCAATGGTGGCATTGGAGCCGCTGATCCAAACCACTTCAGCGCTCGGCGCGCTGACGCCAATCCAATTGATGTCGGCTGGGCTGGTCAACGGGGTGACGGTGATACTACTGGCTAGCAGCAGTGCATTGCTAACAAGGCTAGTGGTAAACATAAACACTCTCAGTCACATTCCGGGACTAAGAGTGTAACGGAAGCTGAACGCTGCGACCAGTATTACTGGGCGTTCAGCGATTGACCAGTGACGGCAATCGAGTCGTCGCTCATTAAATAGACATAAAGCGGCATGATCTCCGCTGGGGTTTTTAATTTACTGGCGTCTTCGGCCGGATAGGCTTTTGAGCGCATGGTGGTGCGGGTGGCGCCCGGATTGATCACGTTGATGCGAATGGTACTGCCGTGATACTCGTCGGCCATAACCTGGGCCAGCCCTTCAGTGGCAAATTTGCTGACCGCATAGGGGCCCCAAAATGCCCGGCCTTGGCGGCCAACCGCAGACGAGGTAAAGACAATACTGGCCTGTTCGGCGCGCTTCAACGCTGGCATTAAGGCCTGGGTCATGAGAAATTGTGCGGTTAGGTTAACCTGCATGATGTCGTTCCAGCTGCTTTCATCGATATGTTCGAACGGCGACAGCACGCCGAGTATGCTGGCATTTTGTAACAGCCCATCAAGCCGACCAAATTGCTCAATAATGGTGCTGCACATGGCTTGGTAATGACTTTTCGTAGCACCTTTCATATCCAGTGGCACAATGGCGGGTTCAGGTGCCCCGGCGGCGACGATTTGGTCGTAAACCGCTTCGAGTTTTTTCACCGTACGGCCCAGTAAGATGACCGTTGCACCAGCATTGGCAAAGGTCAGCGCGGCTTGTTTACCAATACCATCACCGGCACCGGTGACGAGGATGATTTTTCCAGCTAAGCTGCTGGCGGTAATGGGGTAGGTGTGCATTGTGGTCATTTTAGGCTTACACTAGGAACGAATGATTGCGTCTAAGTGTACTGGTTTTTTGTTGGTTTCTCAGCATAGTGGAATAAAAAACCGCAAAAATACTTCCAACTTGGTTACGCTCGGTGTATAAATTTTTGTTAACGATGGCTCTTGTCCTACCAGTGAGAAAAAGGGATGATAGGGCAATACTACAAAAAAGCATCTGCAGGTGCTCACTACATAACAACACGAATAAGGATTGGGGAAGCCTCATGAAAAAACTTTTGCTAGTAACAGCAATCAGCAGTGCGCTCTTAGTGGGCTGCGGTGGCGGTGGTGATGATGCACCGGTCACCGAAGTGCAAACCCAAGTAAACGCTACGCGGGTATTATTTGATCCAAGCGCTGGTGCAGTGCCAGTGCCGACTAATATTCTGTTGGGTGGCAGCGTCGATGGTACGTTAAATATTCCAGTCGCTGACCCGAGTGATAGCTCTAATCCGCAAGTTGCCTTAAATGGCCTTGATGGCTGGGGTACGCATTCCACCTTAACCTTTGGTTTCTCATTACCGCGCGATGCCAATGGCAATGAAGTCGGTGTTACCGCAGCCTCGCTTGAAGCGCCTGGTTCGGTGCGTATTTTCGAAACCATCATGGGTGGTAGCGCCGTCAGCGCCGGCTGTGCCGCAGCAAGCCCAGCAGCGAGCTGTGCGGTGGCAGCGGAACTGGTTCACGGTACTGATTTCACGGTTAAGGCCACCAGCAATAAAGGTGTGGCAGTAATTCCGTTGAAGCCGTGGAAAGCTAAAACTGGCTATGCGGTGGTATTGACTAACCGCATTCAAGATTCACTCGGCCGTGATGTGCAATCATCACAAACCTATGGCTTGATGAAGCGTAATCCAGCGACCTCGCCAATTTCAGCCGATGCGTCGGCATTGGGTCTGCAAAGCTTGATTAATTCACATGAAAACGCGCTGCAAGCCTTCGGCGTGAACAAAGACACTATTATTTACACCTCAAGCTTCACCACCCAGTCAGTCGATGACGTATTCCAGGTGATTAAAGGCTTGATGGTGCAGCAGTACAGCACCACCGGTACCCCAGCATTAGCGGCGCAAGCCACTGGCTTGACGGTTGCTGATGTACTCGTGAATGC
>JALQTK010000036.1 GCA_023260975.1 Pseudidiomarina sp. | reverse complement strand
ACACCGCTAAAAAATAAAGGGGCAGGCAGTTAAGCGCTGGCGCACTTAACTGCCTGCCCCTTAAACTTAGTTCTGGGTGACAGGCTCGACGTAGCCGTCAAACGGGCGTTGGTTGCCAATTGCGTTCGGGTGGTGCACAGAAATCGTGACATCGGTGCCCGACGAGAAAAAGTCCGATGACTTCAAATAGCTGTCGCGCAAAATTTCCACTGTGGCAATACGGCTATCTTTGCTAAACACCAGGATAATCTGGTCGGAAACCGTCGACGCCGACAGCTCCCAGCCATTATCCACGACATTCTTCGAGAAGAACTTCAGCAGTTCGGCTGGCGTGGACGCATCATGAATACTGATTCGGCCCGCCCAGTTCCCGCCGGTACCCATCACCACGGTTTGGTCGCGCTTGATTTCAGTGGTCTCAGGCAGCGGAAAATCGTATAGCAAATACTCAATAATTAATTTGGTATCTTTCTGATAGCGCCCTTCAAAGGTGCTACAGCCACTAATCAACAAAACCGATAAGACAACCAACATAAAAAAACGCATAGGGCGGTACCTTTCATTGTGCGTGTGATTGGGAACATGCTACGAACCATAGCCTCTGGCGACAATATAACGCATCGCACGCCGAACTCAAACTACTTTGCTAAGGGGCAGGCAGTTAACGGCAAGGGGCAGGCAGTTAAGCCAGGCAAATCTCCACCGCTAGTTCCACGCCCGCCGCAAACGGCCGCTGAATGCGCGCGGTTTCCACACACACGAAGTTGCGCCATTGCGGCTCGGGCGCGTCGCTGAGGGCCTGCCACGGGTTCCACAGCACCACGTCGCTATGGCCGCGATGCCAGAGGCTGAGGGTGCGTTGGTGGCCGAGGTCGTTGACGGTGGTGTAGGGCGCTGGCGCGCCGTAAATGCGGTCGGTGACGCCATGCAGCTGGGTCACGTGCGCGCCGCGCCGGCTGCGCCCGGCCTCGCGATAGCTTGGGCCGAGCCCGAGTATACCGACCTGCTCGATATCGTGCACCTGCAGGTAGCTGTGCAAAGCGGCGGTGGCTGCTGCGGTTTTGGTTGCCGGGCTGGCTAGTTCATAGCTGAAGCCGACGTTAATGCACACCCCCAATTGCAGCTGCAGCCGCGCCACGAAGCCGTGCGGCCACAGCGCGCGGGTGCTGGGGGTGTCGCTGAGTTCGAACAGCAGTTCGCTGCCGTGGGCGTGTTCGCGCTGATGCACTAGCTTCCAGTTGAGGCGTCGCGCGAAACCGTGTGCCGGGCGCGGCACTGCGGTAGCTTGCCCGGCTGGCGCTGGCCCAAACCAGGGGAAACACAGCGGTATGCCACCGCGGATTGGCTCGCCGGCGCGCCAATACCGTGGCTCGCTGCACCATAGCATGGACTGCTGGCCGTTGGGGGTCCAGTCGAGTAGTTGCGCGCCCTGCACGGCTACGTGGCCGCTGCCGAAGCGATTGGTTACGTGGATGATGTCCATATCTGTTCCTTTTTCGAGTGCCAAGGGGCAGGCAGTTAGCGCTGGCGCGCTTAACTGCCTGCCCCTTGGCACTTGGTTTTTTAGTGCGCTCATAAATTGAGCAAAAATGTTGCACAATCAATCTATTATAGTGTAAAAAAGTGGACAAAATTTGTGAGTCATAGATCTAACAATAACAATTTATAATTTTTTCCCACCTTAAAATGGGCGCTTTACTATGAAAATTATTCTCTCATTCACACGCTTTTTAGCCCTCAGTATGTTGACGTTAGCTGCTCATGCGGCTTTAGCGGTTGATTACTATGTTTACGGCGCTCCACAAGCTGATTTTAACGGCGTTTATGTTGAAAATGGTACACGCAATGGTTTTCCTAAATTTGAGCGAAGAGCTAATGGTTCGACTTATGTTTTGTACGAAGAATTTACGATAAATTCTAGCAGATACTACTTGGCTAAAAATTCTGTCGATTTTTATGCCAACATAAATATTCCTGTTTCACTATCTACTCCGCCACCGATTTGGAAATGGCGTACAGCTAATGATTTTACGGTGGTACGAACTTTATTTGTTGAAACAGCCACCGAAAAACTGCGTTTTGATACTACCGAATTTATTGAAGCAGAAGCCAACGACGGTTCAATTGGTAACAGCATTGTTATTACTCACAATAATTTTAATGGCACTACTTTCACGGGTACTAATGGTGATGATTTCGTTCAAGATGGTAAAGTCACGGTGGCCAATGTACCAGCGGGTTTAACCGCTGAGGTGGTGCGAATCAGCAGCACTGAGGTTCGTATGCGCCTTCTCGGAAGTGCAACAGCCTCAGCACACGTTGATGATATCAATAATCTTACGCTGACCTTTCTAAATGGTGCTTTCAGCTCTGACGACGCCAGTGTGATTGAAAACATTACGACCAGCACAATTGCGGTTAATTTTCGTGACCAGTACAGCGTCGGTGTAAATGGCGATTTTGCAACCATTGCCGCTGCTGTTGCCGGGGTGAATCGTTACGATATTTTACAACTCGATGCCGCTGTGTATACCGAAAAAAATATCACTATTAACAAGGAACTGCTGATTCGCGGGCAAGGTGCTGATCAAACGATTATTCAGGCCATGGCAACACCAAAATCAGAAACGGG
Source organism: Pseudidiomarina sp. (assembly GCA_023260975.1). GTDB lineage: Bacteria > Pseudomonadota > Gammaproteobacteria > Enterobacterales > Alteromonadaceae > Pseudidiomarina. The sequence continues at coordinate 12,867 of JALQTK010000036.1, read as the reverse complement.
ACGAATTTTTCGAATTAACTCGGGTTTAGCCTCTGTAGCAATTCGTGCGGTTACTTTGCGCAACGGGCATCTTTCGGGAGGCAATCCCGACGGTAGCGCTATTTCAAGCACGTCTTATTTTGAGTTAAGTGACTGTCGGGTCACGAATAATAGCGCAAGCTCGACGGCTCTTATTTATTCTGCGGCCGTGTACGCGTCTGTTCGTGATGACCGAATTGGCAAGATTAACGTTGAAAGGTGCTTATTCGACAATAATATCGCAACCCGAACCAATACGGGTCAGGTTTTTGGGGGGGGCATGTTTTTAGATGCTTATTATGCCCACACAACTATTGAAAACTCGACGTTTCACGGTAATAAAGCACTAAGCACTGGTTCAAGCCCCGATGCTGTCGGTGGAGCTTTGTACTCTCGTGGCCATGCTTCGCTAGTCATTCGCAATTCAACTTTTGCCGATAATGAAGCCACGGGGCGCGGTGGTGCCATATACAGTGATGCAGATTTTAGTGTGAAGGTTGAGAATAGTATTATCTATGGTAACAATGCGGTATTTGATAATTCCGTGGAAGATATTTATATGGTTGCGTCATACGGGTGGCTCGACATTGATCACTCCATTATTGGCTCGCGCACGACCTTTCCCAACGACACGGTATTAAACGAGCTGTCGTCTAATCCATTATTGCAGACCCTTGCCGACAACGGCGGTCCAACCTTTACCATGGCGCTCGGTAATAGCAGTCCGGCGTTAGGTGCGGGTACTCAAACTATTTTCACGCCAACTGTCGACCAGCGGAATTTTGCCCGGGTTGGGGCCATTGACATCGGTGCGTGGCAGCAGCCCGAGCCTTATTCATTAAGCTACGATGGTAACGGCGCTGATTCGGGAAGCGTTAATACGAGTACCTGCCCGACTGGCGGAGTGAGTTGTAGTATCTCTGTTGCTGCGGGTACAGCCCTGAGTCGAACCAACTACAGTTTCGTTGGTTGGAATACCGCTGCGGCAGGCACGGGTACCAGCTATCAAGCAGGCGATTCGCTGACATTAAGTGCCGATACGGTATTGTATGCTCAATGGGCCATCAACCAATACACCATTACTTTTGCTAGTGCCGGTGGCAGCACGGTCGCGCCAATCACCCAGAACTTTGCTACTGCGGTGACTGCGCCAACGCCGCCAACTCGTTCAGGCTATAGCTTTACTGGTTGGTCACCGGCGGTGCCAAGCACTATGCCAGCCAACAACCTGACGGTTACTGCGCAATGGCAAGCAAATGCATACACCATCACCTTTGCCAGTGCCGGTGGCAGCACCGTTGCGCCAATCACCCAGAACTTTGCTACTGCGGTGACTGCGCCAACACCGCCAACTCGTTCAGGCTATACCTTTACTGGTTGGTCACCAGCGGTGCCAAGCACTATGCCAGCCAATAACCTGACGGTTACTGCGCAATGGCAAATTAATAGCTACACAGTGACCTTTGATGTCAACGGCGGAACCCGCTCGGGCGGTGGTCAGTTGCAGCAAACCGTTGCTTTTGGCGCGGCGGCTACTGCACCAGAAATTACCGCACCGGCTGGCTGGGCGTTTACTGGCTGGCAGGGTAATTTCCAGAATGTGCAGCAAAACGAGACGGTGACGGCGACCTATCGGTTTATTCCGGTGGGCCAAGCATTACAACTGGAAACGCTGCAAGAGCAGACGCTAACGATTACCCCAGTGGTGAGCGGCGAGGCCGGCGCCACGCTGAATTTGATCGTGGTCGGACAGCCGCAACATGGCACTTTGACGGCCTTGAGCAATGGTTGGCGTTATCTGCCTGCCACTGGCTATTCGGGTGTTGATAGTTTCACCTACCGCGTTAGCGATGGGGTCTTGCAGTCAGCTCTGTATCAGGTGGTGATTAACATCATTGCGGTAGATGTTCCACCGGTTGCAAACGACGATAGCTATACTTTACCGCAAGCCAGCGACGGTATTTATCTGCTTGGTGTTATTGCCAACGATACCCATGCCGACGATGAGCCACTGACGATCATTGCTGCGAGCACTGAAATTGGTCAGGTCACCGTGGTGAATAACCAATTACGCTATGAGGCGCCGGTGAACTTTGTTGGTGTGGTGCAACTACGCTATGTCATTCGCGATACTGATGGCCAGACCGCGCAGGCGCAGGTGATCCTTGAAATTAGCGGCACTGGCGATGGTTTAGGGCCAATTATTACCCTACCTGATGCGGTTAGCGTGGATGCTCAAGGTCGCCTTACCCGTGTTCAACTCGGTACCGCCGCTGCGGTTGACCAGAGTGGTCGTAGCGTGCCGGTGACACTGATGAATGACTCGCCATTGTTTGCTCCAGGGCGCAACGTCGCGTACTGGAAAGCTACCGATTATGATGGTCGCGAGAGTTATGCCGGTCAGTCGGTAGAGGTTCGACCGCTGGTATCATTTGCTCATGATATTAGCGCGGTACCAGGTACCGATGTAACCATCACAGTGTATCTCAATGGCGACGCGCCAGAGTATCCTCTTGTAGTGCCATTTACTGTCAGCGACGGTGGTTCTGGTGCAGCGGCTGCGGTAGTGCCGCGGCAGCTGGTCATTGAGTCTGGGCACAGCGCTAGTTTCACCTTTACGGCGCCGCAGTTGAGTGGCGGTGCAGCGAGTACTGAAACCTTGGTGTTTAGTCTGGATGCGGCCCTAAACCGAGGTGCTAATTCGCAACAGCAGGTTATTATCAGTAATGCGAATAGCGCGCCACGAGTCAATCTCACGGTTGCCCAAGGGCAGCAGACACGGGCTATTGTGAGTCAGGCCGATGGGCTGGTTACCGTGACTGCTAGCGCACGCGATAGCAACCCGACCGACGTGCTTAGTTTCACCTGGCAAGCGCCGTTTGCGGTGACGACCAGCGCTGATGGTGAGCAAATTAGCTTCGATGCAGCGGCACTGGAGGCCGGTATTTATGCCATTACCGTGCGTACGGTCGACAGCGCAACGCCGAGCTTAGCGGGCGATGCTGTGGTTTATGTAACCGTTGTCGAGACGTTACCCACATTGGGCGATAGCGATAGTAACGGTAATTTAATCAGCGATCGTGTCGATGGCTGGGGCGATAGTAATCGCAATGGCATCGCCAACTACCTCGACCCGTTCAGCCGTTGTGATGTGGTGCCAAGCCGTTTAACCGATGGCGCCTTCTATGTGCTTTTAGCACAGCCGGATAGCTGTCTCGCTAAGGGGCAGGCAGCTAGTAATAGTAGCGACGGTGGTGTGCTACTAAGTGGCACGCCAAGCGATAGCGCGGTACGCAATGTGGGCGGTGTGGTTGATGTGTTGCTGACTCAATTGCCTCATTCGGGCCAAGGTTATGTGGTAATACCGCAGCGTCTGCCGGTGCCGGGGCAAGCGCGTTATCGTTTATACAACGCACAGCAGCAGAGCTGGTTCGACTTTGTTGAGTCGGCTACTGATAAAATCTGGTCTGCTGCGGGTGAGCCGGGAGTATGTCCGGCGCCGGGCAGTGCACTCTGGTCAGCGGGGCTTACTGCTGGTCACTACTGCGTGCAACTGCAGGTGAGCGATGGTGGTGCTAATGATCTCGACACCGTAATCAACGGTATGCTTGCCTTGTTTGGTGGGGTTGGTGCTGGTGCTGCAATTCAGGAGACTAATCCGCCGACCGCGGACAATGATTCGGTGACAATGCGTTGGAACAGCCAAGTTGATATTGATGTACTGGCGAATGATAGTGCAACCGGCGACTTAACCGTGGTACGCGCGACTGCTGCGCTTGGTACGGCCGAGATTCTCGCCGATAATCGTATTCGGTTTACGCCGCCAGATGACTATGCTGGTATTGTTGCCATTGTTTATGCTGTGAGCGATGGCCAAGGTGGTATAGCGGCGGCGACCAGTTTCGTTGAGATACTGGCTAACACTGCGCCGCAAGCAGCAGCTGATACTGCCAGCACTAATGATCGTACGCCGATTGTGATTGCGGTATTAGCCAACGATAGCGATATCGATAACGATGTGTTGAGTGTTGTTTCGGCCTCTGCGCAGCGTGGTACGGTGGTTGTGGTTGATGGTCAGACGCTGCGCTACACGCCACAATCAGGTTTTGCTGGTACCGATACGCTGACATACCAGATTAGTGATGGTCGTGGTGGTAGTGCCACAGGTACTGTGCAAGTTACCGTAACGGTGGCGCCACCACCTGCGGTCACGCCGCCAGCGTCGTCTGGCTCGAAAGGTAGCGTCCCAGCATGGCTGGTGCTGCTGGTGCTCGGCCTCGTCAGCTTGAGGGGCAGGCACTTAACCCGCTAACCTTCAAGGGGCAGGCAGTTAGCGCTGGCGCGCTTAACTGCCTGCCCCTTGGCTTTTTATTGACAGGTTTTGCGAAAAATCGCACCATGGGTGGGTGATTATTTTGTCAGCAAAGGACTATGTTATGAGCACAGCTGCGGCCCCGCAATATACCATTCATCAATTACACAATGACCCATTTGTGTTTGTCATTGATGATTTTTTCAGTGCCGAAGAGGCTGAAAATCTAATGCAGATTGTGCAGGGTAAAATGGAGCGCGCGCGGGTCAGCGATGAGAGCGCTGGGTCGGTGAGCGATGGCCGCACCAACAGTGTGCATTGGGTGGCGCATAATTTTAATCAACTGACGCTGCAATTAGGCGAGCGAGTGGCTGCGGCGCTGGAGCTGCCGCTCAATCATGCCGAAGCCTTTCAGGTCATCCATTACGGCGTCGAGCAGCAGTACAAGGCGCACTTCGATTCCTACGATTTAGCCACCGAGCGCGGCCAGCGCTGCACCGCCCGCGGTGGTCAGCGGCTGTGGACCGCGCTGGGCTACCTCAACGAGGTCGACGGCGGTGGCGAAACCGAATTTCCGAAACTCGGCATTAAAGTGTCGCCGAAATTTGGTCGCCTGCTGATTTTCAGCAATGTGGTGATGGGTACCACCGATATCCACCAGCACAGCTTGCACGCCGGTTGCCCAGTCGAGGCTGGCGAAAAATGGGCGTTCAACTTGTGGTTCCACGAGCGCGAATTTAAATAAAATTCAAGGGGCCGGTTAAGGGGCAGGCAGTTAAGCGCTTGCGCTTAACTGCCTGCCCCTTGGCCCTTTCAATTTTCCAGCGGATTGGCCGAGCGTACGTAATTGACTTTGTGTTTGGCGGTAAGCCCCAGACCACCCATATTGAGCATGCGCTCGACAATCGATAGGCGCGGGTCGGTGCGGCCCGTCTCGACATCGCGGACGGTGCGGTCGGACACCCGGCACATCGCCGCAAACTCGATTTGCGTCATTGCGTACAGCTCGGTACGAATTTTTTGAATCGCTTGTCCGAGGGTGATTTCACCGGCCGCGAGTTCGGCCTCCAGGGTTTTGCGAAAGTCGTCACGGTTTCTGTTAATCATCATGAAAGTACTCCGTAGTCACGCATACGCTGCTCCACAGACCACAATGCTAGCGCCGGAATTGCGATTATTTCGACGGGGCAGCCGTTTGCCTCGAGTAAATCGGGCAAGTCTCTGAGTTGTTCAGCAAGTTCCGTGAGTGTGCTGAGTAACTCCTCAGGGGCAATATGCCGGGCCAATTTAGTAGCGATCAGTGGGTAATTTACCGAGCCTGCGTTCTCGTAAGGTTGACCCCAAGTGAAGCTGCGGGAGATAAACTCGAGATCAGCCTTCATTGGGGCAAAATCATAAATTGGAGCCAGATATAACTGACCGTTGCGCTTTAAAAATGAGATATTGCGGCCGTGATTATCCGAGTTGCCAAACACCATATTCAGAAAATCGCGTACAACGTACTGTTTGACAAAATCAGCGGTACTAATCGCCAATAACCCCTGCAGCCGCTCGAGCACACTATCAATCACGGCAAAGTGGTTACATTGGGCCCCAGCACTGACATCAAGAATTGAGTAAATACTTTCCATGCCCAAACGCTGCAGGGTGCCTTGTTGCTCGTATACATCGAAGCGGGGCAGCCACAAACTGCTCTGCCGTGTAGCTGGGTCGGTGTATAACAGCATGTGCGCTGGGTTCATGGTCTCGATACCGCTCGTGCCGAGCAGCTGATGAAGTGTGCGATAAAAGCTGTATTCCGCTTGTACGATTTGATTATCGCGCTCACTGCGATTGTTACGGGCAAACTTAACCAGGTAGGGCGTCGCGATTTTTGCATTCCCGGCGAAATCAGCATCTATGCTTACCCGTTGTTGGTCGTCGAGTTGTAATAATAGCTTCGGCGCTACGCCGTGTGCGCCCGTTGCGCCGCCAACGGCTGCTCCACGGTTACTGGCAAATTCGAGAAAGTCATATTCCAACGCACCAACTTCAGCGATGGTAAAAAAATGCTGGGCTGCGGTTGTTGGTGATTGTTCAAATGCTTGTTTGACGCGAATATTTCCAACAGGGGCGATAACTGCATGAGCAAGTAATAACGGTTGCTGTTCTGCATAGGATAGATTTTGGATGCCGAGTCGTTGCAGCCACCAATCCCGCGCTTTACCGACCGGCAGCAGATCATCGAATAGCCCCGGCCAGCGCTTATAACGGGTTTCGATGGCGGACACGGGCGCATTTACTGACAGCGCTTGTTCGGCGCGTGAATCGTAAGCAATCGCCTTATCGGTAAAGTATTCCGGAAGGTAACGTAGCGTGACCTCGCCATGGTTACCAAATTCAATGTCGGCTGCTGTCAACCAATGGCCATTGGTATAGAGTTCTAGTTGAATCACTCGGTGTGCCTATACGCTCCTTATGTCGAATAAAAAGCAGTTTAGCTCCGTTTTTAGAAATAATCCAGTAGTTTGATTCCGTTATAAAGGTAAGCGCGGGTGTTTTGCCGACGTTTGCTTCCGTTTAAACTAAAGAGCCAAGGGGCAGGCAGTTAGCGCGCCAGCGCTTAACTGCCTGCCCCTTGGCCCTTTCACCGTTAACTGCCTGCCCCTTACCGCTTTTGCTCGCTTTGCCGGCGAACTCCTGATAAATTGCGCATTAAATTAAACTTGTTAAAAAGTTGAACGCGTTCAGCTTGGGTGAAACTGTGGTGTTTTATGTTGCTGAAAGTGTCAAAACTTGTTGCCCATAATGTAAATAAACAAAAATTTATCAATAACTTAGTATTTTTGGTAAGCGCACTGGTTATTTCAGCGGTCAGCGCCGGTAGTCAAGCGCGGCCGCCCGAACAGGTTGAGTTGTATAAGGATATTGCCACCGGCACCATTCCGTCTATCAACTTGGAGACTCAAGACCTATTTGCGGTCGGCGATCAGATCTATTTCACCACCACTGGAACTGCGCCGAACTTTGTTTCGCAAATGTTTTTCGATGAGCGCGATAGCAGTGTCTACGGCCGAGAATTGCACGTTTACGATAGTCAGCAACAAACTCTCACACTCGTTGCAGATTTATGGCCGGGTAAAAACAGTTCAAGCCCGTTTCAATTAACCTGGTTCAACGACAGTTTGTATTTCGTTGCCTCAGCGCCGGACTTATATAGTCATATCTTTCGTTACCAACCGCAAAGTGGCGACCTCGCTCCGATATTTTCGATGAGTGATATTGGCGCATCGTATATTGAGCGGCTGATAGTATTCGATGACAAGTTGTACTTTACCGCCCGCACCACCAGTTTGAACAGCACCGCTAATGTATATGTATACGATCCGGCGCAGCCCGATGTAATACCGCAACGCTTGACCAGTTATAGCGCACAGTCGGTGCGCGAATTGCGGGTGAGCGGTAACCAGCTGTGGTTGGTGCGTGAAAACAATACAAGTGGCGCTATGGTGGCGAGTTTAAACGCTGGCGAGACGAGCTTTACCGCACTCACGCTCAGCGGTAATGTAACCAGTACCACCTTACGTTTTGATTATGAGTTTGTGATCGCCGGTGATTACTTGGTCATGCGTGCGAACACCACTACGTTTGGTACTGAATTATTGGTGGTGGAAGCCAGTAGCGGCACTTTCACCCTGTATAACCGGGTAAGTGGAAATGGCAATTCATACCCACAAAATATTACCGCGGTCGGTAATCGGGTGTATTTCAATGAGCGCAATAGCAGCAACGCACAAGCGCTCACCAGCTTCGATCTGAGCACCGCAACCTTTAACCGTTTTTATGATGCCAGCCCCTATGGTTATGGCAATTTCAGTCTGATCGGCCAAACTATTTATTTTCAAACCTATCATGTCAATGACGGTTACGAGCCATGGGCGCTCGATACCACAACCGACAGCGTCAGCTCGTTGGGTGATGTGAACCCGGGTAATGTCAGTTCTGATCCACGTTCTTTTGTCGATGTGAACGGTGTTGTGTATTTCATTGCTACCGACGCCGAGGCTGGCCGAGAGCTGCACCGCTATGATCCGAGCGCAAGTACTCCGGTGGTTGAATTAGCGGCCAATTTAGCCAATCCGATTGCCAGTTCCAACCCGCAGATGGTGTCGGTAAGTGGCTCGCATAGCGTGTTTTCCGCCTACAGTGCTGGTGTAATTGACTATCGTCGACCCTATTCGCCATTAGCCGCGGCTGATGATGGCTCGACACCGAGCGAACAGCAATTGTATGTGGTGGATCATAATGACAATAGTTTGACGCAAATTTCCAATTTTCGAATGCTGTCGAGTACCAATAAAGAGTATTTAAGCTACACGGGGCGAGTCGGCAATTCGGTGTTTTATGGCAAGAAAATGACCAATGATTCAGCGTTTGAGCTGCTGCATTATGATATTGCCACGACAACAACGCGCAGTTTGGTGTCGGTTGATAGCGGTTATGTCAGTGAATTTTATAATGCCGGTGAGTTTACCTTTGCGCGCTTAAGCAGAACCAGTGCCAACGAACAAACTCCAGTAATGATTAATCAGCAGGGCGACATTATTGATTTAAATGCGACCACCAGCGGGGTCGACCTGGGTTATTTTAACAAGGTGGTATTTTTCGGCGGCAACTATTATTTTAGTTCGTACACCTCGGCGAACACTAATTATTCAGTGTATGTGTATGATCCGATTAACCAAACCATCGCCATGGCGGTGACTAATGTCGACCTTGGTGGCGTCGGTACGCCCACGTATTTGAACATTTCGATTGTCGGCGTCGGCGCCGAACATCTGTATTTATGGGCCTTTCCCAGCGGCGGTACTGATGGGTTATTTCGCTTAGATAGCGCCGGTAACTTAACCCGGTTGCCTGGTTTTACCTCGGTCAGCGTGCCATTTGTAAGCGAATTTGGCGATAAACTGGTGATCAACAGCTACAACAAAATCGGCGTATATGATTTTGCTAGCGAGGGCTTGGTATTGCTTGATGACCCCAATGACAACGCCTTTTCATTAGAATATGCACCCTTTACCGAGTTATCTGAACGTTTGTTTTTTACCGCCGATTCAACTGATTTCGGTTATGGTGAGTTGTATGAAGTCGATGTTGAAAATCTGCAATTTAACCTGCTGGCCGAATCGAATATCGGCGCTACCAGCTCCTATTTACAGATTCGCGGCAGTATTGATGACACGCTGATTATGACCGGGCACAGCATCGCCTATGGGGTGGAGCTGATGCAATTGAGTTTGAATTCAGCGCCAGTGATTAGCGGCACGCCAGCCACTGCGGTCAATCAAGATGTCGGCTATAATTTTGTCCCGACGGTGGTCGACCCCGATCCGAATACGACGCTCACTTTTAGTGTGAGCAATTTGCCCAGCTGGGCGAGTTTTAACACCAGTACCGGTGCCTTAACTGGAACCCCAGATAACGATGCAGTCGGCACCACGTCTGGTATTGTGATTAGCGTCAGCGATGGCTCATTGTCGGCGTCACTGCCGACCTTCGCCATTACTGTGAACAACGTCAATGACGCGCCAACCATCAGCAATAGTCCGGTTACCGCGCTTAATCAAGGCGCGGTGTATAGCTTTATTCCCAGCGCCGCTGATATCGATGCGGGTACCACGTTGACTTTTGCTATCAGCAACAAACCAGCCTGGGCGAGTTTTAACACCGCCACCGGTGCGTTGACGGGTACGCCGGCTAATGATGCGGTGGGCACCAGTTCGGGCATTGTGATTAGCGTTAGCGATGGAGTACTTACCGCGTCATTACCGGCCTTTAGCATTACCGTCGCTAACATCAACGATGCCCCCACTATCAGCGGTACTCCGGCGGCTTCGGTCAATCAGGATACAGCCTACAGTTTTGTCCCGCTCGCCGTCGATATCGATGTGGCTACCACGTTGACCTTTGCTATCAGCAATAAACCAGCCTGGGCGAGTTTTAACACCGCCACCGGCGCGTTAACGGGTACACCAGATAACGACGCGGTCGGCACCAGCTCGGGTATTGTGATTAGCGTCAGCGACGGAGCACTTACGGCGTCATTACCGGCGTTTAGCATTACCGTTGCTAACGTCAACGATGCACCGACCATCAGCGGTACCCCAGTAGCAGCGATTTTAACCGGGCAGCCATATAGCTTTACCCCGACCGCGACGGATATCGATGCCGACGAGCAGTTGACCTTCAGTGGCGAAAATTTACCGCCCTGGTTGGTGCTTGATGCCGCTAGCGGCAGTTTAACCGGTACGCCAACTGCGGCCGATATCGGTGAGTATATTAACATTGCGGTGACGGTAACCGACCGTGGTGGCCTGAGTGCACGCTTGCTGCCTTTTTCGATTACTGTGAGTGACTCGAATTCTGCGCCGTTGGCGCTCGACGATCGCTTCACCTTTAGCGCCAATAGCGCCGGTGTGTATCTGCTCGATGTACTAGCCAATGACAGTGACCCGAATGCTGATGATGTGCTGCGTATTATCGGCGCATTCAGCAGCAACCCGACTATGAAGGTGACGGTGCTTGATGGGCAGCTACAACTAACCACCGCAGTTGGCTATTTTGGTGATATTAGCATTCGCTACCGTATTGCCGACTTGTTGGGCGAGCGCGCTGAGGCGTCAGCGTTGGTGACCATTAATGGTCAACAAAGCATTGATTTACAAGTTCCTGATACCCTGCAGGTGAATGCAACGGGGGCGCTGACTAAGGTGTCTTTGCTGCAGGCGGCGAGCGCTGTGGATGGCTTGGGGCAGGCACTCGAGGTCAGCCTTGATGGCTTTGCTGAAAATTACCGCAGTGGCACGCATAGTATGCTGTGGCGAGCTGGAACGGGCGCGGCGCAAGTTAGTAAAGCACAGTCAATTGTGGTGTTGCCGCAGGTATCGTTGCTGCGCTCTGAAGCGGTGTTAGTGGGCGAACCGATTGCTGTGCCGGTGCGCTTGAGTGGCCCGGCACCGAGTTACCCGTACGACATTGACCTGTTGGTGGATGGCAGTCTGCGGAGTGTGCGCTTTATCGATGGCACGGCAGCGCTGTTGCAATTACCGGCGTTCAGTGCGGCTGATCAGCAGCTCAGTATCGCCTTGCCGGCTAGCGTCAATGCTGGCTCAGTGCAACAGATCACGCTCACCGCGGTCGCTGAGGCACCGCCGGCACAGTTTACTGAGGTGGTTGCGGAGCGTTTGACGGTGACTGCCGGTGAGCTGGCGAGTTTCTATCTGGCGCTGAGCGATACCAGCGATACGGTGCTGAGCGTTACGCTGCGGCCGGCTTATGGTGATGCAGCGTCAGTGCAGACACTGCCATTACAGCAGGCTCCGCGTACTGGCTGGTACACGCTGGCGTTGCCGGCGACGTTGAGCAGTAATTTATATGAATTGGAATTTCAGCTGCAGCAGGCTGGTGTGTTGGTGGACCGTTACACCAGCCGCTTGAAAGTGCTTGCGCAGCCGCCAGTGATGGCTTTTGCCGTAGCTCGATTCACGGCCGCAGACGATCAATTGTCGAGTGAACTCGATAGTAATGGTAACGGCGTGGCGGACGCTGACGATGGCCGCGGTGATAGCAATGGTAATTTGATCCCGGCTTATTTGGATAGGGCTGTGACCGGCAGCGAAATTGCTGCTGGAGCGGCGTTAGCACAGTCGCGCAGCGGTACATTATTGGCCGCTATTCCTGCCACCACCGGTTTGGCGCAGGATACCGCCAGTATTCGTGTTGCTGATGTTGCGGTGCTCGATGGCTTCGCTGGCTTGGGCTTGGATAGCGGCGATTATCGCTTTTTCGGTGACTTTTACAGCTTTAGCGTGGCGCAGCTGGACCGCAGTGGCGGTGTCGCTGAGGTGGTGCTGCCGTTAGATCAGCCGTTGACGGACGATGCCGAGCTGCTGTTATGGCAGCGTGGCAGTTGGCACGCGTTCAGCGTCGGCGTTGAGGGGCAGGCACTTAGCGCGAGTAGCGACTATGGCGTGTGCCCAGCAGTTGGTTCAGCGGCGTGGCAGCCGGGTCTAACTGAGGGCCATTGGTGTGTGCAGCTGGTGATTACCGATGGCGGTACCAACGATGCCGATGGTCGTGCTGATCGGGCGGTGGAGGTATTTGCTGGCGTTGCGGTGAGTCAGGATAATACTGTGCCGGTGGCAGTCGCGGACAGCTTGACGGTGCCATGGCGTGGCACTGCGACGCTGGCGGTGCTAACCAATGATAGCAGTGCCGATAGCTTGCGGATTGTCAGTGCCCGAGCTGATGTTGGTGAGGTGACGCTGAATGCCGCGGCTACCGAAATTAGCTACCGCGCTTTGGGTGATTTCATCGGCTCCGCGCTGATTACCTATGTGGTCAGCAATGACGCTGGCGGGGTTGCGGTGGCCACTGTTGCGGTCGAGGTGTTAAGCAACCGCCCGCCACAGTTAACTGCCGATACTGCAGTGGCTTATGTGAACACCCCAGTGCTGGTTAATGTGCTGGCCAACGATACTGATGCCGATGGCGATGCG
>JALQTK010000035.1 GCA_023260975.1 Pseudidiomarina sp. | reverse complement strand
TGAAGTTCACTGTGATCCGCGTACATATGTAACGGTATCTCCAAAAATAAATATGAAAGGCGGTTACGAAGTGTTGGTCAGTGCACTGGAACGCGCTAATGAAATAAAACACCCTATTGCTATGCAAAAGCATCTCGATGCATTTGATAAACTCTTACATAGCTGTCCGCCGCGGCCACAAGCAGTTATTGCGTTACAGCCTATTAGCCAGCGTCCGCGAGCAACTGCGTTAGCGATCAAAATTTGCCAACAGCGTAATTGGCGACTGTCTGTGCAGTTACATAAGTATCTTCAAATCGAGTAAGCCAAAGCGCCTTGCTCAAACCACCTCGCTAAGCGTCCCTATACTAGCTTGACTATGAACAGCTAATAGGGACAGCTAGGCGATGAAATACTTCCGAACCACCGCTCAAAATGGTCAGGGAATGACCGAATACATTATTATTGTTGCCTTAATTGCGGTCGCAGCAATTGGTGTCTATTCATTACTGGGTAAAACGGTACGTAGCCAAGTATCTGGTATTGCCCATGAAGTCAGTGGCCAGTCAGCCTCACAACAACTGAATACCGCTCGCGCTGCTGCGCGACGTTCGGGTACCGTTGCGCGTCAAGATGTAACGCTTGGTAATTACGATGAAAGTACCGAGTCTGGTAATAATTAATGACTCGGCAGCGCGGCTATTTGAGTGTATTACTGTTGCCGATCTTAACTGGTTTGCTGCTACTTACCTTGGCTCTGATCGGCAATGGCCAGCAGCTACGGCAGCATTATTACCGGCAAACCATGGTCGATAATTTGGCTATTTCTGCGGCCGTATTGATGGCTCGTGAAATGAATCTATTGGCGATTATGAATCGTGCCATATTAGCTAATCAGTTGAGCATTGCTCAGCTTGTAGGCATCGCTAGCTGGTATCAAATGGTCGCCAGCACCAGCAGTAATAGCGCAACTGTCACCGCTTGGGTGCCTTATCTCAATGCCGTCACGCAACAATTTAATCAGGCCGTGCGTCGCGTCGAACAGCCGTTGAAACGTGTTCTCGAAACTGGTATTACCCTGCAACATGGGTTGTTACGCGGCATCATGCAGGCACAAACCATGGTTCGACTATCGTTTGCTAGTCTAATTCCGCGCACCCTGACTGATATTGCCAAGCTTCATAAACTGGATGATGTGCAGTGGCGATTGCTGCACGCGCCAGGGCTATTTGAGTTTCCCTTGCGCTGGTGGAGTTACCTGCCACGACAACGCAGTGGCAGTGATAATCAGCAATTAGCTGAGCTGATGCAGGACAGTCTCGATCCGTTTAGCAAGGCGCGCAGCTATGATTGGTTGCGCTTGGGCATAGTGCGCTTGCGCAAAGCCGGTGGCAGCGAACTTACGGTTACTACCGCGGGTAGTTGGAACTGGCAAGCATTAGATACTGTTTCACTTCATGCCCGCTTGTTATGGCTGCGTCGGGAAATTCCTTGGGGCTATGGTTCGAGCTATTTGCAACAGGCAATTCAAGGGCTAGAGCCGAGCCAATTTGGTGATAGCAGACGCATCAATAATCGTGCTAGTCGGTTAGCACGTGCGCTGCAACAGCGGCTGCGCGCTAGCCCGCCAACCATGCATTACTATCATCGCGCCGACTTGCATAAGCAACTACCTCAAGTGATTGTCCTATCTGGAACAGCAGTCGCTAAGTCGAGTGTTTTTTTCAGTCGCCCGAAAAGCTTATTTGCTCGCTCTGATGGTGTTGATGAGCAGCCTAACTTGTTTAACGCGTTATGGCAGTCGCGTCTAGAATCCCTGAATGCTGCTGATAAAGCAGTAATTCTGGCATTGCGAGAGGTGTCATGAACTATCAACAGCGAGGTCAATCATTACTCGAGGCACTTGGCTTTTTAATGGTGTTGTCGTTGTTGTTGGGCTCACTGTGGCAACAGTTTTTCGGCCAAGCTGAGCGCGCCCAGTTGCGACTCGAGCACAGTCGCTCGCTGCTATGGCAAGTGATTGCTGAGTCACCGCTAGAGAGTAGCCGCAATTATACTGCAGCGCAGGCGTTGTCGCCGATACTGCAGCCGCTAGCACAATGGACCAATCTTACCTTGCCACTGCAAAACCTGCGGGTACTTGATGATAATGAAACCACCGCGGCATTAGCGCGGCTGCATGATGACTGGTCGCCGCAACAGCATGATGACTTGAGCCGTCGACCTGCTCAATTAGTACCCATGCAGCATCTGCAGCGCTTTGGTCTTGGCCACGTTGTTAATGTGTTTAGTTGGTTGCCAATGAGTCGCGAGTTTGCCCGGCAATCGTTGCGCTTGGGCTGGGTAAACGATGAGGCGACACCGCTTCCAGTGGTATGCGAGCGCACTAGATGTTAAGCGTAGCTGACTATCAGGGTGACTGGCAGCTGCAACTTCATGACAGTTATCCAGCTACCGCGCGATGGCGCGTGGTAGTTCCAGAGCAACCAAATATTGCTGATCTAGCGCGTGCCCAAGATTGTTTGATGCAGCAGCAATTAGGTGATTTTCAATGGCTATGTGCCAGTAAAACCGGCTTATGGATGTTGCAGCATCATCAGCAACAATGGTGGTTGACCTTTTGGTCGGCAGCTCCGCCGGCGCTCTCGAGGCATTGGCTAGGCACAATTATTAGTCATCACTACACCGAGTTATATGAATTGTCGCTGATTGAATCGAACTATAGCGCCAAACAACTTTTTGATTATGGCAAGTTTAAGTGGGGGCAGCGGCGGCCTTTACTGAGGGAGATAGCACATGGACAGTATCATTTGCAGCTACAACAACCGATGGAAGAGCTATTTATTCTGCAATTATCGCATGCAAGTTTGTTACTGCGGTTTCGCAGTCGCGCCCCGACAGCAGGGGCAGGCGAGTTTTGAGACGCTGATCGTGGCGGCTGCATTGGTACTATTGGTGAGTGTCCCGGTGACCGGTAATGGCCAGCATGTGTTTGCCTTGATAAACGAACTAAGCAGTCGTTGGATAAGTTTCCAGCGACTCATGTGGGACACTATTTTATTGTTGCCGTGGGTGCTCAAATGAGTCGCCTTAAGCCGCTGAGCTTAATCTGGAAACTCGGAATTTTATTCGCTGTGACCATGGCAGTTGCAGCACTTAGTTACTCCCAATTAGAGCGCTACGCGGCGGCAGCAGCTGAACAACAG
Source organism: Pseudidiomarina sp. (assembly GCA_023260975.1). Lineage (GTDB taxonomy): Bacteria > Pseudomonadota > Gammaproteobacteria > Enterobacterales > Alteromonadaceae > Pseudidiomarina. The sequence continues at coordinate 12,693 of JALQTK010000035.1, read as the reverse complement.
CAGCGTGTCGAACAACAACAAATGATCCCTATTTTGGTACTAGCCAATGATTTAGATGCCAATGTTCGGCTTGAATTGGCGCATTTCCAGCAGCGCAAATTTCCGCCCCAGTATGTGCAAGATAATTGGCTCGAGCCACATGATGCGGCGGGTCTCATCGGTTTGCAGACGAGTCGTTTTTTGGCGCGTGGCGAGCCGTTAACACTCGATGCGTTTCGCTACGATTATCGTCATCACTTTAGTCAGCGGCTGCAAAACAATCACTATGCGGTGACCGTTAGCCTTGGCATCGAACAATTACATCATGGCATGTTAGCCATTGGCGATAAAGTGCTGCTCTATAGCGCAGACCAGCTCACTCAAGAGGCGATCTGGCTCGCTAATATCGAGGTTCTAGCAATCGACCAGCAATACCAACAACGCGCATCGGAAGCTGCATTACCAACCACAGTGACATTCGCTATGACGGCTGACCAAGCTAAACGCTTTGAGCACATGCGGCAGCTTAATTTTCAATTGTGGCTACAACATCCACAGCAGCGCTATCCGGCACTCACAGCAGAGCTGCGGCCGGTATTACATCGAATGCAAAGTGAAAGGTATGGTGATCAATGAAAACACTCTGGTTGGCCCTAATGATAGCCGCTTCGCCACCGCAACAACTGCAATTAGAACTCGGCCAAACCGATATAATTGATGTTGGTTCAGTCACCGATGTAGTGATTGCTAACCCAGATTTAGTTGATGTAAAACTCACTGATCATGGCTTGCTCGCGGTGTCGGCTGTGGCGCCTGGCTCAACTGCAATTCACTTAATCAATGGTGATAAACAGCAGCATATTATTGGTGTGACGATTAGCCGCCCGATTGATCAAAAACGCCAATTGACCTTGGCTCATATTGAGCAGTTATACCCGCAGTTAAAACGTACTGAGCAACATCAATTTGTGGTAATGCAAGGCGCTTTAAGTGCTGCTGAACAACAGCATGTGATAACCCTGCTAAAGGATTATCCAGAGGTGATATTACAGCTCACCGAGAGTGCGCCGGTGGCATTGGAGATGATTGAACTAAGTGTCCGTATTTTCGAAGTAAAACGCAGTTATACCCAGCATTTAGGCGTGCGTTGGCCACAAACAATCGCTGGTCCGTTAGTGTCTAGTGGTGCTGCACAGGTGGTTAGTTTTCCAGTCGATTTTAGCACCAGTTTGGAATTGTTGGTGCGCGATGGACATGCCCGTTTGCTCGCTGAACCAACGCTATCGACCTACAGTGGCGGCGAGGCGGAATTCTTAGTTGGTGGTGAATTTCCGATTCCTCAGGTGTTGGCCGAAGGCGTTCAAGATGTCAGTTTTAGGGAATACGGTATTGTCTTGAAAATTGCTCCGCAACTGAGTCAGGACAATATGGTTAAAACTAGCTTATCGGCTGAGATTAGTTCAATTGATCCGGCCTTGGCGGTGAATGGTGTGCCGGGCATCTTAAGTCGTCGAGTCAGCTCAATGATTGAGTTAAAAATTGGTGAGTCACTGGTGCTATCGGGTTTATTAAGCCATGAACAATCGTTGCAGAGTGATCATTTTCCCGGTTTACACCAGCTACCAATCTTGGGCCGATTGTTTAGTTCAGAGCAGTTTCGCAATGCCGAAACTGAACTAATGATGGTAGTGACACCGCGGTTGAGTCAGACCCGGGCTGCTCAACGAGAGCAGCAACAGCGTGCAGAAAATGCCGTAGCTGCATATCGTCGGCAAATCGGCTGTATGGGTTTTATTGATAGTCAAGGATGATTGATGAGTGACCATTACCAGCACTTGAAACAGTATTTGAAGACTCAGTTGCAACGCGCCGCTTTGCATGCTCAGCCTGAATCGAATGCGAATAGTAGCGTCGATTTATTGCACCAGGCCACCGCATTGCTTGAAGTTTATCTAATAGCTCAAGGTCATTCACTGGACCATGAGCTGCGACAAACTATTGCTGCGGTAGTCGATGATTGCATTGGTTTGGGGCCATTGACGCAATTGCTTGCTGATGATTCAGTGAGCGAAATTATGGTGAATAATTACCACTCTATTTTTGTTGAGCGCTGCGGTTGCTTGCAACCTGTTACTACTCAGTTCGCCGACGAGGAGAGCCTGCTGCGGGTGATTGATCGGATCGTCTTACCACTTGGCCGTCGCCTTGATAGTGCGCAGCCGATGGTCGATGCGCGTTTGCCCGATGGCTCCAGAGTAAATGCGGTATTGGCTACTTTAGCGCCGCGTGGTACCTGTTTGACGGTGAGAAAATTCAGTGTCCAACAGCTTCGTCTTGAGGATTTGGTAAGGCAACAGGCATTGACGGCAGAAGCTGCAGTATATCTCACTGCAGCGGTGCAACAGCGGCGTAATATTTTGATTGTCGGCGGCACCGGTACCGGTAAGACCACCCTGCTGAATATGCTGGCTGCCGAAGTTCCCGCTAGCCAGCGTATTGTAACCATTGAGGATGCTGCTGAATTAAAATTACATCATGCCAATTTAATTAGTTTGGAGGCGCGGCCGGCTAACGCTGAAGGGAGTGGTCAGGTAACTATTCGCGAGCTCTTGATGAATGCCCTGCGTATGCGCCCTGACCGCATTGTTATTGGCGAATGCCGCGGTGCTGAAGCGATTGATATGCTGCAGGCCATGAATACTGGTCACGATGGCTCGCTGACGACGCTTCATGCGAATAGTTCGCGCGAGGCACTTCAGCGTTTAGAGGTGATGGTGATGATGGCCGGCTTTGAGCTACCGTTAGCAGCGATTAGACAGTTAATCGCTGGTGCAATTCATGTGGTGGTACATATTGTTCGGGGGCACAATGGTCAGCGCCGCATTCAGCAGATCACCGAAATAACTGGTATTGACGGCGGCACCATTCAGCATGCCGAGTTATTTCAGTGGCAACCGCAGCAGCAACAATTGCAGGCTAGCGGAATCCCCTCAGAATGGATAACTCGCTGATGGTGTCTCAGCAACTAGTTATTAGTTTGTTAGTGGCTGTTAGTGTCGGTTTAGTGACCAGTTTGGTACTGATTTTGAACAAACAACGTCGCTTGGAACTCCGTCAACAGCTGCAACTACAAACTGAAAACACCCTTTGGGAATTTTTAAGTAGTGCCTCCGCTCGACAAGTGTGGGGGCTGTCATTAGTTATGATCCTGCCTGTACTTGGCATCATCGCACTGGTTACATCATTATTTTGGGCGGCCTTTGGCGCTTTGTTTTGTTTTGCACTATTACCGTTATTACGGCGTTATTTATTGCGCCGACGTCAACATCTAGTCACTCTGCAATTGCCCGATACCTTGACCTTACTCAGCCATGCCATGGCTTCAGGTATGAGCTTATTACCGGCGTTAGAATTAACCCTAGTGCAATCGCCGCAACCATTGAAGGGCGAACTATCGCTGATGCTGCAACGGCTGCGTTTGGGCGATTCATTGAGTATTGCGCTGGCGGCCTTGGCAGCGCGCATACCGACTATGGCGATACAGTTTTTTGTATTGACCATGCAAATCGGAGCCCGTCATGGCGGCCAACAGGTTGCCGTACTGCAGCGCATGGCAGCGGCCTTACAGGCACAAAATATCGCCCAGCAACGGTTACTTAGTTTGTCAGCGCAAGCGCGTTTGCAGGGGCGGGTGATGTTCATGTTGCCGATTGCATTGTTCTTTGCGTTGCGCTGGTTGCATCCAGAAAATACCGCGCTACTTACCGACACCCAGCCCGGTTGGACTATTTTAGCGCTTAGTGCAGTGCTGCTGGTGCTAGGACACCTTTTAGTACGCCGAATTATGCACGGAGCCGCTGATGCCTAGTTTGCTGCTACTTTGCTTGCTAACCCTAGCAGTGGTTATGACGGCTCTATTGATTCAATTGACGCATGCGGTAATACGCTGGTTGGCGGCGGGTATATTGGCGAATTGGCTATGGCAGCAGTTACCGCAACCATTGCAAGTTTGGATCGAGCAGCACCTGCAAAAAACCTTAAGCGATTATAACGTCACGCAGTGGGTTCTAGTGCAAGGAACAAAGTTAATTATCATGGTTTTGCTATTTTTACTGCCGGTCGAACTATGGCTGCAGCTGAGCTTGGTGAGCTTATTGCTGTTACCTGAGTTGCGAGCTTGGCAGCAGCGTCGCTTCTATCGTCGCCAATTAATGCGGCAATGGCCAGCTACCTTAGATGTTATTGCAATGACTTTGCATGCGGGCTTATCGTTTCGGGCAACGCTGCATACCTTAAGTGACGCAGCAACGGTATCCATTGCCTTTCATGAGCTGGCCCGAATGCATGCTCAACAGCAGGCCGGATTGAGTCTGGAGGAGGTACTCAATGAGTTCGCCAATCGTATTCCTCATGCCACTATCGCGCTATTTCGAGCGGCAGTAGTGCAGGCGCAAAAGGGTGGTGGGGCGTTAGCAAGTACGCTTGAACAGCAGGCACAACAGGCGCGGACAATGCAATTACTGGCGGCCGAGAAGAATGCCCAAGAAGCCGCAGTAAAATTACTGTTTCCGCTGCTTGTGTGTTTTTTTCCAGTCACCTTTTTACTTATTCTGGGGCCTGTTATTTTGAGTTTTATGCAAGGAGAGTCGATGTGAAACAAGGATGTTTTCTAATCGCCAATGATAACCGTACGTTATGGTCAGATGTCTGGCTTATGGACGGTTTTTTTGAGCGTTATTATGGCTTACGGAAATACCCGATGTTACCAGCCAACCGGGCGTTGTGGTTTCCTAATTGCTGCACCATACATACCCTTGGCTTGTGCCGAGCAATTGATGTAATTGGTTTAAATGAAGCGCAACAAATTGTCGCGGTACGGAGAAATTTGCAGCCATGGAAGCTGCTCCGAATGACTGCTGCGGCCTCTATAATTGAGTGTGAGTCGGGTAGTGGCTTACCGCTAGAATATTGGATCGGTACGCAATTACGATTCCAGCACAAGGATGTCAGTTATGCTACGTTTTAATAGTACGGTACTGCTTGGATTGCTCTTGGTCGGTTGTCAGTCCAGCGCTCCGCAGTTTACCCAAACGGCATTTGCTCCAGCTATTGATAGTGCCACCGCAGCCTATCAAAGTGGTGATTTGCAGCTTGCTGAAGGGTTATGGCGACAGTTGCTGGAACGTGATCCAACGTTAGTTGTGGGCTGGTGTCATTTGGGTCACATAGACTTTCGGCAACACCGCTATGACTCGGCTTTAACAGCCTACCAAAAATGTTTGCGTTATAAACCGCAGCAAACCGATATTTGGCAGAATATGGCAGTGATCAGGCTGCGCCAGGCCAGTGAGCTGATGATACGGGGTAGTGCATTTTTATTACCTTCAGAAGGCGTTGACACGAATCAAGATTATCAACGGTTATTGCAGTCCTTAATGCTATTGCAGCGGGTCTCACAGCTGCCTTCGGAGTGATTTAGTATGTCTACTTCGGCGCCTCAAGGTGGCTTTTTTTTGCCAATGATGGTCAGTCTAATGCTGCTTTTTAGTGGACTGTGGCTGACTAAGCAAGAACAACTGAGCACGATTGATAAGACGTTAAACGCCGCCGTCGAGTTACAGCAGGAATTACTCTTTTGGCATCGTGGGGTGCTGCATTTCTACCAAAAATTGGGCTACTGGCCCAGCGACCTGGCTGCTGTTGCAGATTTTTTTGCGCTTAGCCAAGGGTCATCGCACATCACTGGTAGCGCTAGTTCAGACGGTTTTAAGCTACACATCGTGGCGATCGACACGAATCTGGTTGAGCGGGTCATTCAACCGCTGCAGGAGTATTTTTCCATAGACACTTACGGTAACTACTACCTGACCTTAAGTGTGCCCAGTGCAAGTACCATGAATCCTCATTTGATCGCGCGTCGGAGCGCCACCAAGATTACCCTAGCAACCACTATTGATGCAGCTGGATATAATCTAAATAGCGCCGATTTATCGGCGACTAAAGGTACCATTACCGAGGTGACTAGTCGGCAATTGCACCTACATGATACGCTCACTGCGGGCTACACCGCTGCAGCTGAGGTTCATGCCGACGATGTGCTGGTGGGTGGCTATTCGCTACTCATGCAACAACAACAACTTGATCATCTCTATGAACAGCTTTGGCATTGTCTGCGCGTTAGCAAAACCTGTGCTAACGGGAGTCTATAGTTGTGATGGCCAATTGCGCTGCGTTATGAGTCTGCTTCATCACTAAATTGCTGCGGTTGCTGGCGCAGATCGCGGGTGGTTGCGATCAATTTTAATTTTCGGTGTAACCCAGCTTTGGCTAACAAGTGAGCGCTTATGGGTGCAGTAAGAAATAAGAAAATTGCAATCAGCAACTCATGAATATTAAATCCAGTGGTCGCGGCAAAATAAATAAGCGAACCAAGAATAACCCCACCAACACCCATGGTGGTATTTTTAGTAGGTGCGTGTAGCCGCGTCATAAAATCGGGTAAACGCAACAAACCTAACGAGCCGATAAAGGCAAAACAGGCACCCAAAACAATAAAGAAACTGATGGTCAGTTCCAGCCAAAACGGCAACATATCAAGCATTGAAGTATCCATAACTATTCGATTATGTCTCCACGTAAGAGAAATTTGGCAGCGGCTACGGTGCCGATAAAACCAAGCATGGCGATCAATAAAGCTGCTTCGAAATAGAACCCGGTATGGTGCCAAATACCCAGTAATATTAATAATGCGAGTGAATTAATATAAATGGTATCAAGCGCTAGTATCCGGTCGAGTAAATCTGGACCTCGAAAAAAGCGCAGCAAATTCATCGCTAACGATAGCGTGAACATAAAAAATGCAAACTGTAAGACGGTGGTTAGCATTGGAAAATCACCTTTAATCGATTTTCATAACGTTGCCGGATTTTTGCAATCATTGCATCCGCATCACTAACATTCAGTGAGTGAATCAGCAGCGTACGGCCATCATGACTAAATTCAGTAGAGATGGTACCAGGGGTTAAACTAATGGTGCTTGCCAGTATAGTAATTGGCAGTTCGCCTTCAAGGTTAAGTGGATATTCTACCCATGCTGGATAGATACGTCGCCGAGGACTCAAAATAATCGCCGCAATCGAAAAGTTAGAGATGACAATATCAACGACAACAATAAAGCAGTATTCCAGCGCTTTGAACGGCCTTGCCACGCGCACATGAAAATCACTGCCTCTGCTGGTATACAGCGGAATTGCTAAGGCCAAAATAATACCAAGCACCAGTAATCCTGGCGTCACTGAATTCTGAATCAGTAGCCAAAAGATTAATAAGAACAGGCTAAGCCGTGGGGCTGGTAAAAATTTATTCATAGCTGCCCCCAGTAAGCTGAAGCACCGCGTCTATGTAGCGCTGTGGATGACTTAGGTCAGCCGCAATAGCATTAGTAAAAGCGCTAATTGGCTCGGCTAAGACCGTCAGTACCAGTGCTCCGATAAGCAACACTGCAATGGTTGCTAGTTGACCAGCAGCATGTCGGATATCGGTCGCTTTACCGGGCAAGGTATGCCAAAACATGCGACTACCTGCTCGCGATAGGGCAATCATACCTAAAAAGGTACTAAACAATACTAGCGGCCATAGCAATGCCACCTGAGCCCCTGTTCGGGCTGCTTCAAGAATGAATAATTTGCTGACAAAACCAGATAATGGCGGCATGCCGATAACCGTAATAGCGGCGACAAAAAACAGCAGCCCGAGCACGCCATGTTGAGCAAGTTTACGCCCTTTGATAATACGTGAGGCGGTTTTTCCGCGTTGCTCGGCGATAACATCGACTAACAAAAATAAGGCCCCGGTCACCAGTGTCGAGTGCAGCAGGTAATACAACACCGCACTGATAGCGCGTTCATTCGCCATACTAAAAGTGGTCAGCATGGTACCGACTGAGATAACGACCAGATAAGCAATCGCCAAGCGCAGGTCGCGACTCCCTAGTACACCTAAACCGCCCACTGCTAATGTTGCCAAGCCAAGCCACCATAACCAGTCATAACCTAAACCAGCCGCTAATCCAGCATCAGCGCCAAAAATCAGCGTAAATACCCGGATAATGGCGTAAATACCAACCTTCGTCATGATCGCAAACAAGGCGGCAACGGTGCCGGTGGTGTTTGCGTAAGCTTGTGGTAGCCAGAAGTAGAGTGGCAGTAACGCAGCTTTCAAACCAAACACAATCAGCAATACTAAGCCACCGATACGAGCAATAGCGGCATCATCGCCGCTTAAAGCAGCCACTTTAAGCGCCATGTCAGCCATGTTTAAGGTGCCGGTAATACCGTAGAGAACGCCCAAACTAATCAGGAATAATGCTGAGCCGGCTAAATTTAACAGCACATAGTGCAGCGTGGCGCGCAGTTTTTTTTTGCCACCACCATGCATAAGTAGGGCATAGCTTGAAATTAGCAGCACCTCAAAAAATACGAATAGATTGAATAGATCACCGGTTAGAAAAGCGCCGAGAATTCCAAGTAGCTGGAATTGAAATAGGGCATGAAAATGCGAGCCTAAATTATCCTCGCCATAGCAGCCGAAAACTAATACGGGTAGCGCTAGCAGAGCTGTCAGTAACACCATCATGGCCGCTAGTCGGTCTACTACTAACACAATACCATAAGGAGCTTGCCAGTTGCCGACCGCGTAGACCAGGGTCGCAGTATCGGCTTGTAATACCAGTATGACACTAACCACAATAAGTCCGGAGCAGGATACTAAGCCAATAATACGCCGATAAAATTGCGGATTATCTCCCCATGGGAACAGTTGCAGTAGTGCTGCAAATAGCGGTATTAACAGCGGCAAAATAGGCAAATGTTGAGCTAACATTAGCGCTTGTCCTCTTTATCAGCTTGATAATTCGGTTCGTTTACCTCATCAGACCCGAATTCTCCGCGCACACGGACCGCTAGAATGATTGAGTAGGCGGTCATGGCAAAGCCGATAACGATTGCAGTCAACACCAAGGCTTGCGGCAGCGGGTCGGTGTAGTGCTCGCCGGCACCAATGATGGGCACTTGGTCAATAACCAGGCGGCCGGTTGAAAATAGAAATAAGTTCACCGCATACGAAAGCATCGTCAGACCAATCACAATGGGAAATGAACGAGCACGCAGGATTAAGTAGACGCTACACGCAGTCAGTGTGCCAACGGTAATGGCGTACAAAGTTTCCATTAATGCCCCTCCTGCCGTGGTCGATGACGCGTCGTCATTTGCCCAAAATTAGCCAGTATCATCAGCGTCGCGCCAATAACCGTAAGGTAAACACCAAGGTCAAATAAAATCGCGGTAGCTATTTCGAATTTACCCACCAATGGCCAGTCAAGATAGGTAAACCATGAAGTCAAGAAGTTAGCCCCAAACAACCAGCTGCCAACCCCGGTCAAGCTAGCAATCAGCACACCAATAGCGGCTAACGATTGATAATTATAATTAAAGCGGTCTTTCACCCAATCAACACCATTGGCCATATATTGCAAGATCATCGCTGCGGCAGTGACCAAACCGGCAATAAAACCACCACCAGGTAAGTTGTGGCCGCGTAAGAAGATATACATCGATACCATCAGTGCGAGTGGCAATACTAACTGCGAAATGGTCTGTAACATCATCGGGTGTTTGACTTGATGCCAGGCGCGGCCATCGACGTCACGAGAGGGCATAAACGGCCGTAAATTATTGAGTAGTTTATGGATCCCTGCTGCGGCAATGGCTAATACCGTAATTTCGCCCAAGGTATCGAAGCCACGGAAATCAACCAAAATTACGTTCACCACGTTAGTACCGCCGCCACCTGGAACTGAGTTATTCAAGAAAAATTCGGAAATACTCGTCAAGGGTCGCGTTAGCAGCGCAAAGTTTATTGAACCGACCACGCCGCCAATAAATCCAGCGATCAACATATCACGGGCTACGCGCCCGCCGGTTGACGAGCGAGGAATGCGCTGGGGCATAAAGAACAAAGCGAGAATCATCAATAAGATACTGACCACTTCGACCACTAATTGTGTCATTGCCAGGTCAGGCGCTGAAAACTGGATAAATACCAGCGACACCATGAGGCCGACCACGGATAACATAAGTAACGAGGTTAATCGTTGTCGATGAAAAATAACCGCACCAAAAGCTGCTGCCATGAGTATTATGGCACCACTAAGACTGACTGCGTCGATAGCGATTTGCGGACGACTGCCGGTTAATGCGCTAATGTTCATTAATTCGGGAATCACAAATACCAGCACCAACACAAATAATCCGGCCATATAGCGCTGTAACGAGCCGGTTTCAATGCGCTGCATCAGTTCATCACAAAAACGGGTAACGCGGCTGACAATGCCAGCAAACACATCTTTGGCATCACGGATATCAAACTGTCGATTAAAATTAAACAGTTGCGCCCGTTTCCCGTAGATAATGATCCCCCCCAATAACGCTAGGGCACTCATTAACAAGGGCAGATTGAAGCCATGCCATAACGCTATTGAAACGCTGGCTGATGGTCCTGCTATGCTGGTGAGTGCTGGGGTTAGCAAACCCGCTACCATAACCATGGGTGCGATACCCACAGTGATACACAGTGCTGCCAGCACTAGCACCGGCATACGCATCAGTAGCGGCGGTTCATGCGGTTGTTTAGGTAACTCATGAGCTTGGTCGAAAAACACATCATAAACAAAGCGAATTGAGTAGGCCACTGAGAGCATGGCGCCGAGTGTGACTAACACCGGTACAAACCAGGATAAACCGCCGAATAGATGTTGTTGATAAGCCTCTGCAAAAAACATTTCTTTCGATAAGAAGCCGTTGAATAGCGGCACGCCAGCCATTGCTGCAGCGGTTATAATGGCCAGCCACATAGTCATTGGCAATGCTTTGGCCAAGCCGCCTAACTTGCGCAGATCACGGCTACCGGTTTCGTGATCGATAATGCCGGCAATCATAAATAAACCGGCTTTAAAGGTGGCGTGATTTAAAATATGGAACAGTGCAGCTAACAAGGCGCCCTGAGTTCCCAACCCCAGTAACATAGTTATCAAGCCGAGATGGCTGATGGTTGAGAAGGCTAACAATCCTTTCAGATCATTTTTAAGGATGGCGAAATAGGCGCCGAATAACATCGTTGCTAGACCAACCAGCGTAACGATAGTAAACCACTCTATAGTGCCGCCGAGTACTGGAAATAACCGCGCCAATAAAAATATACCAGCTTTCACCATGGTTGCTGAGTGCAAGTATGCGCTTACTGGGGTTGGCGCCGCCATAGCATGGGGTAACCAGAATTGAAATGGGAACTGCGCCGATTTGGTGAAGGCACCAAGTAGTACTAATAGTAATGCTGGCAGATATAACGCATGTTGGCGGATCTGTTCTGCGGCGGCAAACACCGCATCGAGTTGATAACTGCCGGCAATATTACCAATCAGTAAAATACCAGCAAGTAACGCTAAACCACCCGCGCCTGTGATCGCTAGGGCCATGCGCGCGCCACGCCGTGCATTACTCTGATGGAACCAGAAGCCGATCAGCAAAAACGATGAAATGCTGGTCAGTTCCCAAAAAAACCACAGTAGGATTAAATTATCGGCGGTAACGATGCCGAGCATCGAGCCCATAAATAACAATAGAAAAGCATAAAAACGTGCGGCGTTATCCTGCGAACTCAGGTAAAAGTGCGCATAAATGATGATCAACAAGCCAATGCCGAGAATTAAGATAGCGAATAGCAGCGATAAACCATCGAGTCGAAATGCTACGTGAAGTCCTAGCTGCGGCAGCCAACTGAGCATAACTTGTGGTACCTGACCGGCTAGCACCGCTGGGGTTAATAGCCCGAGTAGCAGCAGACTAGCAAGTGTGATTGCAGCGGCAGCCATAGCTATTTGTCGACGCCCTTGATGACGGAACAATAACGGCGCCAAAGCACCGACAAACGGTAATGCGACCATCAGAGCTAGATACATGAAATCCCTTGTTTGCCGTCAAAAACTCGGTAATTACTTATTTGGACAACCGAATTTACCATTACTATCGGCAGCTTGCCAACTTCAGTACATCGCATAAATGCTAAACAGTAGGTAATTAGCGTTGAATTCAGCCTATATAAATAAGTGCGGGTTAGTTCGTCCTTATGTCGCAATCTATAGTCACTTCATCGAACTATTTTGAACCAGAAAACAAGGCTGAACTGACGTAGCAATGCCTTGTTAAGACAGTTGGAGTATTTTGAAGCAGATCATGGTTGTGCTGTTGTGATGGAAACCGCTACTGGAGAGGTAAAGGCCATATCGAACTTAGGTAGAACATCCGAAGGAAAATATTACGAAAAACGAAACTATGCACTTTGGGAAAGTCATGAGCCTGGGTCTACATTCAAGTTGGCTAGTTTCATGGCAGCTCTAGAAGATCGCGTGATTGATACATCTACCATTGTAGATACTGAAAAGGGAAAAATTTTTATTCATAATCGTAAGGTTGAAGATTCTAGAAGAGGTGGTTTTGGAGTCATCTCTGCTGCTCGTGTTTTTGAATTGTCTTCCAATGTTGGAATTGTAAAGTTGATGAAAGAACATTACGATGAAAATCCGGAAAAATTCACTGATAAACTTGCTGAATATGGTTTTACAAAACCAGTCGGATTTAGAATTAAAGGGGAAGGAAAACC
>JALQTK010000034.1 GCA_023260975.1 Pseudidiomarina sp. | reverse complement strand
CCGGTCACTGCGGCGACGCTGGTGCTATGGCTGGGGCCACTGGCATTAATCGTGATTGGCGCCTTGGTGATTACCGTGGTCGCTCGCCAACGTGGCGACAGCCATGAATTAAGCGCCGAGGAGGCAGCCGCACTGGCGCGCCTGCGGCAGTCCTCATCAGCACAGGATCAATAACCTATGAGTAGCGCTTTGTTTTGGATGATGTTAGTGGCCGCAGTGCTCAGTGCCGGGGTGATGTTGCTGATTAGCGGGCGGCGCCAGCATGAACGCCAGCGCACCCGGCTGGAGGTGAACCGCGAACTGTATGAGCAGCGGCTGGCGGAATTAGCGCAGGAGGTGCGCGATGGCTATTTGACCGAGCAGGCAGCGCAACGCAGTCGCAACGAACTCGATCGGCGCTTTGTCGAGGAAAATTCGGCGTTAGAGCAGGTTGATGATCAGCGCGTCAGTGGTGGCTTGTGGGTTATTGCGCTGTTAGTGATGGTGATCGGTGCGGTTAATTATGGCCTATTTGGCAGTTACGGCTTGCAACAGCAGGCCATTGTGGCGAATCAGCAATTGCCCACGTTAGGGGCAAAAATTTTGCCGCAGATCATGGGCTTAAGTGCCAGCACGCAAAGCCCTGATGAGACCATAAGCACCGAGCAAATCGACCAAGTGGCGCTGGGTTTGCGTTTAAAACTGATGCGTGAACCGAATGATGCGGTGGCCTGGATGGTATACGCCGAATTGATGAGCCGCTTTGGCCAATTTGAGCAAGCGCTCGAAGCCTATGAAAAATCTTACCAACTCGATGATACGCGCTTAAGTACCTTAGGTAGTTATGCGCGGCTGTTAGTGAGTTTAGCAGAGGATCAGTATATTAGTCGGGCTGCAGCAATTTTGCAGCGGCTATTGCAACTCGACCCAGGAAATCTTGAGGGCTTATCATTATTGGGCGTAGTCGCATATCAGCGCAGCGACTGGCAACAAGCACTGTTGGCGTGGAATTTATTGTTACAGCAATTGGCTGAAGATGATCCGCGCCGCGCCGCGATTACCACGGCCATTGCCGATGCGCAGCAACAACAGCAGTTGGCCAGCCAAGGTATTGCGGTGACGGTGAATTTGACCGCAGCGGCGGCGGCTCAGCTGCCCGCTAATGCCACGCTGTTTGTTTATATCCGCGAGCCCAATGGCAAGCCGATGCCGGCGGCGGTGATACGCCAGCCGGTTGGAGCGTTTCCGATCACCGTGACGCTATCCAATGCCAATGCTATGCTCGATGATTATAATTTAAGTACCCTGAGCCAATGGCAGGTGATGGCGCGTATCTCGGCTGACCAACAAATTGAAGCAGGGCCAGGCGATTTGGATGCCCAACCGCAAGTGGTTGCGGTCGGTACGGCGGCGGTCAGTTTAGTGATTGACGTCAACAGTGGTGAGTAACCAAGGAACTATGATGACCCGACGGTTTTTAGCGCTAGCGTTGCTAGCAGTAACGCTCAATGCCTGCAGCAGCAGCCCGAATGATCTCTATGCCGACCCGCGCGATCCAATCGAACCGCTTAACCGCGCTATGTGGGATTTTAACCAACAGCTCGATGAAGCCATTCTGTGGCCAGCGGCACAAGCCTACGGCAAAATTCCTGAGCCGGGCCGCCGTGGATTGCTTAATGTTGCCGAAAATTTAAGCGAACCATCGTATCTTCTGAATAACCTGTTACAAGGCAAAGTGCTTGATGCCGGCAGCAGTCTATGGCGGTTTACGCTAAACAGCACGGTGGGTGTTCTAGGTCTTTTTGATGTTGCCAGTGCCATCGGTGTGCCGGCACGCCCTGAGGGTTTCGGCGAAACCTTAGCCAGCTGGGGCGTCATTGATGGCCCCTATGTGATGTTGCCGGGTTTAGGCCCGACAGTGGTCACTGATCGTGGCGGTGATGTGGTCGATGGTATGTATTTTCCGCTTGATAATTTGAGTGGTGGAGCGTCAGTCGCTCGGGTGTTAATTAAAGCGCTCGACACCCGTTTGCGCTTACAAGAGCAGCAAGCACTGATGGACAACTCGCTCGATTCGTACAGCTTTGTTCGTGAAGCGTACTTCCAAAATTGGCGCAATAAGGTCTATGATGGCAATCCACCGCCTGAGCCGCAGCGCGATGAAGAGCCGCTGGACGATGATTTTTTCGACCAGTTTGACTGATTTTTACTGATAATAACTATAACGAAGAGGAAATCGTATGAGCCAGGGGCCAACGAAAGCAACCTTGTGGGGTCATCCGCACGGTCTATATGTATTGTTTACCACCGAAATGTGGGAACGCTTCTCGTATTACGGTATGCGTGCGTTATTGGTATTAACACTGGTGGCTGCCACCGAGTCATTGAACCCGGGCTTTGGGATGAGTCAGGGCGATGCGCTGAAACTCTATGGTTATTACACCGGTTTGGTGTACTTTACCCCGCTGTTAGGGGGCTGGTTAGCCGATAATTATTTGGGTCAACGCAAATCAATTCTCATCGGTGGGGTACTTATGGCGGCAGGGCAATTCACCCTGTTTGCGGCAACCCCCCATTCCATGGACTTATTTTATGTGGGTCTGGGCTTAATCATTGCCGGCAATGGCTTATTTAAGCCAAACATTTCGACCATTGTCGGTGATTTGTACCCGCAAGGCGATGCGCGCCGTGATAGCGCCTTCTCAATTTTCTATATGGGCATTAACTTAGGGGCGTTTTTAGCGCCATTTGTTACCTCTACCTTAGGTGAGAGCCCAGATTACGGCTGGCGCTGGGGCTATTTTGCCGCCGGTATTGGCATGAGCTTAGCGGTCGTTACGCAATTGCTGTTATTCCAGCGCTTCTTGGGCGATATCGGTAAAGTGCCGGGCGCGAAGCAAGACCAGCTCAATGCCGGTGGAGTGAAAAAACCACTGACCAAAGTCGAGTTTGACCGCTTACGGGTTATTCTATTCTTGTTTGTATTTGTCACGGTGTTCTGGTTGGCGTTTGAACAAGCCGGCGGCTTGATGAATATTTATGCGCAAGACTATACCAACCGCATGATCGGTGAAACCGAGATCAAAGCCGGTTACTTCCAGTCACTGAACCCGCTATTTATTCTGTTGTTTGCGCCGATTTTTTCGGTGTTGTGGGTGGCCTTGAATAAACGCGACAAGAGCCCGGATGCGCCGATTAAAATCTTCGCCGGCCTGGTGCTGACAGCGATTGGTTTCTTGTTCTTGATTTTCGGTTTATACGAAATTCAGTTGTATGGCAAAGCCAATATGCTGTGGCTGGTACTCGCCTATTTGTTCCATACCTTGGGTGAGTTATGTATTTCACCGGTCGGTTTATCGCTGATGACCAAACTGGCGCCGCTGCGGTTAGCCTCGTTGGTCATGGGTATTTGGTTCTTGATGCCAGCGATCGCTAGCTTCTTGGCTGGTTTTGTCGGGGCCTTCAGTGAAAACGCCGCGAGTTACAGCTTCTCGCACCAAGTAGCCGCTGCCATTGGCCTCGCCCCAGAGTATTCCGGGCTGTTGATGGTGTTTGGCGGGGTCGGCGTCGGCTTGTTGCTGTTTGCCTTGGTATTGTGGTCTATTTCTGGCCTGTTGGTTGGCTGGATGCACGGTGCTGAGCGCATGCAGCCGAGTACTGTTGGTGCCGGTATTGAGCAAGAACTTGAAGCAATTGCCGAGCACGAAGGGTTAGGCGAGCAAGCGAAAAAATCATAAGGACAGGTAACTAAGGACGTTAGCATGGTAAAGAAAGTTGTCATCCCGGTGGCTGGTTTAGGCACGCGGATGTTACCAGCCACCAAGGCAATCGCTAAAGAGCTGTTGCCATTGGTCGATCGGCCGCTGATTCAGTTTGTGGTGGAAGAATGCGCTGCGGCTGGATTAAACGAGATTATTTTTGTTACGCACTCCAGTAAAGGCGCTATTGAAAACCATTTTGATAGCCACTTTGAATTGGAAACCAGTATGGAGTTGCGCGGCAAAGATAAACTAGTCGCCGAGCTGCGTAGTCTGTTACCGGCCGGGGTGAGCATTGCCGCGGTGCGCCAAGCGCAAGCGAAAGGCTTGGGCCACGCGGTACTGTGTGCGCGTTCACTTATTGGTGATGAGCCATTTGCGGTGGTATTGCCTGACGTGTTGGTCGATGCCAGTAGTTGCGACTTGCGCCGTGATAATTTAGCCGAGATGGTGGCTAACTTTAATGCCAGCGGTATTGCCCAGGTGATGTTGGAGCAGGTGCCGAAACAGTTGACTGACCAATACGGCATTGCCGACTTAGCCGGCGTGCAGTTAGCGCCAGGCCAACAAGCACCGATTAAACGCTTGGTGGAGAAACCGTCAGCGGCGCAGGCGCCGTCTGATCTAGCGGTGGTCGGGCGCTATGTATTCCCCGCCGCGCTGTGGTCGTTGTTGGAGCAAACTGCGGTAGGAGCCGGTGGCGAAATTCAGCTCACCGACGCCATGGCGATGCTGCTACAACAACAGCCAGTGCATGCTTATTATATGAAAGGGCGCAGTAATGACTGCGGTAGCAAACTCGGCTACGCCCAGGCCTTTCTCGAGCAGGCGCTGCGGCACCCGAGCATTGGTGCTGAGATGCGTGAGTTCGTCGCCAACTTAAAGCTGTCTTAAGCGCTGGCAATGATAACTGCCCGGCGCGGTGCCGGGTAGCCTTCAATGGTTTTACTTGGGTCAAGCGGGTCGAGAAAGTCGGCTAATGATTGCCCTTGCATCCACTCGGTGCGGCGCTGCTCAGCAACGCTGGTGAGCGATTCATCCACCAGCCGCGGTTGTTTAAAGCGGCAGCGCTCGAGCCAATGCAACAACGCTGCGGTACTTGGAATAAACCAGACATTACGCATTTTGCCATAGCTCTGGCCAGGTACCAGCACGCTGTTCTCATCGCCCTCAATGACTAACGTTTCTAGCACTAACTGGCCGCCTGGCTTCAGTAGCCCATGCAGCTGCTGCAGAAAATCCATTGGTGAGCGGCGATGGTAGAGCACCCCCATACTAAATACCGTATCGAGACTGGCCAGTGGCGGCAGGTCATCGATGCCGAGCGGAAATAAATGCGCCCGTGCCGCCAAGGCCGCCGGCATAAAGTGCCGTACCGCTAAAAACTGGGCGACAAATAATTGCCCCGGGTCGATCCCCCAAACCTGTTCAGCGCCGGCCTCGAGCATGCGCCACAGGTGATAACCGCTACCACAGCCAATATCCATCACCTGGTGGCCGCTTAAATCGCCGATATGCGCCGCCAGCCGTTGCCATTTAAAATCGGAGCGCCATTCGGTGTCGATGGCAACACCATGCAGATTAAATGGACCTTTGCGCCAGGGCATCAGCTGTTTAAGTAAGCCGTCAATGCGTTGTTGCTCGGCGCTAGCGGCGGCACTGCTGCTGACGCTGACGGTATCGCCGAGGCTGACCTGCTCGGCGTTCAGCGCTGGAAGTTGGCGAACACAGCTATACCAATGGGCCCATTCACCATGCAATTGATGGTGGTGCCAGTGCTTTAATTGGGCAGGCAATACCTCCAGCCAATGACTCAGCGGCGATTGCGCCAGGGCAATTAGGTCGGCTTTAAAGAGATCCATGACTCATCCTATTTGATGGCAATCAACGAGGCAAAGTTATAGCACTGGAACCACACCTGTGGGCTGCTAAAACCAACCGCGCGCAGGCGCTGCTGATGGGTGCTTAAAGTATCAATGCGCATGACGTGTTCAATGGCGGCACGCTTTTGCGCAATCTCTAATTCGCTGTAGCCGTTAGCGCGCTTAAATTCGTGGTGTAAGTCGACTAAGTGGGCATCCATAACGGCTTCTTCGGCGCGAAACTTTTCCGAGATAATCACCGCACCACCGGGTTTTAAGCCGGCGTAGATGCGTTCAAGTAGGGCCTGGCGTTGTTCCGGTGGGACAAACTGCAAGGTAAAATTCATCACCACCAATGACGCGTTACTGATGGCGCTATCACGAATGTCTTCACAACGCACCTGCACGGGTACGTTGCTGCGGTAACCATCGAGATGTAAGCGACAGCGCTCGACCATGGCGGTGGAATTATCAATGGCGATAATTTCCACGCCGCTACGATCGTTCAGATGCTGGCGCATGCTCAAGCTGGCGGCACCGAGCGAACAGCCGAGATCATAGACGCGGCTGTCGGCTTGCACTAAGCGTTGCGCCCACTGGCCGATGCCATGCAAGATACTCTGATAACCCGGTACCGAACGGTTGATCATGTCGGCAAAGACTTCGACCACCTTGGCATCAAAAACAAAGTCACCGACCTGGCTTAACGGCTCGGCAAATAGCGCATCACGGTTGCTGCTTGACACTGGCGCCAGCTCCTTGTGGTTAGGCGGTTGAGTAAGTTGACTGATTTTAGCAAAAAGCCGCCATGCAGGCGAGCGAAGCTGCCGAACAAATGCTGACAAATAGCGCTAGTCCGTTATAATGGAGCGCTTTATATCCTCGAATGTGTTGGTTAGGAAACTCCCATGCGTAGCCATTATAGTGCACAGCTTGAACTTAGTCTGGTTGGACAAACCATCACCCTGTGTGGTTGGGTGAATAAACGCCGTGATTTAGGCGGTTTGATTTTTATTGATGTGCGCGATCGCAGCGGCTTGGTGCAAGTGGTATTTGACCCGGATAACAGTGCGTTGCTGGAAAGCGCCAACAAGCTGCGGCAAGAATTCTGCATTCAAGTGACTGGGGTAGTGCGCGCGCGTCCCGAGCAACAAGTCAATAACAGCATGGTGACCGGTGCCATTGAAGTGATGGCCAGCGAGTTGACCATCTTAAACCGTTCGGCGCCGATGCCGATTGACTTTAATCAGCAGGTCAGCGAAGAGGCGCGCTTGCGCTTCCGCTATCTTGATTTACGCCGCCCAGAAATGAGCGCTAACTTGCAGTTTCGGGCGCGGGTGACCAGCGCGGTACGGCGCTTTATGGATAGCGCCGGCTTTTTAGATATTGAAACGCCCATGTTAACGCGGGCGACGCCTGAAGGTGCGCGTGATTATTTGGTGCCGAGCCGAACCCATAAAGGCAAATTTTTCGCCTTGCCACAATCACCGCAGCTATTTAAGCAATTGCTGATGATGGCCGGCTTTGACCGCTACTATCAAATCGTCAAATGTTTCCGCGACGAAGATTTGCGCGCTGACCGGCAGCCTGAATTTACTCAAATTGATATTGAAACCTCATTTATGAGTGCTGAGCAAGTGATGGCCGTCACCGAGCAGATGGTGCAAAGCTTATTTGCCGAACTGTTGCAGGTCGACTTAGGGCCGTTCCCAGTGATGACTTGGCATGAAGCGATGCGCCGCTATGGCAGCGACAAACCCGACCTGCGCAACCCGCTGGAGTTAGTGGATGTTGCCGATATCATGAAAAACCTCGAGTTTAAGGTGTTTGCTGGCCCAGCCAACGATCCTAACGGTCGGGTGGCGGCGCTGAAACTGCCGGGTAAAGCCGATGCAGTAACGCGTAAACTGATTGATGACTACACGGCTTTTGTGGCGATTTATGGCGCCAAAGGGCTGGCGTGGATGAAAATTAACGACTTAAGCGCTGGCCGTGATGGCATTCAATCGCCGGTACTGAAGTTTATTGGCGATGCTGAGCTTGAACAAATTTTGCAGCGCCTTGAGGCCGGCAATGGCGATATGATTTTCTTTGCTGCCGATAAAGCCAACGTCGTGGCTGAGGCGCTGGGCGCGTTGCGCTTGAAGTTAGGTCAGGATTTCGATCTGGTCGAGCAGCAATGGCGGCCGTTGTGGGTGGTTGACTTCCCGATGTTTGAACAGCATGAAGGCGGCTTAGCGGCGATTCACCACCCCTTTACCTCACCGAAAAATATGAGCCCAGCCGAGCTCCAGGCGAACCCCATCGAGGCGCTCTCAAATGCCTATGATATGGTGTTAAACGGGGTTGAAGTCGGCGGTGGTTCGGTGCGTATTTATGACAACGAAATGCAGCAAGTGGTGTTTAGTTTATTGGGTATTAGCGCCGACGAGCAGCAAGAAAAGTTTGGCTTTTTACTCGAAGCCTTGAAATACGGCACGCCACCGCACGCTGGCTTAGCCTTTGGCTTAGACCGTTTGGTGATGCTGATGGTCGGTGCCAGCTCAATTCGTGAGGTGATTGCCTTCCCGAAAACCACCACTGCCGCCTGTGTGATGACCGATGCACCAGGTTATGCCAATAGCGCGGCGCTGGATGAACTCGGCGTGGCGGTGAAAGTAAGCAGCGAGGATAACGCCCACTAATGGCGATTATTTTGGGCGTTGACCCGGGTTCGCGGCTCACCGGCTATGGGGTGATTCGCCAACAGGGTAATCAGCTGAGCTACTTAGGTAGCGGTTGTATTAATGCCCAAGGTACGGCGAAAGCACCGTTAAGCCTTGCCGATAAGCTGAAGCTGATTCATGATGGCATTAGTGAGCTGATTGTGCAGTTTCAACCAGATGAATTTGCCATTGAGCAAGTGTTCATGGCGCGCAATCCAGATTCAGCATTGAAGCTGGGTCAAGCGCGCGGTGCAGCGATTGTTGCGGCGGCCTGTGCCGGCTTGCCGGTGGCCGAATATGCGGCACGCTTAGTCAAGCAAGCGGTGGTGGGCACTGGCGCGGCCGACAAAACGCAAGTGCAGCACATGGTCATGGCGATGTTAAAATTGCCACAGCGGCCGCAAGCCTATGCGGCCGATGCACTGGCGGTGGCGTTGTGTCATGCGCATAGTCGCAATAGCTATTTAATAACAGCAAGTAACCCAAGGGGGCGGCGGTGATTGGACAATTAAGCGGTACGTTAATCGCAAAGCATCCACCGGAGATCATGATCGAGGTGAATGGGGTTGGCTATGAACTGCAGATGCCGATGACCTGTGTCTATGAGTTACCCGAGCTGGGTCAGCCGGTCAAGGTGATCACCCATTGTGTGGTGCGCGAAGATGCGCAATTGCTATATGGCTTTAATACCTTTGCTGAGCGTAGTTTGTTCCGGCAACTGATTAAAGCGCAAGGGGTAGGGCCGAAATTAGCCTTGACCATTATGTCGGGTATGACAGCGCATCAGTTTGTCCAAGCCGTCACCCATGACGATGTCTCCAGTTTAGTTAAACTGCCTGGCGTTGGCCGCAAAACCGCCGAGCGGCTGGTGGTAGAAATGCGCGATCGGCTCACTAATTGGGGCTCGATGACCCCAGCGAGTGACGCCATGCCAATCGATTTCGGTGATTTACGGCCGACCCTAAGTGGCCCCGGTAGTGCCCGCGATGATGCCTATAGTGCCTTGGTGGCGCTTGGTTATAAACCGCTGCAAGCAGACAAATCGGTCGCCAGTGCGATGAAAACCCTTGGTGATGACGCCGCCAGCGAAGAATTAATTCGTCATGCGCTACGGAGCTTAGCCGGATGATTGAACCTGATCGCATAACCGGTGCCAGCGCCATCGGCGACGATGAAGTGATTGATCGGGCCATTCGACCCAAGCATTTAGCCGATTACACTGGCCAGAAGCATGTGGTTGAGCAAATGGAAATTTTCATTCAAGCGGCGCGGCAACGCGGTGAGGCGCTCGACCATTTGCTGATTTTTGGGCCGCCGGGGTTAGGTAAAACCACCCTAGCAACGATTGTGGCCAATGAGCTGAAGGTTAATATCAAACAAACCTCGGGCCCGGTGCTGGAAAAAGCCGGCGATCTGGCCGCATTGTTGACTAATCTTGATGCCCACGATGTGTTATTTATTGACGAAATTCATCGTTTAAGCCCAGTGGTTGAAGAGATTCTTTACCCTGCCATGGAAGATTATCAGCTCGATATTATGATTGGTGAAGGCCCAGCCGCACGCTCGATTAAGCTTGATTTACCGCCCTTTACCTTAATTGGTGCAACCACTCGGGCTGGCGCGCTGACCTCGCCACTGCGCGATCGGTTCGGCATTGTGCAGCGCCTCGAGTTTTATACTATTGAGGAGCTAACCAGTATTATTCGGCGCTCGGCGCACTTTTTGAAACTCGATTTAACCGCCACCGGGGCAGTGGAAATTGCCCGCCGTTCGCGCGGTACACCGCGCATTGCCAATCGCTTATTACGGCGGGTGCGTGATTACGCCGAAGTGCGCAGTAATGGCCATATTGATCAAACCATTGCCAATGCGGCGCTGGCGATGGTTGATGTCGATGAAGCGGGTTTTGATTATATGGATCGCAAGTTGTTGCTGGCGATTATTGAGAAGTTCCTCGGCGGTCCGGTCGGTCTCGATAATTTGGCTGCCGCTATTGGTGAAGAAAAAGAAACCATTGAAGATGTCATTGAGCCGTTTCTTATTCAACAGGGTTTTCTGCAACGCACCCCGCGAGGTCGCATTGCCACCCCGCATGCATACAGCCATTTTGGTCTGGCTGCACCAGCGCCGACGCAAGGCTGAGTGGCTGCGTAGAGTAGGCAAAAAAAAGCCCGCTCGGGGGAGCGGGCAAAAGTACAGAACAACAAGGAAATTAAATCCAGGGAATACACTAAAAAAGTACGCTAACCAACAATAACAGAATACGGTGACAACCGGTCTCAAGCTCTGATATCTGTTGCGAATTATAAACAGGCCCGACCAGATTTCAACCGAGAAAAATTGTGATTCAGATTAGTATTTCTAATTCATATTTATCTAAAATGATTAAAAATTACTCAATTAAAAAATGGTAAGACCAAAAATAACTAGCAAAAACATAGAGTAACCATATTTTGGTAAAGACCTAACGATAAATATATTTTTGGTGAAAAAATGATCTCCTTTGTTTGGCCAGTACGTGTTTATTATGAAGATACCGATGCCGGTGGTATTGTTTATTATGCCAACTATCTCAAATTCCTTGAACGGGCGCGGACTGAATGGTTACGCTCGCTGGGTATTGAACAACCCAGTTGGTTAGCTGCTGGGGTGGGCTTCGTGGTCCGCCAAGTGCAGCTAGAATTGTTGCAACCCGGGCGTTTTGACGATGAACTGTTGGTGTCGGTTGAGGTCTTAAAACTGGGCCGCGCGTCACTGCAGTTTGCGCAAACGGTGCGGCGTAAAAATTGCAATACAGAATTGTGTCGTGCACAGGTTAAAGTCGCCTGTGTTGAGTTAGGCAGCGCCGCAACCGGGTTACGCGCAGTAGCCATGCCGGCGGCAATCTATGAGGTGTTAAAAGGTGCCCACTGAGTTATCGATTACCGCGTTAATTTTAGAGGCCAGTTTGGTCGTGCAGCTGGTGATGTTAATGTTATTAGCGTTTTCGGTCGTGGGTTGGATGATGATCTTCCAACGCCGCAAAGTGATTAACGCCGCCAGCCAAGCCGCAGTAACTTTTGAAGACCGTTTTTGGTCGGGGGTTGATTTAGCGCGCTTGTACCAAGAGGTTAATGCCCGGGCGCAAAATGCTTCGGCCATGGAAAAATTATTTCATGCCGGCTTTAAAGAGTTTGCACGGCTGCGTAGCCACAACGATTTGCCCCAACAGCAACTACTTGATGCCTCGTATCGGGCCATGCGGGTGGTGCATTCGCGCGAAGTCGATAAGCTGGAAAGCAACTTGTCGCTGCTGGCAACCATTGGTTCAATCAGCCCCTATGTCGGTTTGTTCGGTACCGTGTGGGGCATCATGAATGCCTTTATTGGGCTTGGTGCGGTGCAACAAGCAACCCTCGCGATGGTCGCACCGGGTATTGCTGAAGCCTTGATCGCCACGGCCATGGGTCTATTTGCGGCAATTCCTGCGGTTATTGCCTACAACCGCTTTAACTATGCAGTTGAGAAGGTTGATAACCAGTACCAGAACTTTATGGATGAACTGGTGGCTATTTTACAGCGCCAGGTGAGTCTGTCAGGCAAGGAGCAAGCATCGGCATGATGACGGTGACACGCTCACGGCGTAAGCCGGTAGCCGACATAAACGTGGTACCCTACATTGACGTGATGCTGGTGCTGCTGATTATTTTTATGGTCACCGCACCGCTGATTACCTCAGGGGTTCATGTGGAATTACCAAAAGCTAATGCGGCACCGATTGACCCCGATAGTAAACCACCGATTGTGGCATCGGTGGATCGCGACGGGCAGTATTATTTGTCGGTCAATAATGACCCGAATGCGCCGCTCAGCGCAGAAGATTTAGCGGTTCTGGTGGCCTCGCATATGCAGCTGGATGCCAGCAATCGGATTGTGGTCAAGGGTGATGGGTCAGTGTCGTACAATCAAATTGTCCAGCTGATGGTGTTATTGCAGCGCGCTGGCGTGCCTTCGGTTGGGTTGATGACCGATGGCGCTGCGGCCACCAATTCGCCGCGGCGATAAGTCATAGGTGACCTCGTGAAATTCAATTGGCCGGCTGAAATGACCAAACCATTGTTGCTATCGCTGGGTTTGCACGCGGCTATCGTGCTGGTGTTGATCAGCGGTTTGCATTTGCCGTCGAGTTTTGAACAACCGGCGACCGTGCAAATTGATTTAACTGAGCCAGCCACGCCGAGCGAGATTGTGCAGGCAGTTACCGTTGATCAAGCGGCGGTTGACCGGCAGATTCAAGCGATTCAGCAGCAGCAGCGTGACAAAGAGGCGGCCGAAGCACGCCGCGTGGCGGAGCTCGAGCGGCGCGCTGAAGCAGCGCGCAAACAGCGTGAGGCGGAACAAAAGAAGCAACGTGAACTGGCTGCACAGCAAGAGCGTGAGCGGCAGCAATTAGATAAGCAGCGTGCGGATGCTGCGGCCAAGCAAGCAGCGGCAGAGAAAGCCGCGGCGGCAGCTGAAGCCAAGCGTAAACGCGAGGAAGAAGCGGCACGCAAGGCGGAGCAGGCGCGCAAACAGCAAGAGGCCGAAGCCAAGCGATTGGCGGCAGAGCAACAACAACGTGAGCTCGAAGCACGGCAGAAGGCCGAGCGCGAGCGCCAGTTGCAGCAGCAATTGGCCGAAGAAGCGCGCCAACGTGACCGCGCTCGGGCGCAACAAGTGCAGGGTGAGGTGGCCAAATATTCGGCGTTAATTCGGCAAACTATTCAACGCAGTTGGAATATTGACGAATCGATGCGCGGCAAAGAATGTGAGCTGGAGATCAAGGTTGCCTCGAGTGGCTTCGTGATTTCCGTCGATAGTGGTCGTGGTGATGCAGTGGTCTGCCAAAGTGCGCGGGCCGCAGTGCTAAAAGTAGGCACCTTACCGGTATCACCTGATCCTGAGGTATTCAAACAGATGAGCACCATTAAAATAAAAATGGCGCCCTATCAAAATTAATCGATAGCGAGTAACCAATGACTATGATGAAGAACAAGTTGCTGACCCTCATGAGTACCGCCGTGATCACCGTTTTGGTGATGTTAACGCCGGCCAAGGCGGCCTTAGAAATCGTCATAACTGAGGGCATGGATAGCGCCCGACCGATTGCGGTGGTGCCGTTCCGCTGGCTGGGCAGTGGCCCGGCACCAGTGGAATTGACCGAGGTAGTGGCCGCCGATTTATTGCGCAGTGGTCGGTTTAATCCGATTCCGCTGAGCGCCATGCCACAGCGGCCGGCGACTGCCAGCGAGATTGATTATCCGCGCTGGGCAGCGTTGGGGGTTGAAGCGGTATTGGTGGGTCGTATTGAACCCAATGGGGTGGGCCGTTACAGCGTCACCTTTGAAATTGTTGATGTGTTGCGTGGGCAAATTACCGGCGGCACCCAGGTGTTGCGGAACGGTGAGTTAGTGCGCTCGCAGGATCACAGTCTTGACGCCCGCACCAGTGTCATTGATGAAACTCAGTTCCGTCAGTACTCACACCGCATTGCCGATGTGTTTTACGAGACCATGACCGGGCAACGCGGCGCCTTTATGACCCGTATTGCTTATGTCACGGTTAACTTTAACCAAGACAAACCGTATGAATTGGTGGTAGCTGATTATGATGGCTACAACGAACAGGTGTTATTACGCAGCCCCGAGCCACTGATGTCACCGAGCTGGTCGCCGGATGGCAGTAAACTGGCTTATGTGAGTTTTGAGAACCGCCGGCCGCAAATCTTTATCCAAGATATTTATACCCGCAAACGCGAGCGCGTGACCGATTATCCGGGTATTAATAGCCGCCCAGTATTTTCGCCCGACGGTGGTTCGTTAGCAATGGTGCTGTCGAAAGATGGTAACCCGGAAATTTATGTGATGAATCTGGCCGGCAAACAGTTGCGCCGAGTGACCAATCACCACGCCATTGATACTGAGCCGAATTGGTCGCCCGATGGGAAAGCCATGGTGTTTACCTCGGAAAGGGGTGGCAGACCGCAGTTATATAGCGTAAATTTAGACTCAGGACAGGTGCGACGCTTAACCTTTGAAGGCGAGCAGAATTTGGGTGGTACCTACACACCCGATGGCGCGCAAGTGGTGATGGTAAATCGCAGCCAAGGCAATTATCATATTGCCAAACAAGATTACCCAACTGGGGTGCTGCAAATACTCACCCAGACTGCATTAGATGAGTCGCCTAGTTTAGCTCCGAATGGGAGTATGGTAATCTATAGCACAACCTATAATAATCGTCAGGTACTGGCATTAGTGTCGGTCGATGGACGCTTTAAAGCACGCTTACCGGCGCGCGAAGGTGAGGTTAAATCACCCGCCTGGTCGCCGTATTTACGTTAAGCGAATAGCTATTCAATTGAACAAGTGTTGCTTACTTTACAAGCAAAACCAACAGTTTGTTTTTTATACGATAAGGATCGTGACTATGAACGCAAAGCAATTATTAAAAGGGTTATTTATTGCCGTACCGATGATGACCTTAGCTGCCTGTTCGTCAACTAACGGTGTTGATGCTGCAGACACCACCAATGGCGGTAGCGCTACTGCCGGTCAAGTTGCTGGTAGCGACAATGGTGTTGAAATTGATGGTATTGAGCGGGTCAAGAGCCCAGCTGAAATTCGCCAAGAGCAAGTGGCTGCATTAGCCCAAGTGAATATGGTGTTTTTCGAGTTTGATGATTCACGCATCAGTGCTAGCGCGGCTGAAGTTTTACAACAACATGCTGATTTTCTGGTTAAAAACCCGAATGTAACAGTGACTATTGAAGGCCATTGTGACGAGCGCGGCACGCCAGAGTACAACATTGCGTTGGGTGAGCGTCGGGCGAAAGCAGTGGTCCAGTACTTGCAAAACCTCGGTGTCAGCGGCGCGCAATTGAGCACTGTTTCCTATGGTGAAGAGAAGCCGTTAATTCGCGCCTCAAGCAACGAAGCCTACGCTAAAAACCGTCGTGGTGTGATCGTTTACTAATAGTTGGTAACCGCAATGCATAAGCTGAGTGTCGTTTTAGCCTTGGTAATTCCTGCTGTGGTGCTTGCCCAAGCACCGGTGGCGAGATTGGGTAGTGGCTCTATTGAGGAACGGCTCAATCAACTGGAGCGGGTGATGGATGCGCGCAATGTGGCGCAGATGGCTTTGCTTGAGCAGATGAACACCTTGCAAAGCGAAGTGGCTGAGTTGCGTGGTCGCAGCGAAGAACATGCTTATCAGTTAGAGCAGATCTTGCAACGCCAACGGGAAATATACCAAGAGCTAGATCGGCGCTTAGCGGCGGCACCAGTGGTTAACAGCGAGCAAGTGGCTGGGGTAGACGCTGGCGTTGCGATGTCGGCTAATTTGAGTGAAAACGAGGCCTATGATCGGGCCATCAAATTAGTCCTGAAAGAGAAACGCTATGCCGATGCCATTCCGGCATTTCAGCAGTTTCTCGAGCGCTTCCCACAGTCTAGCTATGCTGCCAATGCCCATTACTGGTTAGGACAGTTGCTGTTTGCTGACGGTAAGCTGGAGCCAGCAAAGCAGCAATTCACCACCGTAGTAGACAATTACCCCGATAGTAACAAACGTGCCGACTGTCTGCTCAAGTTGGGCCGCATTGCCCAACAACAGCAGCAGCCGCAAGCTGCACGCAGTTATTTTCAGCGGGTTATTGATAGCTATGCGAGTTCCACCGAAGCCGACCTTGCCCGTAAGCAATTGGCGGAAATT
>JALQTK010000033.1 GCA_023260975.1 Pseudidiomarina sp. | reverse complement strand
TTCTCGCGGCGAATGTGCTGCTCGCGGGTTTGCATGGCCATACGCAGGGCCATATTGCCACGGCTATCCTTCGACACGCCAATAATACGGCCTGGCAGTGAGCGCTTGTACTTCTCGCGGGTAGCGAAGAACGCCGCGTGTGGGCCGCCGTAGCCCATGGGTACGCCAAAGCGTTGCGCTGAACCCAACACCATGTCGGCGCCCATTTCGCCCGGCGACTTCAACAGCACCAAGCTCATGATATCGGCAGCCACAGCGACGATACCGTTGTTAGCTTGAATGGCTGCAATCAATTTTTCTAGGTTGTGCAACTCACCGGTGCGGTCTGGGTATTGCAGCAAGGCACCAAATACATCGTGTTTGACGGCATGAGCAGCTGGCTCAACAATCACTTCAAAACCAAACATTTCGGCGCGGGTTTTCACCACGTCGATGGTTTGTGGGTAGACGTTGTCAGCGACAAAGAAGCTGTTGGATTTGCTTTTACTCACCCGTTTGGCCATTGCCATGGCTTCAGCGGCGGCAGTGGCTTCGTCGAGCAACGAGGCGCTGGCCATTTCTAACCCGGTCAAATCCATGGTCATGGTTTGGAAGTTCAGAATAGCTTCTAAGCGGCCTTGGGCAATTTCTGGCTGATACGGGGTATAGGCGGTGTACCAACCCGGGTTTTCCAGTACGTTACGCAGTATCACGTTCGGTACCAGCGTGTCGTAATAGCCCATACCAATAAATGAGGTTAACACCTTGTTCTTGTTGGCGATGCGGCGCAATTTTGCCAGTGCTTCGCGCTCGCTCAGCGGCTCGCCCACGGTAATAAATGGATCACGTAAAATAGTTCCTGGCACCGTATCACGGGTTAGCGCTTCAAGTGATTCTGCGCCAAGCGTAGCAAGCATAGCCGCTGTTTCATCGGCACTTGGGCCAATGTGGCGGGCAATAAATTCACCGTGATTTTCAAGTTGATGCAAGGTTGTCGTGGTCATTTACTTTAGGCCCTTTGGTTCGGGTTAATAAATTGGGGTTAAGCGCTCAGCTGGCGGTATTACGGTTAAAACAGAAAACCCCGGTAAAGCCGACCGGGGTTGTATCGTTATAGCTAACGATTAATCTTCTTCAATAACAGCTTGATAGCCTGCGGCATCAAGTAAGGCATCGACTTCGCTGGCGTCATCGGCTTTGATCTTGAACATCCAGCCGTCGCCGTATGGGTCGTTATTTACCGTTTCTGGTGCATCTTCGAGCTCGTCGTTAATGGCAACGATTTCACCAGCGATGGGTGCGTAAATGTCAGAAGCAGCTTTTACTGACTCTGCTACGGCGACGTCGTCACCGGCGGCTACATTGGCGCCAATTTCTGGCAGCTCAACAAACACCATATCGCCCAGCAGGTCTTGCGCGTGCTCGGTAATACCAACGGTGTAGATACCACCACCTTCGTTGCGCAACCACTCGTGCGTTGATGCGTATTTTAATTCTTTTGGAATGTTGCTCATGGGTCGTGCTTCCTTTATTAACGATGCTGCTAGTAAATCGGCTGCGGTTTATAGTACCGATTTACCGTTACGGACAAAACTTGGCTTAACCACGCTCACTTTAACCATTTTGCCGCGAATTTCCACTTCCGCGTGCGTGTCGCTGCCTGCTGGCACACGGGCCATGGCAACCGAAAAGCCTAAGGTGGGTGAGAAGGTGCCTGAGGTGATCAGCCCTTCACCGCCGTTCACTAGTACGCGCTGGCCGTGGCGCAGCACACCTTTGCTTTCCATCACCAGGCCAACTAACACGCTGTGGCCGCTGGCTTGTTGTGCTTCGAGCGCTTTACGACCAATAAAATCACGATCAGCCGGTTCAAACGCCACGCTCCAGCCCATATTGGCTTGCAGTGGTGAAATGCTCTCATCCATATCTTGGCCGTATAAGTTCATGCCTGCTTCGAGGCGCAGGGTATCGCGAGCACCCAAGCCACAAGGCGCCACGCCGGCGGCGAGCAGCTGCTGCCATAAGCCGACGACGGCGTTCGCTGGTACGATAATTTCGTAGCCGCGCTCACCGGTGTAGCCCGTGGTGGCAATAAATAACTCGCCGACTTGCGCCGACATAAATGGCTTCATACCCGCTAGCGCGGCAAAATTTTGTGCGCCTAATACGCCAGCCAGCTGGGCTTCCGCCTGTGGGCCTTGCAGCGCAATCATCGCCAGCTCTGGGCGCTCGGTTACGGTGACATTGAATTGGCTGGCGACTTCGTTCAACCACTGCATGTCGCGGTCGCGGGTGGCTGAGTTCACCACTAGGCGGTAATCGCTGCTGCTGAAGAAATACACGATCAAATCGTCAATCACACCGCCCTGGGTATTCAGCATGCTGCTGTATTGGGCTTTGCCCGGAATGCTCAATTTGGCAACATCGTTGGCTAGCAAATAACGCAGATACTCGGTCGCTTGCGGGCCAGCAACATCCACCACCGTCATATGCGATACGTCGAACATGCCACAATCGCCACGCACCGCGTGATGCTCTTCAATTTGCGAGCCATAGTTGAGCGGCATATCCCAGCCGTGGAAGTCGACCATCTTGGCACCTGCACTGAGGTGCGCGTCATAAAGTGGAGTACGATTTGCCATGGCGAAAGAGTCCTGTTGCGCTATCGAAATGTTGGGTGAATTATAGACTTCTCAGGGCGGTTCACAAAATGAATAATACTTATACTAAAATTTACTTTATAAATACTGCTATAATCTTTATTGCAAATTAAAATAACACCGAGGCTGCTGATGCAACACTTACCCCTTGATGCAGTACGCGCGTTTTTGAGTATCTACGAGCTGCAAAGTTATACCGCCGCCGGGCAGCAATTGGGGCGCTCGCAGCCAGCTATTAGCTTGCAACTGAACCGGCTTGAAGAAATGCTCGGCAATGCGTTGTTGCAGCGCAGTGCTGGGCGCATCTCACTGACTCAAGCGGGCGCCGAGTTTATTGAATCGGCGCGCAGTTTAATTAACCTCAATGACCAAATTCTTGCGCGCTTTACCGAGCCGTCGTTGAGCGGCCGAGTACGGCTGGGTATTCCCAGCGAGTTTGCCAGTAAGCTGCTGCCGCAAGTACTCGGGCAATTTGCCGCGGCCTACCCCAATGTCACCTTGGCGGTTACCTCGGCGCTATCGAAGGAATTGCTGCGCGAAGATAATGCTAGTTTCGATATTATTATTGCGCTGATTGAGCCCGAGCTGCGGGTCAATCGGGCCGGTCTGCTCGAGCTCAAGCATGAGCCGCTGGTATGGGTCGGGCCGCAGGCCGATTACCTGCCGGTCGGCAATACCTTACAGTTGGTGATGGCACCCGAGGGCTGTATCTATCGACGGCGCGCCTTGGCGGCCTTCAAACAACTGGGCAAGACCGTGCGCATAAGCTACACCAATGCTGATTTTTCTGGGCTGACGGCGGCTATTGGCAGTGGTTTGGGGATTACCGTATTAGCGCAAAGCACTGTGCCGGATAATTTAGCCCGGCTGCAACGCAGCAGTTTAGCCCACGACTTACCTGAACTGGGTGATGTCAGTGTGGTGATGAAGCTCACCGATGGCGACAATCAAGCGGCCAAGCAACTGGCGCAGTTTATTCGCGAACGTATTTAGGCTGGTAGCGGGTGTTAGTCACCCAGCGCAATTTTCATCAGTTGCTGTTTCAACGGTGCGCAGCTGCTGGCAAATTGCAAGCCACTGCCGCGCAGTAATTTGAGCACTGGGTTAGCGCCAGCAAAGCCACGCTTAAAGCCTTCCATCGCGGCAATCATGGTCATGGCGGCAGTTTTGCGCTCGCGCTCCCACTCCCGTAAGCGGCGCTGCAGCTGCTGTTGAGGCTGCGCAAATACCGCAAGCAATTGGCTGACATCGGCAAAGCCTAAGTTAGCGCCCTGCCCAGCCAGCGGATGAATGCTGTGCGCGGCGTCGCCAATCGCCAATAAACGCTGTTGTAACCAACGCTGGCAGTAGTGCATTTTCAAGGCGAAGGCTTGGCGCTCTGAGCGCAGTGTCAGTTGCCCCAAGCTGTTGTTGCTGAAACTTTGCAGGCGCTGCACGAATTGCTGCTCGCTGAGTGCCAGTAATTCCTCACTATGCGGATCATCAATCGACCACACTAACGAGATGTGCTGTGGATCGGCGAGCGGCAGCCAAGCAATTGGCCCATTTGGGGTAAAGGCTTGGCGGGCAATACCATGATGCGCTAATTCGGTCTGCACAGTGGCGACAATGGCGTGTTGCTGATAATGCCAAAAAGTCAGCGGTAATTGCGCGCGTTGGCGAACGTGTGAGTTAGCGCCATCGGCAGCGATCAGAAAGTCGGCACTGAGCTGCTGTTGGTTACTCAGGGTGATACTGACCTGATCGTCGCTCAGCTGCTCAGCTACGCTGGTTACCCCGCTATGAATCATCACTCCGGCGGCCTGTGCGGCCTGCCATAAATAGTGCTCGAGTAGCTGGTTCTCGACGATGGCGCCCAAATCGCTGCGCGACACTTCGGCAGCGTTAAAATCAATACGAGCAAAGCTATCATGCTCCCACACCGACATGCCGCTATACGGGCCCAGCCGATCGCTCGGCAGCTGCTGCCACACGCCAAGTTGTTGCAACAGTGCGCGACTACTGTGGGCAATCGCACTAACGCGCAGCGAAAATTCGGCGCTGAGTTGTGGTTGTTGGCCGCGCTCTACCAGCTGCACTTGATGGCCTTGTTGGCGCAAACCAAGCGCCATACTGAGGCCGATCATGCCGCCGCCACAAACAATAAAACTAAGCTTACTTGATGAGG
This sequence comes from Pseudidiomarina sp., assembly GCA_023260975.1. Classification (GTDB taxonomy): domain Bacteria; phylum Pseudomonadota; class Gammaproteobacteria; order Enterobacterales; family Alteromonadaceae; genus Pseudidiomarina. The sequence goes on along the minus strand of JALQTK010000033.1, from coordinate 12,103 downwards.
CGCTCATGCTTTAAAACCCATAGTCTGTCGCGCAAACTGATTGCGCACCGGACCAAGCTGGTCGAGCCCAAACAGCGCTATGCTGCGCACTGCAGTAAGCGGCCATAGTTGATTGGAAAAGCCCCGCACCAAACCATCGGTAAGGCCAATAATAGTGCGGTAATCTGCCGCGCGCAGCTGCCAGTAGCCAGACACACTGCGGTAGCTGCCGGCATCGTCAGAGCAAGCCAAACTATCGCGCAAAGCAATGGCGTCCCGCACGCCCAAATTAAAGCCCTGCCCCGCTATCGGATGTAATGTGTGCGAGGCATTGCCAATCAGCAGCGCGCGGTGTGCCAGGCTGTGCTCGGCTAAATGCAGTTGCAATGGATAGTGAGCGCGCTGCTCGATGCCGCTGAATAGCCCCGCGCGATAGCCAAAGGCCTGTTGGCACTGGCGCACAAAACTGGCTTCATCACAGTGCTGCAGCTGTTCGGCCATTGCCGGATTAACGCTCCACACTAAACTAGCGCGGTTGTTAGTCATCGGCAGCAAAGCAATCGGTCCGCTGTCAGTAAAGCGCTCATAGGCCCACCCGTTCAGGCTGTTTTGTAGGTGCAAAATGCCGACAATGCCAACTTGCTGATAATCGGTGCTGGTGATCTGAATCCCCAGCTGGCTGCGCACTTCAGAGCGTTGGCCATCGGCGCCAACCAGCAACTGAGTTCGCAGCTGGTGAGTTTCGCCATGCTGCTCAAACACTACCTCGCGGTAGTCGCGCTCAGCGCCGGTGCTGATAAAACGAGCGCCACTGTGCCAAACAATATTGGCTTGTTGCTGACACGCCTGATACAGCACTTGGTTGAGCTGCGCTGCGGCAATCACTTGGCCCAGTGCCGCTACCCCATGTTGCTGGGCATGTAGGCGGGTCATACCCAGTTGCTGTCGATCGCTGACATGAATATGCTCAATACCACAGCTCTGCTGTGCTAATTCGGCCCATAGCCCATGCTGCTGCAATAACTCGACGGTCGCCGCAGCCAAGGCAATGACCCGTTGATCTTGCGCCGGCCCTTGCTCATTCGGCTCCAGCACATGAATTTGCCACTGCGGTTGCGCACGCGCCAGCAGCAACGCTGCCAAGGCGCCGACCAGGCCGCCGCCGCTAATCACCACTGGCGCAATCACTGGTTGCGCATCCATTGCTCTATCTCAGCGATGGTTTTTGGCACCGCAGCAGTGAGGTTGTCGTAACCGTCGGCGGTGATCAAAATGTCGTCTTCTATACGAATGCCGATGCCATGCCAGCGCGCATCGACATCGCCTAAGCCACGCGGAATATAAATACCCGGCTCAATGGTCAATACCATATTCGGCTCGAGCACCCGCTTGCTGCCATTCACCTCGTAGGTACCGACATCGTGCACATCGAGCCCCAACCAATGGCCGAGGCCGTGTATAAAGAAGCGCTTGTAGCTGGCTTGCTCAAGGTTGTCGGCCAGGCTGCCGGTTAGAATTCCCAGCGCCAGCAAACCTTCAGTGATAGCGCGCGCGGCAGCCAGCTGCGCTGGCTCGAGCGTACTGTCTGGGCGTAATTCGGCTAATGCAGCAGCTTGTGCTGCTAACACCACCTCATACAAGGCCGCTTGGTCTGCGCTAAAACGGCCATTGACTGGAAAAGTACGGGTGATATCGCCGGCATAGCCTTGATATTCAGCGCCAGCGTCAATCAACACTAAATCGCCATCGGCCAGCGCTGAACTATTTTCGGTGTAGTGCAAAATGCAAGCATTGTCGCCACCACCAACAATACTGCCGTAGGCTGGGCTAAGCGCACCGTGGTAGGCAAACTGGTAATGCAGTTCAGCGGCTAATTGATATTCATACAGGCCGGGCTTGCAGGCTTTCATAGCGCGCTTATGCGCCTCGGCAGAAATACTACAGGCCTTCCGCAGCAGGGCAATTTCGGCGGCGCTTTTGTACAACCGCTGCTGGGCCATGTAAGTGCTCAAATCACCATACTGTGCGGCAGCTTGATACCCCGACTTCGGGCGGCGCATGGTGGCGCCTACTTGCTGCAATAAATCGGCTAGGTTGGTATCGTCGAATAGATAAAACACCGTTTCCACGCCATCGAGTAGCTCGGTCAGTTGCTCAATATCGTGCTCATAGCTGTAGGCCTGGTCAACGCCAAGGCGCGCGGGCGCAGCGTCAACACCCAAACGGCGACCGTGCCATACCTCCGCATGTGGGTCGCTCGGCTGCACAAAGATATGTTGCTGGGCGGCGCTGCCGGGGCGCAGTACGAGCAGCGCATTGGGTTCAGTAAAGCCGGTCAGGTAGTAAAAATCGCTGTGCTGACGATAGGGGTAATCGGTGTCGCGACTGCGTTGACGCTCGGGGTGAGCTGACAATACCGCGGCGGCTGGGCGCTCTTGGCTGGCCAAAAAAGCCAGTAACTGAGCGCGCCGGGCGGCAAATTCTGCTGGGCTAATCGACTCCACGGGATTGCTACTCCATTCTAACTACAAGCGACTAGTGTAAGGTCTTCTCGGTTTTGCAATCGATGCTGACTTGCTCGCCGACTTCGCAGAAACACATGATCACCGACACCCGCAAATATTCAACGATTTCAAAATAAGCGCGGTCGGCATCATCGTCATCTTCCACGCTGAAATCGAGCTTAGCCAGTTCGACCATATCGTCAATGGCCTCGCGCACATCATCCGAAAAGCTCGCCAAATTGGTCTGATTTACACCAAAGCCAACTAAAAACGACTGCACCCAAGCGATCATCGCTTGCAAGCGTTCCTCAATGGGTTGCTGGTCATCCGGCAGCATAAGCTGAAAATTCATGTCTGGATCGCGTAATGCGGCGTCAATGGTTTGCGTCAAATCATCGAGTTTAGTACGTACAGGCGCAGGAAAAGTTTGCCCTTCGTGTAACAAATCGCTCAGCAATGCCAGCCAGTGCTCGCTGCTGGGGCTGGCGCCACCGGCTAGCATACCGCACAGCATGCCATGTACTTCGGCGGCATTGGCTAACATGCCCTGCTGCTGCAAAAATTGGCTGAGCCGATCAAAGCTATCGACAGTGGTTTCGGGGCTGGTTGAATCGGCCATGGCGTTATTCTCGTGTGTAATGATGCTATTCATACTATCATTGACGGCCAGTGCAGGCTAGCTGACAAAGCCATCGGAGACGTGTCATAATAGCCAGCATACGCCACCAAGAACGCAGCATAAGGGTCACCGTATGACACAACGCAGCATCGATATCCGCCTCATGGACCGCCAGTACAAGGTTAATTGCCCAGTGGACCAAGAAGCAGCATTGCAAGCGGCGGCGGCGCGATTAAACGATAAAGTACAGCAAATTACCGGCGGTACACGGTTATCGAACCCAGAACAAATTGCTGTTATGGCGGCCCTCAATCTGTGTCATGAGTCGGCCCAACAACAGGCTGAACAACAGCAACGCATCGCTGAATTAGAACAAAAAATAACCTTGCTACAGGCCACCCTCGAACAGGTGATGTCTGAGCAGCGGCCAGGGCGTTAAGAGAAGTTTGTAGTTATGATTGCCTGGGATGTTCGCCAGCAACGCTGATGTCCCTGAGCCGATAACGTCATACCCAGGGGCTCATTGGGCGGCTATTGAGCATGCTCGACTTGTATCGAGAAGCCTGCGGTCGAACACTTGCGCCCCGCCTTGAACCAAAGGGTTCAAGGGCTAAGGCACGCAGCGGCATCCCGGGTGATCACCCTTTCTTACTGGTGTTAGCAGCAGCCTGTTTGGCCTGTTCCACCAGCACCCGCACATCGCGCAACAGTTCCTCCACCGGGTACACAATACCGTCTTTGATGGTGTAACGAATGCCTTTGGTGCGCATCGGCTGATTATTCTCATCCAATTGATAATGACCAGTGCCATACAGCACCTTGAAATTACGTAGCGGATTTTCACGCACAATCACTAAGTCGGCTTTTTTACCCGGAATCACACTGCCAATTTCATGATCGAGGCCCAGTGCTTCGGCGCCATTTAAAGTGGCTGCTTGAATCACCTCATAGGCGTTAAAGCCGGCTTCGCGCAATAATTCCAGCTCGCGAATATAGCCAAAACCGTAAATCTTATAGATATAACCTGAATCAGAACCGGTAGTGACGCGACCGCCGTGATTTTTATAGTCATTTAAGAACGCCATCCATTTACTGAAATTATGCCGCCATGCCACTTCGTGATCGGTGGTCCAGTCGAACCAGTAGCTGCCGTGGGCATAACGGCTGGGGGTAAAAAAGTCCCATAAGGTCGGTAAGGTATATTCGTCGTGCCAAATTGCGCGTTGCTCACGCATTAGGTCGCGGCTGGCCTCATAAATAGTCAGCGTCGGGTTGATGGTGAAATCTAAGGCAATCAAGCGGTCACGTACTTCGGCCCACTTATCGCTATCTTGTGCAGCCGCCTGCGCCCACAATTGGCCCGCTTCACCAAAGCGGTCTTGCTCATTATTGTAATTATACTCAGGCGAATAGTTTTGTAGCGTTTGCCCAGTGAACATGGCTTCGGGCAGGCCGTACCAATGTTCCATGGTGACTAAGCCGCGCTCAGCTGAATCGAGCGCATTCATGTTCATGACGTTAAGTTGCGCATGGTGCATCATGGTGCCCAAGCCTTGTTTATTCGCTTCATCCAGCGCCGCTTCCATGACCCGCTTGCTCGCACCGAAGAACTTGATCCCAGCCGCGCCCTGCTGCTTGATATCGCGCACCCAGGCACGGGCTTGGTCGGCGCCGAAAATCGGTTCAGCGGCGCCTTGGCCAAAGCCGACATAAGGAATAATGCGCGGCGACACAATGGTATTTTGCTCGGCTTGTTGCTGGTGCCATTGCACCCAGTCAAGACCATTGAAGCTTCCCGGCTCACGCACGGTGGTGATGCCGTGCGCCAGCCATAACTTGAGCACATACTCAGCTGGAATGTTGTCAGCCGAGCCACCAATGTGGCCGTGCATATCAATGAAGCCAGGTAAAATGAAGTGGCCGCTTACATCTATTTCGCGGTCGCCAGGTTGCGCCAGCGGCCGCCCTTGCTGTTTAATCGGCACACCTGGATGGCCGACACTGACCACTGCGACAATGCGATCATGCTCAATGACAATATCCACCGGCCCTTGCGCCGGAGCACCTTCACCATTAACTAAGGTACCGCCACGCAAGATCAAGCGCTGGAACGGCCCGTCGCCTTGGTCACCGCGTGGCGGCGCTTGCGGCGGTGGCGCGGCGTTGACCGCAGCAGCGAGGAGCAGGATCAGCAACGCAGTCATTAACCTAGTCAGTGAATAAGCAGTCATGATATAACCAGCCTTATAAAGCTATGGTGAGATAAGTTCTAGTAAGGATAACAGCGTGATGCAAGCACAGCAACGGCAGCAGCAGTTACGGCAACAAGTGCGCCAGCAGCGCCAAACGCTGAGCCTTGCGCAGCGTGAGCAAGCCGGCGCGCAGGTGGCCGAGCGACTGCAGGCCTTGGCAGAATTTCAACAGGTCACAATGATTGCCAGCTATGCCAGTTTCGGCGCTGAATTGCCGACCTGCACCATTCATCAGCAACTGGCAGCGCCCAAGCGTCTGGCGCTGCCGGTATTGCACCCGGTGGTTGCCCATCAGCTGCTGTTTCTGGAAATCACCGAGGCGACCGTTTGGCAGCACAACCGCTATGGAATTAATGAGCCTGAACTGCGCTGTGATCGAGTGATACCGTTAGCGCAGCTGCAGATTATGCTGCTGCCACTGGTCGGTTTTGATCGCAGCGGTCAGCGCTTGGGTATGGGCGGCGGCTATTACGACCGCACCTTGGCGGCATGGCATCGTGGTGAGTTACCGAATTTACTGACTATTGGGCTAGGCTATGATTTTCAGCAGCTTGAAGCACTGCCGCAGCAACCGTGGGATGTGCCGTTACAGCTCGTTATAACCCCCAGCAAGGTGTGGGATTTTCGCCGCTAAACTGCTACACTAACAGGGCATAGCTTCGCTACTAGGAAATCGGCATGGCCACCACTAACTTGCACGCTGACCAACTCAAAGCACAGGCCGCACAAGCCGCTCTCAAATACGTTCAAGAAGGTCAAATTGTTGGCGTAGGTACTGGCTCTACGGTGAACTTTTTTATTGACGCCTTGGCGACCATGAAAAACGATATTGCCGGTGCGGTGTCGAGCTCAGAAGCCTCAACGGTGCGCTTAAAATCGCATGGTATTGAGGTGTTAGAGCTCAATCATGTTAGTGAGTTACCGGTGTACATTGATGGCGCCGATGAAATTGACCCGCACCTGCGCATGGTCAAAGGCGGTGGCGGCGCGCTCACCCGCGAAAAAATTATTGCCGCAGTAGCGCATAAATTTGTCTGTATTGCTGATAGCTCCAAGCAAGTTGGTCGGCTGGGCCACTTCCCGATCCCGGTTGAAGTAATCCCCATGGCCCGCTCGTATGTGGCGCGGCAAATTGTTCAGCTCGGCGGCGACCCGGTATGGCGCCAAGGGTTCACCACTGACAATGGCAACCTCATTCTCGACGTACATAATTTTGATATTCTTGAACCACAACAATTAGAGCAACAACTGAATAATATAGTTGGCGTGGTAACCAACGGCCTGTTTGCCCAACGCGGTGCAGATATTGCTTTGATTGCCAGCCCCGACGGTATCATCCATTTAGGTGAATAAGCATGAATAAGGTGTCGTTAGCCAAAGATCGTATCCAAATACTGTTGCTCGAAGGCGTGCATGAAAGCGCCGTTGGGGTGTTTCAACAGCAAGGCTATGACAACATTGAGTACGTCAAAACCTCGCTCAGCGAAGACGAGCTCTGTGAACGCATTAAAGACGTACACTTTATTGGTATTCGCTCACGCACCCAACTTACTGCCAAGGTATTTGCCGCTGCCAACAAATTAACCGCGGTTGGTTGTTTCTGCATTGGCACCAACCAGGTTGATTTAAGCGCTGCGCGTGAACATGGCGTGGTGGTGTTTAACGCACCATTTTCGAATACCCGCAGTGTGGCAGAGCTGGTGCTTGCTGAAATTATTATGTTACTGCGTAAAGTGCCGCAAAAGAATGCTGCTGCACACCGCGGTGGCTGGGATAAAGCCGCGGCCGGTTGCTTTGAAGCGCGCGGTAAGATCCTCGGTATTGTTGGCTACGGTCATATTGGTAGCCAGCTCAGCGTGCTGGCCGAACAGCTGGGCATGCGCGTGCGCTTTTATGATATTGAAACCAAATTAACCCTCGGTAATGCCAGCCAAGTACGCAGCCTAAATGATTTGTTGCAACAGGCCGACGTAGTGACTTTGCATGTGCCAGAAACGGCGCAAACGCAATGGATGATTGGTGCCGCAGAACTGCAGCAAATGAAACCCGGCAGTATTCTAATTAACGCCTCTCGCGGCAGCGTAGTCGTCATCGAGGCCTTGGCGGAAGCACTGCGCAGTGGTCATTTAAGTGGTGCAGCTATTGATGTGTTCCCACATGAACCAGCCGGCAACGATGAATTGTTTGAATCAGCGCTGCGCGGTATCGATAACTGTATTCTGACCCCTCACATTGGTGGTTCCACCCAAGAAGCACAGGAAAATATCGGTATTGAAGTAGCCAGTAAACTGGTGCACTACTCGGACAACGGCTCGACCTTATCGGCGGTGAATTTTCCAGAAGTATCACTGCCTGCTCATCAAGGCTCGCGGCGGCTGCTACACATTCACGAAAACCGCCCAGGTATGCTAACCCGCATTAACCAGGTATTGGCTGATGCTGATATCAACGTGTCGGGTCAGTATTTACAAACCGATAGCAAAGTGGGTTATGTGGTGATTGATATTGAAGCACCAGAACATACCGACCATGCCGATCAGTTATTACTGGCATTGCGTGAGATCCCGGGCACTATTCGTGCACGGATCTTATATTAACCAACTGAGATAAAAAAATGGGCGCTTATCAGCGCCCACCTTTGACGGTTTGTTCCATCGATTCGGCGGAAACATGCCGAACATCTTTGCCTTTGACAAAGAAAATGATGTATTCGGCAATGTTTTGACAACGATCACCAATACGTTCGAGTGAGCGGGCTGACCACAATACGTTCATCACCTTGGGAATACCGCGAGGATCTTCCATCATATACGTCATCAGCTGACGCGTCAGTGCTTCGTACTGACGATCGGCTTGGGCGTCCATTTGATGCACTTCATAGGCTGAATCAAGATCCATGCGCGCGAACGCATCGAGAACACCATGCAGCATAGTAAGCACTAACTGACCGAGGTTTTCCAAGCTTAACAAGAATTCTTGCTGATCTTTGTTAAAACTCTCCAAGGCCACTTTGGCAATACGCTCGGCTTCATCACCAATGCGCTCTAGGTCGGAAATAGTTTTAAAAATAGCAATAATTAAACGCAAGTCGCTCGCTGCTGGTTGACGCTTTGCAATAATTTGTACACAAGCTTCGTCAATTTGCACTTCCAACGCATTGATTTTGGTATCGCGCCGCAAAATTTGCTCAGCAAGGTCATGATCTGACTTCTCGATAGCGTACAGCGAATCACGCAATTGCTGCTCGACAAGGCCACCCATGCTGAGTACCTGGTTACGGACTGCCTCTAATTCTTCATTGAACTTGCCGGAAATATGCCGGCTCATGGTTGGTTTATCCACGTTTGGCTCCTGTTAACCGTAGCGACCAGTAATATAATCTTCAGTTTGCTTCTTGTCTGGGGTGGTGAACAAGGTGTTGGTATCGGCATATTCAATCAATTTGCCCATATACATAAAGGCGGTTTGATCAGAAACCCGCGCCGCCTGTTGCATGTTATGGGTGACAATCACCACGGTGTACTTGTTCTTCAATTCAGTAATCAATTCTTCAATCGTGAGCGTCGAAATTGGGTCCAATGCTGAGGTTGGTTCATCTAATAACAACACTTCAGGTTCAATAGCAATCGCGCGGGCAATGACCAAACGCTGTTGCTGACCACCAGACAAACCAAAGGCGCTGGCATTTAAGCGGTCTTTCACTTCGTCCCATAAGGCCGCACCCTTTAACGAGCGCTCGACTACTTCATCTAGCGTACGCCGGTCATTGACGCCCTGCAAGCGCATACCGTAGACCACGTTCTCGTAAATCGATTTAGGAAACGGATTCGGCCGTTGAAACACCATGCCCACTTGACGGCGCAATGCCGCGACATCGACATCTTTATCGTAGATATTTTTGTCATGCAGCACAATTTCGCCGCTTACTTTACAAATCTCAACCAAGTCATTCATGCGATTAATACAACGTAATAGCGTTGACTTACCGCAGCCTGACGGGCCGATAAATGCCGTCACTCGATTGGTCGGTATCTTCATCGAAATATCATAAAGCGCCTGGGCGCTGCCATAATGCAGATTCAAGCCGCGGATCTCTAAGGCGGTTTGCTCAGCGCTTAAATTGGCTAAATCGAGTGCTTCTGCTTGTAAATTGCTCGGAGTTACCGAAATCATAGTCATGACCTTTTCATGTCAACGAAGTAATTAATGCTCAAGCGAGCGATATTTTTCGCGTAAATGATTACGCACGCCAATGGCGGTTAGGTTTAACCCAACAATCACCGTCACCAATAAAAACGAGGTGGCGTACACCAGCGGTCGCGCCGCTTCTACGTTGGGGCTTTGGAAGCCGACATCGTATATATGGAAGCCCAAATGCATAAATTTACGGTCTAAATGGAAGTACGGGAAGTTACCATCGACTGGCAACATCGGCGCCGATTTAACTACCCCAACTAACATTAATGGCGCGACTTCACCGGCCGCACGAGCGACCGCCAAAATCAAGCCGGTCATGATAGCCGGCGAAGCCATTGGTAAAATAATCCGCCACAAGGTTTCTGCCTTGGTCGCCCCAAGCGCTAAACTGCCCTCGCGCAAAGTACTTGGAATGCGCGACAAGCCTTCTTCGGTCGATACAATAACCACTGGCAGGGTCAAAATGGCCAAGGTAATAGCCGACCACATCACCCCTGGAGTACCAAAGGTTGGGCTTGGTAAACCTTCTGGATAGAAGATTTGGTCGAGAGTGCCACCCACCATGTAGACGAAGAAGCCTAAACCAAATACACCATAAACAATTGACGGCACGCCAGCTAGGTTGATCACGGCGATACGGATAAGTCGGGTAATACTATTTTTACCCGCATATTCGTGCAAATAAATTGCCGCGATCACACCAAATGGCGTAACTAATACCGACATCAGCAACACCATGAAAACGGTACCAAAAATAGCCGGGAATACCCCACCCTCGGTGTTCGCTTCGCGTGGATCTTCAGTCACGAATTTGCCAATCTGCTTGAAGAAATGGCCAATTTTACTGAATAACCCCATGTCATTTGGAAAGGTGACATCGAGAATGCGATACATTGGCAAGGTCACTTCCATACCGCGCATGTCGCGTACCACCAAGGCATCACGACTCGCGTCATCGCGATAGGCAAAGAGTCGCTGCTCGAGCAACTTATAATCATCGCGTAACTGCTGTTCAGCCGCTTCAATACGGGCGACTTCGCTATCACTTAAGGCGCCCTTCAATTCCAGTGAACGACGCTCTAAACGCAAACGATTGAGCTGGTAGTTGATCGCGCCGATATCACTTTGCTGTAAGTCTTTGGCTTGCTCATTGAGTGCTACTGCGCGCTCAATGCGTTGCTGCAAATCGGCACGCAAATCACTGCTTTGTACCACCGTACCGTTTTCTAACAGATGCAGCGGATAACCGTAGAAGTTGCCATCTTTACTGCGCTCAACCACAGCCAATTCAGCGGGCGTTTCATCGCGGACAATTTGCGGTTGCATCACCCACATAAAGTCCAGCGGCACATATTCGCGGTTACCAACTTTCAGTAGTACCCGTGTCAGCGTTTCTTCGTCATAGCCATCGAGTACAACACCTGACTCACGCAAGCGCTGCATAGGAATTTCTTCACTATCGTAAATTTCACCAATAATGACTTGGCTGCTACCGTCGTTGGCACGCACTTCAAACTCATGAATCGCAGCTGGCCAGAAGAACGACAGACCGCGCCAGGCGATCATTGCCATTACCCCAAGCACGGCAATCAAGCTGATGCTCACCGAGCCCGCTGTCAGCCAAATCCAAGGTGCGCCTGATTTAAACCAATTTCTCATGGACATCCTCTCGCTTACATCGAGCTATATTTTTCACGTAACCGCTGGCGAACAAGCTCTGCCACCGTGTTAAACATGAAGGTGAAAATAAATAACACAAAAGCGGCTAAGAACAGGATGCGGTAGTGTGAACTACCCACTTCAGATTCAGGCATTTCAACCGCAATGTTAGCTGACAGCGTGCGCATACCCTCGAAAATGTTCCAATCCATAATTGGCGTGTTACCTGTCGCCATCAGCACGATCATGGTCTCACCAACAGCGCGGCCCAAGCCCATCATGACCGCCGAGAAAATACCTGGGCTTGCAGTGAGGAGCACCACTTTGGTCAGGGTTTGCCAGGTGGTGGCGCCAAGTGCTAACGAGCCATTTGATAAATGCTTAGGTACGCTGAACACCGCATCTTCAGCAATTGAGAAGATGGTTGGAATCACCGCAAAGCCCATGGCAATACCAACAATCAACGAGTTACGCTGGTCAAAGGTAATACCTAGTTCGTTGGTGATGTACTCGCGCACGTTACCGCCAAACCAAGTATTTTCAACCCATGGCGACAATTCAAAGGAGAACCAACCCACTAGCAGTACCAACGGAATCAAAATCAAGGCGGCACGGCCATCGGTAAATTTATTGCGCAAGTTGGTTGGCAAGCGGCTGGCTAGCAGCGCAAAAATAACGATAGCCAGCGGTACCAGAATGATCACCGCAACAATGCCAGGTAAGTAACTCTCCACAATGGGCGCCAGCCATAATCCCGCTAAAAAGCCCAAAATAACGGTTGGCAAGGCTTCCATAATTTCAACCGTCGGTTTCACCACTTTGCGCACGCCAGGCGACATAAAGTAGGCGGTATAAACTGCTGCGGCTAGACCAATCGGGACTGCAAATAACAT
>JALQTK010000032.1 GCA_023260975.1 Pseudidiomarina sp. | reverse complement strand
TGGCAGCGCTACGGGTTCGCGAAAACTAAACTGAAAACCACTGTCGGCCAGCATTGGTGCCGAACTCTGTAAGCGCTCCAGTGCTTTGATGCGACTTTGTGCCTGCCGCGCCTTACTGGCCTTGTAGCGAAATCGGTCAATATAGGCTTGCAGATGTTTACGCTGTGTTTGTTCTTTGTCAAACTGTGCTTGTTGCTGGGCTAAACGCTCACTTAATTGCCGCTCAAAACTGGAGTAATTGCCGCTGTAGCTGGTGGCGGACTGATGCTCAATATGGATAATTTGCGCCGCTACCGCATCGAGGAAATCACGATCGTGAGAAATCACCACCAGGGTGCCGGGAAAGCGCTTCAGCCAGTCTTCTAACCAAAAGATGGCGTCGACATCCAAGTGGTTGGTGGGCTCGTCGAGGAGCAATAAATCAGCCCGCGCAATCAGTGCTTGAGCTAAGTTTAAGCGCATTCGCCAGCCGCCCGAAAAGGCCGCCACCGGTTGAATGATCTGCGCTTGGCTAAATCCCAGCCCGTCTAGCAAGCTAGCCGCTCGGGCGTTGGCATCGTAACCGCCAATTGCAGCTAACTGATCATGCAACGTGCCAATAGCCACACCATCGTGGTTCGCCTCGGCCTTGGCTAATTGGTCTTGCAGTGCGCGCAGCTCAGTATCGCCATCGAGCACATAATCAATGGCAGCACGCTGCAACGCAGGGGTTTCTTGCTTGACACTGGCAATGCGCCATTGACTAGGCAGCTCGCAGCTGCCTTGCTCGACCTGTAGCTCACCACGTAACAACGCGAACAACGAGGACTTACCGGTGCCGTTGCGGCCCACCAAGCCAACATGATGACCTGGGAATATACTCAACGAGGTATCTTGCAGGAGTCGCTTGCCGCCGCGCATCAGCGCCATGGCGCGAATGTTGATCATATCCGTTCCTAACTGCCGTATGCGGCTACACTTTTGCTGAAAATCTGCCACAATCATACACCATGCCAGTTGAGGTGAATATGAGTAAACCACGCAAACGTTTTATCGCCGGTGCCAGCTGCCCGGCCTGCAAGGCCAGCGATACCCTACAATTAACCATTCGTGGCGTTGATGAACAGGTGGTCTGTGTCGCTTGTGGTCATCATTTTGAGGGGCGCGATGGCAAACCGACTGAAGCAACCGCGACAGCACCAGCGTCAGACAGCATCATTGGTATTTTTAAACCATAAGCTTGAGCAGAGATAAGGAACCCGTCATGTCACGATTAGTTGCCGAACGCGACCTCGAATTTTTGTTGTATCAGGTGTTTGGTGCCGAAAAGCTCAGCCAATACCCACGTTATCGTGATTATGACCGGGAGAGTTTTGGTCATATCTTGGCTACCGCCAAGGGTATTGCCGAAGACTATTTTCTGCCGCATTTTCAAAAAGCCGATGCGCACGAGCCGCAATTTATTGATGGAACGGTGTCGACTATTGCCGAAACCAAAGTGGCGTGGCAACAGTTTGCTGCTACCGGTTTGCTATCAGCGCGCCATGATTATGAGCGCGGCGGCATGCAGTTACCGGCGCTGATCCACATGGCCTGTAATGCCTATTTTATGGCTGCTAACCCAGCTAGTGCCGCCTATCCATTTTTAACTAGTGCAGCAGCTAATGTTATTCAGGCGTTTGCTTGCGCTGAGCAACAACGGTTATTTTTGTCGCCGCTGCTCAGTGGCCGTTTCGCTGGCACCATGGCTTTGACCGAGCCAGATGTCGGTTCATCACTCGGTGATTTAACCAGCAAAGCCCTGCCGCACAGTGATGGCAGCTATCGCATTAAAGGGCAAAAAATGTATATCTCTGGTGGCGACCATGATCTGACCGAGAATATCGTGCATTTAGTGTTAGCGCGTATTGACGGTGCGCCGACAGGGGTTAAGGGTATTTCATTATTTATTGTGCCGAAGTTCCGTCTCCATGACGATGGCTCGCTAGCGCAGCGCAATGACGTGCAACTGGCCGGCTTACTTCACAAGATGGGTTACCGTGGCACCACCTCGACGGTGTTGAGCTTTGGTGAGCGCGATGATTGTCATGGCTACTTGGTCGGTGAGGCTGGGCAAGGCCTTAGTTATATGTTCAAAATGATGAATGAAGCGCGAATTGGGGTAGGTTTAGGCGCCGCCATGATTGGTTACCGTGGCTATTTAGAGTCACTCGCTTATGCCAAAGACCGCCCGCAAGGTCGCGCCCCGAGTAATAAAGACCCAGCCAGCAAACCGCTCGCTATCATTGAACATGCCGATGTAAAACGCATGCTGTTACAGCAAAAAACTTACGTGGAAGGTAGCTTAGCACTGTGCCTATTGGCAGCACGGCTGGTCGATGATCACGAGGCCAACAATGATGAAGACGCTGGTCTATTGCTTGATTTGCTCACCCCTATCGTCAAGTCATACCCATCATGGTATGGCCCCAAAGCCAATGATCTGGGCATTCAAGTATTAGGCGGTGCCGGTTATATTCGCGAGTATCCGCTCGAGCAGTTATATCGTGATAATCGCTTAAACCCAATTCATGAGGGCACTCATGGTATTCAGTCGCTCGATTTACTGGGCCGTAAACTATGGCAACAGCAAGGTCGTGGACAGAAATTGTTAATGCAACGTATTCAAGCGACCTTGCAGCAGGCGCAGCAGTATCCTCAGCTACAGCCATTGTGTGCGCAATACAGTCAATCATTACAGAAATTTATGCAGACGCTGTTGACCCTTGGCGCGGCGCTGCAACAGGGCAAAGTAGAGCAATCGCTGGCCAATTCGGCGGTGTTTTTGGACGTTATGAGCCAATATGTGGTTGCTTGGTTATGGTTGGAGATGGCGCACCATGGCCTACAGAGCTGTGCCGCTGACGACCCGTGGCTACAGGGTAAACTGCAGGCCGCCCGCTACCAAATTGAATGGGAAATAGCTTTAGCTGAAGCGCAATTGCCGCAGCTACAGAGCTTTAATGATAGTTGGGCTAGCATGCAGCGCGACTGGTTTTAGCCAGCGCGCTGTTGGGCCGCGAGATAGTCATCATAGCTACCGACGAAGTCGCGTAGGCCATGTTCGGTGATTTCCATGATACGGGTCGCCAAACTCGACACAAATTCGCGGTCATGACTGACAAATAGCACCGTGCCTTCATAGTGTTCTAGGGCCAGGTTGAGTGCCTCAATCGATTCCATATCTAAGTGGTTAGTCGGCTCGTCCATCACCAAAATATTGGCTTTTTGCAGCGCCAGCTTACCAAAGATCATGCGACCTTTTTCACCACCAGAAAGAATGGTTACCGGCTTTTTAATATCATCTTGCGAGAACAACATTCGCCCAAGTACACCGCGCACCGCTTGCTCGTCATGATAGGGTTGCTTCCACTGCGCCATCCAATCAAATACGCTGATGCGCTCATTAAACAGATAGGCATGGTCTTGGGCGTAATAGCCAATATTGACGTTTTCAGACCATTTCACCAGACCACTATCGACTGGGTAATCACCCATCAAGCACTTTAATAAGGTGGTTTTACCAATACCATTGGCACCTAAAATGGCGACTTTCTCACCTACTTCAATAATCGCACTCAAATTTTTCAGCACCTTGAGGTCGCCGAAGCTTTTGTTTACGTTCTCGAGCTCCAACGCTAAGCGATATAATTTCTTCTCTTGTTCAAAGCGAATATAGGGGCTGACGCGGCTTGATGCTTTTACTTCAGCAAGCTGGATTTTTTCGATTTGCTTGGCTCGCGAAGTAGCTTGCTTAGCTTTTGAAGCGTTGGCGGAGAAGCGGCTGACGAAGCTTTGTAGCTCGGCAATTTTGTCTTGTTTCTTGGCGTTATCGCTGAGCAGCTGCTCGCGTGCTTGGGTTGCTGCGAACATATATTGATCATAGTTACCCGGGTAGACCCGCAATTCACCGTAATCAATATCGGCCATATGGGTGCACACGCTGTTGAGAAAGTGACGGTCGTGCGAAATAATAATCATAGTGCACTGACGGCTGTTGAGTACCTCTTCCAACCAGCGGATGGTATTGATATCCAAGTTGTTGGTGGGTTCGTCCAGCAGCATGATATCCGGGTTAGAAAACAGCACCTGCGCTAATAGCACGCGTAGCTTCAGACCGGGCGCAATAGCTGCCATCAAACCATCGTGTTGCTCGACCGGAATACCGACACCAATGAGCAGTTCGCCGGCTCGCGATTCAGCGGTGTAACCATCCATTTCGGCAAATTCGACTTCAAGATCGGCCACCCGCATGCCGTCGGCTTCACTCATGTCTGGGTCGGCATAAATGCGGTCACGCTCAGCTTTAACCTGCCACAGCTGTTCATGGCCCATAATCACTGTATCAATGACACTGTATTGCTCATAAGCAAACTGATCTTGGCGTAATTTACCCACCCGCATGTTGGGTTCAACCGAAATATTTCCCGCCGACGGCTCTTGCTCGCCGCTCAGAATACGCATAAACGTTGATTTACCGCAGCCATTAGCACCAATCAGGCCATAGCGATTGCCATTGCCAAACTTGACCGAGATATTTTCAAACAGGGGTTTCGCACCAAATTGCATGGTGATATTTGAAGCAGCAATCACAACCAGATACTCGCACAAAAATTGAGCGCGCAATCTACTCGTTTTAGCGCCAAATTACAAAGGAAGTTTTCGTTTTCGCCCCGTTGCGATGATTTTTTCGACCAGCTATCGCGCAGTTTGTGCTAGTTTATGACGCGCTTCTGGCCCATCAACGAGATCACCATCATGTCTGCTGAAATTGCCACCATCAAAGCCTGGGTTGCTGGCTTGATTGTAAAATACAACGTGTGCCCATTTGCGCGGCCCGCCTTAGCCGCCGATGCCATTCGCTATGTGCTGGCCAGCGACAGTTCGCTCGAGCAGGTATTGGCGCAACTGGTTGAGGAATGTCAATGGCTCGACCAGCACCCTGAAACCGCCACCACGCTGTTAATTTTGCCGCGTGGTTTTGCTGATTTTTATACCTATCTAGACGCTTTGGATGTTGCTAATGAGCTGCTCGCCGTTGAGGGTTATGAGGGTATTTATCAGCTGGCGAGTTTTCATCCTGAGTATTGTTTTGCCGATAGTTTAGCCACCGACCCGGCCAATTACACCAATCGTGCGCCCTATCCAATTCTGCATTTGTTGCGCGAGGCCGATGTTAGCCAAGCCGTTGATAGTGCTGATAGCGCTGCAATTGTGGCGCGCAACATCGACTTTGCTCAGCGTAAAGGTAGCGCTTTTTTTGTCGAGTTGCTGGCGGCTTTCAGTGCGCCAGCAAACAACCAAGAGCGCAGTTAAGCATCGCGAGGCAGTCCACGCTCAACTGCGCGTACTAACCGCAGAACTTGTTTGCTCGCTGTGACTGTACTCGAGCGCTGGCGTTGTAAGGCCCATTCAATATGCTCAGCGACAAGCGCCGAAGCGCTGCCTAAGCGTTGTTCTAAAGCCGCAATAATAGCAGCGTCTGCAGGGGCGTTGCCGAGCGCTACGGCAAGATTACGTGACCAGCGTTCAAAGCCAATACGGCGAATCGGTGAGCCTTCGGTCTGCTGCAGAAACTGTGCTTCATCCCATTGCCATAATGCCAGTAATTGTGGTGCATGGAGGTCTTTGCGTGGGGCAAAGTCTGCTTCATCAGTGAGTTGCGCATAGCGATTCCATGGGCACACCAGTTGACAGTCGTCACAGCCATAGACACGGTTACCAATGAGTGGCCGTAGCGGCTCTGGAATAGCCCCTTTCAACTCAATGGTCAGGTACGAAATACAGCGCCGGGCGTCCAGAACATAAGGCTCGACAATAGCTTGGGTGGGGCAAATAGTGATACAAGCGGTGCAACTACCACATTTTTCCTGCACCGGTTGATCGGTGGGCAGCGGCAGATTGACTAACAACTCACCGAGAAAAAACCATGAGCCACCTTGTTCATCCAGCACCAGCGTGTGCTTGCCGGTCCAGCCCAGACCGGCTTTTACTGCTAGTGGTCGTTCCATAATAGGTGCTGAATCAACAAAAGGGCGAAAATCCAGATCAGCGCAGGCCTGTTGAATGCGCTGGCCGAGCTGTTTCAGGCGTTTACGCATGAGTTTGTGGTAGTCACGTCCAAGCGCATAACGACTGATATAACCGAGTCGCGGATTTTTCAAGGTACGGGCGAAACCAGCTTCAGCCGGCAGATAATTCATCCGCACTGAAATAGCGCGAACGCTGCCTGGGTGCAACAATGATGGGTTAGCGCGTAACTCACTATGGCGGGCTAAATAGTCCATTTCACCATGCATGCCCTGCGCTAGCCAACGCTCTAGTGCGGCTTGCTCAGCGGCTAGGTCAAGGTCAGTGATGCCGACTTTAGCAAAGCCTAATTCTTGTCCCCACTGTTTAATATCTGCTGCCAGCTGCTGGAAATTCATGATGCCATACTAACCTTGTTGATCCGTTAGGCTACAAAATAGCAAACAAAGCAGTGCTCTGCACCTGCCGCGCAGCGATTAGAACGTGCTACACTTGGCACAGTTTACTGGGCGCTAGCGCCGCCACATCAGAGCAGAAGGTTAGGGCATGCAGTCGAAACACTTTATCGCAGTTGATGAACCAGCATTACTGACTATTGCCGCTAAGCTGGCGGCGCGGGTAGCGGCACAAGCACAGCCCGCTACCTTAACTATTTACTTATATGGTGAGCTTGGCGCTGGCAAAACCACCTTCAGTCGCGGTTTTATTCAAGGCTTGGGCCATCAGGGCAAGGTAAAAAGCCCAACCTATGCCTTAGTGGAGAGTTATCAGCTGCCACCATGGCAACTGCATCATTTTGATCTTTACCGCTTATCCGACCCAGAAGAGCTTGAATTCATGGGCATTCGTGATTACCTTGGTGACTTCCATATCATTCTGGCAGAGTGGCCTCAGCGTGGCGCTGGCTGGCTGCCGAAGGCCGATATAACCATCACCATTGATTATGCCGATACAGCGCGATCAATGACCGTTACGGCGCTAACTGAACGAGGTCGAGAATTACTCGAAACACTGTGATACGGCAAATTTTCGGCATATTGGTTGGCATTGTACTCGGGCTTGGTGTTTTACCAGCGTCGGCGAGTACCACTATTTCGGCACTGCGGGTTGGTCCAGAGCCTGAGCAAACTCGCCTGGTGTTTGATCTTAGCGCGGCGCCGCAATACTCCTATTTCACCATCGATGACAATTTACCCCATCGTTTAGTGATTGATTTTAAAGACACTAAGTTGGCGGTTAATTTGGCGACGGTGCCGACCAATTCATTGCTGATTAACAAAATACGCACCAGCAAGCCAGCCACCCCAGGCGGCACGCGGGTGGTAATTGAATTGACTCAAAAGCTTACCCCAAAGCTTTTCGCGCTTACTCCAAAGGACCAGTTTGGCCATCGTTTGGTGGTTGATTTGCCGGGTCAGAGTATCCAACGCAGTGAGCAAGTGCTCAGTGTCGATCAATTGCAACAACGCAAGGTGACCATAGCCATTGATGCCGGCCATGGTGGTAATGACCCTGGCTCAATCGGGCCAACCGGTTTGCAAGAAAAACGGGTGGTGCTGTCGATCGCCAAAGCCTTGGCTGAGATGATTAACGCTGATCCGGGTATGCAAGCTTATTTAATTCGCAGTGGTGATTACTATGTTGGCCTGCGCGGCCGGTCGCGTAAGGCGGAAGAGATTAATGCCGATTTACTGGTTTCAATTCATGCCGACGCGTTTACCAGCCCAAAACCACGCGGCGCCTCGGTGTGGGTGCTATCGACGCGGCGTGCGAATACGGAATTAGGTCGTTTACTCGAAGACAAAGAGCGGCTCGGTGATGTGCTAGCGGGTATTGATAGTAGTGAGGCAGAGCAAAATAATCAGTTACAACGCATGCTAGCGGGTATGCAGCTCGATAGTATCATGACCATTGGTTATGAGGCCGCCAAAGAGGTGGTCGGTGAGTTAGCTAAAGTCACCCAGATGCATAAGCGCGAGCCACAACACGCCAGTTTTGCCGTGTTAACGGCAGGTAATGTGCCATCCATGCTGGTTGAAACCGGTTTTATCTCTAACCCTGCTGAAGAAAAACTGTTGGCTAGTAACAAGCATCAACAGCAATTAGCGCGGGCAATTTATAATGGTATTCGCGCCCACTTTATCCGTAAGCCACCCGATGGCACCTCATTTGCCACCAGTCGCGCTATCGAACATGTGGTTAAACGTGGCGAGAGCTTGTCGCTTATCGCCCAGCGCTATAACACCTCAGTCGCTGCCATCAAGCAGCACAACAAGCTGAACAGCGATACCCTGCGGGTTGGCCAGAAGCTACAAATTCCCAGCTCGCGGTAAGGGTTCGCTATGGCTATTCAATTATTACCGATTAGTTTAGCCAATCAAATCGCCGCTGGTGAGGTGATCGAGCGGCCGTCATCGGTGGTGAAAGAATTGGTCGAAAACAGCCTCGATGCGGGTGCTACCAGCATTGTTGTCGATATCGAGCAGGGCGGCCGCCGGCGCATTCGTATTCGTGATAATGGCAGTGGCATTGCCAGCGACCAGTTAGCCTTAGCGCTCAGTCGCCACGCCACCAGCAAAATTAGCTCGCTCGCCGACCTTGAAGCAATCGTTAGTATGGGCTTTCGTGGTGAGGCGTTAGCCAGTATTAGCTCGGTGGCGCGGCTGACCTTAACCTCAAAAACCGCCGAGCAAGCAGAAGCTTGGGAAGCCTGGGTTGAGGGGCGTGATATGACCGCGCAAATCCAGCCTGCCAGTCACCCAACTGGCACCACGGTAGATGTCCAAGATCTATTTTTTAATACCCCGGCACGGCGTAAATTTCTGCGCACCGATAAAACTGAATTTGCCCATATTGATGAGGTTTTAAGGCGTCTAGCACTGGCCCGCTGCGATGTTCGCTTGAGTTTACAGCACAACCATAAACTGGTGCGCCAGTACCCAGCTGTGGCGAGCGAGCGTTGGGCCGATCGGGTTGCCAGTGTCTGTGGTAGTCAATTTGTTACCGAGGCAGCCTATGTTGATGAGTACGCTGCCAGTTGGCGTTTATGGGGCTGGATCAGTCCTCCTAGTAGCTGTCGTCATCAAGCCGACCTGCAGTATTTTTATGTTAATGGACGGATGTTGAAGGACCGCTTGCTCGGGCACGCGATCCGCCAAGCTTATGCTGATCAATTGGGTGAGGAACGCAGCCCAACCTTTGTTTTGTATCTCGAACTGCCGGCCAGCGAAGTCGACGTGAATGTGCACCCAGCGAAGCACGAGGTGCGTTTTGCCCAAGCGCGGCAAATTCACGATTTTATTATGCAGGCATTACGGCCGTTGTTGTCGGCGCCGCCGGTTGCTGAGCAGGCCAGCAGCGCGAGCGCCAGTTTGTGGCCCGGTGCTCAGCATCAGTATCGCCCTTCGCTGGCAGATATCAGTGCCCAATTACAGGCCTTGCAACCAACCAGCCGCACGCCACTGCCAGCGGTGATGGAACCCTCACCAGCTTTTATTCCTGCGCTAGCTGTGGCGCCGTTAGCCTCGGCTGTGGCGGTCGATAGTGCCAGCGATTGGCGCTTACTGACGGTGGTGCAGCAGCGTTTTGCCTTGCTTGAGCGATTACGCCCGCCAGCTGATCAGCCGGCCTTGCAGCTACTGGATGTGCAACGGGTGCAGCAACGTGCGTTGGCGCAGCAATATGCTCAGCAGTATGAAACTGGCTTAGCTGGGCAACCGTTATTGATACCGGTGCAATTGAGTAGTAACGAGGTGGTATTGCAAGCACGCCAGTTACCACCAACCTTACTAGCGCGGCTCGGGGTTTTGCTGCAATGGCAAGGCAAACAATGCATCGTTAAACAGGTACCCTCGCCGTTGCGTCAAAGTAACATTAATGAAACTGTGCCCCAGCTGTTGCAGCAGTTACTGCAACAACCAACCGAGCAACAACCAACCGAGCAACAGCAGTTGCCAGCGAGTTTGTGGTTATGGTTGGCACAGCTGCAGGTCTCGACTCAGTATAGTGCCACTCAAGCGGAGCACTGGTTACAGCGCTGGCTCACTTGGCAGCAGCCGAGTTTATTTGTGCAGCCAGTGCCGCTGCCAGCACCACCAGAGCCACTCAAATGACCATTACAGCTAAAGTTATTTGTTTGTACGGCCCCACCGCAGCAGGCAAAACCGCGCTGGCGATTGCGCTCGCAGAGCAGCTTCCAGCTGAGTTGATTTCGGTTGATTCAGCGCTGATTTATCGAGGTATGGATATTGGCACGGCGAAACCAAGTGCAGCAGAACTGGCGCGTGCGCCACACCGTTTGATCGACATTTGTGACCCCAGCGAAAGTTACTCAGCGGCACAATTTGCCCTGCACGCGCGCCAACATATAGATGACATAATTGCGGCCGGACGCACGCCGCTGCTGGTTGGCGGCACGATGTTGTATTTCAAAGCGTTGCTTGAGGGTATGTCGACTTTACCGGTCGCTGATCCAGCCATTCGCGCCGAGCTACAGCAACAACTTAGTCAGCAGGGTAGTGCGGCCTTACATCAGCAGCTAGCGCTGGTTGACCCGGTCAGTGCTGCGCGTATTCACCCGAACGACCCACAACGCATTAGCCGTGCGCTCGAAGTCTTTCGTTGCAGTGGTCAAAGTTTAACCGCGCTCAGTCAGCAACGCCATGGCGCCTTACCTTACCCGGTACTGCAACTGGCGGTGGCGCCACAGCAGCGCGCCTATCTGCATCAGCGAATTGAACTTCGATTTCGGCAAATGGTCTCAGCAGGACTGCAAGCCGAGGTTGAAAAATTGCGTGCACGCGGTGATCTACACAAAGATTTACCGGCTATTCGTAGCGTTGGTTATCGGCAAATGTGGGAGTATCTCGACGGCGACTACAGTTACGATGAAATGATCAATCGCGGTATTTTTGCCAGCCGTCAGTTAGCCAAACGCCAGTTAACCTGGCTGCGTAAATGGCCGGCTGTGCACTGGCTCGATAGCTTGGCGGTTGACGTTGAGCAACAGGCGTTACAGCTCTGCCAGCAGCCGGGTCAACTATTTACTACGCTGCACCCTTGAAAAGCAGCGATTCAGTCATATATTAAAGTGAATAGTAAAATAGTTGTATCAACACTGTGAATTTTCGTAGCTTGTTCTATAGTGATAGAGAGCCGGCGGTGAACTGATCAGTCGCGCTGCTAACTCGGCACAATAACAACAAAAAAAGGATGCAAATATGGCTAAGGGGCAAACATTACAAGACCCATTTTTGAACGCGCTGCGGCGAGAGCGTATTCCTGTATCCATTTATTTAGTGAACGGAAT
Organism: Pseudidiomarina sp.; assembly: GCA_023260975.1. Taxonomy (GTDB): domain Bacteria; phylum Pseudomonadota; class Gammaproteobacteria; order Enterobacterales; family Alteromonadaceae; genus Pseudidiomarina. The sequence goes on along the minus strand of JALQTK010000032.1, from coordinate 5,869 downwards.
AAAATTACAGGGGCAGATCGAAAGCTTCGATCAGTTCGTAATCTTACTCAAGAATACCGTCAGCCAAATGGTTTATAAGCACGCTATTTCTACCGTCGTGCCAGCGCGTATTCCGGCGAATTATTTACCTACGCCCGATGGCAGTGACGAAGACCCCATAGAGTAACCAACCCAGGAGTAGTGATAGCTTGTTTGATCGGTTTGAAAGTGGTGAGCAGGCTGTCCTGGTGCATGTTGATTTCCCTGCAGAAAATGATCGGGAAGACCTCTCTGAACTGAAATTACTAGTGAGTTCGGCCGGCGTAACCACGCTTGCTGTCGTCACTGCTTCGCGCAGCACCCCCAGTTCACGTTATTTTGTCGGCAGCGGCAAAGCCGAAGAAATTGCCCAGCAAGTTCGTTTGCTCAATGCCAATGTGGTTATTTTTAACCATAGCTTAAGCCCTACCCAAGAACGTAACTTAGAAAAACTCTGTCAATGCCGAGTGGTCGACCGTACCGGTCTGATTTTAGATATTTTTGCTCAGCGGGCGCGCACCCATGAGGGTAAATTACAAGTTGAATTAGCCCAGTTAAAGCATATTTCGACGCGCTTAGTGCGTGGCTGGACGCACTTAGAGCGACAAAAAGGTGGTATTGGTTTGCGCGGTCCAGGTGAAACCCAGCTTGAGACTGACCGTCGTTTAATTCGTGGCCGTATCAAGAACATTCTTGCGCGCCTGGACAAAGTGCAAAAGCAACGTGAGCAAGGCCGCCGTGCTCGGCAACGTGCAGAAATACCGACGGTGTCGCTGGTAGGCTATACCAATGCCGGCAAATCAACGTTGTTTAATGGCATTACCGAAGCCGGCGTATATGCTGCTGATCAGCTCTTTGCGACGCTTGATCCAACCCTGCGTAAACTCGAATTAGCCGATGTTGGCACGGTAATTTTGGCCGATACCGTTGGTTTTATCCGGCATTTACCACATGATCTGGTAGCGGCATTTAAAGCCACCTTGCAAGAGACACAAGAGGCAGATTTGTTATTGCATGTGGTCGATATTAATGACGAACGCCAACAGGACAATATGCTGCAAGTGCAGGACGTATTGAGCGAAATCGGCGCTGCTGACGTACCACAATTAATTATTTGTAACAAAATTGACCAAGTGCCCGAGTTGAGCCCGCGTATTGACTACGACGATCAAGGTCAGCCGTTGCGGGTGTGGTTATCCGCACAGACTGGGGCAGGGGTCGAGTTGGTACAGCAAGCATTGGTCAAGCGCTTACGGCCGACTATGGTTAATTTAGCGTTACGAATTCCGCCCTCGATGGGCAAGTTACGTGGTAAGCTGTATGCCTTAAATAGCGTAACCGCAGAGCAAGCCGCTGACGATGGCCAAATGGCGATGCAAATACGCATGTCACAAGTTGACTGGCAGCGTTTATGTAAACAGGTTAGTGAAGAATATGGCGATAGCCTGCAAGCCTTTGTAGAATAGCAGGCACGATTTTTTAAACTTAATGTATCAACGCGTAATTGGAGTATTCAATGGCTTGGAATCAACCGGGAAGCGGTAATCAAAACGACCGTGATCCATGGAAAAACCAAGGCGGCCGTGAGCAAGGTCCACCCGACCTTGATGAAGCGGTTCGTAACTTGCTCGGTAAACTCGGCTTTGGTGGCGGCAATAAACGCCCTGCCAATGGCGCTGGCAGCAGCGGCGGTGCCGCATCACGCGGTTTCAGTGTGATCGCAATTATTGCCGTGGTGATTTGGTTTATTGCCGGTTTTTACACCGTCAAAGAGGCCGAGCGCGGCGTGGTTTTGCGCTTTGGCCAATATCATGACCTAGTTGAGTCAGGGCTACATTGGCGGCCATTGTTTATTGATAGCGTTGAAACGGTCGACGTCAATAACGTCAAACAGTTCCAATCAGAAGGCTTCATGCTGACCCAAGATGAAAACGTGGTGCAGGTTGAACTGGACGTGCAGTATCGGGTGGTTAACCCGCGCGATTATTTGTATGCCGTCGAGAATGCCGACCGCAGTTTGGCCCAAGCGACTGACTCAGCGTTGCGCTTCGTGGTTGGTCACACCACCATGGACGAAGTGTTAACCGTTGGTCGTGAAGTGGTACGCAGCCGCACCTTAGAATTACTCGAAAGTATTATTGAACCCTATCAATTAGGTATTCAGGTGGTTGACGTGAACTTGCTACCGGCGCGACCGCCAGAGCCAGTTAAGGACGCCTTCGATGACGCTATTGCGGCGCAAGAAGACGAACAACGCTATATCCGCGAAGCCGAAGCTTATGCGCGTGAGCGCGAGCCGTTGGCGCGTGGTCAAGTGCGTCGGGTGCAGCAAGATGCACAAGCCTATCGTGAGCAAACCATCTTGAAAGCACAGGGTGAGGTAGCACGCTTTGAACAGCTGTTGCCACAATATAAAGCGGCACCGGTGGTGACCCGTGAGCGTTTGTATATTGAAACGCTAGAGAAAATCTACACCAATAGTGCCAAGATCATGGTTGATGTTGAGGGTAGCAATAATATGCTTTACCTGCCGCTCGATAAAATCCTTGAAAACCAGCGTGGCGGCGCTAATCAGAATCAGTTGCAGCAGCAACAGCAGCAACCATTAACAGCGCCACAGCAGCGTCAATCGACGCCGTCAAACAATGGTATGAATGATACCAGCCGAACCAGTAATCGTAACGGTGGGAGAGGCTAACGCATGAAAAATTTAATTGCAGTTTTAGTGATTGTTGCGGCAGTGCTCGGTTTGTCGTCACTGTTTGTGGTGAACGAAGGCGAGCGCGCTATTGTAGTGCAATTCGGTAAGGTACAACGTGATGCCGATACTGGCTTACCACGGGTTTTTGAACCGGGTTTGCATTTTAAATTACCGTTCATTGAGCAAGTCAAGCGAATGGACGCGCGCTTCAAAACCCTTGACGATGAGGCTGATCGCTTTACTACCAGCGAGAAGAAAGACTTGATTGTTGACACTTATGTAAAGTGGCGTATCTCCGATTTTGCCACCTATTACTTGTCGACCAATGGCGGTAATCAACGCCAGGCCGAAGATTTGTTGACGCGTCGAGTGAGCAGTGGTCTGCGCGCTGAGTTCGGTAACCGCACCATTAAAGATATCGTTTCTGGTGAACGCGATGATGTGATGCGTGAAGCGCTGATTAAGAGTGCCGATAGTGCGCAAGAACTGGGTATTGAAGTAATTGACGTGCGGGTTATGCAAATCAACTTACCCAATGAAGTCAGCCAGTCGATCTTCCAGCGTATGCGTGCCGAGCGTCAAGCCGTGGCACGTGAGCATCGCTCTGAGGGTCAAGAGCAAGCGGAGTTTATTCGTGCCGATGTGGATGCCCGGGTAACCGTAATGCTAGCCGATGCGGAACGTGAATCACGCCAAATTCGTGGTGAAGGTGAAGCCGAGGCGGCTGGAATTTATGCCCAAGCTTACAATCGTGATCCGGAATTTTACGCCTTTTTACGGAGTTTACAGGCCTATGAGGCCAGCTTCGCTAGCGGCAATGATATCTTAGTGCTTGAACCGGAAAGTGATTTCTTCCGCTATTTAAAATCACTCACGGGTAAAGGCTAAACTGTAACCCGTCCTCTTGGTATCACATCGGCCAGGCTCACTGAGCCGATGTGAACTACCCCGTTTGTCGCTTTAATCGGGCTATCGTGCGCGCTGATAGTCTGCTAAAATCCATCACGATTTTTTCAACAATACCTATCTTTTTAATGGTCACAAACATCTGGTATCAGCATCATGGGTAAAAACGTCGTAATTCTCGGCACGCAATGGGGTGACGAAGGCAAAGGTAAGATCGTTGATTTACTTACCGATAAGGCATCGTTAGTGGTGCGTTACCAAGGTGGTCACAATGCCGGCCATACGCTGGTTATTGACGGTCAAAAAACCGTTTTACACTTGATTCCGTCCGGCGTATTGCGCGCCAATGTGCGTTGCGTTATCGGCAATGGCGTGGTGCTGTCGCCGGAAGCCTTGATGAAAGAAATTGCTATGCTCGAAGGCAAAGGGGTACCAGTTCGTGAACGGTTATTGATTAGTGAGGCTTGCCCACTGATTCTGCCCTATCACGTAGCGCTTGATTTGGCCCGCGAAAAAGCTCGCGGCGACAAGCCGATTGGTACCACCGGGCGCGGTATTGGTCCAGCCTATGAAGACAAAGTGGCCCGTCGTGGTCTGCGCGTTGGCGACTTATGCAATTTTGAGCGCTTCGAAGAAAAACTGCGTGATGTGGTGGCGTTCCATAACTTTACCTTGGTTAACTATTATCAGGTCGAGGCCGTCGATGTTGAGCAGGTGCTCGAATACTGTCGCGGTGTAGCGCAGTACCTCAAGGACTTGATCGCCGATATTCCATCATTGCTTGATGATGCGCGTAAACAGGGCCAACACATCATGTTTGAGGGCGCCCAAGGCACCTTATTGGATATCGATCACGGCACCTATCCGTACGTGACTTCATCGAATACCACGGCGGGTGGCGTTTCCACTGGTGCTGGCTTCGGCCCGCGTTATATCGATTATGTGCTGGGTATCGTCAAGGCGTATACCACCCGAGTTGGTAGTGGTCCATTCCCAACTGAACTAGATGACGCCGTAGGCGAGCATTTAGGCGTAAAAGGCCATGAGTTTGGTGCGACTACCGGGCGCAAGCGTCGTACTGGTTGGTTTGATGCAGTAGCAGCTCGTCGTGCGGTGCAAATTAATTCGGTCAGCGGTTTTTGTTTGACCAAGCTGGACGTACTCGATGGCTTAACCGAACTGAAGCTTTGTACCGGTTATAAATTGCCGTGTGGCCGGGTCACCGATTACCCGCCCATGGCGGCTGAAGATTACGACAGCGTCGAACCAATTTATGAAACCATGCCAGGTTGGCAGCAGAGCACCGTCGGCATTACCCGTCATCAAGATTTGCCGGTTGAAGCCTTGGCTTATATCAAGCGCATTGAAGTTTTAACCGGGGTGCCGGTTGATATCATTTCCACTGGCCCGGACCGTGTGGAAACGATTATTTTACGGCATCCGTTCGCTAATTAAGCGATCGCGCTGCGCTGGGCAAAAAAAATGGCTTTTTCTATTGCATAGATAAAATCGATCCAATAGAATGCCGTCCACCTAACCGGGGTGCCGGTATAGCTCAGTTGGTAGAGCAACTGACTTGTAATCAGTAGGTCCCGAGTTCGACTCTTGGTGCCGGCACCAACTCAAAATTTGTCTGGAGGGGTTCCCGAGCGGTCAAAGGGATCAGACTGTAAATCTGACGGCTCAGCCTTCGCAGGTTCGAATCCTGCCCCCTCCACCAATTTGCATTGAAGTTTAATGCGGTGAGTTCAGAATGGTTTGAGGTGGCCCGATTCAAGGCAAGCGGGTATCGTATAATGGCTATTACCTCAGCCTTCCAAGCTGATGATGTGGGTTCGATTCCCACTACCCGCTCCATGAAACAGTCGTGCTGATATAGCTCAGGTGGTAGAGCGCACCCTTGGTAAGGGTGAGGTCGGCGGTTCAATTCCGCCTATCAGCACCATTTATTCGGCCCAATCTTGACCTTCCCTCCCTCAGCAAAGCACAATGTGTCTGGTTAGTGTAAATACATTGAATCGTGTTGAACCCAAGTAAGTTGTTCAAATTAAGAGGCTGTCATGTCAAAAGAAAAATTTAACCGCGTCAAACCGCACGTAAACGTCGGTACTATCGGCCACGTTGACCACGGTAAAACAACTCTGACTGCTGCTATCACTACAGTTTTAGCAAAAACTTACGGTGGTTCAGCACGAGCGTTTGATCAAATCGACAACGCGCCAGAAGAAAAAGCGCGTGGTATCA
>JALQTK010000031.1 GCA_023260975.1 Pseudidiomarina sp. | reverse complement strand
CGATGGTAGTGTGAGGTCTCCTCATGCGAGAGTAGGACATTGCCAGGCACCTATTCTGAACAAGCCCCTGCGTAACCGCCGGGGCTTTTTCTTTTGGGGTTTTAGAAAAGAATTATTCTTTTAACGCTTCGCGATAACAGCTTAACGAACGTTTGCTGTCACCGGTCATTTCATAAGTGTAAGCTAAATCGAGTAATACTTGGCGTGATGGTGCTCGGTCAGCGGCTCGGCGTAATGCGCGGCTAGCTAATTCATAATCTTTATTTTGCAAGGCAATTTGCCCTAACGCGTGCAGCAGCATGACATCATCGGGGCTATGCTTTAAGGAATCTTGCAAGAAGCCTTTCAGTTCGTCCTGATTTACTACTAGCTTACGTTCAATTAAATCAACCAGCTTTAAATCACCACGCTTCAGCGCTCTTGCCGCCAATTTGCCAGCTGCATCATTCAGGCCAAAGCTATTTAAGGTGGCAATGTAAGCTAAGCGAATTGGCGCGCTGCGGCGCTGCTCGCGACTCAGCTTATTCCAATACGGTTCAAGTTGATCAGCACGGCTACGGCCGATGTCCCGCATCACTTCAGCGTGCGCTTGCTCGGTGAGCTTGAATTGTTCCGTTGCAGTTAAGCACTGCAGCCGCTGCGCATGTGGTAATAGCGCAATAATATCGTGCCAGCGATGGAGTTGCTGATAGGTCTGCAGCGCTACTTTTACTAATGCGATGTTATCGGGATGAGCGACAGTGAGACGCTGCAACAGCTCCAGCTTCTGCCGTGCTAGTTCAGGCTTAGCCCGCAGGCTCAAAATAGTATCAGCCACCTGAAAGTCAGCTGGACTGTTGATCTTACTGAGCCAATCGCGCGCTAAATTAATATCGCCTGCTTGCTGTGCCGCATAGGCAGCAAAAGTCGCAGTTAGCGGCTGTTTTACCAACCCCCAGCTACGACCAAAAGCTTGACTGGCTGCGGCTGGCTCACCATTAACTAATAGCTGCGCTGCCTGGGTAAAGGCTTGCTGGGCTTTATTTTGCTTACGCTCGCCAAACCAGCGCACGCCCCATTGCGTTTTACGCACCAGCAGCATGACTGCTCGTATCAGAGCGCGCAGTACGATAGCTAGCACCAGCAGCATGATCACGGCCGCAATTAGACTGGTTTCGATGGTCCAATTGCCAATAGCGATCAAAACATAACCAGTGCTGCCGGACCAGTATGGACCAATTAGCAACCCAGCAACCAGCACCGCGACTAAAATCCAAGCATATTTCATTGGTCACGCTCCTGATTTGCTTGCCGCGCCAGGCGCTCAAGCTCAGCAGTCGCGCGTAATTCGGTCGGATAGTCAGGCACTAAGGTGAGTTGCACTAAGGCATCCAATTCGCTTTGCGCGTTTTGAATGTCGACTGCATCAGTCACGCCGAGTTGCTGCAATAAGCTTAACGCCTGTTGCAGAGCCGCTTGATAGACCGCTTGGCGACCACCAAGTGCGGCTTGTTGGGCTATTTGTAGTTGTAATAAGGTACGTTGCTGCAGCAACTTCACGAAGGTATCAGACAGCAGCGGTTGCAGCGGTGTTTCACGATATTGTACGCGCACCAGCTGATCAGCCAGTTTACCCGCACTCTGCTGTAACTGCTGCCACCAATCGGCTTGGTCATTAGCCGGAGTCAATGCACTACGGGCCGGTTGACGTTGATACCAATTGGCGCTGCCGAGCAGTGAATGTATGCTGCCGAGTCGCATAACCACATGATCAATTTGATTTTCAGGTAGTGCTCGCAAGGCAAACAAGTCATCGGCGATGGCCTGACGGGCGCCACGATGCGCTGGATTACTCAATGCTGCTAAATGCGAATCGGCTAATTGAAGTAACTGCATACTGGCTGTGACATCACGGTCAATCCAGAGCTTTTGCCCAGCGCGTTCGACTAAGTTACGCGCTTCTAAAATACGCCAGCTCGATTGTTGTGATAAATCAAGATTGGCTAACTCAGCTTGTACCGACTCAACCCCGCGTTGATAACGCTCTAATAATTCACGCTGCTGCTGTTGACGCTCATAAGCTTGCCGCGCAATAGCGCTTACTTCGCCCTGAATAACTTGGCGCAGTTGCTCAGTTTGGCCGCTACTGGTATCGCGTAAGGTATCAATTTGCTGCTGTAGATTAAGTAACTGCGCCCGTTGCTGCTGATAAACCGGCCATAGATATAGGTAAGCGGAAGCTGCCGCAGCGCTTAGCAGTAAAACTATCAACAACAATGCCCACCAACCACCACGTGATGAGCGCTGCGGCGGCTTCGCAGCAGGCTTGGGCGTCTTGGCGGTGGTCTTCGCAGGTATCGTGGTATCAGTCATTTGGTGTTGCTTCCTGTTGATGCGTGATGACTTGTTGCCAGGCTTCGACCATAGCGAGTGGTGTTGCGCTGTCAGCGATCACGGCGTTAGGTGCTAGTGCGGCCGGGAGTAAATCAGCTAAACGGCGGCTGGCGACCACCCACTTGCACTGTTGTAACCAGCTTAACGCTTGGTTTGGCATGGCGGCAAGAAAATAGCCTAATTGTTCAGCGCTGCTGACAAAAATACAGCGTATATGCTGTTTCCATTGATTAATTTGCTGGTTGCTGAGGGCTACTGCAGTGCGCTGATACACCGCCAAATAGTGGACCTCGGCACCGCGGGCACGCAGGGTATCAGCTAATAGCTCGCGACCTTCATTGGCGCGAATCAGCAGCCAGCGCTGACCGGCAACACGCTGTAATTCAGGTAACGCCAGTAGCGCTTCACTGTTGTGCAGGTGCCATGGACAGGTAACCGGGCGCTTCACCACGTCGGCTATGGCGGCCGCACTGGTCGGCCCTATGGCAAACCAGCGGCAGTTGGGCATGGCTTGATTTGCTGCCCAACGCGCTGCTTGCGCAGCAAAATGCTCAGCGGCATTAACACTCACCATCATGGCTGCATGCCATGGCTGACTAAGTACTTCGCTAATACTAACGGCAGGGTCGTCGTAGTGGTGAATCGCAACCATACTATGAAATTCATACGCCAACTTTATACCCAACTGCTCAGCCCGCTGTTGCAACAGTTGTTGCAACGCTTCAGCATGGTTTTCTGGGCGTAAAATCAGCACATTATTCATGAGTGTAAGGTATGCGCCTGATACACGTCGGCAAGGATTTTCCCAGCACCGCGTTCGAGTAAAAATTCAGCCAATTCAATACCGATTTGCTCAGCGTCAGCACGATCACCGGTGATTTCGCCTTCAATGATCTCACTGCCATCGGGGCGACCGACTAAACCGCGTAAATGCAATTGGTCACCATGTAGCTCAGCGTACGCGCCAATAGGGACTTGGCAGCCACCTTGTAAACGCCGGTTCATAGCACGTTCAGCAAGCACACAACTGCGGGTTTGCTGACAAATCAGCGGCTCAAGTAAGGCTTTGGTCGCGCTATCATTGCTGCGACATTCAATACCGAGCACACCCTGGCCGTTTGCTGGTAGGCTTACTTCAACCGCAATACGCTGACGAATGCGGGCATGCAAATCCAGCCGAATCAGCCCCGAGGCGGCTAAGATAATGGCATCGAACTGACCGTTGTCGAGCTTGTTTAAGCGGGTTTGCACATTGCCGCGCAAATCGTGCACTTTGAGCTGCGGGTATTGCGCCAAAATCTGACATTTACGCCGTAAACTGCAGGTACCCACCACAGCGCCACTGGGCAATTCATCAAGGCTATGGTAGTTATTGCTGACAAAGGCATCGCGCGGATCTTCACGTTCACAAATGCCATAGAGCTCTAAACCATCAGGAAATTCGACTGGTAAATCTTTCATCGAATGCACGGCGATGTCGGCTTTGCCCTCAAGCATGGCAATTTCCAGCTCTTTCACGAATAAGCCTTTGCCACCAATTTTTGCTAACGGCGTATCTAAGATCACATCGCCGCGCGTACTCATTGGCAATAGCTCGACCTGTAGCCCCGGGTGTAGCTGTTCCAGCCGTGCCTTAATATGCTCAGCTTGCCACATGGCTAACATACTTTTGCGGGTGGCAATGGTTAAGGTGCTCATGCTTACTCCGCGGCTTGCAATTGAATAGTCGCCCCAGCTTGTTTAGTCGCAGCGTCGGATAACAGCGCCCACAATTCAACACCGCTGCGGTTATCAATCCACAACCCGTCATGATACTCAAAATGGTAGCCATTAAATTTCGTCGCGACCCATAACTGCATCAGTGGTGGCTGTTTGTTGATGATGATTTTGCTGCGATTCGGAAACTCTAGCTCGAGAATTTCACCGCCTGATTCAAATTCAATATCAATGCCTGAGCCTTCTACCAAGGCTTCTACCGCCTCTTCAATGGCTAAAATAGTGGCATCGGCGAGTTCATGATACTGATGTTCTTGCATGTTAACTCCTAGTAATGACTTTTTGCCCGTGCGATGCGATGATAGGTATACGATTTTCCATCGAATTCACAGTAGGTACAGTTTACCGATGTTTGTCACGAAAGTAATGCGTATCGTCATTGTAGCAGCTGCGCTGACATTGGTCGCCTGTGGCCAAAAAGGCCCTTTGCAAGCGCCACCGCCGCCGACCGATCAGAATGGAGCCGTTGTGCATGACATTTAACTACCAAGCCGACCAGTTACATGCCGAACAATGCAATCTAGAAGCGTTAGCTGAGCAGTTCGGAACGCCGCTATTTGTTTATTCACAACAGGCTATTTTGGCAAATTGGCGGCAGTTTGCCGCGCATTGGCCGGCCCCACATAAACTTTGTTATGCGGTGAAAGCCAATAGTAATCTCGCTATTTTGCAGTTGTTGGCGCGCCAAGGTGCTGGTTTTGATATTGTTTCGGGTGGCGAATTAGCCCGCGTGTTGCAAGCCGGTGGCCGTGCGCACGATGTGGTATTCTCGGGCGTTGGTAAAAGCCGCGAAGAAATTGCCTATGCGTTAGAGCAAAACATCGGATGCTTTAACGTAGAGTCGGCCGCAGAGCTCGAGCGTATTAATGAAATTGCTGCCGCGCATGATGTGGTGGCGCCGGTCTCGTTGCGGGTTAACCCTGACGTTGACGCGCAAACCCACCCCTATATTGCGACCGGCCTAAAAGCCAATAAATTCGGCATTGCCATGCGCGATGCCAAAGCGGTCGCTGTTAAGGGGCAGGCACTTAAGCATATCCATATGCGTGGTTTAGACTGCCACATCGGTTCACAAATATTAACTGCCAGCCCCTTTCTTGATGCTGCTGATCGTATGTTGGCACTGGTACAAGAACTGCGCGCAGAAGGCGTAGCGATTGATCATTTGGACATGGGTGGTGGTATCGGTATTGCCTATCAGCAGGAAGCCTTACCAGACATCGGCAGCTACCTGCAGGCGCTGCAGCAAAAAGCTGCTGCGGTCGGCGGCCTCACACTAATGTTAGAGCCTGGCCGTGCGATTGTCGGTAACGCCGGCGTGCTGCTGACTAAAGTGGAATACTTAAAGCCTGGTGAAGATAAGAATTTTCTGCTGGTCGATGCCGGCATGAATGATCTCATTCGCCCGTCGCTCTATCAGGCGTATCACGATATTGTGCCGCTGCGCCAAGCCAGCAGCCAGGCAAGTTTATTAGTTGATGTGGTGGGGCCAGTCTGTGAAACCGGCGACTTTTTCGGCCATGCCCGCCATTTAAGCGCGCAGCAAGGTGACTATTTAGCCATTATGAATGCCGGCGCCTACGGTTTTACTATGGCCTCTAATTATAATACCCGCCCCCGCGCCGCCGAAGTGTTAGTGCAGGGCGACCAGGCCAAGCTAATTCGTGAGCGTGAAGCGCTCGAAGATTTATGGAAAGGCGAGCGATTGCTGCCGGAACAACCCGCATGAATTTCAGCAAAATGCATGGCTTAGGCAATGATTTCATGGTGATCGATGCGGTTACCCAGAATGTCTATGTTAATCCAGAGCAGATTCGTCAATGGGCTGACCGTAACCGCGGTATCGGCTTCGATCAATTACTATTAATTGAGCCACCGTACGAGCCTGATAGCGATTTTCATTACCGAATTTTCAATGCCGATGGCAGTGAAGTAGCGCAATGCGGTAACGGTGCCCGCTGTGTAGCTCTGTATGTAAAACAAAAAGGCCTGACCAATAAAAGCCATATTCGGGTCAGCACCAAAGTAGGCAACATGGTGCTGCATCACGAGAAAGATGGGCGTATCACGGTAGAAATGGGTTTGCCACAGTTTGCCCCAGCGCAGGTGCCCTTTAAGGCCAACAAAGAAGAGCTTACCTATGTGTTGCGTGAGGCAGAGCAGACTATCTTGTTCGCTGCGATGGGCCTTGGGAACCCGCATTGTGTGATTGAAACCACTGATGTCGTCAGCGCGCCGGTGGCCGAATTGGGGTCGTTACTGGCTACCCATGAGCGTTTTCCAGAGGGCGTGAACGTTGGCTTTATGCAGATTATCAACCGTGACAGCATTAAGTTGCGGGTGTACGAGCGCGGCTGCGGTGAGACCCAAGCCTGTGGTAGTGGCGCCTGTGCGGCCGCGGTATTGGGCATGCGCCAAGGCAAACTCAATGATACGGTAAATGTCGAGTTACCCGGCGGTAGTTTGACCATTCGCTGGCAGCCAGGCCATTCGGTGCGCATGACTGGTGCTGCTGAACAGGTCTTTGATGGACAATTACGACTATGACTAGCAAGCCTTTAGAAAATTCTGACGAACTCGGCAATTTCGTGGTAGATGACAGCCTAATCGCTGCATATTTAGAGCAGAATCCCGATTTTTTTGAGCGGCATCCAGAATTGTTGCAGCGTATGCGTTGGCGTCACGATAGTCGCGGTGCGGTATCATTGGTGGAGCGCCAGCAACAGGTGTTGCGCCAGCGCGTTACCCAGCTGGAAGAAGAAATTACCGAGTTAATGACCACCGCTCGCCGCAATGAGGAGCTGTTTGGCCGCTACAGTGAGCTATATGTGCAGTTGCTCGGTTGTCGCACTGTCGCGGAAGTTATGCAGGCGCTGCAGCGCACCTTCTCTGAACAGCTTAATATGCCTGGGTTATCGTTAAAACTGTTCGATAGCCCGCTGGAGCTTGCTGAACAATTCAGTTTTGCCGCCGATACGCATAAACAGTTGCTGAGCAAACGTTTTGCCCAAAGCCCTATTTATTTAGGCCGCTTGACCGGCGACGAACAACGGCTGTTGTTCCCTGATGAGGCGATTGCTTCGGTAGCGTTATTGCTGCTTGGTGAGCACGGCGAACTTGGTATGCTGGCCATTGGTAATCACGATGCCAGCCACTTTGAACCGGCCATGGACACCTTACTGGTGCGTCAGCTGCAGGCGCTATTGAGTAAGATCTTGCCGCCGTTGCTTGCCCATCATGAAGCTCGTTGAGGCACGGCAACGCTTTATTCGCCATTTAACCGGTGAGCGCGGCTTGGCCGAACACACTCTTGCGAGTTATAGCCGCGTACTCGATGCCGATTTGCATGAACTTGCGGTGCAGCGCGTCGATACCGTGGCGCAGCTCAACCTAGCTACCTTTGAACGCTTATTTGTCAGCTGGCGCCGACGCGGTTTGGGCGATGCGTCATTAGCCCAGCGGTTGGCGGCATGGCGTACTTTTTGCGGTTATGCAGTGCGTGAAGGCTGGTTGCCGGATAACCCGGCCAGCCAGCTTAAAGCGCCGCGCAAGGCCAAGCGGTTACCAAAGAACCTCGATGTTGATAGCATTAGCCAGCTACTCAAACTTCCCAGTGATGACCCACTCGCGTTGCGCGATGCGGCGATCATGGAGTTGCTCTATGGTAGCGGCCTGCGCTTGGCTGAACTGGTAGCGCTCGATATCGATGCCATTAACCCGCGCCATCGCGAACTGCGGGTGATCGGTAAAGGGCAAAAAACCCGTATTGTGCCGTATGGCAAGTTTGCCGCTGAAGCGTTGCAGCGCTGGTTACCGATACGAAGCCAGTGGTTGAGCGGTAATTTAACTGAGCTGGCGCTGTTTATCAGTCAACGGCAGCAGCGCATTAGTCCGCGTACGGTGCAGCAACGGCTCAACTTCTGGGGACAACAACAAGGCTTGACCAGTAACTTACACCCGCACAAGTTGCGCCACTCGTTTGCCTCGCACATGCTGGAGTCGAGTGGCGATTTGCGTGCTGTACAGGAACTGCTGGGGCATGCCAATTTGAGTACCACGCAGGTGTATACGCACCTTGATTTTCAGCATTTAGCGAAGGTTTACGACGGCGCTCACCCGCGCGCCCGCAAAAAACGCGATTAGGATCAGCCATGCAGTTTTTCCGCCGCTGGCGCCCAGTACAGGCGCTCAGTTTCGATCTTGATGACACCTTATACGATAACGTTCCGGTCATGATCCGTGCAGAACGGGCTGGCTATGAATTTTTGTGCAATCACTACCCGCAAACGGCGGCGTGGAGTATCTCTGATTGGGCGCATCGTCGCAGTCATTTAATGCTCACCAATGCACGTTTGGCCAGTGACATGACGGCGCTGCGGCTGGCCACCATAGAGCAAGGCTTGTTAGCCGCTGGCGTCTCAGCGGCTGAAGCTGCGGCTGGTGCTGAACAAGGTTTAGCGGTATTTTTGCGCGAGCGCAATCAGGTGACCATTGACCCACAGGTGCATCAGTTGCTCGCTGAGCTTGGCCAACGATACCCATTACTAGCACTGAGTAATGGCAACGTGAATGTGCAGACTATTGGTTTAGCCGAGTATTTCAGTCTGATTCTGCAGCCATCAGCGCAGAGCCGCGGCAAACCGCATGCCGATATGTTTGTTGCGGCTCAGCAGCATTTACCGCGGCTAACAGCCTCTGAGTTCCTCCATATCGGCGACAGCCCAACGGCAGACATTCTTGGCGCCCAACGCGCCGGCTGGCAAAGCGCTTGGTTTGCTGGCGGCCTTGGCCATCCTGAGCAATTTAAAGTATTACCGACCCTGCGCTTTGATCGCTTGCATGAACTGGCAGAATTACTGCTTTAAGCTATTACTGGTTGCCTATACAGTAGTGGCAATTTACACTAACTAGCATTGCCCGCATGAAGGACGTTAAACGCTGTGACAAGTCATCCACTGCTTGATCAACTCAATCAAAAGCAACGCGAAGCGGTGTCTGCTTCAGAGCGACATATGCTGGTACTGGCTGGCGCCGGTAGTGGTAAAACTCGGGTGTTGGTGCATCGTATAGCTTGGTTATTGCAAGAGCGGCGGGTCTCACCGTTTAGTATTATGGCGGTCACCTTTACTAATAAAGCGGCTGCAGAAATGCGCGGGCGGGTCGAGCAGTTGCTCGGTAGTTCAGTGCGCTCAATGTGGATAGGTACTTTTCATGGCTTGGCGCACCGCTTGTTGCGCGCGCACTACATGGATGTGAAGTTGCCGCAGAGCTTTCAAATTATCGACTCCGATGACCAGCAGCGCATTGTTAAGCGGGTGATCCGTAATCTTAATCTCGATGAAAAACGTTGGCCGGCAAAGCAAGCCTGTTGGTTTATTAACAGTAAAAAAGACGAAGGCTTGCGGGCCGAAAATTTAGATGGCTTTGACCTCAACGAACGTACTTTGAAAGAAATTTATGCCGGTTACCAAGATGCCTGCGACCGCGCCGGCTTGGTCGATTTTGCTGAACTATTACTGCGCGCTCATGAACTACTGCGCGATAACCGCATTGTTCGTGAGCATTATCAGCGTCGCTTTCGGCATTTGTTAGTCGATGAATTTCAAGATACCAACGCCATTCAGTACGCTTGGGTGAAACTATTATCTGCCACCGGTAACGATGCAGCAGAGCAAAATTACGTCACCATAGTGGGTGACGACGATCAGTCGATATACGGCTGGCGCGGAGCCAAAGTTGAGAATATTCAACAATTTTTGCGCGATTATCCGAATGTGCTGACAGTACGCCTCGAGCAGAATTACCGTTCCACAGCGACCATCTTGCGCGCCGCCAACGCGGTGATCGCGCAAAACTATGACCGTCTCGGTAAGGACCTATGGACTGATGGCAGCGATGGCGAGCAAATTGACCTATACGCCGCCTACAATGAAGTCGATGAAGCGCGCTATATTGCGGCGCAAATAGAGGCCTGGCATGAGCAAGGAAATTTGCTCAGTGATGTGGCGCTGTTATACCGTAGCAACGCACAATCACGGGTGCTGGAAGAAGCATTGATTCGCGGTCGTATTCCCTATCGCATATATGGCGGCTTGCGCTTCTTCGATCGGCAAGAAATTAAAGATGCACTGGCTTATTTGAACCTGATTGCCAGCCGCGTCAACGATGCCGCGTTAGAGCGCGTGATCAACACACCAACTCGTGGCATCGGTGACCGCACCGTGGATATTATCCGCGCCGCGGCGCGCGAACACGGCGAGTCTTTGTGGCATGCGGCTAAGCGCTTGGTTGCCGACAAAGTACTCAGTGGCCGCGCCGCCAACGCGGTAAAAGAATTTGTTAGTTTAATCGACCGTCTAGAAGATGAGACCAGTGAATTTAGTCTCGGGCGCCAAGTCGACTTGGTGATCAAAAGCTCTGGTTTGATGGCCATGTATGAGTCGGAAAAAGGCGAAAAAGCCGAAACGCGGGTGGAAAACTTAAAAGAGTTGGTGAGCGCCTGTGACAATTTCGACACCGACGAGCAAGTATTCGATGACGATAGCCCGGAGATGACCCCATTGACGGCGTTTTTGTCGCATGCCGCGCTCGAGTCAGGCGAGGAGCAGGCCGATGCGCATCAAGATGCAGTGCAGTTAATGACCTTGCACAGCGCCAAAGGTTTGGAATTTCCGCTGGTATTTATGACTGGAGTGGAAGAAGGCCTATTCCCTTCGCAGCAGTCGATTGGCGAGTCAGGTCGCATTGAGGAAGAACGTCGGCTTTGCTATGTCGGAATGACACGGGCGATGAAAAAGCTAGTACTTACTTATGCAGAACAGCGCCGTATTTATGGTGTTGAACAGCTGCATAGCCCGAGCCGTTTTATTGGTGAGATCCCTTCTGATGCGCTCTACCATGTGCGCATGCAGCGCCGTAATGACAGCTATGGCGATGCCTTTGTCGGCACCAGTGGTGGTCGCTTTCATACCGGCGCCAGCCACGAAACCTTTGAACAAACCGGCTTTCAATTAGGCCAGCGGGTGCGCCATGCTAAGTTTGGTGAAGGCACCGTGATTAATTATGAAGGTAGCGGTGCACAAAGCCGTATTCAAATTAACTTTGATGAATTCGGCTTGGGTAGCAAGTGGCTGGTGGTAGCTTACGCGCGTTTAGACCGGCTCTGAAAAATAATCGTGTCGATGCTGTAGAGTGCTAACGCCGCCCAAATGATAGCAAAGGTAACTAACTTGTCGAACGCCAAAGGCTCGTTATAGAGCCACACCGCCAGCACAAACATCAAGCTTGGGCCAATGTATTGAAAGAAGCCCAAGGTGGAGTAACGGATACGCTGCGCCGCCGCAGTAAAACACAGTAACGGCACCGTGGTCACCACACCTGCAGCAATCAGTAATAGGTTCAGTGACCAGTTATTGTGGCTCATATCGGTGGTTGCTGAATGAGCAAAGAACAGCATGTAGACCAGCACGATCGGTAATAAAATCAGCGTTTCTAACCACAGCCCGGTAATAGAATCGACTGGTAAACGCTTACGAATACCGCCATAAATAGCGAAACTAGAAGCCAGCACCAAAGCAATCCATGGCACTTCACCAAAACTGATAATTTGCACCATCACGGCGGTCGCTGCCAGGGCAATAGCGACCCATTGCATAGGACGCATGCGCTCGCTGAAAAAGGCCATGCCAATCGCTACATTCAGCAGTGGGTTAATAAAGTAGCCCAAACTGGCATCGAGAATACGCTCAGCATTGACTGCCCAAATAAACAAAAACCAGTTACCGGCTAGCAGCATAGTGGCCAGCGCGAGCTTAAACATGGTTGGGCCATGGCGTAAAAGTGGCTGCAAGCGAGCTAAGCGTTTGGTTAGCAGAACCAGACCGAACACCAAAATAAACGACCAGATAATGCGGTGTGAAAGAATTTCAAGCGCTGGCACCGCAGCAAGCAATTTGAAGTAAATAGGTGCTATGCCCCACATGGTGTAGGCAGCAATAGCAAAAAGCACTCCTTGGCGGGTGCGCAAAGCGTTGTCAGTCATAGCGTAAATTGGCCATTGGCGGTGGTGCTTCGGAGCAGGGATGCATACAATAGAGCTATTCCACTATGCGGTCAATTGGAGCACAACTTTTGTCTAACCCGGCGCTGTCCAAAGTTCTTGCCGATGTGTTTGGCTACACCGTTTTTCGTGAGGGCCAACAACAGGTCATTGAAGCGGTGCGCGGCGGTCATGATGCGTTGGTGTTAATGCCAACCGGTGGCGGTAAATCGCTGTGTTATCAATTGCCAGCGTTAGTCTCTGATGGTTTAACCGTGGTTATTTCACCGTTGATTTCGCTCATGCAGGATCAAGTTGAAGCCTTACAAGCAATGGGTGTTGCTGCCGCCGCGCTACATAATGGCTTAACCGCTGAAGTCAGTGCGCAAGCCATGCATGATCTGCACCAAGGTAGCATTCGTCTCCTCTATGTTAGCCCTGAGCGCGCCCTCACCTCATTCTTTATTCGTAATCTGCAGCAATGGCAGGTGGCGTTGGTGGCGATTGATGAGGCGCATTGTATTTCGCAGTGGGGACATGATTTTCGTCCTGAGTACGGCCAGCTCGGACAGTTACGGGCAGCCTTGCCACAAGTGCCATTTATGGCGCTTACCGCCACCGCCGATATGGCGACCGAGGCGGATATCGTTGAACGGCTGCAATTGCGCCAGCCGATTATTTATAAAGGCTCGTTCGACCGCCCCAATATCCGTTATGTCGTCGAAGAAAAGTTCAAACCGCAAAAGCAGTTGCGTGACTACATTGCCCGCCAACGTGGGGCTTCCGGTATTGTCTACTGTGGCAGCCGCAAACGAGTCGATGAGCTCGCTGAGCGCTTAGCGGGTGATGGTATTCGGGTGGCAGCCTATCATGCTGGGCTCGATCATGACGTACGTGAAAGCGTGTTGCGTCGGTTTGTGCGTGACGACCTTGACGTCGTGGTGGCCACGGTTGCCTTTGGTATGGGTATTAACAAGCCGAACGTACGCTTCGTTGTGCATTACGATATTCCACGTAGCGTGGAGGCCTATTATCAAGAAACCGGTCGTGCTGGCCGCGATGGCTTGCCGGCTGAGGCGGTGCTGTTGTATGACCCGGCCGATGCCGCGTGGATCCGTAACATCATTAACGATCACCCTGATGATGACCGCCGTCGCGTTGAGCAGCATAAGTTTGCCGCGATGCAGGCGTTAGGTGAAGCGCAAACCTGTCGGCGTTTGGTACTGCTCAATTATTTCAATGAATATCGCAATGAACCGTGCAAGAACTGCGATATTTGTTTGGACCCACCGCGCCAATATGACGGCACTGAAGATGCCCAAAAAGTGCTCAGCTGTATTTACCGAGTCGGCCAGCGCTTTGGCGCGAATCATGTTATTGACGTATTGCGCGGTTCAAAATCGCAACGTATCAGCGAATATGGCCACGACAAACTCAGTACCTATGGAATCGGTACCGAACGTAGTCATGATTATTGGCTGGCGGTGATCCGGCAGCTCATCCATCGCGGGCTAGTAATACAAAACGTGCAGCAATATGGCGTATTGCAACTAACCGCTGAGGCGCGCCCGGTGCTGCGCAGTGAAATTGCTCTGCAACTGGCCGAGCCCCGCATTAATCTGGTGGTCAGTAAACCACGAGTTGCCGATCGCGGCGATTACGACAAAGTATTGTTCCGCCGCTTACGCACGCTACGCAAACAGCTCGCTGATGCCGAAGAAGTACCGCCGTTTGTGGTATTCAATGACACCACGCTAGTGGAAATGTGTATTCGCTACCCCACCAACGCCGAGGCATTGTTAAGTGTGACTGGGGTGGGTGCAAAAAAACTCGAGCGTTACGGCACGGCCTTCCTTGCAGCCATTACCGACTATTTAGATGGCGAGGAATGATTGACCTTGCGTCGCAGACCTGACTCTACTAGGCTGTATATGCGTATTATATATACGCATTATTTATGCGCATCAATGTGAAAGGACGAGATATGCAAGTTAACGATGAAAATCAACGTGCGAAAAAAGCGGCCAACTTGTCGATAAACCAAGCACTTCTGGCGGAGGCGCGGCAACTAAACATTAATTTGTCAGCCACTTTAGAACAGGCGTTGCGAGAGCGTATTCGTCATGAAAAACGCCAACAATGGTTGCGTGAAAACCAACAGGCGATCGAAAGGTGTAATCAAATGACTGAAGCAAATGGCTTATTTGCTGATTCACATAGAGTGTTCTAATGGCGCAATTCGATTTGTATCGAAACTGTGATCAGCTGAGCAAGCGCTCTTACCCGTTCTTGCTTGATGTTCAGACCAACCTGCTTGAGCATTTAAATAGCCGCATGGTTATTCCCCTGACTCGATTAGAGCATTCCTCGGCTTCATTTCCTAAGAACCTCTGCCCGACGTTAACGATAGATGCTCAGGACTATGCGCTACTGACGTATCAAATGGCCGCAGTATCAGTACGTTCTTTGACTGATCTTCATAGTTCCATGGATGCTAGCCGCGCTGAAATTATCAGTGCTCTCGATTTTCTAGTCACAGGAATTTGACCATGAGCAAATCTACAAAGACAGCAGTGCTATACCGTATGATGACCGCCGACCACCAATGTCCTTATGGGCGAAAAACCCTGCATGTTTTGCGCTCGGCTGGGTATGAAGTGGACGACCAGCATTTATCAAACGCCGAGCAAATCAATGCGTTCAAAGCTCAACATGAGGTAAAAACCACCCCCCAAGTGTTTATTGATGGTGAGCGTATTGGCGGCTACGAGGCGACCCGCAAGTATCTGGGTATGTCGGTGACTGATCCGAATGCCACCAGCTACCGACCTGTTGCGGTGCTGTTTGCGCTGACCGCATTAAGTGCCTTGGCATTAAGCTATAGCACAGCTGGAGCGTTGTTAACACTGCAAGCTGCAGAGTGGTTTATTGCTTTATCAATGGTGGTATTGGCATTACTGAAACTACAAGACGTCGAGAGTTTCTCGACTATGTTTCTCAACTACGACCTGCTAGCTAAACGTTGGGTACCTTATGGCTATGTGTACCCCTATGCCGAGGGCCTGGCTGGTGTGCTGATGCTCGGTGGTATGCTGAATTGGCTATCGATACCGCTGGCTCTATTTATTGGTGGTATCGGTGCGGTGTCGGTGTTTAAAGCGGTGTATATAGACAAACGCCAACTCAAATGTGCTTGTGTTGGCGGAGCGACTAAAGTGCCACTAGGGTTTGTGTCGCTCACCGAAAACCTGATGATGATCGCCATGGCAGTATGGATGCTATACCGCCACGGCTTAGGTCTCTAGACACTAGCTGCGGTATAGAATTGCCATAGGTCTAGCAATACCGGAATAATTGACGCCACTAGTATCAATGCCATGGTGATATTGAAGGCGCGCTGCATAAGCGTATTGGTGAGCACTTTGCGTAGCAATGAGCCAAACACCAGCCATAGTCCGACACAGGGAAATGCCACCAGCAAAAAGGCCAAGGTGATCGCTAACACCTCGACTAAGGCATTGCCGTTGACGGTGGTGAAAGCAGCGACTGCACCCGATGCCATCACCCATGCTTTGGCATTGATCCACTGAAATAGCGCAGCTTGAAAAAATGTCAGCGGTTTGCGTTCACCCTTTTCTATGGCTTTCGGTTCAGCGCTAGCAATGTGCCAGGCTAACCACAGCAAATACATCACCCCAAGTACTTTGATCAATTGATGCAGGTTAGGATAGCGGTCAAACACCACGCCAAAACCTAAACCGACCAGTAACACCATCAGGGGGAAGCCTAGGCAGATGCCCAAATAATGTGGCATGCTGGCCTTCACCCCATAGTTCACCCCCGACGACATGATCATCACGTTATTTGGCCCAGGCGTAATTGTGGTGCTGAATGCAAAGAACAATACCGCAATAAAAATTTCCATAAGTTTCCATACAGAGGTGGCAAATAATGCTATTTATAATACAGTGCTCTAGGCAAATTGCTTACAAAAACCAAGGGGATTGTTCATGCGTTCAGCTCTACTGACTGTGGCCGCAGTGGCATTATTATTTAGTGCTGCTGCCGAAGCTCGTTTTCCCAGCAAAACCTATATCAAAGATTACAACCGCGACAAGCAATCGGCATTAGCAGGCGCTGAATACAGCCCCGCTGGCATTAAGCCAACGCAGATGGCGATGCGTGGCATTGCCCATCAGCAGCGACTGAATATGTTGGTGACTTACAGTTTGCGCAGTGACTTGGACAGCACCGCGGTAGCCAATGCGGTCACAGAGATCAGTGCTAGCCACCACGCCACCGCATGCGAATTTTTAGCGGTCATGAATAAGCGTTACAACGACGTGAAAGAAGTCGGTTACAAAATCACCTTAAGCCAAGAGGGTGGCGCTGTGGTGTATGATGAGAATCGTGCTTGTAAGAAATAGTGAGTGGTTAAATTGTATTGCGACACAAATTGTCGCGAAACACTCGTAGCTTACACATTAGTGAGCCGATGCGATCTAATTGAGTCAATTGACATGAAAATACCACAAAAAGCGTCAGATGATGCGAGTGCAGTGGCGGGTGACCAACCCACGCTGGACTATTACAACGCCAATGCTGAGCAGGTGTTTGCTAGCTATGAGCAAGTGAGTGGTGGTGTTAGTGACTATTTTCAGGCGAGCTTTTGGCCCGGAGCACGCATTTTGGATGTTGGCGCTGGCTCGGGTCGTGATTTACGCACTCTCCTTGATATGGGCTACAACGCCTATGGTATTGAGCCGAGCAACGGTTTACGTGAACGCGCCATTGCCGCCCACCCGATATTGAGCGATAGACTGCTTGCTGGTGGCTTGCCCGAATCGATTGATTTCTACCCCGGTAGTTTTGATGGCATCGTATGCTCTGCAGTACTGATGCATATTCCCCATAACCAGCTATTCGACGCCTTGATTACCTTACGCAATTTACTCAAAGATAACGGTCGAATGTTGCTGTCTATTCCGGCAGCGCGCCCCGATGTGGTGGCACAGCGGGATGCCAAAGGTCGCTTGTTTGAAACTTTGCAAGCCGAACAGCTCAAACTGTTGTGCTCGCGGTTGGGTCTCGACTGCATTACTGAATATCATAACG
>JALQTK010000030.1 GCA_023260975.1 Pseudidiomarina sp. | reverse complement strand
AATAATCAGCGTGTCGCCGGCCTCTATGATGCCTTTCACCCTGCGGTGTTGCATGCTCTGCAGCAAATTGCCCAGCGCTGCGGTGAACTCAATAAACCGGTGTCGGTGTGTGGCGAATTAGCCGGCGAACCCGGTGGTGCGCTGTTGCTGATTGCCATGGGCTACCGGGTGTTGAGTATGAATAGTTATAGTATCGATCGTATTCGCTGGATTATTCGCCATAGCCGTACCGACCTGCTCGATGAATTGCTGCGCCAAGCGCTGGCGGCGCGTTCGCCGCAACAAGTACGGCAGCTGGTGACGGTGGCATTGGAAACCGCTGGTTTGGGCGGTTTTGTGCGGGCAGGGGGTTAAGTGAGCGTATTTGCCTGGCTACTGTTGTTACTCGGTGGCGCGCTGGCCGGCACGCTGGCTGGTATGCTTGGCATTGGTGGTGGTTTAATTATTGTGCCGCTGCTGCTATTTTTGCTGCCATTATTGGGCGTGGCGCAGGCTTTAGTGATAAAAATGGCGGTGGCCACCAGCTTAGCAACGATTGTCATGACCACCTTTAGTTCGGCGCGTTCGCACTACAGCCATGGCCAAGTCAGCTGGTTTTGGGTGCGTCGTATTGCCCCCGGGTTAATGCTCGGCGCCGCGCTTGGGGCCTGGTTGGCCACCTTGATTAGCGCGATTTGGCTGCAACGAATTTTCGCCGTGGTGTTATTGGTGCTGGCGCTGCGTATGCTGATCCCACAGCGCGGTGGCGAGCCGATTACCGATGTCTCTAAACGTTTGATGTTTGCCATTACCACCGCCATGGGCTCTGTGTCGGGTATGGTCGGTATTGGCGGCGGCTCGATGACCGTACCGTTGTTGCAGCGCCTGCGGGTACCAATTCGACAAGCCATTGCAGTATCGGCGGTGGGTAGTTTAAGTATTGGCATCAGTGCGGTACTGGCATTTATTGTGCTCGGTCAGCAACTCGATGATAATCTTGGTTTAAGCGGTTATGTCCATGTGCCCGCCTGGCTGATTATTTCACTGACCTCAATGGCCTGCGCGCCACTGGGTGTGCGCTTGACCCAGCGCATTCCAGTGCGGCGTTTGCAACAAGGCTTTGCGGTTTTTTTAAGCCTGGTGGCGCTGAACATTTTTATAGGATAACCCATGCAAGCAAGCTATCTCAGCTTTCCCGATATCAACCCGATTATTCTGCAGCTCGGCCCGTTGGCCCTGCGCTGGTACGGGTTAATGTATTTACTCGGCTTTTTATTCGCCTGGTGGTGGGGCAATCGGCAGTGCCAAAAACTGCATTACAGTGCTTTGGGGTGGAGCAAAGAGCGCTTCAGTGATGTGCTGTTTTATGGCTTTTTAGGGGTGATTGTTGGCGGCCGCGTTGGCTATGTGCTGTTTTACCAGTTTGATCGATTTATCGCCGACCCTAGTTATCTGTTTAGCATTAGCCAAGGTGGCATGTCGTTTCATGGCGGTTTTTTAGGGGTGGTCACGGTGCTGGCCTTATTTGCCCGTAAAATGCAGTTATCGTTGCTACAAGTTGGCGACTTTATTGCGCCATTAGTGCCGATTGGTCTTGGCTTGGGCCGTATTGGTAACTTTATCAATGGTGAGTTGTGGGGCCGCGTCAGCGATGTGCCCTGGGCGATGGTATTTCCGACCGGTGGCGCGCTGCCTCGGCATCCGTCACAATTGTATCAAGCTGGCCTTGAGGGCTTGCTACTGTTTGTGGTATTGGCCTGGTACAGCAGTAAACCGCGCGCCAGTGGCCGGGTCTCCGCGGTATTTTTGGCCGGCTATGGTTGTGCTCGCTTTATGGTCGAGTTCTTTCGTGAACCCGACCGTCAACTCGGTTATCTGACCTTTGGCCTCACTATGGGTCAGTGGCTTAGTGCGCCGATGATTATTGCTGGCATTGCCCTGTGGTTTTACGCACCGCGACTGCGCGTTAATCAAGCCGCGAAAAAATAAGGAGCCGACCGATGAAACCCTATTTAGCCTTATGCCAACGCATCATTGACGAGGGCGTGTGGGTCGCCAATGAGCGCACCGGCAAACGCTGCCTAACGGTGATTAATGCCGAGTTAGAATACCGTGTTGACCGCAATGAGTTCCCGCTGATCACCACGCGTAAAAGTTATTACAAAGCCGCCATTGCCGAGCTGCTTGGCTATGTTCGTGGCTATTCCAATGCTGCCGATTTTCGCGCTTTAGGTACCCCAACCTGGGACGCCAATGCCAATTTAAATGAAGCCTGGCTGGCCAACCCAGCGCGCCAAGGCACCGATGACATGGGCCGCGTTTACGGCGTGCAAGGGCGCAGTTGGCAGCGTCCTGATGGCAGCCATGTAGACCAATTGCGTAAAGTGGTCGACAACCTCAGCCGCGGCGTGGATGACCGCGGTGAAATCGTCACCTTTTATAACCCCGGCGAGTTTCACTTAGGCTGCTTGCGACCCTGCATGCATACGCATACCTTTTCGCTGCTGGGCGATATCCTCTATTTGACCAGCTATCAGCGTTCCTGCGATGTACCGCTCGGGCTTAACTTTAATCAAATACAGGTGTTTACCTTGTTAGCGCTGATGGCACAAATTACTGGCCATAAGCCGGGTGTTGCCTACCATAAAATCGTCAACGCCCATATTTATGAAGACCAACTGCCGTTGATGCGCGACGTGCAACTGAAACGTCAGCCATTCCCGTCGCCGCAGCTAGAAATTAACCCCGACATTAAGTCGCTGCATGACCTTGAAACCTGGGTCACCATGGCGGATTTCAAGGTGCATGGCTATCAGCATCACGACGCCATTGCCTATCCGTTTAGCGTGTAGTAACTGTGACAAAAGCACGGTTTGGCGGCATTCAACGACTGTATGGCGATAGCGCGGCGGCGGCCTTCGCTGGCGCCCATGTGGCGGTAGTTGGCCTGGGTGGGGTTGGTTCGTGGGCAGTGGAAGCGCTGGCGCGCAGCGGCGTGGGTGGTATTACGCTGATTGATCTAGATGACATCTGTGTCACCAATATCAACCGCCAACTGCCGGCATTATCGAGCACGGTGGGGCGGTTGAAAACCGAGGTGCTGGCTGAGCGGGTACGTGATATTAACCCTGATTGTCAGGTTAGGGTGATCGATGATTTTTTGAGTGCCGACAATTTAGCCGAGTATCTCGCAGCGCCTGTGACTGCGGTATTTGATGCGATTGATTCGGTTACCGTGAAAGCTGCCACCATTGCCTGGTGCAAGCGCACGAAAATTCCCTTTGTGACCTGCGGCGGTGCCGGTGGGCAGATTGACCCAAGCTTGGTGACTCGTGGCGATTTAGCCAAGGCCACACAAGACCCGCTGCTGGCAAAAGTGCGCTCATTACTGCGCCGCGACTACAACTTCAGTAACAACCCGGCGCGTAATTTCAGTGTGGCGGCGGTGTATTCCACCGAGCAGTTGCGCTATCCAAGTGGTGATGGTGGCTGGAGTCACGCGAAACCGGGCAGCGCCGTGCGGCTCAATTGCGATACCGGTTTTGGCGCCAGTATGCCGGTCACCTGCACCTTTGCCATGCATGCGGTGGCGATTTTATTAGACAAGATTGCGGCTAAGGCGGCTTAAGTGCCTGCCCCTTAGCCTTAACTGCCTGCCCTTTGTTATTTACCGATGGGGCGGTAGCCGGCCCAATCGGGCTCTAGCGCTTGTTGCATGCCGTCGCGCACCAAGTGCACGTGCCAGCCACCGAGCAGGTCTACGGCTAAGCAATTATCCACATCATGCAGGTCATCTTTGTGCTGCTCGAGCGCATCGGTGAGCACCCGGCCAAGGCCAATGCGTTTGGCGTCATCGGCGCTATTGGCAACCACCAAGGTGAAATCATGATATTCGGCAATGCGGCCTTTATAGTAGCCGCCGACATTAACGAACCATAGCTTCTCTTGCTGCGCGCTGGGCTGTTCGGTGAGCTCAATACGCCAGCCATCAACATGGTGCAAGTGCAGGTAACTATCTAGGTGCAAACTACTGGGGATGCCCCACCACTGTTGTTTCAGGGTTGGAATACAGGCCTCAACATCGGCCGCCACGACAAAACGCACATCGTGTAATTCGATGTTGGAGCCGGGCGCATCGCCACCAATATAAAACATAAATAATTTCATGCGCTGCTTCCTTGAATGCGAGCAACCACGGCACGTAAGCCGTTGCGCCGCGATACGGTCAGATAATTGGCTAAGTTCAATGCATTGAAATGCGCATCGAGGTCGTAGTGGTTCACTTGCTCAGCAGTGGCACCGTGCAGCGCTTGCTGAATCAGCGCTAATAGGCCTTTCACTACTCGTGATTCGCTATCAACCTGCAGCTGCAGCCGGTCGTGCTGCCAGTGGCAATGCACCCACACCCGCGCTTCACAGCCGAACACTTCATTGGCAGTGTCATGGGCAGCGCAAGCGGCCGCCGCCAGCATGCCGGCTTGTTCTACCACAAAGCGTAATTGCTGCTCGCGCTGCTTAAGTGCCTGCCCCTTAAGCAAGAGATCGGAATGCTGGCAAACGCCGTACTGACAAGATGACACCAGAAGCTCCCGCAGATTCGAGTAAATTGGCAAATATAGCTGGCTAAGAGTACCATTTTCACCCGAAAAAATGCTAATCTTGCACCGTTTTGTCATTAAAAAAACAGGAACCCCAATATGAAGGTATTAGTGGCGGTCAAACGCGTCATTGATTACAACGTCAAAGTTCGCGTAAAAGCCGATCAGAGCGACGTTGATCTGGCCAATGTAAAAATGGCACTGAACCCATTTTGTGAAATTGCCGTGGAAGAAGCAGTGCGCTTAAAAGAAGCTGGCGTGGCCAGCGAGGTGGTGGTGGTCAGTATTGGCCCCAAAGCAGTGCAAGAGCAGCTGCGTACAGCGCTAGCGTTAGGCGCTGATCGCGCCATTCAGGTGGAAACCGATGAACTGCCTGATTCATTGGCAGTGGCTAAATTACTGCAAGCCATTGTTGCGCAAGAGCAGCCGCAATTGGTGATTTTAGGCAAGCAAGCGATTGACTCGGATAACAACCAAACTGGGCAAATGCTCGGCGCTTTAACCGGCATGCCGCAAGGTACCTTTGCCTCGAAAGTGGTGGTGGACGTTAATAGCGTCAATGTTACCCGTGAAGTGGATGGCGGCTTACAAACGGTGAAGCTGCAGTTGCCGGCGATTGTTACCACCGATTTGCGCTTAAACGAGCCGCGCTATGCGTCGTTGCCGAACATCATGAAGGCCAAGAAAAAGCCGCTTGATGTCACCACCCCAGCTGATTTGGGTGTGAACGTGGCGCGCACCGTCAAGGTGCTGAAAGTAGAAGCACCTGCTGAGCGCAGTGCTGGCGTGAAAGTAGCCAGCGTGGCGGAATTGGTCGACAAATTAAAGAATGAGGCAAAAATCATATGAGCATTCTCGTTATTGCCGAACATAACAACAGCGAACTAAATGGCGCTACCTTAAAAACGCTGGCGGCGGCGCAACAAATTGGCGCTGATATTGACCTGTTGGTCGCCGGTCATGGCTGCCAAGCGGTTGCCGCTGCGGCTGCTAAAGTAGCTGGTGTGAGCAACGTTTTAGTGGCTGACGATGCTGCCTATGGCCATTTCTTAGCGGAAAACCTCGGTGACTTAGTGGCCAAGTTAGGCGCGGGTTACAGTCATATTCTCGCCGCAGCCACCACCACCGGTAAAAACTTTTTACCGCGGGTCGCGGCATTGCTGGACGTTGCGCAAATTTCAGACATTGTTAGTGTCGAAAGTAGCGACACCTTTAAGCGACCAATATACGCCGGTAACGCCATCGCCACGGTGCAATCAAGCGACCCGATCAAAGTCATTAGCGTGCGTACTACGGCGTTTGATGCGGTTGCTGCTGAAGGTGGCAGTGCCAGTATCGAAGCCATCAGTGCGGCCGGTGATAGCGGCAAGGCCAGCTTTGTTGGCGAAGAGCTAGCCAAGTCAGAGCGTCCAGAGCTTACCGCTGCGCGGGTGATTATTTCGGGTGGTCGTGGTATGCAAAATGGCGATAATTTTCAGTTGCTGGAAAAGGTTGCCGACAAACTTGGCGCTGCGATTGGCGCTTCGCGTGCCGCAGTCGATGCCGGTTTCGTGCCGAACGATTACCAAGTCGGTCAAACCGGAAAAATCGTTGCCCCAGAGCTTTACATCGCGGTGGGCATTAGCGGTGCCATTCAGCACTTAGCCGGTATGAAAGACTCCAAGGTCATTGTGGCAATCAACAAAGACGAAGAAGCGCCGATCTTCCAAATCGCCGATTACGGCATGGTGGCAGATTTATTTACGGTGCTACCGGAACTCGAGCAAGCGCTGTAATTTGTGTGCTTAAACAAAAAAACGCGCCTTGAGCGCGTTTTTTTATGCCTGGAGTGCTTCCCAGTCGTGATCAGCGATTGGCTCACACGGCTGTTGTGGACAGAAATGAAATAATCTATAACAACGTTTTTTTCACCAGCACTTGCATATTTCTAACTCATCGGACATGATTGAGGGCATAACAACCTCCGGGATTAGGTGGCTAACATGAAAAGAAGAACAACTATGCTAAAAAAACTTCCACTCGCATCAGCAATTGCGCTGGTATTTGCAGGAACCACTGCGGCTCAAGCAGCCGAATTTGACGTCGGTGATTTCAAGGTAAAATTTGATTCTGTAGTGTCCTATGGCGCTGCCTGGCGGATGGAAGACCAAAATCTTCGTATCATCCACCCGGGTAACCGCGTCGGTGGCCTCGGTCAGTCGGGTGTAGCCGACGATGGTAACCTTAACTTTGATAAAGGCGACATGGTTTCGTCAGTTATCAAAGGCGTGCACGATCTCAGTATCGATGGCGGCGATTACGGTGCCTTTGTGCGCTTCAAGTATTGGTATGATGACGTGCTCAAAAATGAAAACGTCTATCACGGCCATACGGCCACCAATTACACTGCCAATGCCAAGTTAAATAACGATGGCTTTGACGATTTCTCCAAAGGCTCAGGTTTTGAATTACTCGACGCCTTTGTTTACGCCTATTTTGATGTGGCTGAAATGCCAGTCAACGTGCGTTTAGGTCGTCAGGTATTAAGCTGGGGTGAATCAACCTTCATCTTCAACGGTATCAATGCCATTAACCCAGTCGATGTGAACGCGGTTCGTCGTCCTGGTGTTGAAATTAAAGAAGCGTTATTGCCAGTCGGCATGTTGAGCTTCAACGTGGGCTTGACTGATAACACCTCAATCGATGCTTTCTATCAGTACGAGTGGGAACGCTACCAGCTGGATGGTTGTGGTACCTTCTTCTCAACCGTTGATATGTTAGGTGGCCCAGGCTGTAACAAGGTAACCCTGAATCCAGCACTTGGCCCAGGCGTGGTGTTAAGCGATGCGCAGTCAGTGCAATTCGGCACCTATCTTGACCGTCGCCCAGATGTTGAGCCAGACGATGGTGGCCAATACGGTTTTGCGGTGCGTCATTATTCAGATGCATTAGGCGCTGAGTTTGGTGCGTTCTACATGAACATCCACACGCAAACGCCACTGATTTCTGCCTACAACTGGCAGTTACAACCAACCCCAGCTTTTGGTCACCCAGACGGTATTCCAATTGCTGGTCCTGACTATGTGTTGGAATACCCAGAAGATCAGGAAATCTTGGGTTTAAGCTTCGCTACGAACATTGGCCTATGGTCAGTCGGTGGTGAATATAGCTTCCGCCCAGATATGCCAATTCAGATCAACACCACTGAAATCTTGACTGCAGGCTTACGTGCCGGCGTGCCAAGCACAGTATCACAGTATATCTTGCGTAATGCGCAAGGTCAGATCACCAACTTAGGTGAGTTGATCAACGGCTTTGATAATCACGATGTTAGCCAGTTCCAGTTAACCGGTATTCGCTTCGTTGATAACGTATTGGGTGCCAGCCGCTTGACCTTCATCGGTGAAGTTGCGGTCAGCAAAGTGCATTCGCTGCCTGGTATTCAAGAGCAGCGTTATGGTCGTAACCCAGTATACGGTAAGTGTTTAACCGTAGCGGATTATGCACAACTGGGCGTGACCGTGCCGGGCGATGTGAACTGTGATGGTTTCGTGACCGAGAGCTCGTGGGGCTATCGTACCCGTACGCAATTGGAATACAACAACGCCATTGCTGGCTGGAACATTACCCCAGCATTTACCTTTAACCACGACGTGAAGGGCTACTCAGCCAACTCAAACTTCATTGAAGGCCGCATCAATATGGGCTTATCGGTGGAAGGTAACTTGCAGAACCGTTACAAAGTGGGTGTGAGCTATAACATCGCCCAAGGTGGCGATTATGATGCAGCGGTTGACCGTGATTTTGCGGCCATCAGCTTCAGCTACTCGTTCTAATCGGCGGTTAATCGCTGTTACACCAACTTTGGTCGTAAATTTAAGCAACCCGCCTCGTGCGGGTTTCTTTTTTGCGCTAGTCTGAAGGTCAGTTGAATTATCTTGGAGCATCTCATGAAAATTACTCACCCATTGCGCGCGATCGCGTTGTTGCTCGGCCTCGCCGGGGCGCTGTCAGCGTCTGCCGCTGAGCAGAACACCTTAACCTATAACGATGTGTTCGCACTTGAGTTCGCTAGCAACCCGGCGCCGCATCCGCATGAAGACTACGCGGTGTTTGTGCGTAATTACATGGATATCATGGCCGATCGTCGCTACGGTAATTTGTGGCGCGTTGATTTCAACGGTGATCTGCGGCCGTTAACCGGTGGCGAGCATCAAGACCACTCACCGAGCTGGGCGCCGGATGGCAAGCGTTTGGCGTTTGTTTCCAATCGCAGTGGCAGTAACCAAATTCACCTGTATTGGGCGGACACCCGCGAGCAAGGGCAAATCACCCGGCTGACTGGCTCACCGTCGAACCTCAGCTGGTCGCCCGATGGCAGCATGATTGCCTTCACCATGTTCACCCCAGCGCCGCAAAAGCCGCCGGTGAGCTTACCCGCTGCGCCACGTGGGGCAAAATGGGCCGATGCGCCAAAATACATCGACAAAGCCCAATATCGCGCTGACGGTGCGGGCTATTTACCCGATGGTTATGTGCAAATTTATGTCATGCCAGCGGCTGGCGGCACCCCGCGCCAGCTTACCAGCGGCGATAACCGTATCAGCGGTGGCGTGAGCTGGAGTGCCGACGGCAAGCAGTTGTATTTTGCTGCTAATCGCCATGCCGACGCCTTTGAAAATCCACTCAACACCGAAGTGTATCGACTCAATCTCAGTGATAGCAGCATCAGCCAAGTCACCGATCGCTTTGGCCCCGATAACAACCCAGTGGTCAGCCCTGATGGCAAACGTCTGGCCTGGTTAGGCTTTGATGACCAGCGTAAGAGCTATCAGCTAACCCAGTTGTACGTGATGGACCTAGAAAGTAAGGACGCCAAGCCACAATTATTGACTGCTGATTTAGATTACGCTGCCGGTAATATTCAGTGGCGCGATGACAGCAAAGGCATTTATTTCAGCTACACCAAACACGGCAAAGACGTGATTGCGCTGCAGCAACTGAATGGTAAGCGTCAGCTCGTCACTGAGCGTATGGGCGGCATGAGTTACTCGCGCCCCTATAGCGGTGGTGATTACGCTGTAAACAAAGCTGGGGCGGTATTATTTACCCTGGCACACCCGCAGCGGCCAGCCGATTTAGCGTTATCGCGCGGTGGTAATGAGCGGGTGTTGACCGACTTAAATAGTGATTTGCTCGGCCATAAAAAACTCGCCCGCATTGAAGAGATTTGGTATCGCTCCAGCCACGACGACAAACAAATTCAGGGCTGGATTGCCTACCCACCGGATTTTGACGCCAGCAAGAAATACCCGCTGATTTTAGAAATTCACGGTGGCCCGCACACTGCCTATGCCGGCTCATTCGCCGCTGAGGTGCAACTGATGGCGGCGCACGGTTATGTGGTGCTGTATACCAACCCGCGTGGTAGCACCAGCTATGGCGAGGCATTTGCGCAAGAAATTCATCACAATTACCCCAGCCACGACCACACCGATTTAATGGATGGCGTCGATGCGTTGCTAGCCAAGGGCTTTATTGACCCGGCTAAACTATTTATCACCGGTGGTAGTGGTGGTGGCGTGTTGACCGCCTGGGCAGTTGGTCATACCGACCGCTTTGCTGCCGCAGTGGTGGCCAAGCCCGTTATCAACTGGTACAGCTTTGTGCTGACCGCCGATGCCTACAGCTATTTCGCCCGTTATTGGTTCCCCGGCATGCCATGGGATAACCTCGAGCATTACATGAAGTTCTCGCCGATTAGCTACGTTGGCAAGGTGAAAACGCCGACCATGCTACTGACCGGCGAAGCCGATTATCGTACGCCGATTTCGGAGTCGGAGCAGTATTATCAGGCGCTGAAATTAATGGGCGTGGATACCGCTATGGTGCGGGTACCCGACGCACCGCACGGCATTTATGCGCGGCCATCGAATTTGATTGGCAAGGTTGCGTATATTTTGCATTGGTTTGATAAATACAACCAATAGGTTATTGCCGTGCGTTGGCTTGAGCTTTAGTGTTAGCCCGCGCACGGTAAGCCATTTCATACAATTTGGCCTCGGTCAGGAAGAAATGAAAGGCATCAATATTGGCTTTAATAAAGCCGCGCCAGCCTGACCAAATCATCCGCCGACCTAAATAGAACTTCAGAAACATCAACGGAAAAATCACCAACAAACGCGGCAGACTGCAGGGCCGCCCTTGCTGCTGCCGTTGTTCGGCTTTTAATTGCGAATACTTATTGAGCTTATCCATATAGCCGTGGGCGCTATCGTAACCATAATGCTTCAGGTAAATCGGCAGGTAAGCGGTTGGCTCTTGCACCTGAATATGCTCGTGGACCAGAACGCTGGTATCCATGTGGCAACGGTCTTTGCGATACACCCGGCGATACTTGTGGTGGCGCGCATAACGCAGGCTCTCCCCCATAAAGATGTCGTCGTGATGCAACCAAATGCCATTGATATCGCCCTTGGCAATACGTTCACGAATGCGTTCTAAGCCACCCGCAGGCATCACTTCATCACCATCTAAATTGATGATCCAATTGTGGCTACATTGGCTGATCGCAAAGGCCTTTTGCTGCGGGTAGCCAGGCCAGTCGTTATGAATAATGCGCGCACCGTGTTTACTGGCGATATCCAGCGTCGCATCAGTTGAGCCGGAATCGACCACCACAATTTCATCCACCCCACGCACACTACAAAGCACTTCATCAAGGTGAGCGGCTTCATTTAAGGTGATAATAAAAACACTAATGGGCGGATAACTGGTCTGGCTCATGTGGGGTCGCTCGTAGCAATGAACATGCTAGAATGATACACCATTCTAGAATTGAGATAACCCGTGGCGGCAAAGTGATGAGCGAACTGACCTGGAATGCCTTGCTCGGCAGCGAAAAACAGCAGCCGTATTTTACTGAGTTGCTAGCGCGGGTGGCCGCTGAGCGCGCCGCTGGTATGACGATTTATCCGCCCGCTGCTGAGGTGTTCAATGCGTTTAGGTATTGTGCCTTGGCTGATTTGCGCGTGGTGATCATTGGCCAAGACCCGTATCACGGTGAGGTAAACGGCGTGCCGCAAGCGCACGGGCTCAGTTTTTCGGTGCCGGAAGGGCTACCGCCACCGCCGTCGCTGCGCAATATTTTTAAGGCTTTGCAGCATGATTACCCCGGCTATCAGCCGCGTCATGGCGGCAATTTACAGCATTGGGCCGAGCAGGGCGTGTTGTTGCTGAATGCCGTACTGACGGTACGACAGGGTGAAGCGAATTCGCACGCGGGTTGGGGTTGGGAGCAGTTTACTGACCAAGTCATTCGGCTGATTAATCAGCATTGTCAGGGCGTGGTGTTTTTACTGTGGGGGAGTTATGCGCAGCGCAAGGCCGCCTTGATTGACCCGAGCCGCCATAGTGTGTTGCAGACAGTTCACCCGTCGCCGCTGTCAGCGCATCGCGGGTTTTTTACCGCCGCTCACTTTCGCCGCTGCAATGAGCTGCTCGGTGAACGGGCGATTACGTGGTAACTCAGCGCTTAGAAATCGAGCTGGTCGAGGGCAAAATCCTCGTCAATTTCCATCAGTTCGCGCTGTAGGCGTCTGCGCTCGTTCAGCGCTTCAATTTCCCGCCACTTGCGCGGCGCCGCTCGTTTACCAGATTTAGACTCCACATCGAATAGCTCTTCTGAATGGTCCATGGGACACTCCTGACTCTATATGTAGTAGTTGTTCTAACGTTTTAGCGCAACATGTAGATATCATAAGATTAAAAATCGTGCAAGTAGTTGCCTACTTATTGATCGATTTTTGCCGCTGAGCCTACGTAGCTAAATGCCAATTGCTGGGGTATAATAGCGCCAGTTTATTAACGTTCTTTGACAGCACAGGTAATTTGAAATGCATCCCATGTTAAACATTGCGGTGCGCGCTGCGCGTGCAGCGGGCAAAATCTTAGTCAAAAATTTTGGTGTTCAGGCTGATTACAACGTCCAACAGAAGAGCCAAAATGACTTTGTCAGCGAAATCGATAAAGCCGCCGAACAAGCCATTGTTCGTGCCATCTTAAAAGTCTACCCAGATCACAGCATTCAAGCTGAAGAGAGCGGCGAGATTATCGGTAAAGATGCAGATCACCTGTGGATCATCGACCCCCTCGATGGCACCACCAATTACCTGCGCGGTATCCCTCACTTCGCTATCTCCATTGCTTACGCCGTGAAAGGTGTGGTGCAGTGTGGCTTAGTCTATGACCCGCTGCGCGAAGAGCTATTCACCGCCACCCGTGGCGCCGGCGCGGCACTCAACGACAAACGTTTACGGGTTACTGCGCAGCGTGACCTCAATGGCGCCTTGTTAGCCACCGGTTTTCCTTTTAAGCGTAAAGATCTGAGTAGTAACTATTTGGCGATTTTTGCGGAGTTGTTCACCGAGGTCGCCGACATGCGTCGCAACGGCTCGGCGGCGCTCGATCTGGCCTATGTCGCTAGCGGTCGTATCGATGGCTTTTGGGAATTTGGGCTGCAGCCGTGGGACATCGCGGCCGGTGCCTTAATGGTGCGTGAAGCGGGTGGTTTGGTCACCGAATTCAATGGCGGTCACAACTTTATGCAAAGCGGCAACGTGGTCGCTGGCAACCCGAAAGTGGTGCAGGGCATTTTGAGCAAAGCGCGGGCGCACTTGCCGGCCAGCATGAAATAACAGGTGGCATTGGCCATGCTTGAGAATATCCGCATTGTGTTAGTCAACACCTCGCACACCGGCAATATCGGCTCGGTAGCGCGCGCTATGAAAACCATGGGGCTGAGCCAGCTGGTGCTGGTCGACCCGGTGACCAAGCCGGACAGTCAAGCCTCGGCGCTGGCTGCCGGTGCCACCGATGTGCTGCATGGCGCTGCGATTGTCGATAGTTTGGCCGAAGCGATTGCCGATTGTGGTTTGGTGATTGGCACCAGTGCGCGTAATCGTACCCTCGACTGGCCGCTGCTTGAACCACGCGGCGCTGCCGCCAAGTTGCTGGAAGAAAGCCCGCGCTACCCGGTAGCGCTGGTATTTGGTCGCGAAAGCAGCGGCCTCACCAACGACGAGCTGCAGCAATGCAACTTCCACGTCCACATTCCAGCCAACCCCGACTACAGCTCACTGAACCTGGCCATGGCGGTGCAAGCGCTCAGCTACGAAATCCGCATGCAATGGCTTGAGGGGCAGGCACTTAACGTTAAGGGGCAGGCACTTAACGCAGATTCTTCGATTAACCCAATCGATTACCCGCGTGCCGACGATCTTGAGCGCTTTTTCGTGCATTTAGAGCAGACCTTAGGCGAGACCGGTTTCATCATTAAGCAACACCCCGGACAAGTCATGGCTAAGCTGCGGCGCCTATTCGCGCGGGCTCGGCCGGAAGAAGCAGAGCTGAATATCCTGCGCGGTATGCTCACCTCCATAGATAAAAAAATTCGTTAAGTGCCTGCCCCTTAGCTCTTTTTCCCCTTAGCTCTTTTTGGGCTTAAGTGCCTGCCCCTTAAGCAATACTTGACTAAATTAGTCGGGAATGGGAAAATGGCGGCATGACTGAGAGGATCACCCCATGCGCTTAACATCCAAAGGCCGTTATGCTGTCACAGCTATGTTAGATGTCGCCCTGCACACCAGCAGCGGGCCGGTGTCGTTGGCGGATATTTCTGAGCGGCAGGGCATCTCATTAAGTTATTTAGAACAATTATTCGCGCGCTTACGTAAGCATGGTTTGGTCAGCAGTGTGCGCGGTCCAGGCGGTGGTTATCGGCTTGGGCTCGAGGCGCAGGCTATCTCGGTCAGTGCGGTGATCCAAGCGGTCGATGAGAGCATCGACGCCACCCGTTGCGGCGGCAAAGGCGATTGTCACGGCGGCACCCAATGCTTGACCCACTCGCTGTGGGAAGGGCTCAGTGACCGGATTGAAGATTTCTTAGCCAACATCAGCTTGGCCGAGTTGGTTGGCAAACACGATGTGAGCAGTATCGCCCAGCGGCAAAATGCCCTGGCAGCGGAAAAACGCGCACGCGAATTACGTATTGAATTGAATTGCCAGTAATTGCAGTCTGGCGAGCAGAGGAGAAGTACGGCATGAAACTACCGATTTATTTTGATTATGCGGCCACTACCCCGGCTGATCCGCGGGTTGCAGAAAAAATGATGCAATTCCTGACTCTCGACGGCCAGTTTGGTAACGCCGCGTCACGTTCGCATCGTTTTGGCTGGCAGGCAGAAGAAGCGGTTGATATCGCCCGTAGCCAAATTGCTGAGCTGGTCAACGCTGACCCGCGTGAAATCGTCTTCACCTCGGGTGCCACCGAATCAGATAACCTCGCTATTCGCGGTGCGGCGGAGTTTTATCAGAAGAAAGGTAAGCATATCATCACCATCAAAACCGAGCACAAAGCGGTGCTTGATACCTGCCGCCAACTGGAGCGTCAGGGTTTTGAAGTGAGCTATTTAGATGTGCAAGAAGATGGTCTGCTCGACCTCGAATTATTCAAGCAAACGCTGCGCCCAGACACTGTGGTAGTCAGCATTATGCACGTTAATAACGAAACTGGGGTGATTCAAGACATCACCACCATCGGCAACTTGTGTCGCGCTAATGGTACTATTTTCCATGTCGATGCAGCGCAATCAGCAGGTAAAGTGGCGATTGATTTAGCGCAATTGCCAGTCGATTTAATGTCGTTTTCGGCGCACAAAATGTACGGTCCGAAAGGCATCGGCGCACTTTATGTAAGCCGTAAACCGCGGGTGCGTTTGAACGCGCAAATGCATGGCGGTGGTCATGAGCGCGGTATGCGTTCAGGCACCTTGCCGACCCACCAAATTGTTGGCTTCGGTGAAGCAGCACGCATTGCCAAAGCCGAAATGGCAGCTGAAATTGCGCGTTTCCATGGCCTGCGTGAGCGCTTGTGGAATGGCGTCAAAGATATCGAAGAAGTGTATATCAACGGTAACCAAGAGCATTCAGTGCCGCACATCTTCAACGTCAGCTTTAACTTTGTCGAAGGTGAGTCATTGATTATGGCGCTGAAAGACTTAGCGGTCAGCTCAGGCTCAGCCTGTACCTCGGCCAGTTTAGAGCCGTCGTACGTGTTGCGTGCCCTTGGCCGCAGCGACGAGTTAGCGCATAGCTCCATCCGTTTCAGCTTTGGTCGCTTCACCACCGACGAAGAAGTCGACCATGCTATCGAGCAAATTCAGCACGCCATTGTGCGTTTACGCGACATGTCCCCATTATGGGACATGCATAAAGAAGGCATTGACCTGAACTCGGTCGAGTGGGTTGCGCACTAACACATAACAGAGGTAAGTAGTCATGGCATACAGTCAAAAAGTTATTGATCATTACGAGAACCCACGTAACGTCGGTTCGTTTGATAAGAATGACCCAACTATTGCAACCGGTATGGTCGGTGCGCCTGCTTGTGGCGACGTAATGAAGCTGCAAATCAAGGTCAACGACCAAGGCATTATTGAAGATGCGCGCTTTAAAACTTACGGCTGTGGCTCAGCCATCGCCTCGAGCTCGCTGGTCACTGAGTGGGTGAAAGGCAAGTCGCTGGACGAAGCAGCGCAATTGAAAAATACTCAAATCGCTGAAGAGTTGGCGTTGCCACCGGTGAAAATTCACTGCTCAATTTTGGCCGAAGATGCCATTAAAGCAGCGATTGAAGATTACAAAAAGAAACACGCAGGATAATCCATGGCAATCACCATGACGGCAGCGGCTTCGCAACGGGCGAAGGCGTTTCTGCAACAACGCGGCAAAGGCGCGGGCATTCGCTTGGGGGTAAAAACCACCGGGTGCTCGGGCTTAGCCTATGTAATGGAATTTGTCGATCAGGTTGAAGAAACCGATACCGTGTTCGATGCTGATGGCGTCAAAATCATTATTGATGGTAAGAGTTTGGCGTATCTTGACGGCACCGAAGTTGATTTCGTCAAGCAGGGCCTGAACGAAGGCTTCGAATTCACCAATCCAAATTCAAAAGGCGAGTGTGGTTGCGGCGAAAGCTTCAACGTCTAATACCCGCATTGTAGGCTGTATGAATCATTTCGAGATGTTCAATCTGCCGGCGCAGTTTGCCCTTGATAACGCTGATTTACAGCGGCGTTATCGGCAGCTGCAACAAACCTTGCACCCCGACCGTTTTGCCAATGCCAGTGAGCGCGATCGCCTGCTCGCCGTGCAGCGCAGTGCGCAACTCAACGACGCTTATACCACCTTACGCGAGCCGTTGGCGCGCGCCGAATATTTGCTGCAGCTGCAGGGCATTGACCTAGCGCATGAGCAAACCACGCTGCGCGATCCCGAGTTCTTGATGGCGCAAATGGAATGGCGCGAGCGCCTCGCCGAGATCGAGGAAGAACTTGCAAGGGGCAGGCAGTTAAGCCCGGAGGGCTTAACTGCCTGCCCCTTGGCACTTGAACAAGCGCAGCGCGACCTCGAGGTTGAGGCGCGGCAGCTGTTTGAGCAGTTGCAGCGGGCGCTGGAAGCACAGCAGTATGAGCCGGCCGCAATGCTTATTCGTAAGCTGAAATTTATGGCAAAATTACGTACCGAATTAGACGGCCTAGAAGACCAACTCTAGCCCGTACTGACAACGAATTAGGACCAATCATGGCACTTCTGCAAATTACTGAACCCGGGCAAAGTACCGCCCCGCACCAACATCGCCTAGCCGCAGGCATCGACCTGGGTACCACCAACTCCCTGGTGGCCAGCGTACGCAGCGGCAGCGCCACGGTGCTGTGCGATGAGCAGG
>JALQTK010000002.1:105308-121612 GCA_023260975.1 Pseudidiomarina sp. | reverse complement strand
CTTTATGAGCATCAAACCCCGCAGAAAATAACAAAAATTCTGGTTTAAATTCTACAATTTTACTTAAAACATGTTCGTATGCAGTTAAATATTTTTCTGATGTGGTTCCAGCTTCAAGAGGAATGTTGAAAATATTATTGTATTTCCCTTTTTCTTGTTCAGTACCAGATCCTGGATAATAGGGGTATTGATGTGTTGAAATATATAAAACTTTTTCATTTTCGTAGAAAATATCTTGAGTTCCATTACCGTGATGTACATCAAAATCTATGATAGCTACTTTTCGATAATTATATTTCTCAATTAAATAGTTAGCACCAACAGCAACATTGTTATAAATACAAAACCCCATTGCCTTATTCTTTTCAGCATGGTGACCAGGAGGTCTAACAGCACAAAAAGCATTTTTATATTCTTTAGACTCAACGCCATCAATTGCAGTAAGTATTGATCCTGCAGCATCACGAGTAGCATCTTTACTTCCAGGAGAAACAACGGTGTCACCGTCTAAGAAAGACAAACCATCCTTTGGAAATGAATTGTACTATTTTTCTTACCCGGCGGGCGCGCCATGATAGTTACACCGGTCTCAAGTAGATCATCATCGGTCAAATCTAAATAGGCACTGCCACCGCCGAATACCTTCGGAAATAATTCTTGCAGACCCTGATTGACAGCATCGAACGTCGCTCTAAACCGGGTTCGTGTCTCTCTGTCTATTTTGCGAATAGCACTCTCAAGGGTCTCTAGCGACGATGCTAAATCAGTTTGTTGTTGGTCTAAGTAATCTTTACGTTCAGCTAATACATCAGCCTCTTCTATCGCCGCAAGGTTAATTGCTCCAAGCCGAGCAATCGCTGCTTGCAAGCGTTCCAGTTCAGCCTGCCATACTGGCTCAGTGGCTGTTTCGGGCAAACTTTCCAGTACTGGCTTTAATGGCTGTTGCAGCTCCTGCAATACCGCCAACACCGCACGACTGCGCTCTTGCAGTGCTGCTAACTCAAGCTGCACACTTTGGACTTTTGCCCGCGCCCGCTCCAAGTGAGTATCGAGCGCTTGACTACCGCTACTGAGCTCACGTAACTGCTGCTCTAGCTCACTGACCCGATCGCTTAAGCTATGACGCTGCTGTTCTGCTGCAGTGCGTTGCTCGAGGTATTCGTGTAACTGCAGGGCCAGCAACTCCTGTTGCTCCTGTAATTCGACGTCAGGTTCGCGTAATTGTTCAAGTTGCCCTTGCAATTGTTCAGCTTGCTGCTGACTGCGTTGTTGCAGCGCCTGTAATTGCTGTAATTGTGCTTGATCGCGCTGGCGCAATTGCTGCAGTTGCAGCAATTGCTGTTGTTGCTGCTGCAGCTGCTCACGAAACTGCTGACGTTGCTGTTGCAATACTTCACGGCGCTGCTGCCAACTGCCATCGTCAGCACTGAGCTGATAATTTTGCTGCGCCAACTCAAGTTGCTGCTGACCGTGTTCAAGCTCTGCACTGAATTGTTGTTGCTGCTGTTGCAACGTCACTTGGCGTTGCTGTAGTTGCTGTAAACGCTGTTGTAATTGCTGTTGTTGCTGCTGCTGCCAACTGTGTTGCTGCAGTAACACCCGCTGTTGAGCCTGCTGCTCATGCACCATGGCTAATTGCTCAGCTTCGCGCTGTTGGATCATTTCACGCTGCTGCAGCAGCTGCATGTGCTGCTGCAGCGCCGACGCCAATGCGTGCTCCACTTGCTCGAGATCATGCTGGTATTGTTGCAAGCTGGCTTGCTGTTGTAGCTCACTGGCATCTGCAGCTATGGCGGCCGCTTGATAACCTGCGGCTGACCACAGCTGGCCTTGGCGCGTCAGCACATAGGCCCAGTTGGTCCCAGCCAACAAGCGTTGTGCCTCGGTGTGATCATGCGCCAAGGCAATCTGCTGCAGTAATGGCCATTGCTGCAACGGCCCTTGCAGCTGTTCGGCCAATGATCCCACAGGCACTTGATGAGGCTCTAATAACACCAGCCGCGAGCCCAGCTCCAGTGGCCAGTGCAGCGGTCGCTCGGTAACTACCCAAGCCGATAACCAGGGGGCGATAATTTGTTCAGCGGCTAGTTGCCAAGCTGGATCAATATGCAATAACTGGCGCACTTGGCCTGGGCTCGATAGCTGCTGTTGCTGTAGCCACTGTGCCACTTTAGTCGGCCATTCATCAGCCTGCGCAGCAGCTAATAACTGCTGCAATGAACTAATACGGCCGAGCAGCTGCTGTCGTTCGGTCTGCAAGCCATGTTGCTGCTGTTGCAGCTGATCGAGCTGCTGCTGCAGGTGGTTACGCTGTTGTTGCAGCTGCTGAAGTTGCTGCTCCGCCAGCTGCAACGACTCGCTACCGGCCTCAACTTCGCGCGCCATGGCGGTTACGTCAAACTGCTGTTGTTGTTGCTCAAGTTGCAGTAATTCCTGACTCAAGGTGCGTTGTTCATCATCAGCCTGTTGTGCTTGCAGTTGCAGCTGCTGCTGTTTCAATTGAGCCTGTTGCAATGCCTGTTGAGCTTGCTGCTGTTGCTGGAGAAACTGTTGATAGTGGTCTTGCCAGCTGAGGTAATCCTGCTCGACTTGCTCAAGCTGCTCAGCAATCAGCAAACACTGCTGTTCGGCCGCTTCAAAATCAGGTTGCTGCTGAAGCTGCTGCTGTTGCAACTGTTCGGCTTGGGCTTGATCATGCTGTTGGGTTTGGTGCAGCTGTTCCAGCTCATAGCGCACTTGCTGCAAGCGCTGTTGGCGCTGGCTCAATTGCTGCTGTCCTTGTTGCAACTGCGACTCAGTGCGGGTGATTTGATTACCGAGCTGGTAATAATGCTGTTGCTGATCATCGAGTTGCTGCTTAAAACTTGCTAATTGCTCACGTAATTCGATACTGCCGCGTTCACTGCCGCGTTGCTGGGCTTGCCATTTTTCTAACTCATTCTGGTATTCGGCTAATTGCTCGCGTAATTGCTGTGCATGTTGCTCGTGAGCGAGCCAGCGCAGCGCTTGCAGTTGTCCTTTGTACTGCCGTTCTTGTGCCTTTAATTCCTTATAGCGGCGTGCTGCCGCAGCTTGGCGCACTAATTTGTCCAGCTGACTACCAAGCTCTTGACGCACATCATTGAGACGTTCGAGATTATCGCGGGTATGTTGCATACGTGTTTCAGTTTCGCGGCGGCGTTCTTTATATTTCGAAATGCCGGCAGCCTCTTCTATGAAGATCCGCAATTCCTGAGGTTTTGATTCAATCAGCCGTGAGATCATGCCCTGCTCGATAATGGCATAACTACGCGGACCTAAGCCGGTACCAAGGAATAAGTCGGTAATATCACGGCGTCGGCATTTACTGTTATTGAGAAAATAATTGGATTGGCCATCACGACTAACGAGGCGTTTCACCGAAATTTCGGCATAGTCAGCAAACTCGCCTTGAATGCGCCCGGCGCTATTATCAAACACCAGTTCGACACTGGCCTGGGATACCGGTTTACGCGCACTTGAGCCATTGAAAATGACATCAGTCATGGCGTCGCCACGCAGATTCTTGGCTGAACTCTCACCAAGCACCCAACGCACTGCATCAATAACATTCGATTTGCCACAGCCATTCGGCCCGACAACGCAGGTCATTTGATGCGGAAACGGCACTTTGGTTGCATCCACGAAGGATTTAAAACCCACCAATTTGATGTATTTTAGACGCATAACAAGGCTGATAGATCGCTGTTTGTAATCGTTATAATGACTGTCACAATAACAGATAATGTATGAATATGAATAACCTCGGTATACTCTCAAGCAAAACCACGACAAGCAAGGATTTATAGCATGACAGTGCAGAGTAATTTTGCGCCAAAGTATCTGGTATATGGTTGGCACATTATGTGGCAA
Organism: Pseudidiomarina sp.; assembly: GCA_023260975.1. GTDB lineage: Bacteria > Pseudomonadota > Gammaproteobacteria > Enterobacterales > Alteromonadaceae > Pseudidiomarina. The sequence continues at coordinate 117,721 of JALQTK010000002.1, read as the reverse complement.
CAGGGTCTACGTCGCTATGTCGTGCTGCCACTGCTGATTAACCTGCTATTGTTCAGTGCCGGCTTGGTCTGGGCTATTGATAACAGTCCCATCTGGGTGGCTACGATTATGGCCCAGTTACCTAGCTATTTACAGTTTTTGACGGTGGTGATTTGGCCATTAGTGATCATCACCATTGTCATGGTCTTTGCACTCAGTTTTACCACCTTGGCGACCATCGTTGCCTCACCCTTCAACAGCATATTAGCGGAACAAGTCGTTTATCGTCGCGCCGGCTTGACTGCTGCGCCAGTTACCCTGCTCGGCTTGCTTGGCGATATACCACGGGTATTGGTACGTGAACTGCAAAAGTTAGTGTATTTATTGCCGAGGCTATTGGTAGTCGCCTTACTCGCGTTGTTACTACCGGTCGTTGGGCAGCTGCTTTGGTTGCTTTTCGCCGGCTGGATGATGACCCTGCAGTACATCGACTATACCTTTGATAATCAACGTATCTCATTTAGTCAAATGCGCGCAGAACTGGCGCAGCAGCGAGGTAAAAGTGTTTCCTTTGGGGTAGCGTTGGTAATCGTTGCGAGTATTCCGCTGGTCAATTTACTGATCATGCCGCTGGCGGTTTGCGCTGCCTCAGCGTTGTGGGTCGATCATTTTCGCCCTGCTACTCTGCTATCAGAGCAGCAGTAATTGCTGCGCCGTAGTATGCAGCGCTATACTATGCGGCATAATTATGTGACATAAATCCTGTGACTTCATTTAATCGAGTGTATACATGAGTGTAGAGACCTACCAACCGAATCCAAGTAGTCAAGACAGCGCTCGCCGAATTGGCTTCGTTAGCTTAGGTTGCCCAAAAAACCTGGTCGATTCTGAACGAATATTGACGCAGTTACGCACCGAAGGGTACGAAATATCCGCCAGCTATGACAATGCCGATATGGTCATCGTCAACACCTGTGGTTTTATTGATAGCGCGGTACAGGAGTCTCTTGATGCCATTGGTGAGGCGCTTGCTGAAAACGGTAAAGTGATTGTTACTGGCTGTTTGGGCGCAAAAGAGAATGATATCCGTGAAGTGCATCCAAATGTTCTTGCCATCACCGGTCCACACTCGTACGAAGCCGTTATGGGTCACGTTCATGAGCATCTACCAAAACCAGTCGCTATACCATTTACTAATCTAGTGCCGGACACTGGGGTGAAGCTAACTCCGCGGCATTATGCTTATTTAAAAATATCCGAAGGCTGTAATCACCGCTGTACCTTTTGCATTATCCCATCGATGCGCGGTGATTTAGTTAGCCGCCCTATTGGTAATGTGATTGATGAAGCAAGACGTCTGGTCAATGCTGGCGTCAAAGAATTGCTGGTGATTTCGCAAGACACCAGCGCTTATGGTGTCGATGTAAAACACAAACTCGGGTTTAGCGACGGTAAACCGGTGAAGACCAGCATGCTGGCGCTGTGTGAGGCACTCGGTGAGCTCGGTGTATGGGTGCGCTTACACTATGTCTACCCGTATCCGTCGGTTGACGAAGTTATCCCATTAATGGCAGCAGGCAAAATTTTGCCGTATCTCGATATCCCCATGCAACATGCCAACAAACGTATTCTGCGTTTGATGAAGCGTCCAGGTTCAGCAGAACGGACACTCGAACGTATTCGCAACTGGCGTGAAATCTGCCCCGATTTAACCATTCGTAGTACCTTCATTGTCGGTTTCCCGGGCGAAACTGAAGAGGAATTTGAGGAGTTATTGCAATTTTTACGCGATGCCGAACTAGACCGTGTTGGCTGTTTTACCTATTCAGCGGTCGATGGCGCCGCCGCGAATGAATTGCCAGACCCCGTTGCAGAAGAGGTGAAACAGCAACGTTATGAGCGTTTCATGCAAGTGCAGCAGCAAATCAGCGCTAAACGTCTACAAATGAAAGTGGGCCGTATTCTGCCGGTGTTGATTGATGAAGTCGATGACCAGGGGGCTATTGGCCGTAGTTACGCCGATGCTCCTGAAATTGATGGATTGGTCTACCTAAACGGTGAAACTTCAGTGAAACCTGGTGAGCAGCTGCTGGTACGAATTGACCATGCCGATGAATATGACTTGTGGGGATCAGTGGTTCGCAACAGTTAGTTGCGAACCATACACCTTAGCTGTCAGCGTCATCGCTATCATCGCTATCGTTGGCTAATAATTGGGGGTCAATGCGCTTCGCCGCTTGCACCCCTAACTTGCGGAAATTTTCCACTTTACTGACCAAATTGCCTTTACCCGTAGACAGTTTGTTCAGCGCACCATCATAATGTTTGCGCGCAGTGTCTAATGAATTGCCAAGCTTTTGTAAATCGTCCAAGAAACCGACAAACTTGTCATACAATTTCGCCGCATCGGTAGCAATGCGCTGGGCATTCTGATTCTGATACTCGTACTGCCAAATATTGTAGACCGTGCGTAAGGCCACCATCAAATTAGTCGGGCTTACCAGCATGATGTTATTGTCCAATGCTAAGCCAATTAACTCTGGGTCACGATCGACCGCCAATAAAAACGCCGGTTCAATAGGAATAAAAAGTAGCACGTAATCGAGTGTACGCACGCTATCCAGTTGCTGATAATTCTTCTTACCGAGCCCCTTAATATGATTGCGTAGGGATAATACGTGCTCGGCTAAGGCTTGTTCGCGTTGCTGATCATCAGTGCTGTTAAAATAGCGTTCATAAGCAACCAATGACACCTTGGAATCGACAACCACATCTTTGTCGTGTGGCAAATGCACGATCACGTCTGGTTTAAAGGCTTTACCGTCTTCATCCAGATGATGGCTTTGGGTATGGTATTCATAGCCTTCACGTAAACCAGACTGGGTTAAGATACGCTCCAACACCACTTCGCCCCAATTACCTTGCGCCTTGGTGTCGCCTTTTAACGCACGGGTTAAAGCTTCGGCTTCAGCTGCCATTTGCTTGTTTAAATCGCGTAGCATAGATACTTGTGTAGTGAGCTGCTCACGCTGCTTTAGCTCTTCAGTGTGCTGCTGAGTTACTTGCAATTTGAAAGCATCAAGCTGCTGCTTAAACGGCGCCAAGGTGTGCTCAAGACTTTGCTTACTAGCCTGTTGCAAACGTTCTGATTTTTGTTCAAAAATCTGCTGTGCTAAGCGCTCAAACTCTTGTTTCAGACGTTCTTCACTGGCAATCAATATGGCTTGTTTTTCATCAGCTGCTTTGAGGCTTTCCCGCAAGGTGACTTGGGCCTCAGTATAACTATTTTGCAACTGCTGATTACGACTTTGAAGGTCATGTAAAGCTTGCTCTGATGCCACTAAGCGCTGCTCTAATTGCTGTTGCAGCAGCTGCTGGTGCTGCTGTGCTTGCGCCAGTAATTGCTGCTGCTGGCGACTACCCATGCGGGCGCCCAGAATCAGCCCAAACAAACTGCCGAGCGCCAGGCTTAAGCCGATTCCAATGGCGATTTGCCATACTGCAAGTGACATCAGAGTTCCCTTACTAATAGTTGGTTTAACTAACCGTTTAACTTAACTTTCCATATCGCTGGGCCAATTTCATGGGCATTGGCACCGCTACTATCAACGGCTACGGTAACTGGCATATCCTCAACCTCAAATTCATAGATAGCTTCCATACCTAAATCAGCAAAGCCAACTACTTTGGCTTGCTTGATCGCTTTAGCGACTAAATAGGCGGCGCCGCCAACAGCCATTAGATAGACCGCTTTGTGTTGCTTAATACTCGCAACAGTTGCCGGGCCGCGCTCGGCTTTGCCTATCATGCCGAGAATACCCGTTTGCTCCAACATCATATCGGTAAACTTGTCCATACGTGTCGCGGTGGTAGGTCCTGCTGGTCCCACCACTTCGTCACCGACCGGATCGACTGGCCCGACGTAATAAATAAATTTGTTACTAAAATCGACTGGCAACGGCTGTCCAGCATCGAGCATGTCTTTGATGCGTTTATGTGCGGCATCTCGGCCGGTCAATAACTTACCATTCAACAGCACCGTTTCGCCGGTTTTCCAGGTTTCAATATCGGCTTGGGTAATACTATCTAAATTAACTCGACGGACGTTATCACCTAATTCAAAGGTAATATCCGGCCAGTCTTCAAGCTTCGGTGGCTGCAAATCGGCAGGGCCGCTGCCATCAAGGTGGAAATGCACGTGCCGAGTGGCGGCACAGTTCGGGATCAAGGTTACCGGTTTAGACGCAGCATGGGTCGGTACTGATTTAATTTTCACGTCCATCACGGTGGTCACGCCACCCAAGCCTTGAGCACCGATACCAAGCTTATTAACACGCTCGTAGATCTCTAAGCGTAACTTTTCTTCAGCAGTTTGTGCGCCGCGCGCAATCAGCTGGTGAATATCGACCGGGTCCATCAACGACTCTTTTGCCAGCACCGCTGACTTTTCCGCGGTACCGCCAATACCCAAACCAATCATGCCCGGTGGACACCAACCAGCACCGAGTTTTGGCATGGTCTCGACCACCCAATCGGCAATATTGTCACTTGGGTTTAGCATCACCATTTTCGATTTATTTTCAGAGCCGCCGCCCTTCGCAGCGATCATCACCTCGATATGGTCGCCCGCAACCATATCAATATGCACCACTGCAGGGGTGTTATCGCCGGTGTTTTTGCGACTACCAGCTGGGTCAGCAACAATCGATGCACGGAGCGGGTTATCACTATTAAGGTAGGCTCGACGGGTACCCTCATCGACCATCTGCTGCACAGTCATATCGGTTTTATCCCACTGCACCGCCATACCGATTTTGACAAAGCAGGTAACAATACCGGTATCTTGACAAATCGGCCGCCGGCCTTGCGCCGACATGCGCGAATTGGTCAACACTTGAGCAATGGCGTTCTTGGCCGCCTCGCTTTGTTCCTGGTGGTAGGCTTGTTCGAGTGCTTGCACAAAATCAAGCGGATGATAGTAGGAAATATACTGCAACGCGTCTTCGATACTGGCAATGAAATCAGCCTGACGAATAATGGCCATAGTTACCTCAAATTTTGAATAAACGTAATCTCGCTATGATAACGGTTTGCACCTTAACTGACCAGTTATGCTATGCTCTTGGCAGATTGTTTTAGTTGTTTGAGCTGAGGAATTGCGGTGACTCTTAGCGCTATTGAAATACCCCTGCACGGTTCATTTGCTGATTTATTTGCGCGCTGTGCTGATGAGCCGTGGGCGCTGCTACTCGATAGTTGCGATCATCCGCATGGGCGCTATGATTTTATTTTTCGCCAACCACATGCGGTGATTACCACCAGCGCTAATTGGCCGCAGCAACTAAGCCAGGCGTTAGCCGCAGTTCCAGCTTACCAAGGCCCAGCTGAGCTGCCCTTTCAAGGTGGTTTGGCGGGAGCTTTTAGTTACGATGCTGGGCGCGCACTCGAGCGCCTTCCGAATCATGCCAGCGCCGATATTGAGCTGCCGGATATAGCCATTGGGGTCTATCATCAAGCGCTCATCCGACGTCGCAGTGATGGTGTCACCTGGTTACTGGCAGAGCAACACCAATTAGCTGCATTGCAACAATTTTGGTTGCAATCAATCACCCCGACTGAGCAAGCTCCATTTAAGCTAACTAGCAACTGGAGTAGCAATATGTCAGCCGCCGACTATCAGCAAAAGGTGGCGCGTATACAGACCTATTTGCACGCCGGCGACTGCTATCAAATTAATTTAGCGCAACGCTTTTACGCCCAGTTCAGTGGCGATCCGTGGCTAGCATACCGTCACTTACGGGACCGCAATAACGCCCCATTTTCAGGCTTCTTGCGCTTGCCCACTGGCGCTATTTTATCGCATTCACCCGAGCGCTTCTTGCGCGTCGATGAGGCTGGACAGGTTGAAACCAAACCCATTAAAGGCACTCGTCCGCGCAGCGCCGATGCTGAACACGACCGGGCATTAGCGCAACAACTGGCAAGCTCAGCGAAAGATCGCGCCGAAAACGTCATGATCGTCGATTTACTGCGCAATGATTTAAGTCGCTGTTGCGAACCCGGCAGCGTAACGGTACCAACCTTATTTGCTATTGAAAGCTACCCAGCTGTCCATCACCTCGTCAGTACCGTGCGCGGGCAGCTCCGGCCGGACAAAAATGCACTGGATTTGCTCGCCGCCTGTTTCCCCGGCGGTTCAATAACTGGTGCCCCAAAAATCCGCGCAATGGAAATTATTGACCAATTAGAGCCGCATCGACGCAGCTACTATTGCGGCAGTTTAGCCTACGTGTCACAGCACGGTGCTGCCGATAGTAGCATCGCTATTCGTACTCTCGTGAGTCACCATTCAGACCTGTATTGTTGGGCCGGTGGCGGCATTGTGGCTGACTCGGAATGGGCTAGCGAATATCAAGAAACACTCGATAAAGTCGGCCAAATTATCCCGGTGTTGGCAGCCTTATCATGACCCGTGATGAATTTTTGCAACGCTTTCACTTGCAGCCGGCGCCACTGGTGACCCGACCAAAGTCAGATCATATGCGGCCGGCAGCAGTATTAATTGCATTGATCGAACAGGCGGGCGAACTACACGTTATTTTGACCCAACGCCAAACTGGGTTACGCCACCATGCCGGTCAAATTAGTTTTCCAGGTGGTAGTCAGGACGCCAACGATGATGATTTGCTGCATACCGCACTGCGTGAAGCCGAAGAGGAAATCGGCTTAAACCCAGCGGATGTGCACTTGTTAGGCCAGCTGCAGGATTATCCAGTGATCAGTAATTTCATCGTTCGCCCCTACCTAGCACTGGTCACACCACGCACACCATTGCGACCACAGCAATCGGAAGTGGCTGAAATATTTACTGTTCCGCTTCAACATGTGTTACATCAACAGCAACACTATGCGTATAAGCTACAGCGTTTTATTTACGATAAGGTATACTTCATACCCTATCAGCAGCGCACTATTTGGGGCGCTACAGCAGGAATATTGCGCGAGCTAGCCGATCATGTTCATCCTGAATATTGCCGGTTATATCAACCACTAAATGAATGAGTCGCTATGATCAGTGTTTTTGATATTTTTAAAGTAGGTATTGGTCCATCGAGTTCCCACACGGTGGGGCCGATGCGTGCCGCCAAGGAATTTTTACTTGCCGCTGAGAAAGTGGTTGATCTGACTTCAATCAGCGCCATTGAGGTCGAGTTATTTGGTTCGCTTGGTCAAACCGGGAAAGGTCACGGCACCGGCAAAGCAGTGCTTTTAGGTCTTGCTGGAGAAAGCCCCGAGAGCGTCGATACCAGCTCTGTTGAACAATTTTTACAGCACACTCATGACAGTGAGCAACTGGCTCTATTGGGGCGTTACCCAGTGCATTTCCCGCGCGAGGGAGCGATTGTCTTTCATCGTCGTAAAACCATGCCGCGGCATGCTAATGCCATGGAGTTACGCTTACTCAATGGCGCTCAGGTGATTTATAGCGACCTCTATTATTCGATTGGTGGCGGCTTTATCGTCCGTGATGCCGAATTCGATGACAGCCTAGAAGAAGTTATTGAGCAGTCGAGTAAACCAATTCCATTTGCGTTTGATAGCTGCAATGAGCTACTGAAGCATTGTAAAGACCAGGGTAAACGAATCAGCTCAGTGATGCTGGCAAACGAAAAAGTGTTTCGTAATGAGGCTGAGATACGCAGCGGCTTGATGTCTATCTGGCAAACCATGGATGACTGTATTAGTCGTGGTATCGCCACCGAAGGCATTTTGCCTGGTGGCCTTAAAGTTCAGCGGCGCGCGCCTGGATTATTTCAGCGTTTGCGCAACGAGAAAACCACTGACCCGATGCAAGCAATGGATTGGGTGAACTTATTTGCGCTCGCTGTGAATGAGGAAAATGCCGCTGGCGGTCGCGTTGTTACGGCACCAACCAATGGCGCAGCAGGGATTATTCCAGCGGTGATGAAGTATGCTGATCGCTATATCGCACCACTCGATGAGGAAGCCATTGTGCGGTTTTTATTAACCTCCGCAGCAATCGGTATTTTGTATAAAAAGAATGCCTCTATTTCCGGTGCTGAGGTCGGCTGCCAAGGTGAAGTTGGTGTGGCATGTTCAATGGCCGCTGGTGCTCTCGCTGAACTTATGGGTGGCAGTGCCAGCCACGTTGAAAATGCCGCCGAAATTGGTATGGAGCATAATCTTGGTTTAACCTGCGACCCGGTTGGCGGTTTAGTCCAAGTGCCTTGTATTGAACGTAACGCAATGGGCGCAATTAAAGCGATTAATGCCGCCCGCCTGGCCTTGCGTGGTTCTGGTGATCATAAAGTATCACTGGATAAAGTGATTAAAACCATGTGGGATACTGGCAACGATATGAAGACCAAATATAAAGAGACCGCACGTGGCGGTCTCGCTGTGAATATAACCGAGTGCTGACAGCTATCGCTGCGGTAAGTCGATGCCCTCAAACAGGGCATCGACTTGTTGTTGCGAACCACAACGTAGTGCCTGTGCAACCAGCTCCGATGATAAATGAGGGGCCAACGCTTCAATAAAATCGTACATATAACTGCGCAAAAATGCCCCCTTGCGCAAGCCGATGTTTATCGTGCCGGGGCTAAACAAATGCTGCGCTGGTATCACCACTAAATCAGCATCAGTCACCGGGTCATAAGCCATAGTCGCAATAACCCCTACCCCCAAGCCGATTTTCACGTAAGCCTTGATAACATCCGCATCGGTTGCGGCAAAAACCACATTAGCCTTAATACCCGCGCTATGAAAGGCTGTATCGAGCGCTACTCGACCACTAAATCCTTGCCGATAACTCACTATTGGATAATCGCCAAGATCACCAATAGTCACCTCAGCAAGCGTTGCTAAGGGATGCTCCGCAGGCACAATAATTGAACGACAGCAGGAATAAGCTGGCAACATGATCAGATCGTGCTGACTAAGCAATACCTCATTAGTATTTGTAATAACAACATCAGCATTGGCGACTGTTTCACCACTATGCTCCGGTACGACTTGCTGCATATGCAAAGTCACTTTGGGGTAACGCTGTTGGAATGCAGTAATTACAGGCGGCAGCGCATAACGCGCTTGCGTATGCGTAGTAGCAATATTCAAATGACCCTGATCGGGCTGATTATAGTTAGCCGCGACAGCCTTAATCGCTTCAACTTGAGTCAAAATATGATTGGCAATCGCGATAATCTGTTTACCGGCAGCAGTCACCTCAGTTAAATGTTTACCGCTGCGGGCAAAGATTTGTACCCCTAGCTCATCTTCCAGCATTCGCATCTGCTTGCTGATACCCGGTTGTGAGGTAAATAGGCTCTCAGCGGTCGAAGAGACATTTAAATTGTGATTTAATACTTCAACAATGTAGCGCAACTGCTGTAATTTCATGGGGCAACCTAGCGAGAATTACTTATAATAAAAATATATAACACGTTACCTATTTATTCCAAGTTTAAAATTGAGGTTGTAGTGACTGATCTTTTTGAACAACTAAAAAATCTTGGCTTCAATAAACTGCCAGACAGCGAGCAGCCCGAGCGCCCCGCCGAAATAACAATTGATACCTCGGTACCAGTGAAAATTCAGCGGCAAACCAAAGGGCGTAACGGCAAAGGCGTGACGGTGATTATGCAACTACCAGCCGATATGCAGTTGCTGGAAAACTATGCCAAGCAACTACGCAAGCATTTGAGTGTTGGTGGCGCGGTAAAAGATCAATCAATTGAGCTGCAGGGAGACCAGCGACAAGCGGCCAAAGCCTGGTTGGAGCAACAGGGTTTTACCGTCAAACTCGCGGGAGGTTAGCTTCAGCGTGATAACAAAAAAAGCCGAGCTCATGGCTCGGCCTTTTTACCAGCGGCAGTTTTAAGGTTTTTGCCGATACTTTTGATAGAGCTGATTATGCCGGTTGTTCAAGTCAACCGCACGACCATCAATAAATAACAGACTGACTTTTTGCCCCATTTGATCAAGTAGGTCGCCAGCCGAAACCACCAACGATGCTTGTTTACCTACCTCAAGCGAACCAAGTTTATCAGCCACGCCCATTACTTCTGCTGGTTTTAAGGTGATAGCCGCTAATGCTTGGTCACGATCAAGCCCGTAAGCAACAGCATTACCCGCTGCAAAGGCTAAGTTGCGGATGTCCCAGTAGCCCGGATAGCTAATCGCAAAATCAACGCCAGCTGCGGCTAATTGCGCCGGCGTTGCGTACGCTTGATCGTACGCTTCATCATTTCGACTGGGCAAACCGTAAGGTGCACCATAGACCACAGGTACCTGAGCCGCAGCGATACGATCAGCAACGCGCCAAGCATCGCGGGCACCCATCAAAACCATATCGAAGCCATGCTCCGCCGCAAAATCAAGCGCTTGTTCAATTTGGCGTTGATCGTCGGCATGTACAAACAATTTGCTGGTTTGATCAAATAAACCAAGCATCGCCTGCCAACGCTGATCGGTCGCTGTCTGCACACCGGCCTGTTTCGCATCGTAATAGGCTTTTGCTTGAACAAACGCTTGTTGCATCGCGCGCAACGCTTCAGCGTTTGCTTTGCGCTGCTCGGCCGGACTCCGACGTTCCCACCAGGCGTTATTCAAACCGACTCGCGGCCAACTCAAATGAACCCCAACATTGAGTGCTTCAGCACCATCTTCGAACGTCCATGAATCGGTTTTAAGCAGGCTTGAACGACCCCGAATAAGATTTCCTTGTGGCACAATTTGCGCATGAGTAATGCCGTTGAAACGCACCGTTGGGATAATCTCAGAGTCTGGATTAAAACCAATATGACCGCTCACTTCAGGCGTTATTAAACCAGTTTCTTGTTGGTCATCGGTAGCCCGAACCGCTTCTATTTCAACTAAACCTAAGGTGGTATCTAACGCGATCAGGCCCGGATAAACATGTTGGCCGCGAATATCAATCACCTGAGTATTCGGCGGTAACGGAATATCATTACCAATAGCAATAATTTGGCCGTTCTCAAACAATAAATCGGTGCTCACCAGAGTACCATCAGTGACCGTATGCAGAGTGCCACCCTGCAGTAAAATCGGCTGTGACTGCGCGGCGCCAGGCACCATATCATGAGCTGTGGCGGTGAGCGACAGCGTCGCCGCTAGAACGGCAGTGATTAATCGTTTCATTGCTGCTGTGCTCCGTGTTGAGTATGGCTATGATCACTATATAGCTGCCACCAAACATCATGGTTATCTTCACAATGCCAAGTCGGCTGAGGTTTTTTGTAAGCTTGTTCAGCACCTGCACGTTGCTGCTCAGGCGCAGCCAATAATTTCTGCATCAATGCTTGTTTTTCCGCGGCTACCGCTACCTGTAGCTGCTTATCAACTTCACGATCAAAGTATTTACGGCCATTGATCCAGGTTTGTTGTGGTTGTGCATAGGCACTCAGCGGGTGCGCATTCCACAGCACGAAGTCAGCATGTTTACCGCTGCTAATGCTGCCCACGTACTGATCAATTTTGAGCTGTTTAGCTGGATTTAGGGTGACCATTTGCAGCGCTTTATGCTCATCCATATCACAGTAGGTGACTGATTTCGCCGCTTCGGTATTTAAGCGCCGTTGCAAGTCATTACTATCTGAGTTGATGCTGGTTAATACACCCTTTTCGGCCATTAAACAGGCGTTTTGCGGGATCGCATCATAGACTTCAAACTTGTACGCCCACCAGTCGGCAAACGACGATGCGCCAGCACCATGTTTAGCCATTTCGGTGGCGACTTTGTAGCCCTCCAAAATATGCGTAAAGGTGGTGATGGTAAAATCAAATTCCTCCGCTAAACGCAATAACATCAAGATTTCTGATTGCACGTACGAATGCGCATGGACGAAACGTTTAGAATCCAAAATCTCCAGTAGTGTATTCAAACGGTAGTCTGGCCGCGGCGGCGCTATTTTGCTTTTTTCCGAGCGGCTGAGCTTGTTGTAGGCCTCGAACCGCTGGCGATACTCACGTGCGGCGGTAAAACCATCGCGCATAACGGTTTCTACACCCATGCGCGTTTGTGGGTAGCGAATACTGAAGTTACTGCCCCAGTTACTTTGTTTAACATTTTCACCGAGCGCAAATTTGATACTCGCTGGTGCCGCATCAAACTTCAACTGCTCGGCGGTAGCACCCCAGCGTAATTTAATCACTTGTGCTTGACCACCGATCGGGTTGGCTGAACCATGCAACAATTGAGCAATGGTCGTGCCACCGGCAAGGGAACGATAAATATGAATATCGTCTGGGTTGATGACATCACCAATACGTACTTCTGCGGTGATTGCTTCTGAACCTTCGTTTACCCCACTATCAATGGCGATGTGAGAATGTTCATCGATAAGACCCGGAGTGACATGCATACCGCTGGCATCAATCTCTTGATAGCCTGC
>JALQTK010000002.1:0-105210 GCA_023260975.1 Pseudidiomarina sp. | reverse complement strand
TAGGAGTGCGTAAATTACGACCAATACGTTCAAAATTGCCATTACGCACAAGAATATCGGTATTTTCCAGAATTCCTTGCTGGTCAGCGGTCCACACTGTGGCATTTTTAATATGCAGATTTTGCCGCGCAGGAATACTCTCAAGACCAAAGGCTACATTGGGGAAGGTAGTCGAACTCAGGTAGTCAACCTTGGCAGGTTGCTTCGCAGGTGCACTAGCGGCTGCCGTCATGGTGGCAGTGAAACGCAGTTGCTGGCCATTGGGAGCAACCGCCAAACCAGCATAGCTATCGGCACTTTGTTGTTGTAAGCGCATACGCCAAGCACCAGCGATACCGCTAAAATCAGCATCGACGACAAATTCTAGGGTTTCATCATCGCGTTTGGCGTCTCGAATTTTGCCCTTCTGTTCAGCATAACTCAGTTCACCAGAGACCCGAGTATCATCCTTAATGCTGAATAATACCGCCTGATCGGCAATGGTCGCGGATAGTTCACCAGCAAATTTGGTCCGACTGAGCGGCGCAAGAGCGACCTCATGGCCCTGCAACCAGACTGATTTAATCGTGCCAGCGCTGAACAAATCGCCATCAGCAATAACAAAATCCGCCATATAACCTGGCGCTAATTTGCCAGCTCGGTCAGCAACCCCAGCAATAGCGGCAGGCACGGTAGTGAGCGCCGCTAGGGCACGTTCTTTGCTTAAACCATGCTGTACTGCCTTACGCACATTTGGCCAAAACTCATCAGCTTTGTTCAACGCATGTAAGGTAAATGAGAAATCGATATCAGCAGCAGCTAACGCCGCTGCATTGCTTGGCGCACGTTCCCAGTGGCGTAAATCAGCGAGACTAACATCGAGGTGGTCATCAATTCCCGCAACCTCTGGCGCAGCAGGAAAGTTCACCGGCAAAATGATCCGCGACTGGGTTGCTTTAATGGCATCTAAACGAGCGTATTCATAGCCCGAACCAACATAGGTAACCGGTACATTAAAATTGCTGAATAGTTCATGAGCACGTAAAAGTGATTTATCATCACTGACCTTGAACACCACGCCTTCTTGCTCAAGATCAGCCAAATTGGCCAATGCAGCATTGTATTCGACCGGGCCATTATGCGCTTCTTTACCATAAGCTTGCTGATACCAGTTGGCATCGGACAAGGTTTGCCGTATTAACGCAATAGAACCCATTAATGACGATGGATATTGCTGTACCGAACTACCTTTATCGAACGAACCAAAATGTCTGGTTTGAGCATTATAAACCACATCATTGGCAATTCGGTCGGCCAGCGATACGGTAACCGCTTGGCCCTGGAAAATGCCATCTAAACGCGCGCTCTGCACTGCAGTAAAACCTTGAGCAACATAATCCTTAGCAGCTTTGCTATCGGTTGTTAAGGTATCAACCCAGTGCCGCTGAGCATGAATTGCATCGTTTGCCGCATTACCACCTTCGCGTTTATTGTTGTATACCGGCGGCGCACTGCGCGGCCCCCGGCGCTTACCGGCAGCAGCCGCAGTAACACCATAGTTACTATAGGCATCAATAAAGCCCGGATAAATCACATGCCCACTTACATCAATCACGCGAGCACCGACTGGGGCCTGATTATTACGCTCAATGGCGACAATTCGGCCGTTGCGGATGACCAGCGTGGCATTATCGAGCTGTTTGCCCGGTTCGGTCACAATGGTTGCATTTTGCAGCGCCACATAAGTCGACGAATTATCATGCAGACCTTGCACTGGCGTGGTCTGTGACGCTATGGCAGCAGCTGGTAATACTGCAGCAAGCGCTAACGCCAATTTACTACGGCGATTATTCCGCTTCATCTGGTTCCCCTCATGAGGTTTAGCTTTTACAATTAATTCCCGTTATTATCAGCTACAGTAAAGCTAGTTGCAGTGCTGACGCAATGTGTTTGTGGATGAAAAGCCTATTGCAGTCGGTAAATGACTTAAAACATCTAGGTTGACCAGGAGAAATAGCATGAAACAGACAAAATTGGTGATAGTGGCAGCAAGCTTAACTGCGCTACTCAGCGGCTCGGTGATGGCACAAAATGCCTTTAATGACGCTGATAAAGCGGTTGAGTATCGGCAGAAGGCGTTTTCCGTGATGCAAAACAATTTTGCTGCTATGGGTGCCATGGTGCGCGGTGATGCACCGTTCGATGCGGCGATTTTCGCTGCCCGAGCGACTGATTTCGCTGCTATGACAACGATTCCTTGGCCAGCATTTGAGACCGCGGGCGCCAAGCCAGGTAACAATTCTGATGCACTAGCAGCAATTTGGAGTAATTGGGCTGATTTCACTCAACGTGCGGAAAAATTGCAAGCCGATGCGCAAGCGTTAGCCGAAGTTGCCGCGGCCGGCATTGAAGCCGACAGCCGTAAAGCCTTTATGGCGGCTGCACGTAACTGCAAAGCCTGTCATGATCAGTACAAAGATTAATTAATCCAAACAAACAGCGCAAAGGCAGCTACGGCTGCCAATGCGATACCAATCAAGCCATTGCGAAGCGGTACAGCGCCGACATTGTGGCGATAACCATGCAGCATAGCAGCTACTAACGACACGCCGCGTAATTTATAGACAACAATCGCGATTAAATGCAGAACCACTGCAACCACTAAAACATCAAACACGATTTGATGTATATCGGTCATCAATTCTGCGGCATCGCTGCCAATACGGGCTGCCAGCGGGCCTTCATAGAAATAACCATCAGCGGCAAATAAGCCACTGACAAATTGTGCCAGCAACAGGAGTAGTATCAGCATTACCGCCCAACCACCGGCCGCATTGTGGCTATTACTCGGTTGATAGTGGCCGTTTTTGAACTCACGCAGATGCTGCAACACAGCCTTCGGGCCACCTAAAAAGTAACTAAAACGAGCTGATTGGCTACCAACGAGGCCCCACACCAGTCGGCTTATAAGCAAGCCACCGAGCAACGGTGCGAGGCGCAAATGCCATTCCATATAATCGTTGTCGGCCGTCCACCACATGGCAACCAGCAATACCACCATCAACCAGTGACTGAGTCGCACAAAACTGTCCCAAATTTTCACGCGTTGCATGCTATCTCCGCTTTTGCTAGGGTGTGAAGGGTAGCATAGATGAGGTAGCTGAAATGACTCAAGTTCAACCTAACATCGTTATCGTTGAGGATGATTTTATCTCACAACAAGTATTAATAGCGATGCTCAGTTGCTACCCAGTCACCACCTATTGCGCCAGTACTGGACAAGAAGCACTGCAGCTCATTGCCGCATGCTCACCGCAACTGTTATTACTCGACCACGAACTACCCGATATGACTGGCATCACCCTTTATCAATTATTAACCCAGCAGTCGATTACTATCACCGCCGCACTGATCAGTGCTCACAGTGTTGAACAATTAACCCCGCAAGCGCATGCAGCTGGTATTGCGCAGGTGCTGCACAAACCTGTCGAACCACAGCAATTAGTTAATTTGCTGCGCATCACCGGCTGTATCTAACAAGCGCTGCGAGTCTTCTAAAAAACGTTGGGAAAAATCGCCAAAATAGCTTTTCACTTCAGCAAACTTGGCAATAAAAGCTGCTTTATTGCCGGCCTGTAACTGACTCAAGATAGTCTCAAAACTACGCAAATAATCGTTCATCATGGTAAATGTATGGGGTTGCGATAAGATAATATCAGCATATAGTTCCGGGTTTTGCGCAAATAACCGCCCTACCATCATCAATTCGAGGCGATAAATCGGTGAGCTTAAACTAACCAACTGGGCTAAATCGACCTGTTGTTCGGCTAAATGGGCGCCATAAACGAAGGTTGATAAATGCCGAAGAACCTGAATAAAACCCATGGCCTGATCGTGCTGTGCCGCTGAGATTTCACGAATATGCGCACCCCAACGAACGATGCTATCAAGCAGCCATTGGTATTGTTCACGCCCGCGACCATGGCAAACAATCACTAACTGTTTAGCCAGAGTCACTTGCTGAGGGCCAAACATCGGGTGTAAACCAACCACTGGGCCACTATGTTTGGCTAACATAGCCGCTAACGGCTGCCCCTTAATACTGGTTAAATCGGCAATCACACAGTGTTTAGGTAACGCTGGTAATTTTTCAATAATACCAACCGTTAATGTGATAGGTACCGCCAATAGCAGCAAATCCGCGTCGGCGCAAAGCGTTTCAGCCTGGTCCCAATCATTGCGGTCTAAGCTATACACCGCAGCTCCTGCAGACACAAACAGGCGCATAAACAAACCACCTAATGCACCTTCGCCACCGACCACAACAATCTTCTTGTGTTGTAAATGTACGTCTGCAGCCTGTTGCTGCTGATACGATTCACGGATAACTCGGCGCAACACATCTTCAATCAGGTCAGCTGAGAGCCCAGCTTGCTCTGCCTGCTGGCGACGCAATTGCAGCATCTGCTGCTCACGCTCGGGGACATACAACGGTTGTCCCGCAGCACGCTTAATAACGCCGACTTGGGCCACCAATTCGCGGCGGCGCAATAATAATTGCACAAGTTCACTATCAGCCGCATCGATTTGCTGTCGTACTGCTTGCAGCTGCTCATTTAATGGCGCCATATCAATTCCTCAAGGCCAGCTTGGTAATAGCTTATTGTGCCTGAATTTTCACATAAAAAAACCCGCCTCATGATGGGCGGGTTCTGCATTAGCTGATAGCGAACTAATCGCTTCGGCTTATGACAACTTCTCGCGGATACGCGCAGACTTGCCTGAACGTTCGCGCAGATAGTAAAGCTTGGCTTTACGAACGGCACCTTTACGTTTCACCACGATGCTTTCAATAATTGGGCTGTGCACTTGGAATGAGCGCTCAACGCCTTCACCGTTAGAAATTTTACGCACCGTTACGGCTGAATGCAGACCACGGTTGCGCTTAGCAATAACCACGCCTTCAAATGCCTGAACACGCTCACGGTTACCTTCTTTAACCTTAACATTGACGACCACTGTATCACCCGGAGCATAAGCCGGAAGGTCGGTTTTTAACTGTTCATCTTCGATCGCTTTGATCAAATTTTGACTTACTTTTGCCATAATAGCCTCACTAATCTAGATTAACTACCCGAGTCTGAATCAGTAGCGCGATGATTGGCGATAAATTCGCTTAACAAGCGCTGCTGCTCGTCAGTCAGAGCTAGCTGATTTAACAATTCGGGGCGTCGTAGCCAGGTTCTACCTAACGACTGTTGCATCCGCCACCGACGTATTTGTTCATGGTTACCACTCAGTAAAACGGGCGGTACCGCCTCACCATCTAAAACTTCCGGTCGTGTGTAGTGTGGACAATCCAACAAGCCGCTAGCAAAAGAATCTTCACTCGCTGAATCTTGGTGCCCAAGTACCCCAGGTATCAACCGTGCTACTGCATCAATCAACACCATGGCAGGTAATTCTCCACCACTTAACACGTAATCACCTATCGACCATTCTTCATCAACATGGCGTTTAATAACGCGCTCATCAATGCCTTCATAGCGACCGGCAATTAAAATCAAGCGCTCATGCTGAGCTAAATAAGCCGCTCCGGCATGATCCAACTGGCGCCCTTGCGGTGATAAATAAATCACCTTGGCCTGCTCACCGAGTTGTTGTTTGGCGGCGGCAATCGCATCAGTGAGCGGTTGCACCATCATCAACATTCCCGGGCCACCGCCATAGGGGCGATCATCGACGGTGCGATGGCGGTCATGGGTGAAATCGCGCGGGTTTGTTACCTGAATCGATAACAGCCCATCACGAACCGCCCTACCTGTCACACCGTTGTCGGTAATTGCTTGGAACATCTCAGGAAAAAGGCTTATTACCCCAACCTGCAGCTGCTTAGCCATTAAAAATCCGACGGCCAGTCAACAGTGATACGTTTTGCCATGCGGTCAACTGCAACCACATAGAGGCTCTGAATAAACGGAACTAACCGCTCTGCACGCCCAAACGCATCATTGCTATTCGCTTTCACTACCATCACATCATTCGATGCTGTAGCCATTAATTGGTCAACGACCCCCATGTCATAGCCGTCGGTATTCACCACAGTCATGCCAATCAGGTCACGCCAATAAAATTCATCCGCGGGCAATTCAGGCAGTTGTTCGGCAGCAATCACGATATCAGCACCAGTCATTAACTGCGCTTGATCGCGGTCTTCCACACCGACTAACTTCACAATCAGGCTTTTATTATGTCGACGCCATTCCTCGACTTGCGCTGCTTGTGTTTTACCCTGTCGTACTAAATGCCACGGTTGATAGTTAAAAATGGCGTCCGCATCGTCGGTGTAACTCTGCACTTTTAACCATCCTTTCACCCCGTAAACAGCGCCAAGTTGGCCTACTACGAGGGTTTCAGATGTTGTCGTGCTAGTGCTCACCACATGCGTCTCGATAAAATCTATTAAGCCGCGCTGCGCGCGTCTTTAACTAGCTTAGCTACGCGCTCAGACAGACCAGCGCCGTTAGCCACCCAGTGGTCAACACGGTCTAAATCAACCCGTAACTTTTCTTCCTGGCCGCGAGCGACTGGGTTGAAGAAGCCTACATTTTCAATAAAACGACCATCGCGAGCATTGCGACTGTCGGTCACTACCATTTGGTAGAAGGGGCGTTTTTTCGCGCCACCACGTTGTAAACGAATGGTTACCATTACGTTCCTCGATACAGTTTTTAATGTTAAGTAAATAAAAATGCCTCCGACTAGACGACGTCTGAGCCAGAGAGCCCGGCAATTCTACTGATTTTTTGCTTGAATGCAAGTAAATCCTAGCCTTTCGGCAACATCCCAGGTGGTATTTTTCCACCCATGCCGCCAAGGCCGCGCAGCATTTTTGCCATACCGCCGCCCTTCATTTTTTTCATCATTTTCTGCATTTGCATAAATTGTTTTAGCAATTTATTGACATCTTGCACTTGCGTACCTGAACCGGCAGCAATGCGACGTTTACGCGACCCCTTAATAAGATCAGGGTGGGTGCGCTCTTTAACCGTCATCGAGCTGATAATAGCTTCCATACGAACGGTCATTTTGTCGTCCAGCTGGCCTTTCATTTGACCACTCATTTGGCCCATGCCCGGTAGCTTGTCCAGCAGCCCCATCATGCCACCCATGGAACGCATTTGCGCCAACTGATCACGAAAATCATCGAGCGAAAACTGACCGTCTTTCATCACCCGTTTCGCCACTTGCTCAGCTTTTTGGCGATCTATTTTGCTCTCTAATTCGTCTATTAACGACAGTACATCACCCATTCCAAGAATGCGTGATGCGATACGTTCGGGGTGAAATGGCTCCAACGCAGAGGTTTTTTCACCCACCCCAAGAAATTTAATTGGCTGTCCGGTGATATGCCGAATAGAAAGCGCTGCACCGCCCCGTGCATCACCATCGGTCTTGGTTAAAATCACCCCAGTTAAAGGTAACGCTTGGCTAAATGCTTTGGCGGTATTGGCGGCATCTTGACCGGTCATGGCATCCACCACAAACAGCGTCTCAATCGGCTTAACAGCGGCATGGAGTTGCTTAATCTCGACCATCATCAGCTCATCAATGGCAGTACGACCGGCAGTATCTAGCAACACCACATCAAAGAATTGCTTACGCGCGAAATCAATTGCAGCAGTGGCAATAGCGACCGGCTTTTGCTCGCTTGACGATGGAAAAAATTCAACCTCAACTTCAGCAGCCAGGGTTTGCAGCTGTTTAATGGCAGCAGGACGATACACGTCAGCACTTACCACCAGCACTTTTTTCTTTAATTTTTCGCGCAAATAACGCGCTAATTTGGCCACGCTGGTAGTTTTACCGGCACCTTGCAAACCAGCCATTAAGATCACTGCAGGCGGCTGCGCTGCTAAATTGATCGGCACATTGGCAGCACCCATCGCCTGTTCCAGCTCTTGCTGGACAATTTTCACGAACACTTGGCCCGGTGTTAAGCTCTTGTTTACTTCAGTACCAACTGCACGAGTCTTTACCCGTTCGATAAAGTCGCGGACCACCGGCAACGCAACATCCGCCTCAAGCAGCGCCATGCGAACTTCGCGCAGCGTGTCTTTAATATTGTCTTCAGTTAAGCGACCACGACCGCCGATAGTTCGAAGCGACTGGGTCAGCCGTTGGCTCAGATTCTCAAACATGCAATGACTCTCATTGATTGCAACTGGGTAACTTAATGCGACCGAGTATAACGTAATTCAAGCAAAATTTCCTGTTGCTATTGGGTTTCTGATGATTCCTGCATATACTGCGGTAATGCCATAATAAAGGTATTGCCATGCTCAGCTTGCTCGTTATTACTCTTGCCCTCTATAGCGCCAGCGCCCTACTATTGTGGCGCCAACTTAGGCAGCCTAAGGTTGTACCCATGCTGCTGTGGTTATTGCCGGCAACGGCGCTAATTGGACATGCCTGGCTGGTGTGGAATCACCTGCAACTCGACCACTTCGATTATTTTAATATTACCACCAGCTTAAGCACCGTGGCCTTTATGGTCGCGTTGTTATCGCTGCTGCGGAGCGGCCGCAGCGGTGGTTTATTATTACGACCGGTGATTTATTTATTTGCCGCGGCGAGTGTTCTGCTCATGTACTTCAGCCCAACCAACTGGGGTGCACAAGTGAGCTACCAACACGGTCTGATTTTGCACATTGTGTTGTCACTGCTTGCCTATGCAATTTTAGTGATGGCAACACTCTACGCCATACAGTTGCTCTACCTCAATTATCTGCTCAAGCATCATCGCTCAAGTATAGTGACTCAACA
The DNA here is from genome assembly GCA_023260975.1 of Pseudidiomarina sp. GTDB lineage: Bacteria > Pseudomonadota > Gammaproteobacteria > Enterobacterales > Alteromonadaceae > Pseudidiomarina. Next base: position 96,405 of record JALQTK010000002.1, on the reverse strand, counting down.
TCTACCGCCGTTAATGACGGTTGAACGCTATTTCTTTCGATTATTAACCACCGGCACTGTGGTGTTGTTGATTGCGTTATTCTCTGGCTTTCTATTTCTGAACGATATGTTTGCCCAAGGGCAAGCGCATAAAACCATTCTTAGCCTTGTCGCAGCCAGCCTTTATTTACTGGTGGTGGTGTGCCATGGTTACTATCACATGCGCGGCCGACTGCTGGTATTAACTAGTGTCGTCGCTAGTATGGTGCTTACCCTCGCATACTTTGGCAGTCGGTTTGTAAAAGACGTGTTACTTTCCGCTTGACTTGATGTGCCAGCCGATTAGAGTAGGCAATTAGGTTTCCAATACAGGATCATTTCTTGGACCAGATCACCACTTCCACCCTGTTGATTATTTTGGGTGTATTGTTGTTCATGTCGGCTTATTTCTCCGGCTCTGAAACCAGCATGATGTCCGTTAATCGTTATCGTTTGCGACACTTAGCGCAGCAGGGTAACGCTGGAGCCAAACGTGTTCAATTCCTGCTCGACCGACCTGACCGTCTGATAAGTTTAATTCTGATTGGTAATAACCTAGTTAATATTGCCGCATCGGCTATTGCTACACTTATCTGTCTGCGCTGGTTTGGTGATGCCGGTATTGTTATAGCGACCTTTGGCCTTACCTTAATTGTATTAATTTTTGCCGAGGTGACACCGAAAACCATTGCCGCATTGCACCCAGAGCAAATTGCCTTTCCCAGCTCACTGATTCTAAAGCCATTGCTGCGGGTGATGCACCCTGTCGTGGTAGCAGTGAACTTTTTCACCAACGGCGTGATGCGCTTACTGGGTATAAATCCAAATAACACCAATGGCTACGATGCATTAAGTTCGGAAGAACTGCGTACGGTGGTCAACGAAGCGCAGTCGATGATTCCATCGGGTCACGCCGATATGTTACTCAGTATCTTAGATCTTGAGAAAGTAACGGTAGAAGACGTGATGATTCCACGCTCTGAAATTAGTGGTATCGATGCCCAAGACGATATGCGAACCATTATTAAGCAATTGTCACAAGCACAACACACCCGAATTCTGCTCTATCGTGGTGATGTTGATGACGCCATTGGCTTTCTCCATGCGCGTGACATCATGCAAATGATTAGTAAAAGTCATGACCTTGATAAGAGCGAATTAATTCGCTCGGCCCGCGATATTTATTACGTCCCAGAAGGAACTCCGCTGAATGTTCAATTGCTCAAGTTTCAGCGTAATAAAGAACGTATTGGTCTGGTAGTTGATGAGTATGGTGATATTCAAGGTTTAGTTACCCTTGAGGATATTTTAGAAGAAATCGTTGGTGACTTTACCACCAACATTGCCCCTGAACCGAGTGAGACAGTGCAGCGTTTGAATGATGGTTCAGTAATTATTGAGGGCGCTGCCAATATTCGTGATCTGAATAAAGAGATGAACTGGAAACTCCCTACCGATGGGCCGAAAACGATCAGTGGTTTAGTCATTGAGCAACTTGGTGATATCCCTCGAACGCAGATGTGTTTACAGATTATCGGTCATCGTATTGAGGTGCTGGAAAGCAGCGAAAATATGGTCAAGCGGCTGAAGTTTTTACCGAGCAAAAGTAAAGCTAAGAAAAAGTAGTGGCGTTAAAACAACAACCGCCATAACCACCCGCGTTTTAACTCATCTTCACAGTTTTTTAGCTGACTGGCATAGGTTTTAGCCCGATTATCGACGCGTCTGGCGGTATTAATTAGCCATTGTTTTTGTTTATAGGTGTTACGGCGATAACCACCCCAGCCCTCGTGGTAATTAAGGTACTGGCCATAAGCATCCCACTTCGACACACCATTAACGCTATGGCTTTTAGCAATAAACCAACCCATAAAATCGATAGCATCAGCGAAGTCGCTGCGTGACGCCCAGCTGCGGCCGGTTTCTCGCTGATAATCATCCCAGGTTGGGGTTTTCGCCTGAGAATACCCATATGCACTACTTACCCGTCCCCAGGGTATGACCCATAAAATATAATCTTTTGGCGGTTTAGCATCGTGTTTAAACGAGCTTTCCTGATACATCATTGCCATTGGCACGTGTATCGGTACCCCCCACTCATCGCGCATCGCTGCCGCAGCATCATACCAGTCACGTTTTTCATAAAATATTTCGCACAGGTTATCAGGTTGCTGCGGCGGTGCACTGCTGCATCCAGCAAGGCTGAGCACGCCTGCGGTTATTAGTGTGACCAGCGCCCAGCGCTGTCTGCCCAAGGCCATGCTTAACGACACTCCGGGCTGGCACAACGCGCTTTACGAAAATACTCTTGCAGATACTCATCAAAACGACTGTGTTGATCCTGCACTTCGCGTTGTTGCTGTTGCTGTAACGATAATGCACTCCAATGCTCGAATTGCGCCTGTGAATAATAGCGCAATGGTTGCTGTAACTGCTGCCGATAGCGGCACGCTAACTCAAGCCCTAACTGACTATTATCAATACCTTGATCGGTAAGCGCACGCATCAGCTGGCCCGATAAGGTCAACTCAGGGTTTAATACCGCTCGATATTGGCTCGCAATGACTTGTGTGTAGGCATCAGCGCCATGCGCTGCATCGAGCGCCCGAGCGATGTCCTGAAAGTCTGCGAATAATTCTTCTAACCAATCAGCAAGGGGCCGTTGTTGATCACCGCATACCAGAGTCAAGCGCGGATTACGCCCATCGAGTACGACCCGATTGAAATTACTTTCAGTTTGCTGTTGTTCGCTTTTTGACATAGCCGGGCTAGGCTGCAACACGCAATACAGCAATAATATATCGAGCAGGCGAATTTGTTCGGCAGTAATACCAATAGCGCTAAACGGGTTAACGTCCAATGCCCGCACTTCAATATATTCAATCCCGGCGCGCTCAAGTGCCTGCGTCGGTGTTTCGCCAGCCGCCGTAACCCGCTTGGGCCGAATGGTCGAGTAAAATTCATTTTCAATTTGTAAAATATTGCTATTAAGCTGACGGTAGTCATCACCAACTTTAACGCCTATTGCGGCATACTGTTTTGATGGCGTTGAGATCGCACTACGCAAACCCGCTACATACTCACTAATTGAATTATAACTAATATTCAAATCGGCTTGTTCTTTGTTGGTATAACCTAAATCACTCATCCGCAGCGAGGTACCAAACGGCCGATAGAGCGTTCCTGTGGCGTGCTTTTCGAGCTCAATAGTGGTGTTGGTATGCTGAAAAAATGACTGGCACAGTGCCGGCGAGGCGCCGAATAGGTAGGGAATCAGCCAACAGACGCGTTTGTAATTGCGGATCAAACCCAAATAACCAGCCGAGATAAAATCGGTATCTGCAGTCTGTTGTTGCAGGTTAGCTAAACTTTGCCACAATGCAGTTGGTAACGAAAAATTGTAATGCACACCGGCAATAATCTGCATCGCACCACCGTAGCGGTTGGTTAAACCGCGACGGTATAAGGTCTTCATCCGACCGCTGTGCGAACTACCGTAGCGGGCAATTTGAATATCTGCAGCGGCGCCCACTACACACGGCATACTCAACGGCCACAGTAGTTCATCGCCAAGGTGTTGATAGGTATAGCTATGAATATCATTCAACTGCGCTAGGGTCTGTTCAATACTTTGCGCCACTGGGGTAATAAATTCTAATAAATTTTCAGCGTAATCAGTGGTGATATACGGATGCGTCAAGGTCGAACCAAGTGCTTTCGGGTGCTCGGTCTGGGCCAAATGGCCATTACTGGTGATACGCAACCCTTCGCGTTCGACGCCACGATTGAGTTGTGTTAACGCAGTACGGTTGGCTGGTTGCGCAAGCTGTTGCAAGGCTTGTTGAAAAGCTAGCTGCAAAATTGAATCCTACTTGTCATTTTAACGGTGAATAGTCTGGCAAGCTTACTTGGGAAAGCTTGTGTCGTCTAGGTTAGCTGGCTGAAATCTGGCAATTTACTGTCTTGGCGCAACCATCTAGTCGTGGCATCATAGCCACTCACTTTGCTCACATTGGGTCGTCAGCATGAATAGCAAGCCAGGCTTAGATAAGCAGCTAATAAAAATGCAGCAAGCCATTGCTGCGGCTGAACAAGCGAACCAAGCGAAAAGCGAATTTCTGGCAAATATGAGTCATGAGATTAGAACTCCGATCAATGCTATTCTCGGAATGACCCAATTAACCCTAAAAACCGAGCTCGACGACAAGCAATTAAGCTATTTAAAATCGATCGAAAGTTCATCAAAAATTTTGCTGGGCATCATCAACGACTTACTCGATTTCGCCAAGCTTGAAGCGGATAAGTTAAGTATCGAGCGGATCCCTTTTGATCTGGATGAAGTACTCAGCAACTTGGCAGATATGTTTGCCTTTCGTGCTTATGACAAAAACCTCGAGTTCATCATTAATTTACCCACTAATATACCAACGCAACTGATCGGCGATCCGCTGCGCATTAATCAGGTGTTAGTCAATTTAGTCAGTAATGCCATTAAGTTTACCGAACATGGTGAAATTGTGGTCTCAGCGACCTTACTCGATTTGACCCCCAACGATGTCTACCTGCGCTTATCGGTTACCGATACCGGAATTGGTATGGACGAGGCTCAGCGGGCAAAACTTTTTCAAGCATTCAGCCAAGCGGATAGTTCGACCACGCGAAAGTATGGTGGTACTGGATTAGGTTTAGCTATCAGTCAACGTATCGTTAAACTAATGAATCAACATGGCATAGGAGTAACTAGCAGTCTTGGACAAGGGACAACTTTCTTTTTGGAGCTCACCTTACCGCTGCAACCACAACCAGAATCTGATACCCGACTGCTATTATTGCCACGGTTGGCCGGTAAACGAATTTTAGTGATTGAGGATAACCTGACCACTCGCGAAATGGTGACTGAATTGCTGCGCAGCTTTGAGGTCAACGTGCGTGGCGTTCGCAGTGCTGAAGAGGCGCTGCTGATCGTACAAAAACAAGCCTTTGACGCTATTTTAGTTGATTGGCAACTACCCGGTATGAGTGGTGTTGAATTTTGCCAAGAACTACTGGCCCAAAATCACCCGAGTAAACTCATTTTAGCCACCAGCTACCACGCGCACGAATTATTGGCTGAGGCACGCCGACTCGGCGTCCATGAACATATTGTCAAACCATATACCAGTCTGGCACTGATTCAAGTACTCTGCTCAGTGTTGGCATTGACCAAAACGAGCGTAACCAGCAACGATAAAAAAAGTACTGATAGCTTAACAGGCTTGCCCGTGCTGCTGGTTGAAGATAACGATATCAATGCTTTTATAGCACAAGAAATGCTCCAACATATTGGCTTACAGGTTGACCGAGCGCACCACGGGGCTGAAGCGGTAAGTATGGTCGAGGCTAAAAGCTATGCTTTAGTTTTAATGGATATTCAGATGCCAATCATGGATGGTTTAACGGCGGCAGAACAAATCCGCAGTAAGCATTCATATCAACAGTTACCAATAATTGCGATGACCGCCCATAGCAACAGTGATGATATTGAGCGTTCTTTAGGCGCTGGCATGCAAGATCACATCAGCAAACCAATTGATGAAGACCTATTAGTAAATACAGTGAAAAAATGGGCGTTGCGGAGTAGCTACAACGGCAACCAGGGGGCCGATGAATCGACTGCGAATACCCCGAGTGCGTCGAGTATTAATTCAGTAGTCAACTACCCGCGCCATCACGATATCGACTTTAATGCTGCTTTAGCGCGCCTGCAACATAATCTCACGCTGTATGTCAATTTGGTCAACCGGCTGCAGCAAGATTATCAAAACGCACCTCAACAAATCGTTGATCTGCTGGTCAAAGGACAACACCAGCAAGCGCAGCGATTTTTTCATTCACTGAAAGGAGCGGCGGCCAATCTCGGCTTAATCCGTTTACATCATGTAGCGAGTCAGCTTGAGCAGTATATGGCCGATGGTGAACTCGATTCACTGGCTGATTTAATTACCAAGATTGATCCGCTATTAAATCAAGCCCAAGCGGCTGCAGCAGATTTAATGTTGTGGCATCAACGTCTTCATAAACTAGGAAATTCGCCATCATGACCCGTTTTTTGTTTATTTTGCCACTGTTATTGAGTATCGCTTGGTTGCTCTATTTACGACTCAATCGCTGGAGCCTGCGGCAAGGCCTGCAGGGCTTCATCTACATCGCCATTATCAGTGGTTTTATCGCGCTGATTTATACGTTGTTGTGGTGGTTAACCAATTAGTGCAAGTAAAATACCGGCGGCGACTGCCGAACCAAGCACACCGGCAACATTGGGCCCCATTGCATGCATTAGCAGGTAATTATTGGGATTTGCCTCAAGCCCCACTTTATTCACCACCCTCGCCGCCATCGGCACAGCAGACACACCAGCAGCGCCAATAAGAGGGTTTATCGGCTGACGACTAACTTTATTCATTAGTTTTGCCAGTAATACCCCGGCGGCCGTACCAATCGCAAAAGCGACTGCACCGAGCAGTAAAATTCCGAGTGTCTGTAACGACAGAAACTCATCCGCAGTGAGTTTTGAACCGACCGCTAAGCCCAAGAAGATAGTGACCGTATTGATCAGCTCGTTTTGTGCCGTTTTACTTAAGCGATCCACCACACCGGCCTCACGCATAAGATTTCCTAAGCAAAACATACCCACCAAAGGCGTGGCAGTTGGAAGAACTAATAACGTCAATAATAACACCGCTAATGGAAACAGAATTTTTTCGCGGCGCTCAACCGGACGCAGTTGCTGCATCGCAATTGCACGCTCCGATTGGCTGGTGAGTAACTTCATGATTGGCGGTTGTATTATCGGTACCAAGGCCATATATGAGTAGGCCGCAACCGCAATCGCACCGAGTAACTCTGGAGCTAATTTTGATGCCAAAAAGATCGCGGTTGGACCATCGGCACCGCCAATAATAGCGATTGCCGCAGCATCGGCGAGGGTGAACTCGAAACCGGGAACAGCATTCAATGCAATCGCACCGAGTAAGGTTGCAAAGATGCCAAACTGGGCCGCACCGCCGAGTAATAAGGTGCGTGGATTCGCTAATAGCGGAGCAAAATCTGTCATTGCCCCCACGCCCATAAATATCAGCAGTGGAAACACACCAGTTTCAATACCAACCGCATAGATAAGATATAAAATACCACCCGGTTCGGCCAAACCAGCACCAGGAATATTGGCTAAGATGGCACCAAAACCAATCGGTAACAGTAATAATGGCTCGAACTTTTTGCTAATAGCGAGGTATAACAACAGCGCGCCAACCGCCATCATGATCGCCGCGCCCCAGCTCATGGCGGCTAAACCGGTGCTGTGCCAAAGCGTGATTAAACGTTCCATCCGCTTACCCTGCCACGCTCAACAGTACCTCACCGACGGCAACGCTATCGCCCTCACGCACATGAAGTTGCAACACTTTACCGCTCTGTTGGGCTTTGATATCGGTCTCCATCTTCATTGCTTCTAAGATCATCACCACCTCACCCGACTGCACCTGCTGACCAGCTTTGACCAGTACTTTGAAAATAGTCCCAGCAAGCGGTGCGGTAACCTCTGTGGCGATGGTTTTAGTTTTTTCTGCGCTCACCCTGGGCGCTGCGCTGCTGACCTCAGCAGACTGAATCATCAGGTTATCGCTGGGCCCTACTTCAACTTGATACACCACTCCATCAACTTTAACCGCATAGCGCTCTGTCGCAGCACTATCAGCCACTGCTGGTGAGGCTGACACTGGAAGCGCCAAAGCAATTGGCGAAGGTGCTTGCTCAAAGGCACTTGCATCGCCCCGATGTTGTAAAAACTTCAAACCAATTTGCGGAAACAACGCATAAGTAAGCACATCATCAATCAGCTCGTCAGCAAGTGTGATATGCAGTTCCTTCGCTTGTTTTTCTAAGGCTACAGTTAAATCATCTAGTTCAGCCGCGAGTAAATCTGCTGGCCTCACAGTGATCGGCTGCTCACCCTGTAACACCTGCTGTTGCAGCTCGCTATTCACCGCAGCAGCAGTAGCACCATACTCACCCCTGAGTACCCCTCGAGTCTCCTTTGATAAGGAGCTGTAGCGCTTACCGCTGAGTACGTTCAATACCGCTTGGGTACCAACAATTTGCGAGGTAGGCGTTACCAGTGGAATAAAACCTAAATCTTCGCGTACCCGCGGAATCTCCGCTAACACCTCATCGAACTTGTCTAAAGCCCCCTGCTCACGCAGCTGATTCTCCATATTAGTCAGCATGCCGCCAGGCACTTGTGCGGTCAAAATACGCGCGTCAATGCCCTTTAATGAGCCCTCAAACTGTGCATAATTTTTCCGCACCGCGCGAAAATGGTCCGCGATTGGTTGCAGCGCAGCAAGGTCCAGTCCGCTATCACGGTCACTTCCCTCGGTCATTGCTATCACTGTTTCAGTAGCAGTGTGGCCATAGGTCATACTCATCGAAGAAATTGCGGTATCGAGCATATCAATTCCCGCTTCCAGCGCCTTCTGGTATGTTGCAGTGCTCAAACCGGTGGTGGCATGACATTGCATAGCGATCGGAATAGCCACCGTCTGTTTCAATGCAGTAATCAACTCGAACGCCGCTTGTGGTCGCAACAAGCCAGCCATATCCTTGATGCAGAGCGAATCACTGCCCATATCCTCTAGGCGCCTCGCCATATCAAGCCAGGTCTGTAAGGTGTGAACCGGGCTAACAGTATACGACATGGTACCTTGAGCGTGCGCCTCAACGGCTTTTGCTGCTTTCACTGCAGTGGCTAAATTACGTACGTCATTCATCGCATCAAAAATACGAAACACATCGACACCATTGATTTTTGCGCGCTCAACAAAGCGTTCAACGACATCATCGGCATAATGTCGATAACCTAATAGGTTTTGTCCGCGCAACAACATTTGCTGGGGAGTTTTTGGCATCGCTTGCTTAAGCTCACGAATGCGCACCCAAGGGTCTTCGCCTAAATAACGAATACAGGCATCAAAGGTTGCACCACCCCATGACTCCATCGACCAATAACCAATGTCATCAAGAGCAGCAGCCATAGGTAACATGTCATCTAAGCGAAAACGCGTAGCTAACAATGATTGGTGCGCATCGCGAAACACCAATTCGGTCAGTTTAATGGGCTTTACCATGCTATCACTCCTTACTGCCTATGTTCGCCACGATAACGCTGAATAGCGATGCTAATAGCAGCAATATGAGCATTTGTCGGCGACGATTTAAGTTGACTGGTAGGAGCAATTTCGGGCACTGGCGGCGAAGTCAAATAGCGCAATAGGTGCATAGCTAGCAGCAATACCAGTAGAAACACGAACACCGTACCCATGCCAGTTACCATGATCATAAAAGCTTCGGTTAATACGTCACGCATAGGCCATCTCGCTGGGGTAAGATTGGTTAAATAGGCTCCTATGGATGAGCATAGCATAACCATCGCAGCAGCGACGACTCAGCTCGGTTATAAGCGTTATTAATGAGTGAAATGGTTATTGATTGGGGCAGATTATTAGCTAACTAGCAGATGGCGCACTCGGGAGGGCTCGAACCTCCAACCGCTCGGTTCGTAGCCGAGTACTCTATCCAGTTGAGCTACGAGTGCGTTGTCGTGTAATGCACAAATGGCGGTGAGGGAGGGATTCGAACCCTCGATAGGGCTATAAACCCTATACTCCCTTAGCAGGGGAGCGCCTTCAGCCGCTCGGCCACCTCACCACTTGTTTGTGGCGTTGAATGATAGCGGCACTGGCAATAAAGTCAAACGATTTTTTATGAATTGCGGTGCGTTTGTGGGAATTTTGAACATCTCGCTTAAAATAACCACATAAGCCTTCATTTATGGAAAATTTTAGACCCAAAAGCTGCCCGAGAATGGGTCAGCTTTGTTGCTGTGATGAGCTAGCTATTGTCAGGCTTGTCGCCATCGTGATGCTCTGCTTGGATGCGGTTATAAATTTCTTCACGATGAACTGAAACTGTTTTCGGTGCATTTACGCCGATCCGAACTTGGTTGCCTTTCACACCCAAAACCGTGACCGTAACCTCATCACCAATCATCAAGGTCTCACCCACTCGACGGGTTAAGATCAACATTATCTTACTCCTTCCATACTTCTCGCTACAGGGCAAGCCTAGTAGGTCTTGGTTAATATCACGATTGTTATAGTAAACCGCTTAGGTCCTGCGCACAAGACCAGTTGGCATCAACTATAAAAATATTTTATTCACCAATAAACTGTTGCTCGAGATAATCGCGCGCGGCCTTCAATGCAGCCTCAATTCGGCTTGGATCAGTACCACCAGCTTGCGCTAAATCAGGGCGTCCACCACCTTTACCACCTACTTCAGCAGCAGCCTTAGCGATAATATCACCAGCTTTTACCTGCGCAGTTAAATCGTTAGTGACCCCAGCTATCAGAGCCACCTTATCATGTTGTGCAACCGCCAGCACAACTACCCCACTCGCCAATTGATTTTTCAAGTCATCAACCATGGTTCGCAAGGCTTTTTGATCAACGTCATGCAGTTGTGCAACGATCACCTTATGCGGACCCATCTGCACTGCGCCAGCGAGTAAATCGCCACCGGCTTGACTGGCCAATTTTTGCTGTAACTCGGCAAGCGATTTTTCCAAACTCTTGTTGCGATCGAATAGCGCAATAATACGCTCGGTTAATTGCACCGAATCGGTCTTAAACAATGCCGCTGCGGTGCGCAACTGCTGTTGCTGAGCCAAACTGTAACGGGCTGCTTGTAGGCCCGTTAGTGCCTCAATACGGCGCACTCCCGAGGCAACACCCGCTTCACTGACAATCCGAAACGGCCCAATATCACCGGTTCGGGCAACATGAGTACCGCCGCAAAGTTCGAGCGAATAGTCGCCCATTCGAACCACGCGCACCACCTCATCGTATTTCTCGCCAAATAGTGCCATAGCGCCAGCTTGCTTGGCTTGATCAATCGGCATGTAATTGATGTCCAGCGGGTGGTTATTGATTATCTCTTCGTTAACCTGGCGCTCAATCGCATCAAGCTGTTCTGGCGTAACCGGAGCGAAATGCGCGAAATCAAAGCGTAACCGATCAGCACTGACTAACGAGCCTTTTTGATTGACATGTTCACCGAGCAGATTACGCAAAGCGGCATGCAATAAATGCGTAGCAGAATGATGGCGCTTGATGGCTTCACGGCGGGCGCTATCAATTTCAGCAGCAACCCGATCACCGACTTTCAAGGTAACCTCAGTGCGACCATGGTGCGCAATAGCCTTGCCAATATACTGTGTATCTTCGACCACGAAGCGACCACCATTGGCCACCAATTTGCCTTGATCACCAATTTGACCGCCGCTCTCGGCATAAAACGGCGTACTAGCAAGCACCACAATACCCTGCTCACCTGCGCTCAACTGGCTGACTGATTTACCATCAACAAACAACTCCACTACTTCACTGTTAGCCGCTGTTTCAGTATAGCCGACAAATTCGCTGCGTTTGGTTGATTTAAGCCGATCGTTATAATCCATGCCAAACTGCGACGCCTGTTGTGCCCGTTGGCGTTGTTGCTCCATCGCCGTTTGAAAGCCTTCTTCATCAATGGTCAGTTGCTTTTCACGCGCGATATCAGCAGTTAAATCGAGCGGGAAGCCATAGGTGTCATATAACTTGAACACTACGTCGCCGGGAATAACCGAACCTTCGAGCTGACTCAAAGTATCTTGTAAAATACCTAAGCCACGCTCCAAGGTTTTACCAAACTGTTCTTCTTCACGGGCGAGCGCCTGCTCAATAATGCTGCGCTTGCTGATTAACTCCGGATACGCCGCACCCATTTGCTTGGCCAGCTCAGCCACTAATTTGTGGAAAAATCCAACCTCAGCGCCAAGCATACTGCCATGGCGAGCTGCCCGACGAATAATCCGGCGTAAGACATAACCGCGACCTTCATTTGATGGCATCACGCCATCGGCAATGAGGAAGCTGCACGAACGAATATGGTCAGCAATAACCCGTAACGACTTATTGCTCAAGTCGGTGCAACCGATAATTTTAGCGGCCGCAGAAATCAATCCATCGAAGGTATCGATTTCATAGTTGCTATGCACGTGCTGCAGTACCGCAGCGATCCGCTCTAGCCCCATACCGGTATCTACTGAAGGTTTCGGCAAGGGCAACAGCGTGCCATCGGCTTGGCGATTGTATTGCATGAATACCAAGTTCCAAATTTCAATGTAGCGATCACCGTCTTCTTCTGGGCTGCCAGGCGGTCCACCCCATACCTCATCACCATGATCGTAAAAAATCTCTGAACAAGGTCCACAGGGTCCCGTATCGCCCATAGCCCAGAAATTATCCTTGGCGCCAATGCGCGCAATACGTTCGGTCGGAACACCAATTTCTTTGGCCCAAATGTCGTAGGCCTCATCGTCTTCGGTGAATACCGTGATCCATAGCTTTTGCGCTGGTAACTTTAATACACCAGTCAAAAATTCCCAGGCATAATGAATCGCTTCGCGCTTGAAGTAATCGCCGAAACTAAAGTTGCCGAGCATTTCAAAGAACGTGTGATGACGCGCAGTATAACCAACGTTCTCTAAGTCATTATGTTTACCGCCTGCACGCAAACAGCGTTGTGACGAGACAGCTCGGCTATAATCACGTTTGTCATCACCCAAAAATACATCTTTAAACTGCACCATACCGGCATTGGTGAATAAAAGAGTTGGGTCGTTACCTGGCACCAATGAAGCCGATGCCACGCGCTGGTGGCCGCGTTCAGCAAAGTAGTTTAAAAACGCTTCACGGATTTCCGCACTGCTCATAGTCATGCACAACACCCTAGTCATTCAGTTGAAATTATCAGCTTTTAATAGCGCCAAAGACTACCATGAAAGGTGCCTTTCGACTAGTCAGATTGCGTTGCAGATTGACGCGCTAGAGCCTGTTTTATTTGCCCGTAAGTGAAGCCCTGACTGAGCAAGTGGCGAATAATTTTGTCACGCTGTTTGGCTTCAATCGGCGGCTGCTCACCAAAGCGTTTGATCAGTCGACGATAACAGGCATCATCCCAATCCGGATCGGCTGCAGCAAAGGCATCATCAATCAATTCACGGGCCAGACCACGCTGTTGCGCAGCGGCGCGAACCTTACTGGCACCGTGGCCCTTCTGCAAACAGTGACGCACCCACATTTCCGCGTAACGAGCATCACTTTGCCAACCACGTTCAGCGGCATGGTTTATGGCGGCAATGGCATCGGCACTGGCAAAACCACGCTGCAACAGTTTTTGCTGCAGTTCATGACGGCTGTGCTCACGCCCAGCCAAGAGTCGTACCACTACATCGAGAGCTTGTTGCTGTTGTTCATCCATGCCGTAAGTGCTCCAGTTGAAGGAAGATTTAAGGTCACGCAATGGGGGCCACCACCGGCCTTAATAAATTCGTCTGCAGCTACCCCAATGACCTTTAGTTGGGGTAGTTGCTGACGCAAACTGGTTAATGTTGGCTGATCGCTCGGTAAACCAAACTGTGGTAATAACAGTAAGTCTGCCACCCGGATAAAATTTACATAGCTGGCTAACAGTGGTTGCTGACCGCGCGCTAATACGCCCTGCCGACGGCTAACCGAGACAAAGTCCGATGCATTAGCACGGATGGTTTGTATTGCTGGTAATGCCAGCCAACGAAAATGTAAACCAACTGCCGCCATTTGCTGTTGGAGCTGAGCAATAACTGCCGGCGATAATGCATGAACTAGCGTTTGCGGGTCAACGAATTGAACTTGATTATCGATATGTCCGCCGGTTTCATCGGCCGGATGCGCTTCATGCAGCCAAAAAATATGCTGTAAACCTAAGTGTTTAGTTAATTGAGCAGTAATCTGCGCCAACCGTAAAGTCGGATTGTTACGTTGCACGCTCACCGCATTGACCAGCGCAATACCATTGCCGTTGGTGGTTATCGCACCACCTTCAAGGACTAACCCATGCGAACGACGGCGGCAACTTAACCAACCGGCTAGCGCCGGGGCAAAACGTTGATCGGCTCGGTAGTCTGGGTACAAACCCTGCCACGCCCGAAAGTCAAATTGCAGCGCGTGCAGCGGCCCGGCTGCTTGATGCTGCAGCCATAACGGTCCAAAATCGCGCGGCCAGGCGTCATTGTATGGCAGCATAACCAGTGGAATATCATTACCCAGCTGGCGCCGTACTGCTGCATAGAAGCGCGGCGGCACCGCTAACAGCACCGGATGGTGCGGTTGAATGGTATGCAGCAACTGCAGCAGTTGCTGCTGTGCCGGCTGCCCTTGTTGTGGCCAGACATCATGCCGAAAAGGCCACAGCCCCAGCAGTGGCCCAGTCAATTGCCAATCAGCGCGTACCTGCACGGGTTTTACCAATTGGCTTACTGCGCCCCTTACTACCGGTTGCTTTCGGTTTCGGCTTCGGCTTACGCACCAGTTCGGTTGGCGCTTTGTCACTACGTTTTGTAGCGCTTTGCTTGGTCTCGCTGGTGGCACCGGCTTTACCACTGAGGACCCGGCTACGCTGCTGATTGCGGCGTGCCCGAGAATAGCGTTTTTGCCGAGTTTCAGAGCGGTTCGGATCAATAAAACTGCGTTCTTCCGGCGGCAGTTGTACCAACTTGCGCAAATAATTAACTTGTTCAAGGGTAAGTTCGCCCCAACCACTTTGCGGCAAACCTTGCTCTAATTTAATTGAACCGTAGCGCACCCGAATAAGCCGCGACACTTGTACCCCTTGTGATTCCCACAAGCGTCGCACTTCGCGATTACGACCTTCGGTAAGCATCACATTAAACCATTGGTTAATGCCCTCACCGCCACCGCGTTTAATCTCTTTAAACGCAGCCGGACCGTCTTCTAAGGTTACCCCTTTACTCAAGGTCTTTAACATCTCATCGGTGACTTCACCAAAAACCCGCACCGCATACTCACGTTCAATTTGATGCGCTGGGTGCATTAATCGATTAGCCAACTCGCCATCGGTGGTAAATAATAATAAACCCGAGGTGTTAACGTCTAAGCGACCCACGGCAACCCAGCGGGCACCTTGCATGCGCGGTAGCCGATCATAGACAGTTGGGCGGCCCTCCGGGTCCTTACGCGTACACAATTCACCCTCAGGCTTGTGATACATCAATACCCTGCAAACCAAGTCTTCAAGCGGCTTAATGTTCACTTCATGGCCATCAATGCGGACTTTGGCATCGGCGTCAACCCGCTCACCGAGGGTGGCCACAACACCATTGACACTGACGCGGCCAGCGGCGATTTTTGCCTCTAATTCACGACGTGAACCATGGCCCGAACGGGCCAGAATTTTTTGTAACTTTTCGCTCATCGGTCACTTACTCTTGTTTGGGCGCTGTCTCAGCGTTTATCGATGCAGTTGCTGGGCCAGGAATATCGGGCAGTTGCGATAAATCCTGCAAAGCAAAATAATCTAAAAATTCGGCGGTAGTCGCATACAGCTGGGGGCGCCCGGGAACCTCCCGATGCCCCACTACTTTGATCCAACCACGTTCTTGCAAGGTCTTGATAATCTGCGAACTGACACTAACACCACGAATCGCTTCAATATCCCCGCGCGTGATCGGCTGCCGATAGGCGACTAAGGCCAGGGTTTCTAACAAAGCTTGCGAATAGCGCGGTGGCTTGTCTTGCCATAACTGGCTAATTATACCACCCAACTCGGTGCGTGTCTGAAATCTGTAACCGCTCGCTACCTTGCACAATTGTACACCACGCTCGGCATAGTCAGACTGCAGCTCAGCGAGGATCTGCTGCAACTGCTTTTTGCTGACTACATCAGCACCGAGGCTATCATTGCAGTGCTGCAATAATTGTCCTTCAGTAAGCGCTGCATCGGCGGCAAATAGCAGCGCCTCTATTGCTTGTTTAAGTTGCTGGTGCTGCATCGTCAAGCTCTTTGGCGGCAATATGAATTTCACTATAAGCGTCTACCTGGACCACTTCAATCAAGGCTTCTTTAACTAATTCAAGCACTGCTAAAAAACTCACCACCACACCAGAGCGGCCCTCGCTCGCCACAAACAAATCGGCAAAACGCAAACGCTGGCGCTGCTGCAATAAATCAAGAATACGGCTCATGCGCTCGCGAGTAGAGAGCTTTTCACGGTGTACCTGATGATGGTTGAGTAACTGCGCTTGCGCTAATGCCTGACTAAACGCTAGCGCTAATTCCTGCAAGGTCACATCGGGAAGTTGCTGTTGTAACCATTGCTTCGCATCGGTAGCACTGTGGGCAAGATAAAAATCGCGATGTTGTTGCGGCAGGTTATGCAGATACTCGGCACCACGGCGAATGGCCTCGTATTCTTGTAAACGCCGCAGTAATTCTGCGCGCGGATCAAGTTCATCCTCAAGCTCAGAAGCTGGCTTAGGTAACAGTAAGCGACTCTTGATCTCCGTCAGCATAGCCGCCATGACCAGATAATCTGCTGCTAATTCCAACTTGAGATCTTTCATCATCTCTACATAGGTCATGTATTGCTGGGTAATTGGTAAGATCGGTAAATCAACGATATCGAATTTTTGCCGACGAATCAGATAGAGCAGCAGATCCATCGGGCCAGCAAAACTCTCCAGAATAAGTTCCAGTGCATCCGGTGGAATATACAAATCATCCGGGCGATCGAGCAGCGGTTCACCACGGACAAAGCCCAATGGCAGCGAATGTTGTTGTGGTGTGACGGGTGCCTCAGACATGGCAACTAGGAGTAATTAATAAACGGCTGCACATCGCCAGCCCCTGCGCGCACAATGACAATATCGTCGTCAGCCATATCGATCACCGTGGTTGGTTCTTCACCGCGGTTCTCGCCATCGATAATGACATCAACAAAGCGTTCCAGTCGTTGCCGTATTTGGTATGGATCAGACTCAGCAAAGTCATTGCCATCGAGAATCAATGAGGTCGACATCAGTGGTTCACCGAGTTGTTCGAGTAGCGCCATCGTAATCGGGTCGTCGGACACCCGAATACCAATGGTTTTGCGCTTTTCATTAAGTAACCGCCGTGGCACCTCTTTGGTGCCTTTTAAAATAAACGTATAAGCACCCGGGGTATTATTTTTCAATAATCGAAAAGCGCTGTTATCGACCCGCGCATAGGTGGCTAACTCAGATAAATCACGGCACATCAGGGTGAAATTGTGATGTTTATCGATTTGCCGAATACGGCAAATACGTTCCATAGCAGTTTTATCACCAATTCGACAGCCTATCGCATAACCGGAGTCGGTAGGGTAAACCGCTACACCACCACGCATAATAATGGCCGCAGCTTGCTCAATCAGGCGCAGCTGTGGATTGTCACGATGAATTTCGAAATACTGGCTCATAACGGCTTATCGGTTGTTGGCTTGCCACTGCGCCCATATTGGCACACAGCTGGGCGGCAAACAAAGATTTTTACCTAATTCACGCCAGCGTAATGGGGCGTGAAAGTCCGAGCCCACCGATGCTGCCAATTCCAGCTCATTAGCCATCAGTGCCAATGCCTCACGCTGTCCCGGTGCTTGCGCACCAATAGCCACTTCAATAGCATCGAGACCGGCGGCCTTCGCTTCACTGAATAAGCGCCGCAGCCATTTGTTGCTGAGTTGGTAGGCGTGGGGGTGTGCTATCACTGTACTGCCACCTGCGGCTTTCACTGCCGCGATGGCCTGCTCCAACTCAACCCATTGGGCTTTGATATAGGCCAGTTTACCGGCGCCTAGATAACGCTGAAAGGCTGCCTCTACTGAGCTGACCTTGCCTTGCGCCACTAATGCATCGGCTAAATGCTTGCGCGTTGGCATCGTTAATTGGTCAACCTCCGGAGGCATAATTGCTAAGCCCAAATAGTCCAATCGAGCGACCATAGCGGCATAGCGCTCGCGACGTTGCTGCTGTTGCTGGGCCAATAGTTGCAGCAAATCGGCATGCTCTGGATCAAAGTTTAGCGCCACCAAATGAATTTCATGATTATGCCAGCGACAGCTGAGTTCCACCCCATTAATGAGATTTACTGACAACTGCTGTTCAGTAATCGCTGCGCGCGCCGGAGCCAGCGCAGCGATAGTATCGTGATCGGTAATAGCCAACTGCTGGACACCAAAATGCGCAGCACGTTGCACCAGTTCAGCTGGACTTAATACGCCATCAGACAAGTTGGTGTGGCAGTGTAAGTCGTAAATCAAACTCAAATAACCACCGCTAATTCAGCTGCTTGGCGCATAGCGCGTTTAGCATCCAGTTCGGCAGCCACATCAGCACCACCGATCAAATGGACTGATTGACCGGCGGCTATCAGCTCCTGCTGTAATTCCCGCAGCGGCAATTGTCCCGCACAAACAATGATATGGTCGACCTCAAGTACACTGGTTTGGCCATTCACTTCAATCACCAGGCCTTGATCAGTAATTTCCTTGTAGGTTACCCCAGCAATCATCTGCACATTTTTTTGCTTGAGTGTGGCGCGATGTACCCAACCTGAGGTTTTACCCAAACCATCGCCAACCTTACTAGTTTTGCGCTGCAACAAGTAAACCTCACGCGGATTATGTTCTTTACCCGGCTTGGTTAAACCGCCACGCTCGCTATACTGACTATCAACCCCCCAAATCCGCGACCATTCGGTCACTGACAAGGACGGT
The DNA here is from genome assembly GCA_023260975.1 of Pseudidiomarina sp. Lineage (GTDB taxonomy): Bacteria > Pseudomonadota > Gammaproteobacteria > Enterobacterales > Alteromonadaceae > Pseudidiomarina. Next base: position 77,678 of record JALQTK010000002.1, on the reverse strand, counting down.
GACTGTTCGGTGGTAATCAATTCAGCCACATCGAAGCCAATACCACCGGCACCGATAATCGCCACCCGTGCGCCAACTGGCTTACGATCACGCAATACATCCAGATAGCTGAGCACTTTACTGGAGTCACTTCCAGGCAGCTGTAATTGACGCGGCACAATACCGGTGGCAAGCACGATATCGTCAAACTTACCAGCAAGCAGACTCTGTGCTGTTTGCCGCTGATTTAAATGCAAGGTGATACCAAGCTCTGTTACGCGCTGATTAAAATAGCGTATGGTTTCATGAAATTCTTCTTTACCCGGAATTTGCTTGGCATAGTTGAATTGTCCACCTATTTCACCGGCACTATCAAATAGTGACACCTTATGCCCGCGCTCTGCCGCGTAACAGGCAAAGGCTAAACCAGCCGGACCGGCACCAACGACAGCAATCTGCTTGGGCTGCGCCACTGCGGTTAATTTTAACTCGGTTTCATAACAAGCAAATGGGTTGACCAAACAGGTCGCCCGCTTATTTTCAAACACATGGTCAAGACAGCCTTGATTACAAGCGATACAGGTATTGATGCGATGCGCCTGGTTGGCCGCCGCCTTATTGACAAACTCCGGGTCAGCTAACAGCGGGCGCGCCATGGAGACCATATCGGCTTCACCTTTAGCAAGAATTTGTTCGGCTATTTCTGGGGTGTTAATGCGGTTGACTGCCACTACTGGCACCGATAAGTGCTGGCGCACCTTGGCGGTAATCCAACTAAAGGCCGCACGCGGCACCGAAGTAACAATGGTCGGTACGCGCGCTTCATGCCAGCCAATACCGCTATTGATAATATTCACACCCAGTTCAGTGACTGTCTTGCCGAGCGCAATGACTTCCTCGAAGGTATTACCGTCAGGCACCAAGTCCAGCATCGACAGGCGATAAATAATGATAAAATTAGGACCCACTTCGGCACGCACTGCTTTGATGATTTCTCGCGCTAAGCGCGTGCGGTTTTCAAATGAACCGCCCCATTGGTCGCTGCGCTGATTGGTACGTGGGCAGATGAACTGGTTAATCAAGTAACCTTCCGAACCCATTACCTCAACCCCATCGTAGCCAGCCTTTTGCGCTAATCGAGCGGCGCGGGCAAAATGTGCAATAGTGGTGCGAATTTGTCGCTCGCTCATGGCTTTTGGGGTAAATGGAGAAATTGGTGCCTTAATCTTGCTCGGTGCTACCGAAAATGGATGATAGGCATAGCGACCAGTATGTAAAATTTGCATACAAATCTTACTGTCATGGCGATGCACTGCGTCGGTGATAAGGCGATGCTTGGCAACTTGCCAGGGCCGACTTAATTCGCTACCAAACGGCGCTACACGGCCACGAAAATTAGGACTAATGCCGCCGGTTACGATGAGGCCAACGCCACCTTTGGCACGCGCCTCATAATACTCAGCCAATTTAGCAAAGCCGCCTTTTTCTTCTTCTAAACCGGTGTGCATGGAGCCCATCAACACTCGGTTTTTAATGGTGGTAAAGCCCAAATCTAGCGGCTGCAATAAATGTGGATACGCGGTCGACACAAGCACCTCAACTTAAACACGTGTTTGAATAATGTCACTTTACTGTGATTCAACCGAGCAAACAAGCAGCCAAATAAAAACGGCGCCCGATTGGGCGCCGTTTAAGCTAACTCGCTAAAACTAATTAAATAACTTCAGCGCGCTCTACGATTTCAACCAATGCCCAACATTTGGTCTTAGAGACCGGGCGAGTTTCGCGAATAGTCACGAGATCGCCAGTTTTGCATTCGTTGTTTTCGTCGTGTGCATGCAACTTGGTAGTACGGGTTAAGTACTTGCCATACACAGGGTGTTTTACCCGACGGGTAATCGCCACAGTGATCGACTTGTCCATTTTGTCGCTGGTCACACGGCCTTGCAGCGTCCGGATAGTTTGCTCAGACATTATGCACCTGCCTTCTGGGTCAATACTGTTTTCACACGTGCGATATTACGGCGCACTTGCTTCAACATGTGTGTTTGATTCAGCTGGCCAGTTGCGGCTTGCATGCGCAGGTTAAACTGCTCACGACGCAAACCTAACAACTCTTCTTGCAGCTGCTCAACGGTTTTATCTTTCAGTTCGTTCGCTTTCATTACATCACCGTCCGAATAACAAAGGTGGTTTTGAATGGCAGCTTACGTGCAGCAAGATCAAACGCTTCACGCGCAGTTTCTTCTGATACACCGTCGATTTCATACAGGACGCGGCCTGGCTGAATCTGAGCTACCCAATACTCGACGCTACCCTTACCTTTACCCATCCGCACTTCAAGTGGTTTATTGGTAATTGGCTTATCTGGGAATACGCGAATCCAAATCTTACCTTGACGTTTTACATGACGCGTCAAAGCACGACGAGCCGCTTCGATTTGACGCGCAGTCATACGACCACGGTCAACCGCTTTCAAACCGAAAGTACCGAAGCTGACTTTGTTACCAGACTGCGCGAGACCACGGTTACGGCCCTTAAAAACTTTACGGAATTTTGTACGCTTAGGTTGCAACATTTCGTCTCTCCTTACTTACGGCCTTTGGGGCGCTTAGCTGGAGCTGCCGCTGGTTTCTCTTCGGTTGGCATGCCACCGAGAACCTCACCACGGAAAACCCAAACTTTTACACCAATGATACCGTAGGTGGTACCTGCTTCTGCCGTTGCGTAGTCAATGTCCGCACGCAGTGTGTGCAATGGAACGCGACCTTCACGGTACCACTCAGTACGAGCAATTTCAGCGCCACCTAAACGGCCGCTTACTTCTACTTTGATACCTTTGGCGCCGATACGCATGGCGTTCTGTACCGCACGCTTCATAGCACGACGGAACATAACGCGGCGCTCAAGCTGACCAGCGATGTTTTCAGCAACCAGTTGTGCATCCATTTCTGGCTTACGCACTTCTGAGATGTTGATCTGTGCTGGTACACCGGTCAATTTAGAAACAGCTTGACGCAATTTCTCAACGTCTTCACCTTTCTTACCAATCACCACGCCTGGGCGTGCAGTGTGAATGGTGACACGGATGCTTTTTGCTGGACGCTCAATGACGATACGAGAAACTGAAGCTTGGCTCAGCTCTTTTTTCAACATTAAACGAACCAGGTGATCACCATGCAGGTTATCAGCAAAATCTTTTGTATTCGCGAACCAGGTTGCATTCCATGGTTTGGTGATACCTAGGCGAATACCATTAGGATGAACTTTCTGACCCATAACTTATCTCCTAGCTATCCGAAACAACCACAGTAATGTGGCTGGTACGCTTGATGATACGATCAGCACGACCTTTCGCACGAGGTTTGATACGCTTCATCTGAGGACCTTCGTCCACCATGATTTTAGCGACTTTCAACTCGTCGATGTCGGCACCTTCGTTGTGCTCAGCATTCGCGATGGCTGATTCCAACACCTTTTTCAGCAGACCAGCTGCATCTTTAGGGCTGTAAGCCAAAATTTCCAGTGCTTTCGCAACTGGTAATCCGCGGATCTGGTCAGCAACCAACCGGCCTTTTTGTGGAGAAAGGCGGGCAAACTTGTGAATAGCAATAGCTTCCATCATTTGTCTCCCTTACCGTTTCTTCGCTTTCTTATCAGCAGCGTGGCCACGATAAGTGCGGGTTGGTGCAAATTCACCTAGCTTGTGACCAACCATTTCGTCAGAGACGAATACTGGCACGTGCTGGCGACCATTATGAACAGCTAACGTAAGGCCGATCATATCAGGGATAATCATTGAACGGCGGGACCAAGTTTTAATTGGCTTCTTGTCCCCGGCTTCCAACGCTTTCTCCACCTTATTCAATAGGTGAAGGTCAATAAATGGACCTTTTTTAAGAGAACGTGGCATGTCTAATCCTCAACTCTTATTTGTTGCGACGACGTACGATGAACTTATCAGTACGCTTGTTACTACGGGTCTTATAACCCTTAGTCGGTGTTCCCCATGGAGAAACCGGATGACGACCACCTGAAGTACGACCTTCACCACCACCATGTGGGTGATCAACTGGGTTCATCGCCACACCGCGAACGGTTGGACGAACACCACGCCAGCGCACTGCACCAGCTTTACCCAATTGACGCAGCATGTGTTCTGCGTTGCCTACTTCGCCGATAGTTGCACGGCAATCCGACTGAATCCGACGAACTTCGCCAGAACGCAAACGAACTGTTACGTACGCGCCATCGCGACCAAGTACTTGCACAGAAGCACCCGCTGAGCGAGCTAACTGAGCACCTTTACCTGGCTTCATTTCCAAAGCGTGAACCACAGCACCAACTGGAATATTACGCAGTGGTAAAGCGTTACCCGCCTTGATAGGTGCATCCACACCTGATTGAACTGCATCACCTGCTTTCATACCTTTAGGTGCTAAAATGTAACGACGTTCACCGTCGGCATACAGCACTAGGGCAATGTTCGCTGAACGGTTTGGATCATATTCCAAACGCTCAACTTTTGCTGGGATACCATCTTTGTCGCGTTTGAAGTCAACCATCCGGTAGTGTTGCTTATGACCACCACCAATGTGACGTACAGTAATACGACCATTATTGTTACGACCGCCGTTTTTGTTGTTTTTGTCCAACAACGGGGCGTATGGCTTACCTTTGTACAGATCTTCGTTAACCACTTTAACGAGGTGACGACGACCTGGAGACGTAGGCTTACACTTAACTAATGCCATGTGAATTCCTCCTATTACTCAGCGCCGCCGACGAAGTCGATGTCAGAGCCTTCTTGCAGGGTGACATACGCTTTTTTCCAGTCACTGCGCTTACCTACGCGCATGCCGGTACGTTTGGTTTTGCCCTTAACGTTAACCGTGCGAACACCTTTAACTTGAACTTCAAACAGCTTTTCAACGGCCGCTTTGATTTCAGCTTTAGTGGCATTCGTAGCAACTTTAAACACAACCGTGTTGTTAGTTTCTGCTGCAGTCGTAGACTTTTCAGAAACGTGAGGAGCGACAAGTACTTGAAGTAAACGTTCTTCGCGCATCATGACAATTTCTCCTCAAGTTGCTTCACTGCGTCAGCAGTCATCAGAACATTTTCAAAAGCGATTAAGCTCACCGGGTCGATACCTTGAACATCACGTACGTCAACTTTATGCAAGTTGCGTGACGCTAAGAACAAGTTTTCGTCCACTTCTTTGGTGATAATCAGAACGTCGTTCAGATCCATCGCTTTCAGTTTCGCGACTAATTCTTTGGTCTTTGGCGATTCAACGGCAAAGTTCTCAACCACTGTCAGGCGGCCTTGACGAATCAGTTCTGATAAAATGCTCATCAGAGCACCGCGATACATTTTCTTGTTTACTTTCTGGCTGTGGTTTTGTGGTTTCGCTGCGAAAGTCACACCACCGGTACGCCAGATTGGGCTACGCGTAGTACCTGCACGAGCACGGCCTGAACCTTTTTGTTTCCATGGCTTCTTACCACCACCTGAAACTTCAGAACGCGTCTTTTGCGCACGGCTACCCTGACGAGCACCGGCTGCATATGCTACGACAACTTGATGTACCAAAGCTTCGTTGAACTCACGTCCAAAGGTAGCTTCGGAAACTTCAAGAGCGCCTTTTGCGTCTTTTAATGTTAATTCCATCACCATTCTCCTCGGACGTTACGCCTTGACCTTGACTGCTGGCTTGACGATAACATCGCCGCCAATAGCACCAGGGACAGCGCCACGAACCAGCAACAAGCCACGCTCTGCGTCAACACGTACTACGTCTAGCGTTTGCACGGTTATTTGCTTGTTACCCATCTGACCTGCCATCTTTTTGCCTTTGAAAACGCGACCCGGAGACTGGTTTTGACCAATTGAACCCGGCGCACGATGTGAGCGCGAGTTACCGTGGGTAGCGTCTTGCATGCTGAAGTTCCAACGCTTGATAGCGCCTTGGAAACCTTTACCTTTTGAAGTACCGGTAACGTCAACTTTTTTGGTTTCCGCAAACAATTCAACAGTGATTTCAGAACCTACTGTGAATTCTTCACCTTCACCATTCTCTAGGCGGAATTCCCAGAGACCGCGACCTGCATCAACACCCGCTTTCGCGAAGTGGCCCGCAAGTGGCTTAGAAACACGGCTTGCTTTTTTCTCACCTGTTGTGACTTGAAGTGCACGATATCCGTCAGTGTCATCAGTTTTTACCTGAGTCACACGGTTTGCAGTTACTTCAATTACAGTAACAGGTACAGAAGCGCCGTCTTCTTGGAAGACACGTGTCATTCCTACTTTACGACCGACTAGACCAATAGCCATTGTTAAAACCTCTCGTGTGTAATCCTATTACTGCCCGCTTAACCCAAGCTAATCTGAACATCAACGCCAGCAGCAAGGTCTAAACGCATTAATGCGTCAACAGTCTTGTCAGTCGGGTCGATGATGTCGATCAAACGCTTGTGGGTACGGATTTCGTACTGGTCACGCGCATCTTTGTTAGCGTGCGGAGAAATCAGCACAACAAAGCGTTCTTTGCGTGTTGGCAGTGGGATTGGACCACGTACCTGAGCACCAGTACGTTTTGCAGTTTCAACGATTTCTGCAGTTGACTGGTCAATCAGACGGTGATCGAACGCTTTTAAGCGAATCCGAATTCTTTGATTAGCCATGAAAAATAGCCTCAATAAAAGAGCATTTAAAAAAGAGCACAGAAAAAAACCGCCACCCTGGCACATACCGGATGGGGTATTTTCAACGAAAATACATTCAATCCCCTATCGGGATTGCTGTGGCAACCTATCACAGTGACCAATTACCTAGTCGTTTCGGCCTGCTAGAAAGCTTGCCTGAACGAGCAGAACCCTAAGGGAGTGGCACTGTGGCCGCGAATTATACGCTTTCGCGGCCGAATGTCAACGCTAAAAGTAGACGATTACTGGCTAGCTGCGTAAGTTTCAACAGCTTTCCACACTCGCATGAAATTACCGGATAGAATTTTGCCGATATCGTCTTCGCTGTAACCCCGATCCAATAAACCTTGAATCAAATTCGGGTAGCTAGAAACATCTTTCAAGCCAACCGGTAATGAATCACCGACGCCATCATAGTCGGAGCCAATGCCGATATAATCAATTCCAACCAGCGCATTGACATGATCAATATGGTCAAGCACTTGTTCTAAGGTAGCGAACGGATAGGGATTTTTACCGCGTAGTTCGGCAATTTTCGCATCAGCCTCGGCGCTGTCGCCAAGCTCGGCACGAATCGCGTCGATTTGTGGCCGAATGATATCGTTATAACGGTTGGCTTGTTGGGTGACAAACGCCGAACCGAAGTTAATCATGATGACTCCACCATTTTCCGCCAGTGCGGTAATCATTTCATCACTCATGTTACGCTCGAAGCCAGGAGTAAAGCGCCGTAATGAGGAATGCGAGGCAATTACCGGAGTTTTAGTTATCTCTAAGGTTTGCCAAAAGGCGTCATCAGAGACATGCGAGATATCGGCCATAACGCCGAGGTTATTCATCGCAACAATTAGCTCTTTGCCAAACGGGCTTAAGCCGTTCCATTGTTTACGTAAATCGTAGGATGAGTCGGCAATATGATTGGACTCAGAGTGGGATAAGGTAATATAGCGTATGCCACGGTCAAAAAAGGTTTGCAGATTCTCCAACTTACCCTCAATCGGTGCGCCATTTTCCATACCTAAAGCAATACCAATTTTACCCTGCGCAAACAAACGCTCGGCATCAGCACTTGAATAAGCCATGCCAAACTTGTCTGAGGCACGCCAAACTAAAGCTTCCATCCCATCAATCAGTTCATGGGCGAGTTGATAGCTGGCCCCTGCTGTGCGTTCTAGTGCGGCCGGAATATAGATCGACATAAATGGTATATTTAAACCACCAGCCACAGCCCGCGGGTAATCAAACTCACCGCGTTGGGTCGCTTTACTGACATCTTCCCAATCATCGCGGAGCCGATATGGCACGTCAATGTGGGTATCAACGATCATATACTGTTGAGCCAGTTGCTTTGCACGTTCACCCGCTTCAAGCGTTTGCTGGGTCGATTCCGGGTCACTACAAGCAGCACTCGACAACGCAATGACTGTCAATAGAGCAAAACTATAAGAGCTTTTCACGCGGTTGCTTCCTCTGGTTAGTTGTTGTTAGTGCGCGACTGCGCAAAACTACTTCAGATTAGCATAATGAGTCACCTGAATCACTCCGATTTGATACCGCCAAGCGACAGGCTGACGCGCAATAGCGCGGCAGCGGCAACCGTTCCCAATACCGGCGCCAACAACAGCATAGATACTAAGTAGGGGTTCAGTAACATCATTACTATGGTTGCTTAACCGGGGCGTCAACGACTTCTTGATCGGCATCGTCGGCAACTGCAAACACCAGCTTAATCTCTGCCATAGTCTGCTTGAGCGCTTTTTCGGTGGTACGCAGCAATTCATTCTTGACTGCATTGGCCTGTTGGCTAATGGCCTCACCTAAATAATCGATGGTTGATAATTCGGCTGCTTGCGCAGTCGGATTCATTACCATTGACGCATTGACCAGCAGCACTGCAACGATTAACTTTTTCATGTCATTATCTCCTTAGTTTAAGCGGCTATTGCCGCGTTGATTAGAGATATGCATGAATTATGCCAAAAATATTATCTACATGTTTTAATTGGGTTTATTACAATTTCGATGAGAATTGCTACGACCAATTCGACAATTAGTGGTGATTTTCTTCACTTTCTTGGCGCTGTTGATAGAGCCGCGTTGCCTCGGTCACTGCTGTTAATGCCGGCAGCAACAGATCGTCTGCAGTTTCGGCTACCGGCCCCAATTGTGACAGCAGTTGACGCCAACGCCGCGCTCCCGGTAGGCCCTGAAACAGGCCGAGCATGTGTCGCGCTACATGCCAAGCACGACCGCCTTGGGCAATATGTTCATTGGTGTAATCGAGCATTTGCATGACCACGTCAAGCAAATTAACGGGCGCGCTTGGGGCCCCGAAAAAGCCATCGAACTCGGTCAAAATACGCGGATTTTGGTAGGCTTCCCGGCCAATCATCACGCCATCAACATGTTGCAAATGCTCGGTAATTTCTGCGCTATTGGTAATGCCACCGTTGATGGTAACGTGCAGCTGTGGGTAGCGCTGCTTCATGCGGTATACCCGATCATAACGCAGTGGCGGAATGTCGCGGTTTTGCTTTGGACTTAAACCCTGCAACCAAGCGTTGCGAGCGTGTAGAGTAACGTGTTCACAGCCAGCCGCCATGATCGGTTCTAAAAAATCGTGCAGAAACTCGTCGCTATCATGTTTATCAATACCCAGCCGCGTTTTTACCGAAATGACAGTATTCGGTGCTGCTTGCTTCATCGCTGCCACACAGCTTGCCACAGTGTCTGGCTCAGCCATCAAACAGGCGCCAAAACTGCCGTTTTGCACTCGGTCAGAGGGACAACCAACGTTGATATTAACTTCTTGATAGCCACGCTCTGCCGCCAACGCTGTACATTCAGCCATAGCCGCCGGATCGCTGCCACCTAGTTGCAATACCAGCGGCTGCTCGGCTGGATTAAAGCGCAAAAAATCATGCTTGCCATACAAAATCGCACCGGTGGTGACCATTTCGGTGTACAGCAGCGCGTGTTGACTTAACAGGCGATGAAAATAGCGACAATGGCGATCAGTCCAATCGAGCATCGGAGCCACTGCGAGGGTACGATTGTTCATAGCTGAGGAACTCTGCGCGTTGCTAAATAACAGCGCCATTATACCGTTTTGATTTGAAACTTCCTCTGTAAAAAATCGCGTGCTAAACTGCGTGCATGACGACACCTGAAACCCAACGGCTGATTAATAAAGCCGAAAAACTCTGCGAACAACGCGGCGCCCGTCTCACTCCGGCCCGACGCGAGGTATTCGAGATCCTAGCCGGTCAAGATGGTGCTATCGGCGCTTATGATTTATTAGATAAGTTAAAAGGTGCGGTGCCAAATGCCAAACCACCGACTATTTATCGCGCTCTCGATTTTCTGCAAGAACAAGGGTTTGTACACAAGATTAGTTCATCCAACAGCTATGTGTTGTGCAGCCATTTTGACCACCATCACCCGGTACAAATGTTGATTTGTGAGCGCTGTGGCTCCGTGCAAGAAATTCAATCCGATGGGGTTTATGACGCCCTGCGCAAGCAAGCACAAAGCCATGGTTTCACGGTGGCTAGCCAGACCATTGAAGCACACGGCTTATGCCACCACTGCCAAGCTAACGCTTAACGGTCGAAACCTTCATACATTTGGCTAATCGCCAAATTATCAAAGCGCGAAAACTGCCCTTGGAACTTTAACTTGATGGTGCCAATTGGGCCATTCCGTTGTTTGCCTAAAATCACTTCAGCGATACCCTGCTCTTCAGATTCGGGGTGATACACTTCGTCGCGATAGATAAACATGACTACGTCAGCATCTTGCTCAATCGAGCCTGATTCACGTAAATCAGAGTTGACTGGGCGCTTGTTAGCACGCTGCTCAAGTGAGCGATTCAACTGTGACAGTGCCACTACCGGTACACTCAACTCTTTCGCTAGGGCCTTCAACGAGCGCGAAATTTCAGCGATTTCTAGGGTACGGTTATCGTTAAAACCAGGTACCGTCATCAACTGTAAATAGTCCACCATGATCATGCTAAGACCTTTGTGCTCACGGTGTACCCGGCGTGCTCGCGAACGAACTTCAGTAGGGGTTAAGCCCGACGAATCATCAATTAAAATATTATTACGCTGCTTTAAAATATTTATCGTTGAGGCAATACGATCCCAGTCTTCATCTTTTAATTGGCCGCTACGAATCCGCGTTTGGTCAACATGACTCAGTGATGCCAACATCCGCATCATGATTTGCTCTGACGGCATCTCCAAACTAAACACCAAGACCGGATGCTCGGCCTTCATTGCCACATTCTCGACCAAATTCATGGCGAAGGTGGTTTTACCCATGGATGGCCGCGCTGCAACAATAATTAAATCGGAATTTTGTAAGCCGGCGGTCATGCGGTCCAAGTCAGTAAAGCCAGTCGATGCGCCGGTAACACCATTATGGTTTTTATTCGCACTGAGCTGCTCAATACGATTAATAGTCTTCTCTAAGATCGGTACAATGGCCTGTGGGCCTTCATTTTGGTTAATACGTTTTTCAGCAATCAAGAATACTTTACGCTCGGCCTCATCGAGCAATTCGGCACTGGTGCGGCTCTGCGTGTCAAACCCTGATTCGGCAATATCATTCGCGACCGCAATCATTTCACGCACTACCGCACGCTCACGCACAATTTTTGCGTAGGCGCGAATATTTGCTGCGCTCGGGGTGTTTTTAGCAATTTCGCCCAAATAAGCAAAGCCACCAACGTCTTGCAATTCACCCGTGCTTTCCAGTACCTCAGAAACGGTAACTAAATCGATCGGTTGGCTACGTTCAGCTAAATGATGCATGGCCTTGAAGATCAGTCGATGGCCACGATGATAAAAATCGTCAGCAATTATTTCATCAGCAATGTTGTCCCAGGCCTGGGTGTCGAGCATCAATCCGCCCAGCACCGATTGCTCCGCTTCAATGGAATGCGGTGGGGTTTTAATTGCGTCTAATTTTGCATCTTTGCGGGACGCTTGCTCTGAGCGTTTTTCTGCCATGCTGGTCTCTATCAAGGTATGGGGAAAACTCTATGCTGCAGACTATACAAAATGCTGACCCAAGAAGGAAGCAGAACCCCTTCGCACGATCTGTTTGAGGCATAAAAAAGCCGAATCAGTATACTGATTCGGCTTTTCGGACATCACTGTCGCTATTATCGTCGCTGATTAGTCAGCAGCTACGACTTGTATGGTTACCGTGGCAAACACGTCTGAATGCAGATGCAATTCAACGCTGTATTCACCCACATCACGCAATGTACCGTTTGGTAACATCACTTCGCTCTTCTTCACCGCAACGCCTGCCGCAGATACTGCGTCAGCGATGTCACGCGTGCCGATAGAACCAAATAATTTACCTTCGTCACCCGCTTTTGAGGTGATGACTACGGTTTCTAAAGCGCTAACCTGCTCAGCACGTTGCTGGGCAGCAGCCAAATCAGCAGCTAATTTAGCTTCTAACTCAGCGCGACGCTCTTCGAATTTAGCAATATTCGCCGCTGTGGCAGGTACAGCCTTGCCTTGCGGGAATAAAAAGTTACGTGCGTAACCAGACTTAACTTCAACTTGGTCACCCAAGCTGCCTAAGTTGGCGACTTTATCTAACAAAATAATTTGCATTGTTCGCTACCTCTGATGGTCGAAATCGTTCGTCGCGCCAGCTTACTGATGTGAATCAGTATACGGCAGCAATGACAAGTAACGTGCACGTTTGATGGCACGCGCCAACTGCCGTTGATACTTGGCTGAAGTGCCAGTAATACGGCTAGGAACGATTTTGCCACTCTCGGTAATGTAGTTCTTCAGAGTAGCGATATCTTTGTAATCAATTTCTTTAACGCCCTCTGCCTTGAAACGGCAGAATTTACGGCGACGGAAAAAACGAGCCATGATGGTCTCCTCAAATCTTCACAAGTTGCTGGGCATGCAGTACTAACTTTGCTAGTCCGTTTGAATCTTCGTGCCGATTCAAAAAGCCGCTTACTTGCACTGCGCTACCAACGGTTAATTCAGTATCCCAACGATTTACCTCGTCGCCACTTAGCACTACTGCTATGCGCACATAACTGCGCCGCGGTAGTCCTGCTTCTAATTGCTCTGAACTATGTTCGACAATTAAGTGCAGGTGACGAATGCCGGCTGGACTGCGCGTCAATCGGGGCGGCTTAATAATCTCTCCGCTCAGTACCAATTGATTGTGCAATGTCGCCACGTCGGGTTTATCTCGCACGCCGAAGCTTACGCTTCTTCGCTCTCTTCCTGTTCATCGTAACGTGACTCAGCTTTACGCTCGTCTTTACGGATCATAGGTGACGCTTCAGTGACTGCATCTTTTTGACGCATGATCATGTTACGCAGAACGGCGTCGTTATAACGGAAAGCCGTTTCCAGCTCGTCGATAACTTCGTTTGACGCTTCGATGTTCATCAACACGTAGTGTGCTTTATGCAACTTGTTGATTGGGTATGCCAATTGACGACGGCCCCAGTCTTCCAAACGATGGATGGTACCGTTACCGGCTTTGATCGTTTCGCTGTAGCGCTCGATCATACCAGGTACTTGCTCGCTCTGGTCCGGGTGGACCATGAATACGATTTCATAATTGCGCATTTCTGCTCCTTATGGTTCATAGCTGTTATCGGCTCAGTCGCACCGCGAACAGCAAGGAACGCTTTGGGTGTTTAGTTAACTACCTAAGACTGATTTAAGCCGCGGGAGTATATAAGAAATAACCACTCAGAACAAGTTATTCGACGGTTGCTGTTGCGCTGGTAAGTAATTGCGTAGCAATTTTGACATATTGCTCGGGCAGTAAGCCCGCCACGTCGGTCTTACCTTCAATAGCAAAGCGCTTGAGTTGGCCTTGATGGGGGGCTTGCAGTTCACCATGCAAACGCAACAATGGGGGTTGCTGACTGTCATCGAGCAGCACCTGCAACGTCAACTGCCATACGTGCGCTTCAGGCTGTTTTGCCAGTCGCCACTCATGCCGTTGAGATAGCCGTTGTTGCAGATCATCGCGAACAGTAAGCACCAGCGCATCGCTATCGCCGGTGGTATCATCGACAATCCATAACAACGGTTTGTGGCTGCGTTGCTCGGCATCCATATCACCCGTGGGAAGCCATGCCAATAGTAGTAACAGCAGCAACCCGGCAGCAATCATTAGCGGTCGCGCTCGCAACCAGCGGTTACTTTTAAACGCCATCAGTACTGCTTCCTAGGCGCTGCCGCACTACTTCATAGAGGCACACGGCGGTGGCCACTGACACGTTCAAACTGCTAACGCTACCAAGCAATGGAATTTTAATCAATTGATCACAAGTCTCACGAGTTAAGCGGCGCATACCGTCGCCCTCGGCTCCCATCACCAGCGCCACTGGGCCAGTATAATCAACCGCGTACAAATCATCGCTTGCTTCACCGGCGGTACCGATTACCCACACCTGCAATTGCTGCAGCTCACGCAACGCTCGGGCTAAATTGGTCACTTGCACCAACGGCACCGTTTCAGCTGCCCCACTAGCCACTTTACGCACTATCGGCGTGATTGATGCTGACTTATCTTTTGGCACAATCACCGCAGTCACCCCGGTAGCATCCGCACTGCGCAGACAGGCGCCGAGATTATGCGGATCGGTGACGCCATCAAGGACCAAAAATAGCGCCCGCTTACCGGCTGCTGTTACCAAATCAGGCAAGTCATGTTCGCTTAACTGCGGTGCCTCTAGTGCGGTAATCACCACCCCTTGATGGTTGCCTTCTTCAGCACGCTTATCTAAACTCGCCTTCGGCACAAACTGTGCTTTAATACCAAGTTGCTGTGCTTGTTGAATCAGCTCTTGTAGGGCTTTATCTTGGCGCTCGCGAGTGGCATAAAACTCGACTAAACGCTCAGGGTGTTGGGCCATTAAAGCACGCACCGAATGCAGCCCAAAAATGGTGATCTTCTTACTCATTTTCTCTTTCCGCGACTTTTCTGCGAGCCCGACTTCTTGCTCGATTTAGTTGATGATTTAGCGCTTGGTTTTGCACCAAATTTGCGCCCACCCTTAGCGCTATTATCAGCTCGACGTGGTGGCATCGGTTCAAGCCGACGGGTTACTCCTGCAGGGCTCTCAGACGATAGCAAGGTTAAGTCAATCTTCCGTTCATCTAAATCAACCGCACGCACACGAACCCGCACTTTGTCGCCAAGTCGATAAACTTTACGGCTATTTTCACCTATCAATAAATGCCGTTCATTATCATAGTGATAGTAGTCGTTATCGAGGTGACTAATATGCACCAAGCCATCAATCTGCATATCGTCGAGTCGAATAAATAAGCCAAAGCTAGTGACCGACGAAATCACCCCAGAGAATTCGCTGCCAACGTGATCCTGCATATATTCACACTTCAGCCACTCATCCACTTGCCGGGTCGCATCATCAGCGCGGCGCTCGCTCATTGAACAATGTTCACCGAGCTGATCCAACTGCTCATCAGGGTACATCCATGCGCCACTGAGGGCCTTTGAACTGCCCTGCTGCTGTTTCAGTAGCGCTTTAATGGCGCGGTGCAAAACTAAGTCTGGGTAACGCCGAATCGGCGAGGTAAAGTGCGCATATTGCTCCAGGGCTAAACCAAAGTGACCAGCATTATCGGGGCTATACACCGCTTGCTGCATAGACCGCAGCAACATAGTTTGAATCAATTCCGCATCTGGGCGATCACCAATTTGCTCCAAGACATTACTGTAGTCACGCGGACTTGGCTCATCGCCACCACTCATCACTAAACCTAGTTCAGCTAGGAAAGTGCGGAAACTTTTTAAACGCTCACTAGACGGCGCTTGGTGAATACGAAATAGCGCGCCAGCCTCAGGGTTCGATTCAATCAGTCGCGCAGTCGCCACGTTGGCCATGATCATGCATTCTTCGATGATCGTATGAGCGACGTTGCGACGCACTGGTTCAATGCGCTCAATTTTGCGTTGTGCATTAAAAATAAAGCGCGTTTCGAGTGTTTCAAATTCAATAGCAGCACGCGCACGGCGTGCTTTCTTCAGTACCTTATAGAGGCTATGAAGCGTTTCAATATTACCTAGCACCGCTTCATATTCTTGGCGTAATTTCGGCTCACCGGCCAGAATGGCGGCAACTTTGGTGTAGGTCATACGCGCTTTGGAGTTCATTACCGCCGGGTAGAATTTCGCCTCGCCCAGCTTGCCGCTGCTGCTGAGTGACATTTCTGCCACCATACACAAACGATCAACATGCGGGTTCAGCGAGCACAGGCCATTGGATAACTTTTCTGGCAACATCGGCACCACGAAGTTGGGAAAATACACTGAATTGCCGCGCTCTAACGCATCCTTATCTAAGGCCGTATTGGGTTTCACATAATAGCTGACATCGGCAATCGCCACCCACAAGCGCCAGCCATCACCTTCGGCTTCGGCATAAACGGCGTCGTCAAAGTCGCGCGAATCCTCACCATCGATGGTGATTAGCGGTAGTTCGCGTAAATCAACGCGGTCTTGATAGGCTTCAGCTGGGACTTGCTCGGCTAAGGTTGCTACTTCGGCTTCAGTCGCCGCTGACCAACTGGTCGGAATATCATGCTCACGAATGGCTATTTCGATTTCCATACCTGGAGCTAAGTGCTCACCTAATACTTCAACTATTTCACCAATTGGTGAGGTGCGATGACTAGGACGCTTAGTAACCCGTGTCACCACAATTTGACCGTGGCGGGCATCTTTTTTGGCATGCTCGGGGATTAAAATGTCTTGGTTAATACGGCTGTCATCGGGTACCACAATACCAAGATCATGCTCAATGAAATAGCGCCCGACTATGTCGTTCTGCTGCGGCTCAATGACCCGCACTACCCGCGCTTCGCGGCGGCCCTTGGCATCTTTTGCAGTTTCTTGGGCCAGCACCACATCGCCATGCAGCACGCTATACATTTGATGGTGTGGAATAAATAGGTCAGACCCGCCGTCTTCTGGTTTACAAAAACCGAAGCCATCGCGATGGCCAATGATGCGGCCTTTTATCAGGCTCATGCGATCGGGTAAACCATAGGCATTGGCTTTGGTGAAAACCAGCTGACCATCACGCTCCATAGCGCGCAGGCGACGTTTCACACCGATATGCTGCCGTTCATCGGTCAACTGAAAACGTTCGACAAGTTCTTCAAACGAAGTCGGTTTTAAGCGCGCAGTCACGGCTTCAAGTAATTGCTCACGCGATGGGATCTCAACCTCGTATTCGGGTTGATCAGACGCGTTGTTAGCGGTTTTTTCGCTCATAATTCTCCAAACATAAACAGCGCATTAATAGCTGCGCAGAACATGTTCAGCATAACAGATTTTTGCACTAAAAGGATGTTTCTTAAGGAAGTGGTGCCTAGGGTCGGACTCGAACCGACACGTTGTTTCCAACGGCGGATTTTGAATCCGCTGCGTCTACCAATTTCGCCACCCAGGCAAGGGGGATGTACACAAGTATGTGCGCATTATACGCATGCAAAGGCGCTGATCAAGGGAATTCTAATCAGCAATGATTAAATGCTCAAATCCTGAGCAATAGAATGGTTTATTCCCATCTTGCGCAGAATTTCGGTAACATAGAGCGTATTGCATCAGCACCCAATTACGAGAGCTTTATGACCCCATCGCCTTCACAAACTCTTCACGCTAGCTTTCCCAGCGCCAGTTTTTGGCGTCGCCTAGCCGCCTGGGTCTACGACCTCTTAGTGGGCACTGCCATTATCATGCTGGCCGCGGCCTTAGCCCATGCGTTTGCGGCGCTGCTGACCAGCACCGGGGTAGTGGTATTAATTGATGGCCAGGAGCACGCTGATTGGCTGAACAGCACAGCGTTGTATGGTATCTACTTGGTGCTTTGTGTCGGCTGGTTTTTTGGCTGGTTTTGGTGGCGCAGCGGACAAACCATCGGCATGCGCGCGTGGCGCTTAAAAGTGCAGCAGCCCGACGGCAGCCGTATCACTAAAAAGCAGGCCTTTATTCGGCTCATAACCTGCTTATTCGGACTGGGGAATTTATGGGTTTTAATTGATTGGCGTAACCGCCGTGCCTGGCATGACTATGCCGCTGGTACCGAGTTGGTGACCTTATCCAAAGAGGCCAATCAATTGTATTACTGGAAAGAATTGTGAGCGTTAACTTAGCTACTGCGGCGCTGCATCAAATAGAGTGCAGCGGCAGCAAATAGTAAGCTCGGTAGCAATGCGCCTGATAATGGTGTGAGTTGATACACTTGTGCCAATGGCCCAAATATTTCGTTGCTCACGTGAAAGCCAAAGCCGGTAATCACTCCCAGCAAAATACGTGCCCCCATGGTGGTCGAACGTAACGGGCCAAAAATAAACGACAGCGCCACCAGCAGCATCACTGCGACCGTTAGAGGTGCTAACAGCTTACGCCATAAGGCCAGTTCGTAGCGTTCAACGGCTTGCTGGTTAACCTTGAGATAATCCAAATAATCGATTAAACCACGAATAGATAGCGACTCAGGTTTCACCGTCACCACACCAAGTTTGTCCGGTGTCAGTGACGAGTTCCACAACCATTGTGAGAGCTGTTCGCGTTCTACCCGTTCGCTACTATGGCTGGTAATAATCACTTGCTGCAGCAACCAGCCATTGACGCGATAGTTTGCGCTTGCGCCCTGCACCACCGATTCGAGTTCGCGTTCGCTGTTGAAGCGATAAATAGTAATATCACGTAAGCGACCGGTATCTTCGACTTCAGTGATATTAACGAAGTGATTGCCGTCTTTGGCCCACACGCCCTGTTGCGCAGAAATCAAGCTGCCACCAGAGATTGCAGTAGCCCTCAGCTCACGACCCTTGGCTTCAAGTGGTGGCGCTACCCACTCACCTATCGCCATAACGACCAACATCATAATCACCGCGGCTTTCATCACCGAGCTGGCAATATTGAGCCGTGAACGCCCCGCCGCGAGCATCACCACTAATTCCGAATTACTGGCTAACATACCCATACCAATTAATCCGCCTAGCAGCGCAGCCATGGGGAAAAACACTTCGATATCGCGTGGCACGCTCAATAATACAAATAAACCGGCATCGGCAATGCTATAAGTGCCTTTACCCACCGATTTCAATTGTTCGACAAAACGAATCAACGACGACAACCCAGCTAACACGGCTAAGCTGAGCAGTGAGGTATTAAGCACCGTTCGAGCAATGTATCGATCAAGAATAGACAGCATTAGCGACTCCTGCGCAGGCGCGCAATAACGCGCATTCCAAACGGTCGCCCTTTGGCTACTAAGGCCACCCCAAACAGTGCCAACAACGCGTGGATCCACCACAACCCAATAGCGGCAGGAATGACCCCGTCGGCAAGCGCTGAGCGTGCTGCCATAAGCAACAAAAAGTAGCCTAAATAAATCAACAGTGCGGGAGCTAAGCGAGCAAATTTACCTTGGCGTGGGTTGACGCGACTGAGTGGCACGGCAATTAAAGTCAACAGTGGCATCGCCAACGGAATAGCAATACGCCATTGCCATTCTGCCTGGGCCTGAACATCATCGGCTTGCCACAGTTCAGTCATAGAAAATGCTTCTAGCTTGCGAATCGACTCGGCGCTTTCTTGTTCCTTAATCTGCAGCCTATAGCTGGCAAATTCCATCACCTGTAATTCGCGGCTGTATTGCTCGGTAGCGTATCGAGTGCCAGCATTCAGCACCAGATTTTGCGCACCCGATTCACCGGTAATAACATTGCCGGTATCAGCCATGACCACGCTACCACCAATGACATTATTATTTTCGTCGCGCAAACTCTGCGCCACAAACACTTCGTCCAGTTCGCCGGTCTCGGTCAGCCCCTGCACGAAAATAACCGCTTTTTGGTTGCTGGCCTGTTGAAACCGGCCCGGCATGATCACACTTAAGCCGCCATCATTGCGGGCACGCTCTTCTACTTTACGCTCTTGCTCTAATGACCACGGCACCATCCATATAGTTAACGCCGCAGTTAGCAGGGCCAGCACTGTCGCTAATACCAGTGTCACCCGGGTGACATACCATTCACTGACGCCGCAGGCATGTAACACGGTCATTTCGTTGTCGGCGTATATGCGCCCATGCGCCAATAAAATACCCAAGAAAAGACTGAGTGGTATAATTAACGCAGCCAGCGCTGGTAAATTTAAACCTAGCAGCTGAATAATCGTATCACTAGGGATTTCTCCCGCTGAGGCATCAGCAAGCACGCGAACAAATTTCTGGCTGATAAAAATGGTCATTAACACCATTAAAACAGCGATCTGAGATTTAAAGGTTTCTCGCATTAAATAGCGAAATATACGCACTAGTGACCACTCTTAACGTTGCTTTTTGCTGGAAATGCAGCGAATTTTCAGTAAACTTGTCGTTTTCACAAGAATTATTCTATGGTAGCTGCAACCTGTCAACCGCCATAACGAGGAGTACTCATGGAGTTCAGTGTCAAAAGTGGAAGTCCGGAGAAACAACGTTCAGCCTGTATCGTGGTTGGTGTGTTTGAACCACGTCGCTTATCGGGAGTTGCCGAGCAACTCGATAAAGTCAGCGAAGGTTACCTGAGCAACCTATTACGGCGCGGCGATCTAGAAGGCAAAGCCGGACAAATGTTGTTGTTACACCATGTTCCCAATATTCTCAGCGAACGCGTGTTACTGGTTGGTTGCGGCAAAGAACGTGAACTCGATGAGCGACAGTATAAGCAGATTATTGAAAAAACCATTCATACTTTAAATGAAACGGGTTCCATGGAGGCCGTGTGCTTCTTGAGTGAGCTGCATGTAAAGGGCCGTGATACCTACTGGAAAGTGCGCCAAGCGGTTGAAGCAGCGCAAGCGGGGCTGTATACCTTTCAGCAATTAAAAACCCGTAAAGAAGAACTACGCCGGCCATTACGTAAATTAGTTTTTAACGTACCAACGCGGCGCGAACTGCCACTGGGTGAGCGGGCTATCAGTCACGGTCTGGCGGTTGCCAAGGGCATGACCATATGCCGTGACGTAGCCAACATGCCACCGAATATTTGTACTCCACGCTACCTTGCCGAGCAATCACAGGCATTGGCCGAGCGTTATGATAACCTCACCTTTAGCTGCGTCGGTGAAGAGCAAATGGCCGAGCTGGGCATGAATGCCTATTTAGCGGTAGGCCGTGGCTCTGAGCAAGAATCGGTATTGAGCCTATTGCATTATCAAGGTGCTAGCGCTGATCAAGCGCCGATTGTGCTAGTTGGTAAAGGCCTAACCTTCGATACCGGCGGTATTTCGATTAAGCCCGCGGCAGCTATGGATGAAATGAAATACGATATGGGCGGCGCTGCGGCGGTGCTTGGCACCATGCAAGCATTAGCTGAGTTGCAACTGCCAGTGAATGTAATTGGTGCTATTGCCGGTTGTGAAAACATGCCTGACGGTAAAGCCTATCGACCAGGTGATGTGCTGAAAACTATGAGTGGGCAAACCGTTGAAGTCTTAAATACTGATGCTGAAGGGCGGCTCGTATTGTGCGATACCCTCACCTATGTCGAGCGCTTTGAGCCCGAATCAGTGGTTGATATTGCCACCTTAACAGGTGCTTGTATTATCGCTTTAGGTCACCATGCTAGCGGCCTGATGAGTAGCCACAACCCATTAGCACATGAATTAATTAGTGCTTCGGAACAAAGTGGTGACCGCGCTTGGCGCTTGCCGTTATGGGACGAATATCAAGAAGCTCTAGAGAGCCCATTTGCAGACATGGCTAACCTCGGTGGTCGCGATGCAGGTACAATTACTGCTGCATGTTTCTTATCACGGTTCACCAAAAAGTATCACTGGGCACATTTGGATATTGCCGGCACTGCTTGGCGCAGTGGCGCGAAAAAAGGCGCTACTGGGCGACCAGTACCGCTGTTAACGCAATTCCTAATTAACCGTTGTGGTGCAGGACAACAGGATTAGTATGGCGCACGGGATTTTTTATGTGCTCGATAATATTAGCACCGAGCAGCATCTTCAGCTGCTTTGTCAGGTCATTACGGCTGGCTGGCGGGAACAGCGCAGTGTGCGCGTTTGGTGTGCTGATCAAACTCAGGCGGAGCAGCTCGATCAAGCACTCTGGCAGCAACCAGTCGACGCCTTTGTACCGCATAATCTGGCTGGCGAAGGCCCAGCTCAGGGTGCGCCAGTTGAACTCTGCTGGCCGGGCGCCAAAATAGCCACTCGGCGCACGGCGATGGTGGTGAACTGCACCAATGAAGCCACTACCAGCACGGGCTGGAATCTGTATATCGATTTCGTGCCCAGCGCCGAGCAAACCCGCCAGGCCGCCCGCGAGCGTTACAAGCAATTGCGCCAGCACGGCGTAGAACTGCAAACCATTCAGGCAGTTGACTATCTTTTAGCACAATCAAAATAAGGCCAAGTGAAGGTTTCGATGGACAAGACGTATTCTCCACAAGCGATAGAGCAAGCGATATACCAGCGCTGGGAAGCCCAAGACTGCTTTAAACCAAGCGGTCATGGCGTGCCCTATAGCATTATGATCCCGCCGCCCAACGTCACGGGCAGCTTACACATGGGCCACGCCTTTCAGCACACCATCATGGATACGTTGGTGCGTTACAAACGTATGGACGGCTTTAACAGCCTCTGGCAAGTCGGTACTGATCATGCCGGTATCGCCACCCAAATGGTGGTTGAACGACAATTGGCAGCGCAAGGTGTAACGCGCCAGCAGCTCGGCCGCGATGCTTTTATTGATAAAATCTGGCAGTGGAAAGCGCAATCAGGCGGCACCATCACCCAACAAATGCGTCGCTTGGGTGACTCAGTGGACTGGCAACGTGAGCGCTTCACCATGGATGATGGCCTCTCGAATGCGGTGAAAGAGGTGTTTGTAAGGCTGTACCAGGATAATTTAATTTATCGTGGTAAGCGCTTGGTGAACTGGGATCCAAAACTGCAAACCGCCATTTCTGATCTCGAAGTTGAGAACAAAGAACAGCAAGGGCATATTTGGCATCTGCGCTATCCCTTGGCTGACGGTGCCAAAACTGCCGACGGTTTGAATTATTTGGTGGTTGCTACCACCCGTCCAGAAACTATGCTCGGTGATGTGGCCGTTGCCGTGCACCCCGATGATGAGCGCTACCAGAGCCTGATCGGTAAATTCCTCGAGCTACCGATTGTCAATCGACGTATTCCAATTATTGCTGATAGCTATGTCGACCAAGAGTTTGGCACCGGCTGTGTGAAAATTACTCCAGCTCATGATTTCAACGATTACGATATTGGTAAGCGTCATCAATTACCGATGATTGCGTTATTTGATGATACCGCACATGTGCGGGCGCAAGCCGGTTTGTATACCTCGAGCGGCGAAGCATTAACTGATATCAATGGCTTTGATGGCACGCTACCGAGCCAATATCATGGCATTGAACGGTTTGCCGCACGCAAATTAGTGGTCGCTGAGTTTGACGCGGCGCAATTACTCGATAAAGTTGATGCCCATACCAATAAGGTGCCCTACGGCGACCGCGGTGGAGTGCCGATTGAGCCGCATTTAACCGACCAGTGGTACGTGCGCGTTGCGCCCCTAGCGGCTACCGCTACCAAGGCAGTTGAAGATGGCCAGATTCAATTTGTGCCGAAACAGTACGAAAATATGTATTTCTCCTGGATGCGTGATATCCAAGATTGGTGTATCTCGCGGCAGTTATGGTGGGGCCACCGCATTCCAGCTTGGTATGACGATCACGGTCAGGTTTATGTTGGTCGTGATGAAAGCGAAGTACGTAGCAACTATCAACTCGACGCCAGCGTAACCTTGCGCCAAGATGATGATGTATTAGACACCTGGTTTTCATCGGCGTTATGGACGTTCTCGACGTTGGGCTGGCCAGAACCAACCGACGACCTCAAGACCTTTCATCCGACCGATGTGCTAGTCACCGGCTTTGATATCATTTTCTTTTGGGTGGCGCGCATGATCATGATGACCATGCACTTCTTGAAGAATCCAGATGGTAGCCCGCAAGTTCCCTTTAAAACGGTTTATGTCACCGGCCTGATTCGTGATGAAGAAGGTCAGAAGATGTCTAAGTCGAAAGGCAACGTACTCGACCCGCTCGATATGATTGATGGTATTGGCTTGGCCGAACTAGTCGATAAGCGCACCGCCAACATGATGCAGCCGCAGCTTGAAGCGAAAATTGCTGCACGTACCGAGAAACAATTCCCTGAGGGTATTTCTGCCCACGGCACTGACGCGCTGCGCTTCACCCTGGCGGCGTTGGCCTCCACTGGTCGTGATATCAACTGGGATATGAAGCGCTTAGAGGGCTACCGAAATTTCTGTAATAAGTTATGGAATGCCAGCCGCTATGTACTGCTAAATACTGAAGAGCATGACTGTGGGCAACACGGTGGCGAATTGGAATTGTCGCTCGCCGATCAGTGGATCATTGCGCGTTTCAACGATACTGTGCAGCAGTTCCGCCATGCCCTAGACACCTACCGGTTTGACCAAGCCGCCAATATTGCTTATGAGTTTACCTGGAATCAGTTCTGTGACTGGTATCTGGAACTCACCAAACCGATTCTCTTCAACGGTACTGCAGCGCAATTACGCGGTACCCGTCATACCTTGGTGACGGTGCTTGAGCAACTGCTGCGACTATTGCATCCATTGTTACCATTTATCACCGAAGAGATTTGGCAACGGCTCGCGCCATTGGCCGGTGTCAGCGGCGATACCATCATGTTGCAGCCGTATCCGCAAGCCCAGGCCGAGCGTTTCGCCGCAGCGCGTGATGATATGGAGTGGTTACAACAGGTGATTGTGGCGATCCGTAACATTCGCGGCGAAATGAATTTATCACCCAGCAAGCCGCTCCCAATTTTAGTCAAGCAAGCTGATGCTATCGCACAGCAGCGCTTAACCAGCAACCAAGCATTTTTTAATGCGCTAGCAAAACTAGAATCAGTGACCTTTTTAGCTGCTGACCAAGAAGCGCCTGCGAGTGCTACAGCGTTGGTAGGTCGAATGGAAATTCACATTCCTATGGCCGGTTTGATTGATACTGCAGCTGAGTTAGCACGGCTTGATAAAGCCATTGAAAAAGCACAAAAAGAAGTAGATTTGTTCAGCCGTAAACTGAGTAATGACAACTTTGTCAGTAAAGCGCCAAGCGACGTTATTGAGAAAGAACGGGCAAAGCAAGCTGATGCCGAAGAAACCTTGCAGCAATTGCTGCTGCAACGGGCCAAAATAGCCGCGCTATAAGTTCTAGCGCGGCAGTTCTAGTTAGCCAACCAGCATGGCGGTAATAACTACCGCCAATGCTGCGACCATTGGGATCAGCACAGTCACCACAAAAATATTTTTATAGGCTTGCTTATGCGTTAAACCCATTAAGGTCAACAAAGCAATAACTGCCCCCGAGTGTGGCAACGAATCTAAGCCACCAGCTGCTATGTTTGCTACCCGGTGTAACAACTCAGCCGGAATTCCTGCTTCTAAGTAGGCCGGTGCCAATGCCGACATAAAGATTTGCAGGCCGCCCGACGCCGAAGCCGTTACCCCAGAAATTAAGTTGGCCGAGAAAAATACCGACAATAACGGCGGCATCGGCAACTCCAACAACCATTGCGCAAAACTATGAAAGCCAGCGGTTTGAATGACCACCCCACCAAAACCAATCACTGCAGCGGTATTAATCAGTGGCAGCAATGAGTCATCAGCACCCTGGCCCATAGTCTGCATAAAATTTTGCCGCGCTGGAGCGAACAACAAATAACAACTAGCTACCCCAGCCAATAACGCCATACTGGACCAAATCACTGGCTGACTGGCAGCGAACAGCAACCACTGCGCCTGTACCTCAGCCAATTGCAATAAGCGTGGCAACACAATAATAAACAGTACCACCGCAACCGGAAGCAGTGATTTACCTAAGTTTGGTAACTGCTGATCAGCAGTTGGCGCTAATGCCGCCATTTGCTCATCTTTGGGATGACTCTGGTAGCCTTCACCGTTGGCTTGCGCTTGGCGCCACTGCTGTTGCAAATACCACATGCCCAGCACCGCCATCAACAAGCCGCCAAGTACCCCATACCAACCACCAGCAAACAAATCTGTGCCTAAACTACGGGCGGCAATGACGTTATGGATAGAGGGGGTACCTGGTAATGCGGTCATGGTAAAGGTTCCAGCACCGAGCGCTATAGCAGCCGCATATAAACGCCGCGGCAGATTCGCTTGACGCATTAGCGTCACGCCAATCGGGTACATGGTAAACATCACCACGAATACCACCACGCCACCGTACGTCAGCAGTGCGCACACCAGCATCGCAATTAACAGCGTATGCCGCGCACCGAGCCGCGCGGTTATACCCATTGCCACGCCCTGAGCAGCATGACTGGCTGCCATCACGCGGCCAAACAAGGCACCACATAAAAACAGCAACAGAAAGTTACCGGCGAAGGTAAATGCTCCCGATGGCCCGGTCGGAAAATATTTGAGTAACACATCGGCAAGCGGCATGGCATTGGTAACACCAATAACCACCGCGGAAATCAGCACGGCGAGCAGAATATTGACGCCTTTAAGGGCCAACCAAATCAGCAGAGCAACCCCTGCTATGAGTCCAATATCAGCGAGCATAGGGTAATTTCCTCAAGCTAATTAGTTAGACGTTGTCGTGGTCATTATCGAGGTAATCTATATCGCCCTCGAGGTCGTCGTCGAGCTCGTCTTCTTCACCCCAATACGTGCCCCAACCATCGTAGTCAATACCGGCCAAATCAGCTATTTTGGCAACTTCTTGGGTTTGCAGGTCAAGAATTTTGGCATCCAGGCGTACTTCGCTGACAGCGACAAAGGCAAACCAACGCGAGTTGTCATCCAGCTCAAATTCATCGGCGTCATCAACGTGATAGCCGGCCTTCACCAGCTCCACAGCGGCTTTCTCAAGCTTGGTAAAATCGGCGCTGGCGAGGTGATGTTCAATCACAAATAGTTCGTCATCGGGTGCACCATCTGCTAACAGCGCTTCAATGGTTTCTTCGCTTTGCGCTCGTAGCGCAGCAATATCAACGGCCATAGTGGTTATCCTTGGGCTAACTGCTGTTCGAGTTGTTGAATGGTCTGCTGCATCAGTTGATGACAGTGGTTAACGACCTGTTTAATAGCTTCATTATCATAGCCGCTCATCGCGATAGGTGGCAGAAATTCAATGATTAATTTGCCATTATTCCAACGATTGAGTTTTACCTTACCGTGCAAATTAGATACACAAATGGGAACAATCGGCACATTGGCCTGTGCAGCGGTACGAAATGCCCCAGTTTTAAAAGGCAATAAGCCACGACCGTAACTGCGGGTACCCTCAGGAAATAGCAAAATAGAAATGCCGCGTTGTTTGATGGCATCAGCGGCTTGCTCAATGGTGCCACGCGCTTTACCACTGTTTTTGCGATCAATCAGAATATTGCCGGCCAACCAATACATCTGGCCGAAAAATGGGATCCAAATCAGGCTCTTTTTGCCGATACTCTGGGTATGCGGTGGCATAGCGCGAGCTAATGTGAAGATATCCCAAGTATTTTGATGATTGGCAATATAAACATAAGGGCCACCGTCAAATAATCCAGCCGGCACCCTTATTTCTAATTGCAGCCCAATCAGCTTGTGCATGCGGCCATACCAGTGCGCCGCAGTAGTGGTGTTATCGGCATGAAATGGTCGCAACAAGAAGCGCAATACCAATGCGCTACTAGCAGCAATAACAAACACCCCGAGCAATAAAATTCGGACGACAGCTAGCATTCAGATTCCTCTTGTTAGATGCCGTCTATTATACCGATAAGACGCCAAGCAAACGTCCGATCAGTCTTGAATTTCAGCACTAATTGCATCGACGCGCTGCAAACCACGCGGCAGCTTATTGCCACGACGACCGCGCTCACCGCGATAATGCTCAAGATCAGCTGCTTTTAGGGTCAATTTACGTTTACCTGCCGACAACGTAATAGGTACCCCCTCGGCCACTACCGCCGCAGCGACCACGTATTCTTCACGTGACTGAGCCCGCAGGGTCGGGATACTAATCATTTTATTACCCTTACCCTTGGCCAGTTCTGGCAGATCTTTCACTGGGAATATCAGCATACGACCCTCGTTTGATACCACCACCAACTGATCGGTATCGTGGTTGTGTACCAAACACGGTGGCAGAATTTTTGCGCCAGTGGGCAAATTCAAAACAGCTTTGCCGTTTTTATTGCGGCTTACCAAATCACCGAAGCGACAAATGAAGCCATAACCGGCATCCGACGCTAACAACATGGCTTGCTCATCTTTCGCCATCAACACCTGATCGACGGTTTCACCAGCTACCAAGCTAAAGCGCCCAGTCAGCGGTTCACCTTGTGTTCGTGCCGAGGGTAATAAATGCGCCTCACACGAGAAGCTGCGACCAGAACTATCGATGAATACCACCTGCTGATTACTCTTACCATGAGCCGCGGCAAGGAAGCTATCACCAGCTTTGTAAGCTAAGCTGGCGCCATCCACATCATGCCCTTTGGCGGCACGCACCCAACCTTTGTGCGAGAGCACTACGGTGACCGCTTCGGCTGGAGTTAAATCGCGCTCAGTCAAGGCTTTGGCTTCTTCACGTTCGACCAACGGTGAGCGGCGAGCATCACCATATTTCTCTGCATCAGCCAGAATTTCTTTGCGGATTAAGGTTTTCAAACGGCGGTCAGAGCCTAGCAACAATTCAAGCTGCGCACGCTCTTCAGCCAATTCATTTTGCTCGGCCGTCAACTTCACTTCTTCAAGTTTGGCCAAGTGGCGTAATTTCAATTCTAAAATAGCTTCAGCTTGGGTATCGGTGAGGCCAAAGCGCGCCATTAATTCAGCTTTTGGTTCATCTTCATAGCGAATAATAGCAATCACTTCATCAATATTCAGATAAGCGATCAGTAAGCCTTCAAGAATATGTAACCGCGCCAGCACTTTATCCAAACGATATTGCAGCCGGCGGGTGACCGTTTGTTGCCGGAACTGCAGCCATTCTTGCAAAATAGCAAGCAACGGCTTCACTTGTGGGCGCCCATCTAAGCCCAGCATATTGAGGTTAACGCGGTAGTTCTTTTCCAGATCAGTGGTGGCGAACAAATGTTGCATCATCTGCTCGATATCAATGCGATTGGAACGCGGCACAATAATTAGACGGGTCGGATTTTCATGATCCGATTCATCACGCAAGTCGGCTACCATCGGCAGCTTTTTGGCTTGCATCTGTCCGGCAATTTGTTCTAACACTTTAGCACCCGATGCTTGGTGCGGTAATGCCGTGATCACAACTTCGCCATCGTCCAGTTGATATTTAGCGCGCATACGAATGCTGCCACGACCGGTTTCGTACATTTTAATGATATCTTCAGGTGGGGTAATCACCTCAGCATCGGTTGGGTAATCAGGGCCACGCAAATGTTCCATGACATCCGCTAAACTCGCGCTTGGCTTGTCCAGCAATAAGGCACACGCATGCGCTACTTCGCGGGCATTATGCGGCGGAATATCCGTCGCCATGCCGACCGCAATACCGGTTACACCATTGAGCAAAATATGCGGCAAGCGCGCTGGTAACATGCGCGGCTCTTTCATCGTACCGTCAAAGTTCGGTGACCAATCTACCGTGCCTTGGCCCAATTCACTGAGCAACACTTCGCTAAAACGCGACAACCGTGATTCGGTATAACGCATTGCCGCAAACGATTTCGGATCATCGGGTGAACCCCAGTTGCCTTGCCCATCGATGAGCGGGTAACGATACGAGAATGGCTGCGCCATCAACACCATCGCTTCGTAACAAGCGCTATCACCATGGGGGTGAAACTTACCTAATACATCACCGACGGTACGAGCCGACTTTTTATATTTCGCTAGCGCCGACAAACCCAGCTCAGACATGGCATAAATAATACGCCGTTGTACTGGTTTCAAGCCGTCGCCAATATGCGGTAAAGCGCGATCCATGATCACGTACATGGAATAATTGAGGTAAGCATCCTCAGTAAAGCGGCGCAGTGGTAATTGCTCGATATTTTCTAAAGACATTGCAGCGCCTCCTTACAGTTCGGCCAAATCAACCAGGTTACCCTTACTTTCCAGCCAATCACGGCGGTCGCTCGAGCGCTTTTTGTTGAGTAGCATATCCATTAATTCCTCGGTAGCAACCGCATCGTCGACGGTAAGTTGTACCAAGCGGCGGGTATTTGGGTCCATGGTGGTTTCGCGTAGTTGCAGCGGATTCATTTCACCCAAACCTTTAAAGCGTTGTACATTGACTTTGCCTTTGCGATTTTCTGCCTCAATACGGTCTAATACGCCCTGTTTTTCGTCTTCATCAAGGGCATAAAATACTTCTTTACCAACATCGATACGGTACAACGGTGGCATCGCCACATAAATGTGGCCGTGCTCCACCAGGGGGCGGAAATGCTTGATAAATAGCGCACATAACAAAGTCGCTATGTGTAAACCATCGGAGTCAGCATCGGCCAGAATACAAATTTTTCCGTAGCGTAATTTGTCTAAGTCCATGGAATTTGGGTCGACACCAACCGCGACTGAAATATCATGAATTTCTTGCGAACCGAGGATTTGATCCGATTCAACTTCCCAGGTATTAAGAATCTTTCCACGCAGCGGCATAACCGCCTGAAAATCGCGGTCGCGGGCCTGCTTGGCAGAACCGCCGGCTGAATCACCTTCCACTAAAAACAATTCACTGCGGGCATTATCCTGGGTCGCACAATCGGTTAATTTACCGGGCAACGGCGGGCCTTGGGTGACTTTCTTGCGGACCACGGTTTTACTGGCTTTGAGCCGTCGCTGCGCATTATTGATACAGAGGTCGGCAATTTGCTCGGCGAAATCGGTATGCTCATTGAGCCAAAGACTGAACGCATCCTTCACCACCCCAGACACAAAGGCGGCTGACTGACGTGACGATAAACGCTCTTTGGTTTGCCCTGAAAACTGCGGATCTTGCATTTTTACTGACAAAATATAATTACAGCGCTCCCATACATCTTCAGGCGTCAAGCGCACGCCCCGCGGCAGTAAATTGCGGAATTCACAAAACTCCCGCAAGGCATCCAGCAAGCCTTGGCGCAAACCATTCACGTGGGTTCCGCCCTGCGCCGTCGGAATCAAGTTGACGTAACTTTCCATCGCCCCTTCGCCGCCTTCTGGCAACCAAGTCAGCGCCCAATCGACGGTTTGCTCATTACTGCTAAATGAGCCGATGAATGGTTCTTCAGGTAAGGTTGGGTAGTCGCGCACCGCTTCGACTAAATAATCGCGCAAACCATCTTCGTAGTACCACGTTTGTTCGGTGCTATCGACCTGGTTGCGGAAGGTGATACGTAAGCCTGGGCACAATACTGCTTTGGCACGCAGCACATGGGTCAATTTTAGCGCTGAAAACTTGGCTGAATCGAAATACTTAGGGTCGGGCCAAAAGCGAATGGTGGTGCCGGTATTACGTTTACCAACGCTTCCTGTGACACTTAGTTCGGATACTTTATCGCCATTTTCAAAGGCCATTTCGTAGACATTGCCATCACGTTTAACCAGCACGTTGACGCGCGTTGATAAAGCGTTCACGACGGAAATACCAACCCCGTGCAAACCGCCCGAAAACTTATAGCTCTTATTCGAGAATTTGCCACCAGCGTGCAACTTGGTCATGATCAACTCGACCCCGGGCACGCCTTCTTCTGGATGAATATCCACTGGCATGCCGCGACCATCATCTTGAACTTCAAGCGACTGGTCTGCGTGCAGAATAATGGTCAGTTCACGAGCATGACCGGCTAACGCCTCATCGACACTATTATCGATGACTTCTTGACCTAAATGATTGGGCCGAGTGGTATCGGTGTACATTCCTGGGCGCCGGCGAACCGGCTCAAGTCCGTTTAGAACTTCAATGGAATCAGCTTTGTAATCTGACATGCGCTCTTCTTATTATTTTCAGGTGTGATTCACTATACCCATATACTGTTACAGGACGTGAAGAAACTCAAGCGCGGCGGGCAGATAGCGAGTAAATCCGCTAAAACTATGATCACCACCCTGCTCGATAATCATGCGCTGCTGGCGATAGTATTTTGCCGCTACACTATAATCCAATGTCTGGTCGCCGGTTTGCAGTAGCACCAGCAGCTCAACCTGCGCTCGTAACTGTTGCTCAGCCTGCTGTAACACCAAAGCATCAGATGGCCCCAATTGGTAGTGCTCACCGGTGTACGGATGCTGACGAGACTGAAGCTGCTGCGGCATCCATTGCGCTGGTTGCACCGCTGGATTAATAAGCACTGCGCGAACTTCGGTGCGGCCGAGTGCATGCAAACGGCTAACCACGTAATGGCTCCAAAAACCACCGAGTGAACTCCCCATAACGGCACGGATAGGCTGTTCAGCTATGACGCGGTCAAGCTCAGCCCGCTGCGCCGCCATAGTGGCGGGCTGCTGTTCTACCATGAGCTGCAAGGGCAGTTGTTGCGCCAGCAAAAACTGCTGCAGTTCAATTATTTTTGCCGACTGTGGCGAACTTTCAAAACCATGAATGTACAACAACAAAGCGTTTAGTTCTCCTGACTGTAGCCAGCTTGCTGAATGGCACGCAGCCAATCATATAAAAATTGATTGACCTGGCGCTTTTCATCGCTATGGTGCATCTGTGGATTTGGCTGCGGGTAGCGCGGCTGTATCCGCCCTACCCCCTGGCTGCGCACCACTTCAGCTAATTGTGCATCATGGTACAAACGCACATCGAGTTGTGTTTCGCGCAAACCAGGCAGCTGTTGCTGCAGCGCCTGCTGTTGAATACGAACTTCAGTGGTATAGGGTGCGTCATCGACCAGCGCTATGCTAAAGCGCAAATGATGACCCACTTTGATGACCCGCGGCTGCGCTAGTGATAAACCTTTTACTAACCCTTCCAGCGCAGCATAGTTGATCGCTGCTAAGCGCTGCAAAGCGGCGAGATCAAATTGATAACGCTGACGGCGGACGTCGCGAGTAATGTCGAAAGTCATGTGTCGAAACTCATGTCGAAAATAGTCGGCTACGATGAAGTTGCAGCCATTGTAAGCCAATCACGCTGGCGGCGTTGTTAATTTTTCCTTGCTCAAGCAACTGCTCCACGTCAGTGCGTGGCAACACGTGTACTCGAATATCCTCATTCTCAGTGGCAAGTCCACCGAGCGTTGCGGCTTCGCTACTGTCTACTTCAGCCACATAAATACTAATTTTTTCAGTACACCCGCCGGGGCTTGAATAGTAGCTCAGCGCATAGTGCATGTGCTGTGCCCGTAACCCGGCTTCCTCAAACAATTCGCGATGGGCTACCGCTTCAGCATCGACATCGCTGGCATCTATCATGCCAGCAACAAACTCAAGTAACCACGGGCTGGTACTATCACTCATAGCACCGATCCTGAACTGCTCCAGCAGCACCAGTTGGTCACGCTGCGGATCGTAAGGGATTACCACCGCGGCATGGCCACGCTCCATGAGCTCGCGGTCAAAGGTGGCCGACCAACCGCCAGCAAATAATTTGTGGCGCAATCGATAGCGAAAAATACTCAAGAAACCACGGCGTTCCAGAGTGCGCTCTAAAATTTCTACATCAGCATGCTTAAATGTTTGCACTGTGCACCTATTTGCTGTCATTAACCGTTCTATCTACTCTGTTTATCGCTTACTAGATTATCAGTGATTGTAAATAAATAGGGTCTCATCACATAATTAGTTACACTTGAGGCGAAACTGTTGCAACTAACACACTGAAACTCAGCAAAATGCAGAGTAAACTGGTTTTCATTCAGTTGTATCTATAAAATGATTGTATTGCCGTCTGCAGTTTTCTGCTCATCGATTATTCAGGAACCTTGTTACCATGAAAAAGCACGTTTTATCAGCTCTTATCGGTTTAACTTTTGCTAGCACTAGCTGCCTCGCCTATGCCGACGATTTGGCGCAAGTATTTCAGTTAGCTTTGCAAAACGATCCAACCTTACAACGTGTTGATGCTGAGCGTCGCGCAGCTCAGCGCGGTATCGATATCAGCAACTCCGCATTTTGGCCGCAGTTAGGTTTCTCCGCAGGTTACGACCGCAGTAATTCAGAGCGTGGACAATTTCTTGCTGCCGATCAGTTTACTATCATTGATTCCACTTCGCGCGGCTGGAGCGCTGGCGTCAATTTGAGCCAAACCCTGTTCGATATGAACGTGTGGGACAATGCCGATATTGCAGAAAAACAAGCATATCAGGCCGAAGTTAAGTATTTGAGTGAACGTCAGCAACTGATGTTACGCGTGGTGAATGCTTATTTTACCGTGCTGCAACGACAAGATGACTTCGATTTTGCCGACGCTGAGAAAAAGGCCATTGAGCGCCAATTAGAACAAACCAAGCAGCGCTTCTCGGTCGGTCTTACCGCCATAACTGACGTACATGAAGCACAAGCGCAATTCGATAACGCCGTTGCTCGTGAAATTCAAGCACGAAATGCCATTGAAATTGCTCAAGAAAGTCTGCGTGAAATTACTGGCCGCTATCACCAGCAGTTAGCGCGTTTGGATACTGCTAAATTTGCTCCAGAATCACCTCAGCCAAGCGATGCTCAAGCTTGGGTAACCACCGCAGAGGACAAAAACTTATCGCTGTTGGTGCAACGTGTCACGGTTGAAATTGCCGACCAGCAAATCGATTTAGCGCGTAATGGTCATTACCCACGGGTTTCACTGTCAGCCAGTTATAATACCAGTGACGGTCGCTCTGAATCTGCGGGCGTTGAGATTGACTCACCGCGACTGGATAATAATTCAATTGGAATTAACCTCACGGTACCTATTTTCAGTGGCTTCCGCACTAGCTCACAAATTGATCAAGCGCGTGAATTTTATGTCGCTAGCAGCCAACAGCTCGAATTTGTCCGTCGTAACGTAGAGCGCAATGTGCGTAGCTCGTTTTATGATGTAGTTGCCTCAGTTGCCACTATTAAAGCGCTTGAGCAAGCGGTTATCTCGGCTGAGAGCGCCTTAAAAGCAACCCAAACTGGTTTTGAAGTGGGTACCCGAACTATTGTCGACGTATTAGATAGCACCCGCAACCTTTTCAATGCGCGCCGCAATCTTTCCACTGCGCGGTATGGCTATATTCGTCAGTACTTAAATTTGCAACAGTCTTCAGGGCAAATCACTGAACAAGATCTGGTGGCGATTAACGCAAGCTTGACGCGATGAACGTTATCGAAAAACCCAAATTCGAGCTACGGTTTTTATTGCCAAACTACTGGCTAACCTGGCTCGGAGCCGGGTTTTTATATCTTATTTCGTGGTTACCGTACCGCTGGCAGTTGGCGCTTGGTCGCGCTGTCGGCCGCTTATTTTATCGCTTCGTGCCAAAACGAGCGGCGATTGCTCGGCGCAACCTCGAATTATGCTTTCCAGATAAATCAGCCGACGCAGTGGAAGTATTAGTCAAAACTAACATGGAAAATACCGGTATTGCCTTTTTCGAAACCGGCATGGCCTGGTGGTGGCCAAATTGGCGCATCCAACGCAAGTTGCATGTGCACGGTGTCGAACATTTGCAGGCGCCATTGCAGCAAGGGCAAGGCGTATTAATGCTGCTATTTCATTTTCTTAGTCTAGAACTGCACGTTCGTATGCACGGTTGCGTGCAACCGGCTGTTGGCTTGTATCGGCCACATAACAATGCCGTTATGGAGTATTTACAAACTCATGGCCGCATTCGTTCGAATAAATATATGATTCCACGCACTGATGTGCGCAGCATGTTGCAAGCGCTGAATCAGGGTGATATTGCAGGCTATTTACCAGATCAAGATTACGGTCGCAAACGTACCTTGTTTGCGCCATTTTTTGCAGTTAAGGAAGCTAGCACCACCACTGGCACATTGTTATTTGCTGGTAATGCAAGCTGCGCCGTGGTCCCGACCACGTGTTTACGGCGTGCTGATGGAAGCGGTTACGATATTCATTTTTATCCGCAGTTTGAAAACTTCCCCAGCGGCGATGACCTCGCCGACGTAACGCGCGTTAACAAAATGGTGGAATTTGCCATTAATCAAGCACCGGAGCAGTACATGTGGGTTCATCGTCGTTTTAAAACACGACCTAACCTTGATGATGCTGATCTGTATCACTAAAAAATTGCTGCCATAACTGCTGCACAGCAGTGCGTTGCTGACTAAATGTTTTGCTGGTCAGGGCGGGTTGATTATCCAGTGCTAAACGATGCACCTCGGCACGATAAGCTAAATAGGCGTCAATCAGTTGCTGCGCGTCATGCTTACTCAACACCGCACAAGCCGCTGCTTGCTCAAGAATACGAATGTTATCGGTGTAACGCACCAGCTGTGGATGCTGCGCGCTGAAGCGTAACACCAGATACTGAACTAAAAACTCAATATCGGTAATACCCCCAAGCCCCTGCTTTAAATCAAATTGATCGGTACTACTATGCAGCAGATGCTCGCGCATTTTAGCGCGCATCGTTAATACCTCTTCACGCAACTGCTGTTGATCACGCTCGCGCTGCAACAGCTGAGCGCGTATCTCAGTGAGACGCTGTTGCATGCTGTTGACACCGTACACTGGCCGTGCTCGCACTAGCGCTTGTAACTCCCAGGTCCAGGCATCCTGTTCAAGATAACTGGCGTAGGTCGATAAGCGGGTCACCATAAGTCCTGATTTGCCGTCTGGACGCAGCCGTAGATCGATATCATAAAGCGTACCAATCATGGTTTTGGTGGTGAAAATATGCAGTACACGCTGCGCTAAACGCAAATAAAACTGCTGCACTTCCAGTGGTCGTGCACCCTCGGTCTCGAGGGCGTAGTCAGCATCGCTGATAAAGACCAAGTCGAGGTCTGAGCCATAACCCAGTTCCAGACCACCTAGTTTGCCGTAGGCCATCACTGCAAAGCCGTTATTGGTGCTATCTCGACCGGGCGGAGCGCCATGTTTTTCGACTAATTGCTGCCAGGCCAATGCCACCACTCGAGCAATAATTGCCTCAGCCAGGTAGCTAAGATGATCGCTCACCTTCATCAACGCCAGTTGACCACTAATATCTGCTGCCGCTACTTTTAGTTGTAGCACTTGTCGTGCTTGCCGTAAGGCATTCATTTGCGCTTCAAGGTCATGCTCATGTTCAGGAATACGCAGTAAGTATTCATCCAATAATTGCGGGTATTGCTGATACTCTGGCAACTGATAGAGCTGCTGCGGCACAATCAGTTCATCGAGTAACAACGGATAGCTGGCCAAATGCTGACTCAACCAGCGACTGGCAGCGCAGAGCTTGAGCAGTTGTTCACGCGCACCTTGGTTTTCCAACAGCAATTCAATATATGCAGTACGCGAGCTAATCTTCTTCAGTAGCTGTAACAAACGCTCCAAAAGCAGTAATGGCTGCTCAGCGCTAAACGTTCGTTGTAACAAGATCGGCAGTAATTTTGCCATGGCTTTGCGACCACGTGGACCGCTACCGCGCTTACTAAGCTCCTGTCGGAACTGCTGAATCTGTTGCCATGCTGCCGCTGCATTTGCGCTAGCTAAACCATGTTCAGCAATAATTGTCTGGGCGCTATCATCGTCAATCATATCTTGCCACAGCAGTTGCAACGGACCGACCTCTTCGTCCTCAGCAACCTCGTTGCCAATCACCTGCAGAAACTGCGCATGCACAGCCGCCATAACCTGCTGCACTGTCGTGAGAAAATCGTGCCAGCTAGAGCCCATGGCTTGGGCAACGCGCTGCTGATTAAGCGAGTCGATTGGTAAGGTTTGAGTTTGCTGATCGTCAATTTGCTGCAGCACATGCTCAACTTTACGCAAGTATGCATAACTGGCAAGTAGCTGCGTCACTACCTCGGGACTCAGTAATTCTAAGTCAGCGATGGCAGCATAAGCCTTATACAATGATTGCGTTTGCAACTCGCGCTGCTGACCACCGCGAATAAGCTGAAACACCTGAGCGATAAATTCGATTTCACGAATGCCGCCGGCACCCAGCTTGATATTATGCTGCACCCCGAGCCGTTTACTTTCTTGCGTAATCAACTGTTTCATGGTGCGCAGCGCATCGATTGCAGAAAAATCGATATAGCGACGATAGACAAACGGCCGCAGTAGGCTATGCAATTCGGTTTGCTGTTGCGCAGTGGCACCAATTATGCGTGCCTTTACCATGGCATAGCGTTCCCAATCGCGCCCCTGTTCCTGATAGTAGTATTCCAACGCAGCGAGACTTGCCACCAAGGGCCCAGATTGGCCAAATGGCCGCAACCGCAGGTCAACCCGAAATACCCGGCCATCAGCTGTTACAGTGTCTAATAAAGCCACTAATGCCTGAGCTAAACGGGTAAAAAACACAGCATTTTCTATCGGCTTACGCAGATGGTCAGTTTCACCTTGCTGGGCGTAACAAAAAATCAGGTCAATGTCGGATGAAAAGTTTAGTTCACCACCACCGAGTTTACCCATGCCAATAACGGCTAACTGCTGCACTTCCCCGTGCTCATCACGCGGACAGCCAAAACGCTCAATAAAGCGTGGCATAAGCCATTGCTTAGCGGCAATAATAAAGGCATCGGCCGATGCTGTAAGCTGCGCCAGTGCTTGCTCTAACGGTAACAAGCCAAGCAAATCTGCAGCCGCTAGTTCAGCATACCAACGCTGCCGCCAGCAGCGAAGTTGATGCTGAGCACTGGCTTCGTCGGTACAGGCCGCAAGCGCAGCCTGCAGTTGTGGCAGGTAGGCCGATGCTGGCGTGATGCTACCGAGCCGCTGCAGGGTATCCAACGCATCAGGTTGCTGCACCAACACCCGTTCAATAAACGGACTTATCTGACCAAGCCAGCGAAGCTTATCGGCTGCAACCATGCTTAAGCGTCCCAGTATGGGTCTTGTTTCAAGGCGGCGCGGCGCGAATGTTCAAGGGCGTACAGTAATGACTCCAATTGCACCGTTTGCCAATTCAGCAATCGATCAGTATTAACCTCATCGGTATCCTTAATGGCCTCGCGCAACAATTTCAATGCCATGATCTCACGAATGCCGCGCACCATATCCAGCCACGGTGCGCGAAAGGCCTCACGGTCATCGGCAGCAAACAAGTAACCAAGGCAATAACCCAGTTGCAATGAAGATTGCAGCACGGGAAGATGCTTTAAATAGTGCTCGGGGCGAAGTTCATCGTGACGGCTAAAGAGCGTGATAACTTGCTGCCAGTCATCGCGCAAACGCTGAGCTGCCCATGGTTTAAGCGCTAATTGCATCAGTTCCGGATGACGCGGCTGCTGCTGACATAACTCGCCCAGCTCAAGCAAGGTTAATTGATAATCGTCACGCTTACTCAGTTGTTGCACTAACTCTAACTGCACTGCGTGCTTTTGTTGCGCAGTAATTGCCTCATACAGTTTCTGATGTTCCGATAAGGCACGGTGATAAGCACCATCGGGCGCCGTGAGCTCGGTAAGTCCATCATAACGACTCAACCAACCCAAATGACCCAACATTTGCTCCAGCCGCACAATATGGTCGTTGACATCGAGTTCTAGCCCGGCTAATTGCTGTAGCACCATTTTGCATAAGCGAATACCGTCAGTGATACCAGCCACCGCCGGTACCGATGGATGTTCATTTAAGCAAGCATCATGATGCTGCCAAAACTGCAGCCCATAGGTGAGTGCGCGATATAACCCAGTGCCAACATCATCGCCAGGAAACTGCTCAACAAAGTGCGTTTGTGAATGCGGTTCCAAGCTAGTCTTTGCCGCCAACAAGTAACCGCGGGCTGCCTTACTCAAGGTGCCAGTGCGCGCCTGCACACGCGTAATAAAACGCCGCGCCAATTTATACGCATCAGTTAATGCTCCGCCCTGCACTTCAAGCTCGAGTTCAGCAATACTGCGTTGTTGATCGCCAGCTTTTATCACGCCTTGATCAAACGCCAACTCAATCACTCCGTCTTGACTTGGAATACGCCAACAGCTGCGGGTAAAATCAGTACTAAAAATTTCCTGTAATTCCGCTTGCAAGGCAAATGCTGGAAAATCCTCCGGCCAGATATCTTGACTAAACAAACTGAGATCAGGATGTTCTTGCTCTATAGCAACATTAAATTCTGGTCGACTGTGCAATCCGCCGACCACCACTCCGGATAATTTAACCGTCTGTTCGAGTTGATCGCCACGACGGCGAATACGCAAAGCAATACCCGCTTGTCGCAGGCGCAGATCAGGGGTGTCAAAATAACGATTAGATAACACCATCTGTTCGATTTTTTGTGGCTTTGCCAGCTGTTGACAGAGTTCTAGAACAGCTTCAGCTTGGCTGCTCTCAACCAGCAATTTTAGTTCCGCTTCGTGACTCACAACCGGTCCTTTTGACAGCAATTTTTGATGTTTTATACGGTACTCGCAGGAACCCAAGCGGTCAACTGAAATGGTCCTCAGCGGGTCACAACAAAAATGCTGCTTTAGCGCGATAAAAACAACTATCAAATTTTATCCAAACAGGCTTTACGCGCGCCAAAAAAGCCCTATACTTGCTCGCAAAATCTATCCTCTGTAGCCGTTCGGCCGAGTCTTTCAGGAGATGCTATGTTTAATGCGAGTGAAGTGCTTGCAACGCAATACGCCGGGGCTGACCTAGCCCGTCTTCAGCGTGCCATTAGCGATAATTATATGGTCGATGAAGATGCCTATCTGGGCCAATTGCTGACGCTCATTCCAAACGATGAGCAGAGCATTGCTGCCATAACGGCTGCAGCTGCTCAGTTAGTTGAGCAAGTGCGCGAGCGCGCGCACAACGGCGGCATTGAAGCATTTCTGCAGGAATACAGCCTGGATACCAAAGAAGGCATTATCCTTATGTGCTTAGCTGAGGCGTTGCTGCGTATTCCAGATAGCGCAACCGCTGATGCCTTGATTCAAGATCGTTTGAGCGGTGGAGATTGGCAAAAACACATGGGCCAAAGCAGCTCATGGCTGGTCAATTCAGGTTCTTGGGGCTTAGCTCTTACCAACGACATGATTAATCCAAACGGTCAGCCGATGGCCACCCCGCGTGGCGTATTTCGTCGTTTAATCAAACGTGTTGGTATGCCAGTCGTGCGTCAAGCAACCTATACCGCGATGAAAATCATGGGCTCGCAGTTTGTCCTTGGTCGAACCATTAACGAAGCGCTTAAAAACAGCGTTAGTAACCGTGACAAAGGCTATACCCACTCCTACGATATGCTTGGCGAAGCGGCATTGACCATGGCTGATGCGCGTCGCTACCACGCTGATTATGTCAACTCAATTCAACGTATAGCAGAGCAAAAATTTAATAACCCAAAGGCTCCACGACCGACTATTTCAATTAAACTATCGGCGCTGCATCCACGCTATGATACCGCTAACAAAGCGCGAGTCATGGAAGAGCTCTATAGTAGTGTCATCGAGCTGGTCAGCTTGGCAAAACAAGCAAACGTTGGCGTAAGTATTGATGCCGAAGAAGCCGACCGCCTTGAGCTGTCGTTAGAACTATTTGAGAAAATTTACCGTAGTGGCGTTACCAAAGGCTGGCCGTTATTTGGGCTGGTGGTACAAGCCTATTCCAAACGCGCGCTACCGGTGCTGTGTTGGATTACTGCGCTGGCCCGCGAGGGTGGTGATGAGATCCCCGTGCGTTTGGTCAAAGGTGCTTATTGGGACAGCGAAATCAAGCATTCTCAGGTGCATGGTTTGCCGGCGTATCCAGTATTTACCCGCAAAGCCAATACCGACTTATCCTACTTAGCGTGCGCTAACTACTTGCTTAGCGACGCCACCGCTGGTGCGATTTACCCGCAGTTCGCCACCCATAATGCGCAAACTGTGGTCACTATCATGCACTTGAATAAGCATCAACGCGCGCTTGAATTTCAGCGTCTGCATGGCATGGGGCATGATTTATACGATACCCTGTTGGAACAGCAGCCGAACACCACCGTACGCATTTATGCTCCGGTAGGTGCGCACAAAGATTTACTGCCATACTTGGTTAGGCGTTTGCTAGAAAACGGTGCTAACACCTCGTTTGTGCACAAATTAGTAGACCCGAACACGCCGGTGGCTGAACTCATCGAGCACCCATTAACCACGGCTGCCGCCTACCCTACTTTTTATAACAGCAAAATACCGTTGCCGGCGCAGATCTTCAGTGACCGTAAAAACTCGTTAGGATTGAATATGAACATTCACTCACAAGCAGATGATTTCTTCGCCGCTGTGGCGCACTACAGCGATAGTCAATGGCAAGGTGGTCCGATCGTAAATGGCGAGCTGATTGATGCACATCATCAAGTGGCTATTCATAGCCCACAAAATATGAGCCGTCATATTGGCAGCATGTGTTTTGCTGATAAGGCGTTAGCCGAACAAGCCCTGCAAATTGCCAACACCGCGTTCCGCCGCTGGCGTGATACCGACGTAGAAGTGCGTGCCGCAGCGCTGGAAAAGCTTGCTGACCTGCTCGAAGCGAATCGTAATGAACTGATTGCTTTGTGTACGCTTGAGGCCGGAAAAACCCTGCAGGATGGTATTGACGAAGTGCGTGAGGCGGTCGATTTTTGCCGCTACTACGCGGTACAAGCACGTATTCTCATGGGTAAAGAAACCAAATTACCAGGCCCTACCGGCGAGACCAATGAGCTATTCCTCGAAGGACGTGGCACCTTTATCTGTATCAGCCCATGGAACTTCCCGTTAGCTATTTTCCTTGGTCAAGTTGCCGCGGCTCTGGTAACCGGCAACTGTGTCATTGCCAAACCGGCTGAACAAACCGGTTTCATTGCTTTTCGTGCAGTTCAGTTGGCGCTAGAAGCAGGTATTCCTGGCGATGTACTACAATTCATTCCGGGCAGCGGCGCTGAAGTTGGTTCATTCTTGGTCTCGCAAGAAGAAATCGGTGGCGTCTGCTTTACTGGCTCGACCTACACGGCACAAGCGATCAACCGCGCGCTGGCCGCTCGAACTCGAGCAATTGTGCCACTGATTGCCGAAACCGGTGGTCAGAATACTATGCTGATCGATTCCACTGCATTACCCGAGCAAGCAGTCAACGACATTGTCGCCAGTGCCTTCAAAAGCGCTGGACAGCGCTGTTCTGCGCTGCGCGTGCTATTTGTGCAAGATGACATTGCCGACCGCGTGATTGATTTACTGAAAGGCGCCATGGCCGAATTAAAAGTCGGCGACCCGATGTTACACGAAACTGATGTTGGCCCAGTGATTGACGGTGTGGCAAAAACTAACCTAGAACGCCATGTTGCAGACATTACCCAAGCCGGTCGCTTAATTGCTCGCGCGACTCTACCTGAGTATACCGATGGCGGTATTTTTGTCGCCCCTACGGCGATCGAAATAGATAGTATTCAGCAGTTAGTGAAGGAAAACTTTGGTCCTATTTTGCACGTTATTCGTTACCAAACGAAGGATCTCGATCAGGTTATTAGCAGTATTAATAACACTGGCTACGGCTTAACCTTTGGTATTCATAGTCGTAACGAAACGTTCGCCATGGATATCGCTCGCCGCATGGAAGTTGGTAACGTGTATATCAACCGTAACCAAGTTGGTGCTGTGGTTGGTGTACAACCGTTTGGTGGTCGTGGTATGTCAGGTACCGGCCCGAAAGCCGGTGGCCCGCACTACTTAACACGGTTTGTAACTGAGAAAACTCGCACCAACAACATTACTGCTGTTGGTGGTAATGCAACCTTACTGTCACTGGGCGATTAAAAATCGCCCAGCTGGTGCAGATAGAGTGAACTGCTACCATCATTAATGGTTGCAGCTAAACTATGAATACGCGGCAAAATACGAGCAAAATAGAAGCGCGCAGTTTTAGCTTTACTGGCTAACTGCGGCTGCTGCTCCTGCAACGGCTCAGCCGCCGCTGCCATCCGTAACCACATATAACCGTAACAAACGTAACCGACCAGATGCAGATACTCAACAGCGACGCTGTTAATCAGATTCTCATCGTTCTGTAGCTGGCTTAAAATCTGCTTCGTGACTGTTTCTAATAACGTCACAGCAGCAGCTAATTGTTGGTATTCGTTGGCTAACTGCGGGCTTGGCTGCGCCAAT
Source organism: Pseudidiomarina sp. (assembly GCA_023260975.1). Lineage (GTDB taxonomy): Bacteria > Pseudomonadota > Gammaproteobacteria > Enterobacterales > Alteromonadaceae > Pseudidiomarina. The sequence continues at coordinate 33,710 of JALQTK010000002.1, read as the reverse complement.
AATTGACGGATATCGTCCAGTAGCGGGCGCAATAGCTGACCACCTGAACCCGCTACTTTACGCCCCAACAGATCAAGCGATTGTATACCATTAGTGCCCTCATAGATCTGAGCAATGCGACAATCGCGCACTAACTGCTCTTGTCCCCACTCACGCACAAAACCATGGCCACCAAAGATTTGTTGACCAATAATGGTAGTTTCCAAACCGGTATCGGTAATAAAAGCTTTCGCCACCGGTGTCAGTAGTTGAACTAAATCATCGGCACGCTGGCGTTGGCTGTCGTCATCGCTATATTTAGCAATATCTAGTTGCTGTCCCACATAGGTCGAGAATGCCCGACCACCCTCAACAAAAGCCTTCATAGTAAGCAACATACGACGAATATCGCCATGTACAATTAACGGATCGGCTTCTTTACTAGCAACTCGTGTAGCTTTAGCACCGCGCCCTTGGATACGGTCGTTGGCATATTCCAAGGCATTTTGGTATGACCGTGCGGCAGCGCCGAGACCCTGAATACCAACGCCTAGACGCTCGTAGTTCATCATCGTAAACATTGCCGCTAGACCTTTATGCGGCTCACCGATCAACCAACCTGTGGCACCATCAAAGTTCATCACGCACGTAGCCGAGGCATGGATACCCATTTTGTGTTCAATCGAACCACAACTGACTGCGTTACGGGCACCTAGTTGACCATCTGCTTGCGGCACAAACTTAGGCACCAAAAATAGGCTGATACCTTTTGACCCGGCTGGCGCGTCGGGTAACTTTGCCAAAACTAAATGAATAATATTTTCGACTAAGTCGTGTTCGCCACCGGTAATAAAAATTTTGGTGCCGCTAACTTTAAAGCTGCCGTCATCGGCCGGAATCGCTTTGCTGCGGATAATACCCAAGTCAGTACCTGCATGCGGCTCAGTTAAGCACATGGTGCCAGTCCACTCGCCGCTTATCAGCTTCGGTAAATAGGTATCCTTGAGGCTGTCACTCGCATGTAAATCAAGCGTCATAATAGCGCCAGAGGTTAACCCAGGATAGAGTGAGAAGGAGATATCAGCGGAACACAGAATCTCCTCGTATTGCGCTGAAATAGACTTCGGTAGACCCATGCCACCGTATTCTGGATTGGCAGTCACACCAACCCAACCACCTTGCGCTAGTTGCCGAAAATTTTCTTTATAAACGGCCGGAGTGGTCACCACCCCATTATGAAATTGCACACCCTGTTCATCGGCAGCACGGGCATTAGGGGCAATTAAACTTTCCGCTAGTTTGGCACTTTCGTCAATGATGGCAACCGCGGTTTCTATATCCAAATCGGCTAATTGAGCGAATTGAGCCCAGTCGTCTTGTACACGAAAGACCTGTTGCAGCACAAATTGCATATCTTCACGGGGAACACGATAGTCAGCCATATCAACACCTCTAGCAGTAAATCAAACAGAAGATTTAAACAGGTGTTTTAATAACAGATCTATTAGGGTCTTGTCCAGTCTTCTAGTGCCGGTTGTTGGAAAGCAACTTGATTGCGTGATAGCACCACATGCGTTGGCGTGATGCGCATAATGGTTAACCCCTGCCAAACATCGCCTTCAATTAAGCGTTGTCCAGAAAAAGTTACATTACGTGCACTATCGCGCGATGAATACTGATGGGCATCATAGGTAAAGGATGGAATCTGGCTGTGCATAGCACTGGTTAAATCAGCTATGGCTGGCAGTACCGACTGTTGTATAGCCGTTGACTGTCCGCTTTGTTGCGCTGCTACTGCCGCTTCGAAGGCAGCCAATACCTCTGGCGATACCTGCTGTAGGTCGATACCTTGCTGCTGCGTTTGCGGCTGCTGTGATTGATCTTGCCCTGCTGGCTGATTATCGGTTGCAGCGCCGGTGCGGCTGCCCCACTGAGGTACTTTAATTGCTGTACTAGGGCCTAATTGGTACGTTGCCATTGCGTTGCTAGCGAGTGCGGTCGGTTGCACTGCAGTTACTTCACCAGTCAGTCGGCTCGACCACGAATAGTAACTACTCAGTACTAACACCAATAGCACCGTTACCGCCACCCACCACCGGCGTAATGGTCGCCGTGCTGGTGCCGAACTTAACCAAATAGGGGCCGGTTGCTGGAGTAATGGCGAGGATTGCTCACGAAGCGCTTTTAACACCGATGACATAATAGTTTATTCCTCTGTGACCGCTTCAAGACGCGGCCCTGTCGCGAGTAATTGAGCACTCAGCCAAGCTAAGGTGGGGCCATCTAACTGCTCACTAATGGGCAAGCCAGCAGTGACTTGTAAAGTACGTAATTGCAATGCTAACGAGGCGCTGCTATCCGCACCAAAACGGGCCAAACCGCGCGCTAACCATTGTTGATAGACGCTCTCATCGGTATGCAGATAACCTGGGGGTAGTTGCCAAAATAACACATACTCGCCATTCCAATTAGCATCGGGGACAGCCATTGCAGTGCTAATCAATTGCATCCGACCATCAGCTAAGCGCAATAACACGGGATAGTTAATTCGTTGTAGCTGATCAAATCGTAATCGACCTTCCAAGCAACCTAATTGATAATTCTCGAGCCATTGACAGATTGGCTGATCCAGCGGCGGCTTGGGTAATTGCCAACTACGTGTTAGCGCCACTAAGGCATCGTTCGCTGCTGTGGGCGTTTGCTGATCAATGGTCTGCGGCGCTGTTTCACTGACCGCTAGGGTATTGACTGATTCACTGGTAACAGCAAACCAGCGCGGTAATTGCCAGCCGCTAAAAGCCGCAATTAGAAGCAAACCAATCACTGCCAATGCGAAGCGCCAATTGATCTGGCTGGTGCTGGCCGACTGGCCATCTAATTCTTTACTAGCCAAGCGGATATGACCCGCATTGACCACCTGCTGCTGGTCATTATAGGCTGCCAATAAAGCTCTATCGCAGAGTAAATTGAGACGCCGTGGAATGCCCTCGCTCAATTGATGAACGCAGGTAATCGCCTTACTATTGAATAGCCCTCGCTGCGCTCCAGCCACTTGCAAGCGATAATTAATATAGCGCTCGGTATCAGCAGCCTGTAACGGTAACAAGTGGTAACGCGCGGTAATACGTTGTGCTAACTGGCGCAGCTCGCGGCGGCGCAATAAATCTTGTAATTCCGGCTGGCCAATCAGAATGACCCGGAGCAGTTTGTCTTGATTGGTTTCTAGGTTAGTTAGTAAACGCAGTTGCTCGAGTACTTGCGGCTGCAGATGTTGCGCTTCATCAATCAGTACCACGCATTGTTCACCCTGTGCGTGCGCCTGCAACAGAAACTCGCTAAGCTTGTCGGTGAGTTTTTTATCGGTGATATTACGCTTGGCATAGCGAATGCCAAATTCATCGCAGAGCGTTGCTAACAGTTCTTGCTGATTGAGCATTGGGTTGAGAATAAACGCCGTTTTGGTCTGTTCCGGCAATTGCTCAAGCAACGCTCGTGATACCGTGGTCTTACCGGTACCGACTTCACCGGTGAGTAAGATAAATCCACCACTACCGCGCAAGCCATAACTTAAATGCGCCAAGGCTTCTTGATGACGTTCACTGAGGTACAGAAATTGTGGGTCCGGCGCAATAGAAAACGGTGCTGTATGCAAGCCAAAATAATTCAAATACATGCTCATAATAATGACGTAGCTCAGTTATCAGATAACTCAGTGTAACGACTGACTTGCATCAGAGCCAGTGATTCGCGATCATCAGTTAACTATTTAGGAGCACAGTGTGGAAATTTACCTTGTTGGCGGAGCGGTTCGCGACACCTTATTAGGTTATCCGGTCCATGAACGTGATTGGGTGGTAGTGGGTGCTACAGCAGAAATCATGCTGAATCTGGGTTATCGTCAGGTCGGTAAGGATTTCCCCGTATTCCTGCACCCGCAGAACGCCGAAGAATATGCCCTAGCGCGTACCGAACGAAAAACTGGGCGCGGCTATACTGGTTTTGCCATTGCTGCCGATGCGAGTGTCAGCTTGGAACAAGACTTGCTGCGGCGTGACTTAACCATTAATGCTATCGCACAAGCTGCTGATGGTCAGCTGATTGACCCGTATGGTGGCCTGAATGATATTGCTCAACGGCAACTGCGGCATATATCCCCGGCTTTCGCTGAAGACCCTTTGCGGGTGCTGCGGGTAGCACGTTTCGCTGCACGTTTTGCTATTGATGGATTCACTATTGCCAACGAAACGTTAGCGCTCATGCAGCAATTAGCGGCTGCGGGTGAACTGGCAGAATTAAGTTGTGAGCGGGTTTGGAAGGAGACTGAACGAGCCCTAGCGAGTAGCTCGCCGGTGGTATTTTTTGAAACTCTGATCAGCGTCAAGGCATTAACGCCCTGGTTTGCCGAATTAGTAAACAGTCAGTATCAAACAGATTTTATCCAGGCCTTAACAGCAATCACCGGCCTGACTGATGATGCATCCCTGCGCTGGGTTGCTGCGGTGACAACCTTACCCAGCGTCGCTGCACAGGCTGTTAACCAACGCTTGCGCGTAAGCACCGACATTCAGGCACTCACTGAACAGGCGCAGCTCAGCAGTCTAGACGAACTCAACACAGCACCGGCGGCGACCCTATTAGAGCGTATGAATCGGGCTGACTGCTGGCGCCGACCGCAGCGCTGGCAGCAGTTGTTGATTATTTGGCAAGCGCATGGTTTAAGCGCTTGCAGAGCCAACCTATTGGCACGGGCTATGCAACAACTACAAGCAGTCAATGCCGGTGATTTAATTCGCGCAGCAGCGGCCGCTGGTCAGCCAATAAGTGGTATCGAAGTGGGTGTGCGGGTGAACCAAGAGCGCTTGCGTCTGCTCCAGCAAGCGCTGTAATCAATGCTTTAAATCAAACCGTAGCCGAGCAATACCAGCAGCAGTGTACCAAGCGCTAAGCGATAGATAACGAACGGCAACATGCCCATGCGTGAAATGATTTTCATGAAGTAAACAATACACAGATAAGCCGCAACAAACGATACCAGAATGCCCAACAGCAGCGGCTGCCAAACCACCGGCTCAGCCTGCTCTATCAGCTTCATCGCATTGTAGCCGCCGGCCATCATGATAATCGGTATCGACAGTAGAAACGAGAACCGCGCCGCATCGACTCGGGTTAACCCCAACAGCAACCCTGCGGTCATGGTAATGCCAGAACGTGAGGTGCCGGGAATCAGCGCCAGCGCCTGTGCAACACCAATTAATAGAGCTTGTTTTAGGGTTAAGGCGTGAATACCTGAACGTTCGCTAGCGCGCGCATCGGCATACCACAACACTAAGCCAAAACCGATGGTCGTGGCGGCAATTACCGCCGCCGAACGGCCATAATTTTCAACCAAACCACTGCCCAAAATACCAACCAAACCGGCTGGAATAGTGGCCCATATTAATAGCCAAGCAAGCCGACTGTAGGCATTATGATGACCACGCCAAGATCCCACCCAACCGACCAATAACTCGCCAACATCACCTCGATAATACCATACCACTGCCAACAGGGTGCCGACATGAACCGCCACATCGAAGGCTAAGCCTTGATCAGGCCAGCCTAATAATTGCGATGGTAAAATTAAGTGAGCAGAGCTTGAAATCGGCAAAAATTCAGTAAATCCTTGAATGAGTGCCAGCACAATGGTTTCAAATAGAGTCACGGGCTTACTATCCTTAGATACGGTAATGTTACAAACTCAAACGCCAGCGGTTGAATGCGCTGCTGCAGCGCATAGCTTGCCCATAGTTGGGCATAATTTTGCCCGCTGACCGGGTGAACTGCCTGCGGTAGCAATTCTGCCAATGGCCACAGCACAAAGGCGTTGGTTAAAATTTCGTCACGCGGCAAAGCTACCGGCTGCTGGCAGACTAAGTCATCATACAATAAGATATCGATATCCAAAGTGCGCGGACTAAACTTGGCCGCCTCACCACTATGACCATGCTGGCGCTCGATCGCTTTGCAGCAATCATGAATCTCAAGCAGGCTTTGATCGCTGACAAACTCCACCACACAGTTATAAAAATCGTGTCCAGAAAATCCGACAGCGGCGCTTTCAAATACCCGTGAACAATTCAATGGTCGCTGCGCATCAGCATAATAATGATGCAGCGCCCGCAAGCCGGCATTGATATGTTGCTGACGTTGGCGGTTACTGCCTAAACCCAGAACCACTCGTGCCATATTAACGCGAACGCTCAATAACCACGGCAACTTGCCGGGCGCTTGGGACCGCTTGCGGTTTGGCCACTTTGACCAGCACCTGAGCCACTGAAAAGTCGTTAATAACCAGCATTGCTATGCGCTCTGCAACCGTTTCAATTAGTTGCCACGGTTGCTGCAAAATTAATTGGGTGACCGCTTGGCTGACCCGGTCATAGTCTAAGGCATCAGTGATTTGCTCACTGGCAGCGGCCAGACGATTATCCCAGCTCATGGTCAAATCAATAATAAGCGGCTGCGGTTGTTCGTGCTCCCACGCGTAAATGCCAACGAAAGCATCAACCTGAAGGCCTTCAATCAATACCTTATCGAAACTAACAGTCGTCGGTGTAATCATAGAAATAGTTCGCTAAACCACGTATGCTAAGGAGCAGCATAGTAACGGAAACTCGGCTGGAAACAAAATAAATGGGCGCCATTATCATTCTTGCGATCATTGTTGCTTATCTCATCGGCTCCATTAGCAGTGCGGTGCTGGTTTGTCGCCTGTTCGGCTTGCCTGATCCGCGCAGCAATGGTTCAAATAACCCGGGCGCCACCAATGTCTATAGACTAGGCGGCCGTTGGCCGGCATTTTTAACCCTCAGCGGTGATGTTTTAAAAGGTATGATACCGGTTTGGGGTTCCTACTTTCTGGGCATTGAACCATTTTTCTTGGGTATCATTGGGGTAGCCGCTTGCTTGGGGCATATTTTTCCACTTTACTTCCGCTTTCGCGGCGGCAAAGCTGTTGCCACTGCCCTTGGCGCGATGTTCCCAGTAGCCACTGAAATGGCGTTGTTGCTGATCATCACCTGGTTGGTGGTGTTCCGCCTGAGTCGGGTATCATCCTTAGCTGCCATTCTTACCGTTTGCTGTGCACCGTTCTATGCATACTGGATTAAGCCGCAATATACCGTGCCAACAATTATGATTGCGCTACTTATTTTGTGGCGCCACCAAGCCAATATAGCGCGTTTACGTAGCGGCGAAGAGCAACGTTTTAGCAACAAACGCTAGGCAACTGGTCAAGCGGCCAACGCGGTCGCGTGATAATACTGAGATCACTGTATTCACCTGCCAATAAGCGCTGCGCGCCGGCATAAGCAATCATCGCACCGTTGTCGGTACAAAACGCCGGGCGCGGAAAATAAACCTTTCCACCAATGGTGTCAGCAAACTGATGTAATTGCGCACGTAACTCGACATTAGCGCTAACCCCGCCAGCAACCACTAAGCGCTTAAGGCCGGTCTGCTGCAGCGCTCGGCGACACTTAATCACTAAGGTATCAACCACCGCATCTTGAAAAGCACGGGCAATATCGGCGCGCGTTTGCGCATCATCAGAATTAGCGGCAATAGTATTTGCAGCAAAGGTTTTTAAACCACTGAAAGAAAAATCCAGCCCCGGACGGTCGGTCATCGGTCGTGGGAATTGATATTGATTCGCTCGACCTTGCGCTGCCATAGCTGCTAAACGTGGCCCACCGGGATAATCCAGACCCATTAATTTAGCAGTTTTATCAAAGGCTTCGCCGGCTGCATCGTCAATCGATTCACCCAACAACTGATAGCGACCAATGCCCTCAACAGCAACCAATTGTGAATGACCACCAGAGACTAATAAGGCGATAAACGGGAATTCAGGCACATCATCTTCGAGCATAGGCGCTAATAAATGGCCTTCCATATGATGAACGCCGAGAGCCGGAATGCCCAAACCAAAGGCCATACTACGACCAACACAAGCGCCAACTAATAGAGCCCCCACCAAGCCCGGCCCGGCGGTGTAGGCAATACCATCGAGATCCGCTGATGATAATTTTGCCTCAGCGAGCGCTTTGCTAATCAGTGGTAGAATTTTACGAACGTGATCGCGTGATGCTAATTCAGGTACTACACCACCATAGTCGGCATGCAACTTGACCTGCGAATAGAGTTGATGCGCCAACAGACCGTGCTCGGTATCATAAATCGCAATTCCGGTCTCATCGCATGACGTTTCAATGCCTAATACGCGCATTTTACTCTCCTCTGTGTTAGCGCATTATTCTACTGGGTTTTTGCCACGATCAATAGTCATGTCACTGAACGACTATCGGCGCGGCTAGTGAGCAAAACTGGCAGGGTGAGCAGCTTGGCTATATGCATCGATTTTGCTAATAGCGCCTTGCTTGAGCAACTGCTGTAAACATTGGTCGAGTGTTTGCATACCATGCGCCATGCCAGTTTGAATTGATGAATACATCTGGGCAACTTTATCTTCTCGAATAAGGTGTTTAATTGCTGCTGTGGCGATCATGATTTCATGCGCAGCGATACGGCCGCCACCAATTTTTTTCACCAGTGTTTGCGAAATAACCGCCCGCAGTGATTGCGATAACATCGAACGTACCATCGACTGTTCTGCACCCGGAAACACCTCCACAATACGATCAATGGTTTGCGCTGCCGAGCAAGTATGGAGCGTAGCAAACACCAAATGACCAGTTTCAGCTGCCGTCAAAGCCAAGCGAATGGTTTCTAAATCGCGCATCTCACCAACTAAGATAACGTCTGGATCTTCACGTAAAGCAGACCGTAATGCATTACTAAAGCTATGCGTATCACGGCGCACCTCACGCTGACTCACCAAGCTCCGCTGGTTGTGATGGATGAATTCAATAGGGTCTTCAATGGTTACAATATGCTGATACTTGGTTGCATTAATATAATCAATCATCGCCGCTAAGGTGGTTGATTTGCCCGATCCGGTTGCTCCGGTCACTAACACTAACCCGCGTGGATTGTCTGCGATGGTAGTAAAAGTTTCCGGGGCATTAAGTTGGGTAAGCGTCAGTACCTGGGTTGGAATGATCCGAATGACTGCAGCCGCGCCGCGGTTTTGTACAAACACATTGATTCTAAAACGCGCCAAGTCATTTACTTCAAAAGAAAAATCAGCCTCTAATTGCTGTTCATAGGCGTTACGCTGAGCGTCATTCATAATTTCACCCAGCAGCTCTTGAACCTGTTGGTGGCTGAGCGCCGGAATATTAATTTTACGGATGTCACCATCAACCCGTATCATAGGGGGTGAATCTGCTGATAAATGCAAATCTGATGATTTGTGTTCTACAGCAAAACTGAGTAACTCGGTAATACCCATATGACTACCCTTTGTAGTTGTCACAATCAGTGAAGTCTCATACATGATAAACAGCATAGCTGAACGCTTAACCGAAATCCGCCGCGCCATCGGGCAGGCCTGTGCGCAATGCCACCGCGCAACCAGCGAGGTTACCCTAGTGGCGGTGAGTAAAACTAAGCCAGTCGCAGCGATTAGCGCTGCTATTGCCGCTGGTCAACGTCACTTTGGCGAAAACTATGTGCAAGAAGGCGTACAGAAAATTCAGCATTTCAGTGATGATCAAAGCCTTACTTGGCACTTTATTGGGCCAATCCAAAGTAATAAAACGCGTGATATCGCTGAACATTTTAGTTGGGTACATAGTATTGACCGGATCAAAATTGCCCAACGCTTGCAGCAACAACGTCCAGCCCAATTGCCGCCACTCAATGTGTTGATTCAAGTAAATATTGACGACGAGGACAGCAAGTCGGGAGTGACGCCAGCGCAAGTTGTCGAGCTCGCAGCAGAGATTAGCCAGCTACCTCGGCTAAAATTACGAGGATTAATGGCGATTCCACGCCCAAGCCAAGAGCCAGAGCAACAAGCGCTTAGTTTAGCCGCAATGCAACGGCTGTTTTTACAGCTTAAGGCCCAATATAGTGACCTAGACACCCTATCCATGGGTATGAGTGATGACCTCAGCGTAGCGATTGAACATGGCTCGACGATGGTCCGTATTGGCAGCGCCATTTTTGGCCCACGAGTCAGCAACGAACCAACGAGGAGTACCGAATGACCGCACAACCTCGCCTAATCGCCTTCATTGGGGCCGGCAATATGACCCAAAGTATTGTCGCCGGGATGGTGCAAAACGGCTATCCGGCAAATTACATCACCGTCAGCAACCCCAGTCTGGGCAAGCTCGAACGCTTACAACAACAGTTCGGCGTGAACATCAACCAAGACAATATCGTCGCTGCCTGCAACGCTGATGTGGTGGTGCTGGCGGTCAAACCGCAACGCATGGCAGCGGTATGCCAACAGCTACAAACCAACCTCCCAAACCTCGCAGATAAACTCATTATTAGCATAGCCGCAGGTATTCGCTTGGCGAAATATCAAGATTATTTAGGCGCCAGCAGGATTATTCGGGTGATGCCAAATACCCCAAGTTTAGTCGGCCAAGGGATGACTGGCTTAGTTAAGCTCGCCGCAACAACCGCAGCTGATGGTGAATTTGCTACGAGCATTTTTGATCGCGTCGGTAAGACTCTCTGGCTCGACGATGAGGACCAAATGGATATCCTGTCGGCTTTAGCCGGCAGCGGACCTGCGTATTTCTTTGAATTTATGGCTGGCTTACAAAAAGCCGCTGTGTCGTTGGGCTTTAACGCCGACCAAGCGCGTATACTAGTCAATCAAACAGCACTCGGTGCGGCAGCCATGGCGAGCGTTAGCGAACTAGAACTGGCTGACCTGCGCGCCCAAGTGACCAGTAAAGGCGGCTCTACCGCCAAAGGTATTGAGGTTTACCAAGCCGCCGATATCGACTTTATTTCTGAGCAAGCGCTGCGAGCGGCAGTGCTGCGCAATCAAGAAATGGCTAAACTTTTTTAAGGAGTGATCATGGATGCCATGAATTTTCTGATTAACATTGTTTTTGATTTACTGATCATCGTGGCGTTATTGAGGCTATGGCTGCAGTTAGTTCGTGCTGATTTTTATAATCCAGTCAGTCAGTTTGTGGTGCGTGCGACCAACCCATTAGTGCAGCCACTGCGTCGCCTGGTGCCGATGATTGGCCAACTTGACTTAGCCAGCCTGATACTCGCACTGTTGCTTGGCACAGCTAAAATTCTTAGCCTAAGCGCTATCAATGGTTTTGCTATATCAGCGCTACAAATTGCACTATTTGCTGGGCTCAGCGTGCTAGCTCAAGCGCTTGACCTGATATTTTGGCTGGTGGTGATACGGGCTTTACTTAGTTGGTTTAGCCGCGGTTACAACCCAATGGAAGCTATATTGCAGCAATTAACTGAACCACTTATGGCCCCTATTCGGCGCATTTTGCCGCCCATGGGCGGCCTTGATCTGTCGGCTATGTTATTGATTATTGGTATTATCTTTTTGCAACGCTTACTTGGATTATAAACTATGAAAAAGCTTATTATCGGCCTTCTTTTGCTCAGCCAGCTGCTGCTCAGTATCAGCAGCGCAAGTGCCCAACAAGCCATGCGTTTAGGACCTTGGGAAGTGCATTATAATGCCTTTAACTCGACCCTACTGCGAGCTGAAATGGCACAACAGTATAAGCTTGAACGCAGTAGTACCTTAGCGACACTGAATATTACCGTGTTAGCGGCAGATTTGCCGGGCAAGCCAGCACAGCAAGTGCGTGTGAGTGGCTACAGTATGAACCCGTTAAGTCAACAACAACGGCTTGAGTTCAATCAGGTTATTGAAGGTGAGGCGGTTTACTATCTCGCGCAAGTACGATTTACCAATCTCGAGACGTTGCGCTTTTTCATAACCATTGATGACGGTAAGCAGCAGCAGACCTTGAAATTCCATAAAGAATTTTGGGCGAACTAAGTAGCTCACCATAAATTAACCAAGTGAATAACTAGTTAATGTCCGTCAACCTTCAGGCTTAGTAACAGACTATGAAAAAAATTGTGCTCGCTACCAGTAATAAAGGCAAAGTCGCTGAATTACAAAAACTGCTCGCGCCGCTTTCATGGCAGCTCATCACGCAAGCTGAACTGGGTGTTGTTGATGCTGATGAGACCGGCTTAAGTTTCATTGAGAATGCTATTTTAAAAGCCCGCCATGCCGCCCAACAGACCGGTTTACCAGCCCTTGCGGATGATTCTGGTCTTGCCGTAGCAGCACTTGATGGTGCTCCGGGAATTTATTCAGCCCGTTACGCCGGAGCAGATGCCAGCGATAACAGTAATATTGCCAAATTACTGCAGCAGTTAGCTGATGTGGCGCCGAGTCAACGGCAAGCCAGCTTCCATTGTGTGCTGGCGTTTATGCGCCACGCTGACGACCCATGTCCGCTGGTATGTCATGGTCAGTGGCACGGTGTCATTGCCGACCAACCTGCAGGTAGCAATGGGTTTGGTTATGACCCGGTGTTTTGGCTGCCTGAGCATAACTGTAGCGCCGCGCAGTTGCGCCCTGAGGTTAAACAGAAAATAAGCCATCGCGCCCAAGCGCTGCAACAATTACTCGCCCAAATGCCTCAGGATTCTTGATGTTGCCACCATTAGCGTTGTATATCCACGTGCCGTGGTGTATTCAAAAATGCCCCTATTGTGATTTCAACTCGCATGCGCTGAAGCATGATATTCCCGAGCAAGCCTACATTAATCGATTGCTAGACGACCTGCGAGCTGACCTTGACGGAGTGCAACGGCGACCATTGCAAAGTATCTTTATTGGTGGGGGTACACCAAGCTTGCTCAGTGCCGACGCCATTGCTCGGCTATTAAGCGAAATAGAGCGACTCATACCGTTCACTGCTGACTGCGAGATTACCCTTGAAGCCAACCCTGGCACCTTTGAAGTAGAACGCTTTGCTGGCTATGTGCGCGCTGGGGTTACCCGCTTATCTATCGGAGTGCAAAGCTTAGCAGCCGAGCAATTACAGCGACTTGGGCGAATTCATAACCCAGAGCAGGCTCAGCTGGCAGCTCAACATGCTGCCAAACTTGGTCTAAACAGTTTTAATCTTGATTTGATGCATGGCTTGCCGGAGCAAACAGTGGCCGCCGCTATGGCTGATCTCGATGGTATTATTGCCCTCAATCCGCCGCATATTTCGTGGTATCAACTGACGATTGAACCAAATACCGCGTTTGCCAGCCGACCACCGCAACTTCCTGACGACGATATATTGTGGGACATTCAGCAACAGGGGCATGACAAGTTAATTGCAGCCGGTTATCACCACTATGAAGTGAGCGCCTATGCCAAGCCAGGCCATCAGAGCAAGCATAATCGCAATTATTGGGAGTTTGGTGATTATCTAGGCATTGGCTGCGGCGCCCATAGTAAAATCACTACCCTAACTGAGCATGGTTTAACTATTCAACGCTGTGAAAAAATCAAACATCCGCAGGGCTATCTGGATTTAACCCGCGCGCTGCGCTATCGCAGCTGGACAGTCGCTACCGACGAGTTACCATTTGAATTTTTCATGAACTATTTGCGCTTATTTGAAGCCATTCCAAAGCAATTATTTAACCAACGTACCGGCCTTGAGCTGCGTGTTGCCGAACTCGCACTAGCACCGGCCAAGGCGAAACAGCTCGTGATAGACACGCCCGAATACTGGCACACCAGCGAGCTCGGACGTCGTTACCTAAATAGTATTCTAGACAGTATGGTCGATACTTAAACAATTCGCTCGAACTGTAAGTCCCATACTCCATGCCCTAAGCGTTCGCCACGGCGCTCAAACTTCGTTAACGGACGCTCCGCTGGACGCGGTATATAACCCTGATCAGCAGCTACATTGCGCCATTTTGGGGCGCCACTGAGAACTTCGAGCATGTGTTCGGCATAGGGCTGCCAATCGGTGGCTAAATGCAAAATACCGCCAACCTTTACGCGACTGCGAAGCAACTCAACAAAATCTGGCTGAATCAAGCGGCGCTTATGATGACGTTTTTTGTGCCATGGATCGGGAAAGAAAATTTGTACTGTCGCCAAACTATCAGCAGCAATAGTGTTTCGTAGCACCTCAACCGCATCATGTTGAAACAACCTGAGATTCTCAACATGCTGTACTTCAGCTTCGAGTAAACACGCACCAATACCCGGCCCATGGACCTCAATGCCAATAAAATTTTTAGCTGGCGCAGCTGCCGCCATTGCAACCAACGAATGCCCCATGCCAAAGCCAATTTCTAATACCGTCTCAGCCTCACGAGCGAATATCTCACTAAGTACCAATGGGGTATTACTATACTGCAAGCCCAACCGCGGCCATTGGCGCTCAAACGCGGCCGCCTGGCCTTTGGTTAAGCGCCCTTCACGCTTGACGAAACTGCGAATTGGACGAATATATCGCCCGTCTGCCTCGGCACTCGCTAAGTCGGTATGGCTGCGCATGATCTTCGTTACTCTTACTTTTCTACTGGAACGCGCATGGTCACTGACATATGCGCTTCAATACGACGATTCTTAGCGCGATTTTCTCTGCTATCATTTGCAACTAAAGGTTTAGTTTCACCGTAGCCAATAGTGGTAACTCGAGCCGCATCGATACCGAAATCACGCACTAAGCTCTCACCAACAGCTTCGGCACGACGCTGCGATAAACCCAAATTATAGGCTGCTGCACCCGTGCTATCGGTATGTCCTTCAATAACGATGTCTAATTGCGGATAGTCTTTTAAAAATACTGCCGTGTCAGCAATATCGGTTTTACCGTTGGCACTGATTACCGCTGAATCAAAAGCAAAGGTAACCAGTAAATTTTTACTGATAGTTTCATCTTCATAGACCACGCAACCATCAGCATCGACTAAATAGCCGCTGCGGGTATTTGGGCACTTATCTTTGCTGTCCACCACACCATCGTTGTCGCTATCGATTTCTGCAATCACCACCGATGTACTCGATTGGGTGATTGGTGTCGACTGCTCAGCACGACTAGATGTTGACGTATAGCTGCTGCCACCAAAGTAATAACGCAAACTAGTTTGCAGCATGAATTCGGTTAAATCAGCTTCACTTTGCTGCACTGCTGCTTCAAAAGTGATTGCAATAGTATCGGTCAGATAAGACTTATAACCACCACTTAAGCGATAAAAACGGTTACTGATATCGTCAATTTTAGTGTTATTTACGCCCAGACCAGCATAAAAATTATCGTTAAAATTGTATAACATATCGATACCAAAACGATCGCCACTGGGATTGCCACCATCTTGAGCGCTGCTGCTCATCAGGTCGTAATAGAAACGATAACCCCACTCTTTGGTGAAGTTAAAGCCTGCTTCTAGGCCACCGAATGTGGTATCAAAACCGCCATCAAATGAGCGCAGTTGATTGTTATAAATACTAAGACGATCAGAATCGGTTGCCATGACACCAATACGCGGGCCAACATACCATTGCCCAGCTTCATCATTGCTAACAGCTTGAGCCATAGTCGGAGTTGCTGCAAATGCAGCTATTATTGCGATGGAAATAACGGATAATTTTTTCATGGATGTTCCCTAAGATTCAAAATATGCCTATTAGTTTAGTAATATACACTAAAATCGTTAATAACGCCCGTTTTGGCTCGTTTTTTCCAGCGTTTTAGATTAAATTTATCAGCTGAATATCGCTTATCTATCGTTAAGGCAGTCATCGTTGCAGCAATTCATCGAATCTTTTCAAAGCATCATCGATAGCCAGCTTTTTGCGCAACAAGTTATTGCCTGGCAGCATCGTCATGGGCGCAATGATTTGCCGTGGCAAAATACTGCCGATCCCTACCATGTCTTAGTCAGCGAATTAATGCTCCAGCAAACCCAAGTCACTACTGTCATTCCCTATTATCAGCGCTGGTTGGAGCGGTTTCCCACGCTAGAGCAACTCGCTACTGCAGATACTGATGAGGTCATGGCATTATGGCAAGGATTGGGGTACTACAGTCGTGCTCGTAATCTACACCGCGCTGCACAACAAATTTGCCGTGACTATGCCGGGCAAATACCAAAAGCAGCCAATGAGCTGCGTGAGATTAGCGGTATCGGAGCCTATACTGCTGGCGCTATTCGCGCCTTTGCCTATGACCTTGATGGGGTTATTGTTGATGGTAATGTAAAACGTCTTTTTAGTCGTTTTTTTGCTATTACTGGCGATTTAACCAGCGCCTCTCAACAGCGTTTGTTATGGCGGTTAGCGGAACACTACACGCCACCGACAGATAACCGTCGTTATGCGCAAGGTCTACTTGATTTGGGTGCAACAGTTTGTACACCAAGACAACCGCGCTGCACTGAATGTCCATTGCAACAGCACTGCCAGGCATTGCAACAGGGGCGTGTGGACGAATTACCCGAACGCAAGTTAAAAACCCAGCTGCCGATCCGAAGCGGTTATTTTCTGTGGCACGCTAGCGCAACCGGGATCCTCCTTGAGCAACGTCCAAACGACGGTATCTGGCCGCTGTTATGGTGTTTACCTGAAGTTGATCAACAACAGCTCATGAATGCCAACGATTGGTCAGAGCATGGACGTTTTAACCATACCTTTAGTCATTATAAGTTACAGGCACAAATCGTTATCCAATCAGCAGCTGGGCAAACCTCAATTGAGCCTTGCCAGGGCCGTCAGCAACGCATAATAGCGTGGCATCAACTGTCATCCTTCGGTTTGCCGGCACCGATTGCTAAATACCTCAGCGGTCATTTGCCAAAGCCCCCACCAAGCACGTAGAATTGCCAGCATTAAGCCAAGGAGAACAGCATGACCCGTACGGTATTTTGTGAGTATTTAAAGAAACAAGCAGATGGTTTGGATTTTCAACTCTACCCTGGTGATATTGGCAGCCGAATTTTTAATCACATCAGCAAACAAGCCTGGGCCGAGTGGCAAAAAAAGCAAACCATGCTGATCAACGAAAAACGCCTGAATATGATGGACCCGGCAGCGCGCGAATTTCTAGAGCAACAAATGATCGCGTTTCTTTTTGAAGGCCAAGAAATACACGTTGAAGGTTACGTACCACCGAGTAAGCCCTGATCGACTAGTGCGCGCCTAGTTTCCTTGATAGCCGCGCATGAGTTCGGGCCAATCGGTGGTCTGTTGCCAATGAAATAGCTGCTCGGCGCTCTCCGCTTTAGCCTGTTCTTTCAGCAATGAACGCAACAGTCGCTGTAAATTAGCTTGTTGCCATTGACCTGCTGAGCGGAATCCACATTTGTCAAAATCGACTATCCAGACTTTATCCGCGTTATCGAGCATAAGATTATGGCAATTCAGGTCGGAGTGATAAACACCACACTGATGCAACCGCCGAATGGTGGCTCCGACCAAACACCATTGTGCTGGGGTCAATTGGCGTTGGCATAGTACTTTGAATAAATCCTGCGCATCAGCAATCACTGCCACTAGGATATCAGCTCGATAACCCCAGAACGATGCACGCTGATAGCGCGCCGCAATTGGCTGTGGAACAGGTAAATCGAGCTCGCGGAGTTGCAATAATAAGGCAAATTCTGCCATAGCGCGCGATGTGATAATTGCTTCGCGGGCAAACCGATCACGATTAAACTTACCAACCAAGCCACCGCGATAATAATGCCGTAACAACATGTCTTGCGGCTCATGCTGAATAAACCAAGCACTTGCTCGACCAGTCGCAGAGCCAATAATCTTATCGTGCTTGCGCCAATAGTTCGGCTCAAAATAGTCATTGTTAACAGCAGCCGCCAAACTATCATCAAACCAGATCTCTGTAGCCGGCGTTGGACTGCATGTTTTGATCATCTTGAGTGTCCTTGCTAATCGATTTTCCAGAACCGGAAATAATAGCTGAATATCTGCCAGCACTTGCGCTGTAGCGCCCTGCTCGTTGCTAAACTCATTGCTCGCCGCAGCCACCATAGATTGCCCTTGCATAGGTTGCTGCAGCAGCTGCAAACTAGCTGCAGATAATTGCTGGGCATCGGCAACATAGCGCACACCATTAACTTCATGGAGTCGATCATAAAGTTGCTGAAAATTGAAAACATGGCGGCCGGAAAGAATCGGGGTTTTGGCGGCGATTGGCTCTAACGGATTATGCCCACCGCGGTTAATCAAACTGCCACCAACAAAGGCTAGATCAGCGGCCGCATACCAAAATAGCAACTCGCCCATGGTATCGCCAATTAACACCTGATCCGTTGGCGCTACTGGTGCGCCCGAACTGCGCGTTAGCATTTTAAAGTGCTGTTGCGCCAGCTCAGCCACCTGACTAAAGCGTTCAGGATGGCGTGGAACAATAATCAGCAATGCCGTGGGAATTTCACTCACAATCTGTTCAAAGGCAGCTAGAATTATTTCATCTTCACCCTGATGGGTACTAGCAGCGACAATTATTGGCCGGCCCAGCTCAGTGCGCCACATTTTTGCCGCGTTGATTGTCGACGTTGGCACTTGGCAATCAAATTTTAAATTACCACGCACCAAGGTGTGCTGTTGCTGCACACCAAGTTCACGAAAACGCCGTTCAGTATCACTATTTTGACATATCACCAGATCAAGTGCTGACCAAATTGACCCTAATAACCAATTGAAACGTTGGTAAGTTTTTAGTGATTTAGCTGATAACCGAGCGTTAACTACTATGACTTTGCTACCATAGTTTTTCGCGTGCGCCAGCAGATTTGGCCACAACTCGGTTTCCAGAATAATCAAACAACGCGGTGCAAATTTATCGATAAACCGACGCATCGCAGCGTGGGTATCTATCGGCAGGTAGCAGTGATGCACGCGATCACCGAATAACTTACGCGCCAACTCGGCCGCCGTTGGAGTCATAGCGGTTAGGGTAATCGGTAACTGCGGATAATGCTGCAAGATAGCTTCAATGAGAGCACGGGCAGCAACCGTCTCACCAACCGATACACAGTGGATCACAATGCCATCGCGCGCTTGCACGGGTACCGACTGTAACGCGAGTCGTTCGCGCCAGCGTTGCCGATAGTGCGGTGCACGCCGACCACGTAGCCACAGATAAATAAAAATCAGCGGGGTCAGTAAGGTAATCAGCGCGCGATAACTAATGGTCATGCTCGATCAGCGCCAGTACTCACTGATCCAAGTGGTCGGCAATACTTTACGAAACCATTTACCACTGCGTCCGGCTATGGCGTCATCGGGGTGCGGGCGACCGTGGAAAATGATTACTTTAGCACCCGCCGGAATGCGCGGTTGTTGAAACCAACTGAGTGGGAAAGGCCGCAAGCAATGCCGTTTAAAACTGCGACACCATTCGGCTGGCCAGTATTTCAAACGCCCTTGGCGAGCGACAAACTGAGTAATGAACTCTTGCTCGTTACGCACTTCTTTGCGCGAGCCAATCGGATCATTCTTTAGGTGTTCCAGAGCGTCAACATGAGCACCAATGGTGAAACGAAATACCGAGGTATTTCCGGTTGCATCAGATTTGTCCCATTCTTTGATAACCAAAAATTCGCCTTCAGGCTGGAAGAATTCATCGAGTGAACCGACAATGACAATATCCAAGTCGAGAAACAGCGTAGGGCCGGTCAAATCATGTAGTGGCTCGGCAAAACAGGTCAGCTTGAGCCAGCCATGAGCAAAGGTCCATGGTTTACGCTGATCAAAATCTTCAAAACCGATTTGTGGAATCGGCTTTACTTCAACTTCGTCACGAATGCCATCACGATCATCGGTTAAGCAAACAAAGCGAAACGGCCGCGATAAATTACGACTCACCATTGAGTACAACGTGTTGACATACTCTGGGCCGTACTTAGCGCCCCACTTGATACAAATGACATTAACTGGTTGCATGCTGATACCTGTGCTCAAAAGCGAAAGGATTAGTCTGCATAATGCCAAATTTTGCTAATTATCGCTATGCAAAAAACTACAAAGAGAGGATATTAGCGCCGATCTTCATTGCCTTTTTGTCCGTATCATCAGCACGAGTTTATTTTGAGTCGATAGCATGCAGCACGCTGATATATCACTAACTGACTGTGCCACCTCACCGAACGACCTTACTGGTCAATTCGAAAGCCTCGCGCTGGTGCTTGGTGACCAACTGAACGCGAGCCATAGTTGGTTTTCCGAAGTGGACCCACAACGACTCATCGTGATGATGGAAATGCGTCAAGAAACCGATTATGTGCGCCACCATCAACAAAAGATTTTAGCTTTTTTCGCCGCCATGCGGGCATTCGCTACGGCCCTAGCAAAGGTTGGTCATCGGGTACTCTACCTGCGCCTCGATAGTGACGGCAATAAACACTGTCTGCGCGCCAATATGGAGATGCTCGCTCAGCTATTTAAGGTGCAGCGAATTTGCTTTCAGCAAGCCGATGAATATCGTGTCGATCAGCAGCTGCAGCAATTTGCCGCTGACAGCGCAGTTGCTGTGGATTGGTATGATAGCGAGCATTTTCTGACCGAGCGCGATAGTCTGCAACGTTGGTTTCCTTCCGCGAAAAACTACGTGATGGAGTATTTTTACCGGCGGGTACGCAAGCAAACCGGCTATTTAATGGATGCTAACGGGCAACCCATCGGCGGCCAGTGGAACTTTGATAAAGCCAATCGCAATAAGCTACCAAAACAACTCGACGTACCAGCACCCTTGCTGTTTAGCAATAACTTGACTGCGCTGGCGCAGTTACTGCGAGCCGAGCAGGTCGACCATGTCGGCAACGTTGATGCAGCCCGATTTATCTGGCCAATTAACCGCCAGCAAGCACGGCAGTTATTAGCATTCTTCGTCAGCGAGTTACTGCCTCATTTTGGTCGCTATCAAGACGCAATGAGTGCGCGTGGCTGGTCGCTTTACCATGCCCGCTTGTCGTTTTCATTGAATAGTAAAATTCTGAGCCCGCGCGAAGTTGTCGAAGCGGCTATCGAGGCTTGGCAGCGACAACCAGAGCGCATAGATTTAGCGCAGATAGAAGGGTTTGTGCGACAAATCATTGGCTGGCGTGAATTTGTCCGGGCTATGTATTGGCAGCATATGCCAACTTATCGCAGCTTAAATTATTTTGACCACCAACGCCCGTTGCCGGAGTTCTATTGGCATGGTAATACCAATATGCGTTGTTTACAGCACAGCATTAAACAATCGCTGGATTATGCCTATGCGCACCATATCCAACGACTTATGGTGACTGGTAACTTTGCCCTACTCGCCGGGGTACATCCAGATGCGGTCGATGGCTGGTACTTAGGCATTTATATTGATGCCTTAGAATGGGTTGAACTGCCCAATACCCGTGGCATGAGTCAATTTGCCGATGGTGGTTTGCTAGCCAGCAAACCCTACATATCAAGCGGCGCATATATCAACAAAATGTCAGATTACTGCGCTAGCTGCTATTACGATGTGCAACAAAAAACAGGCCCGCAGGCCTGTCCTTTTAATAGTTTGTATTGGCATTTTATTGATCAGCACTTTGAGCGGCTTAGACATAACCCGCGCATGGCACTGATCACCAAACAATGGCAGCAACGCAGTGAGGCTGAACGCGATAGCGTGTTGCTGCAGGCGCGTGACTATCTCACCCGCCTGGATCAGCTCTAAGCCTTACGACTGAAAGCGACGACCATTACCGCGTGGTTTATCACCACCACGACCACCGGCTTTAAACGGTGGACGCTCACCAGCGCGCGCTGGGCGCTCGCCGCGCTCTGCGCGATCGCCACGCGGCTTACGGCTAATAACTTCATTGTTGGCCAGGGTTAAATCCATCTGCATTTGACGTACCCGAGCACGCTGCAGAATCTTCACCACACCGGCTGGCATGCCTTTTGGTAATTCAACCAAACTATGGGTATCAAATAACTGAATTTGGCCAATATAACGGCTATCCATTTCCGCCTCATTAGCAATAGCGCCAACAATGTCTTGTGGACGAGCACCGTGCTCGCGACCTACTTGAATACGATAGGTATCGAATTCAATTTGTGACTCGCGACTTTCACGACCAGCACGAACTGGGCGGTCACCGCGCTTATCTGGGCGTGAATTGCTGCGCTCACCACGATCCGCACGAGCACCGCGATCTGGACGCTCATTGCGTTCGGCAAACTTGCGTGGAGCTGGATCTTCAGCCACGATCAACGGACGACGATTATTCTGTTGCGCCAACAAAGCAGCGGCAATTTGTACCGGTGATAATTCGGTTTGTGCTTGAATTTGCGCCAAAATTTCAGTCAATGCGGTCAAATCTTGCTGAGCAACCGTTTGCTGAATTGCTTGCTGTAATTTTTGCTGACGATGTAAGCCTAAGTCACGACCGTTAGGAACTTCAAAAAATTCAATGGTGCCATTGGTCAAGCGCTCATAATGACGCAGCAAATGACGCTCACGCGTACGGAAAAACAAGATAGCTTCACCACTACGCCCAGCGCGGCCTGTGCGACCGATACGATGGACATAAGACTCCATGTCACCTGGTAGGTCATAGTTAACTACGTGGGTTATTTCTGGCACGTCAAGGCCACGGGCAACTACGTCGGTGGCAACCAAAATCTCGATGCGGCCGCTACGCAACTGGCTAACAGTTTGCTCACGTTGTGCTTGGTTTAAATCACCGCTTAGTGGCGATGCCTTGAAACCAGATGCCTGCAACTGCTCGGTGACTTCCATAGTGTCTTGACGAGTACGGACGAAAATCAATACCCGTTGATAATCCATCGTTTCAAGCATACGGCACAGCGCTTGAATTTTGCTTAAACCGCGAACTTCCCAAGCACGTTGACGAATACTGGCTTTTTCTTTGGCAATAGCGGCAATTTGAATATTTAGCGGTTGCTCGCCTTGCTCATTAACCAAAAACGTTTTCGCTAATTTACGAATAGCTGGCGGCATGGTGGCAGAAAACAATGCGCGCATTGAGGTAACCGGCACTGCTTTCATAATAGTTTCGATATCTTCGATGAAGCCCATGTTGAGCATTTCATCAGCTTCATCTAATACCGCTAAACGCAGCCCAGACAGTTGCAAAACACCTTTGTTTAATAAATCCAGCAAACGCCCTGGGGTGCCAACAACAACTTGAGCGCCGCCGCGTAACGCTTTGATCTGTGGACCGAACGCCGAACCACCATAAACAGTGGCTACTTCGAGTCCACGAATTTGGCTAGCAAACTCAGTGATCGCTTCAGCTACTTGCAAGGCCAATTCGCGCGTCGGCGCTACCACCAGCATTTGTGTTTGGCGTAATTTAGCGTCAATTAAACTTAAACCAGGTAAACCAAATGCAGCAGTTTTACCGGTACCTGTTTGCGCTTCGCCCAAGACATTTTTGCCCGCCATCAGGGCTGGAATCGCTTGAATTTGGATCGGTGTAGGGACGGTGAAATTCATTGCTTCGAGTTGTTTTAACACGACAGCAGGCAGGGCCAAATCGGCAAAGGTTTGGCCAGTCATAACTTCAGACATAGTTTTCTCGCATAATTCTGTAGAGCATATAAAGGGGAAGATACGCCTGGCTACAGAACACGATGAACACTCTGGCAGGATTTAGGCGCCGTTTACCCCAGCGATTCAGGGGTAAGGCCGCTCCCATCAATAGCGGTAATGACCCTGAGGACGTAAATTTTATAACAAATGTTTATAGATGGCAAGCCGTGAGTTGCTCTGTTAGGCTAACGGTTCAACCATCAAGGAGGTGTTATGCTCCAACATACGGTACGTTCACTACTTAAAGTTGATGCATTTGTCGATGGCAATTGGATTCCGAGTGAGCAGCGTTTTAGTGTTTACAACCCAGCGACTGGAGAAACTATAGCCGAAGTTTGTGATGCCGACCCAGCGCTCGCCGAACGCGCCGTTGAAGTAGCGTATAAAGCGCTCCCCGCTTGGCAAGCCAAAACTGCTAAGCAGCGAGCTGATTTGCTGCGGGCTTGGTATCAAGCGATCATGGTTAATAAGCAGGTTCTCGGCGAACTGATGAGTTCTGAGCAAGGTAAGCCGATTGCCGAAGCCATTGGCGAAATTGAGTATGGTGCTAGTTTTATCGATTGGTTTGCCGGCGAAGCAGAGCGTCATCACGGCGAATTGCTTGCACGCAGCGCCGATGACAAACGCAGCTGGATCAGCAAACAACCGATTGGTGTCTGTACCGCAATAACACCGTGGAATTTCCCTAATGCCATGATCACCCGTAAAGTTGCACCAGCACTGGCTGCTGGTTGCACTATCGTGGTCAAGCCAGCACAATTAACCCCGTTATCGGCTTTAGCACTGATGCAACTTGCCGCCGAAGCTGGCATTCCTCATGGGGTGATTAATATGCTGCCGACTAGCCAAGCAAAAGCGGTCGGCAAAGTATTGACCGAGCATCCAAACGTGCGAAAATTCAGTTTTACTGGGTCAACCGCTATCGGCAAGCAGTTGATGGCTCAATGCAGTAGCGGGATGAAAAAAGTCTCGATGGAATTGGGCGGTAACGCTGCCTTTATCATTTTTGACGATGCCGACCTCGATTTGGCCGTTGAGCAATTACTAGCGGCTAAATTTCGCAATGCCGGGCAAACCTGTATTGCCGTCAATCGGGTGCTGGTACACGACGCTGTTATTGCTGAGGTCGAGCAGCGCTTGATAACAGCGCTATCGAAACTCAAGGTCGGTGCTGGCCATGAGCAAGGCGTTGACTACGGCCCACTGATTAACCAAGAAGCCATTGATAAGGCCCAGCTGCTGCAGCAACAAGCAATTGACGCTGGTGCCGAGGTACTATGCGGCGGTAAGGTGCTTCAGCAACTGGGACCACTATTTTATGCACCAACACTGTTGAGCAACGTAACCGCCACTATGGCCATAAGTCAGCAAGAAATATTTGCACCAATACTTGCCTTACAACGCTTTAGCAGCGAAGCTGAAGCAATTGCGCTGGCCAACGATACACCATTTGGCTTAGCCGGCTATTTTTGTAGTAATGATTATCGCCGCATTGGCCGCGTCGCCGAGCAGCTGCAGTGTGGTATGTTAGGCATAAACGTTGGCATTATATCGCAGGTTTATAATGCCTTTGCTGGCATCAAAGAATCAGGTATCGGTATTGAAGGATCAAGCTTTGGGCTGGCTGAATACCAAGTAACAAAGACTATAACTCTAGGTGGATTTACATGAAGGACATGATTCAGCGCTTACGCAATAGCTATGCTAGTGGTTTAACTCGACCGCTTACATGGCGTATTCACCAATTAAAGCAATTGTCGCAATTAGTCGATGATCACCAACATACGTTGCTTACTGCGCTAGCCACCGACCTTGGTAAATCGGCTGCCGAGGGTTGGTTAACCGAACTTGGGTTTTTAAAAAGTGATATCAAACACACCATTAAGCAGCTACCACGCTGGAGCAAACCGACCCGCGTATCGCAACCGCTATTGACCGCCCCGGGGCGCAGTTATCTTCAACCCGAACCGCTTGGCGTGGTGCTTATTATCGGTGCTTGGAATTATCCTATTCAACTGTTGTTGAGCCCTTTAGTCGCTGCCTTAGCGGCTGGTAATTGTGCCGTTTTAAAGCCCTCCGAATTGGCACCTGCGACAGCCACCGAACTGGCTCGATTACTGCCCGACTACCTTGATTCTGAAGCGGTGCAAATCGTAACCGGTGGCGCAGATATCGCCCAACAACTATTGGCTGAACGTTTTGACCACATTATGTATACCGGCGGCGGTCGGGTCGGACGAATTGTCATGAAGGCAGCGGCCGAATATCTCACCCCAGTTACCTTAGAGCTCGGCGGTAAGAGCCCCGCGGTCGTCCTTGCTGATGCCGATATTGCCGTCACCGCCCGGCGTATCGCCTGGGGCAAATGGATTAACGCTGGCCAAACCTGTATTGCACCTGATTACGTGTTAGTCGACGAACGCGTGCATGACGCCTTGATCGAGCAGTTAAAACAGGCCATCAACGCGTTCTATGGCAACGATCCAGAGCAAGCCAGCGATTATGGTCGCATTGTTAATAGCCAACATTGTCAGCGGCTTATTGATTATCTTGGTGATGGTACTATTGCCGTGGGTGGACGCTATGACAAAGCGCAGCGATATATCGAGCCCACCGTGCTAACTGATGTCAGCACTGATAGCAAAATCATGCAAGACGAGATTTTCGGGCCACTACTACCGGTGCTCAAAGTGACTAACTTGGCGGCTGCTATCGACTTTATTAATGCGCGCGAAAAGCCTTTGGCACTTTACGGTTTTAGCAAATCTGCGCGTAGTTTGAAGCAATTGACTGAGCAAACGCATGCTGGCAATCAATGTAACAATGATACCTTGATGTTCATGCTTAATCCTGAATTGCCGTTCGGTGGCGTTGGGCCAAGTGGTATGGGTCGTTACCACGGTAAATTTGGCTTTGATACCTTCAGTCACCACAAAGCTGTTATGGCGAAACCATTCTGGTCGGATCCGAGCTTCCGTTATCCGCCCTATACCTCTTTCAAACAAAAGTTGTTACGCTGGTTCTCGTAACGTGAAAACGACAGCTCAATTACTACGAGCATGTCAACAGCAACTCGAACGGCGACAACAGCGCTTAGTTTTGCTCTGTACCGATCATCTGGTTATTAACGCTGCCAACAGCGCAGCGTTAATACTGGATGATCAAAGCTCTGACCGCTTTGCCATGCATCGCTACCGCGATTACCTTGGCACCAGCAATACCTTAGTCGTGCTAAATTTCACCCATGCGGTGCATGCTGATGCGCTGGCCGCATTAGCTGGTACCGTGGTTGCCGGAGGGGTACTAATTATTAATCTACCAGCAGCAGAGAGTGCTTTTTGTCAGCGCTTGTTACGTCACGCCGAAGCTTTTGAGCGCGTAGTTCGGCTTACCCCAGACTATACGCTAACCGATGTGCTTCAGCAGCTATCGGCGCAACCTGATGAGCACCTTGCGGTTGCGCATTTTCCGAGCAATGCGCAACAACAAATTATCACCACTATGCTAGCAACACCGCAGACCACCCACCTCATCATGGCCGATCGCGGACGCGGTAAAAGCACTACGCTCGGCGCCGCTTTAGCAAACTACCAAGGGACTGCCCGCTTAGTGGTTACCGCCCCGCGCCGCAGTCAGATTGATAGCCTCATGCAATACGCCGAAGGCCATGCTGAATTCATTGCGTGGGAACGCTTACTCGAACTACCGAACAGCAATATATTACTGGTTATTGATGAAGCAGCCGGCTTACCGATACATATTCTGCAACAGCTCTGCCAACGTTTTTCAGTTTGGGGAATTGCTACCACTGTCGATGGCTACGAGGGCTGTGGACGCGGTTTTGTCATCCGGTTTCTTGACTGGCTCAAAAATCACCAGGACTTTATTCAACATAGTCTTGAACAAGCGCTACGTTGGCGGAATCCAGACCCTGCTGAAGACTGGTTAAATCACGTTTTGTGTTTGCGTGAATACCGGCTACCCATAACTTGGCAGGATGGCTATCAGTGGGTACATGCTTCAACACTAACTGATGCGCAGCTCAATCAGGTCATGCAATTATTACTTGAGGCGCATTATCAAAGCAGCCCCAATGACCTGCGTCTGTTACTTGATGATCAACGCCAACATTTGCTGCTAAATAGTCATAATGGCCACTTAGTTGGAGTACTTTGGGTCGCCGAAGAAGGCCCCGTTGATCAGCGTCTACAAGCCGATATTTTAGCCGGCACGCGGCGACCAGCGGGTGACCTACTGCCGCAAGCCTTGGCTTTTAAATGGCAATTGTTGGCGCCTATGCAGTGGCGATGGTGGCGCATTGTGCGCATTGCAGTGAGCGTTAACAAACGCCGGCAGGGATGTGGCTCGGGTTTACTCAAGCAGCTAGGTGAAGCCGCGCAACAGCAGCAGATTGACGCAATTGGCAGCAGTTTTGGTGCTGCTGATGAGGTCATAGCATTTTGGCAAGCGAATAATTTTCAGCTCATCCATCGCGGTGTGAAACGCCAAATGGCAAGTGGTCATGTTAATGCTATGGTTGCCTGTGGTAACTCAAAATACGCCTGCCAAGTGATCCAGCAAAGGCTGATAGAAGTACCCCTGTAGCGGCATAATTTTTATTTCCAGAGCATGCGGAATAAGCAATTTTATGCTATCGTTACGGTCTTAATTTAACCCCCCTATGGATCACGAAAAAGGGCTGTTCACATGTCTCGAGTGTTAATTATTGGTGCTGGCGGCGTCGCCGGTGTGGTGGTAAAAAAATGTGCCATGCTGCCTGAATATTTTAGCGAAATTCATTTGGCTAGTCGCACTGTATCGAAGTGTGAAGCAATACAACAACAAGCCGGCACTGATCGTGTAGTTGGGGTATACCAAGTCGATGCTGATAACGCCGCCGAAGTTGCTGCGCTAATTCGGCAGGTACAACCGGTATTGGTTATTAACGTAGCGCTACCCTATCAAGATTTACCGATCATGGATGCCTGTTTAGAAACCGGTGTGCATTATCTGGATACCGCTAATTATGAACCGAAAGACCTCGCCAAATTCGAATACTCCTGGCAGTGGGCCTATCATGACCGGTTTAAAGAAAAAGGTATCATGGCCCTACTTGGAGCTGGATTTGACCCAGGTGTGACCAATGTATTCACTGCCTATGCAGCAAAACATTACTTTGACGAAATTCATTATCTGGATATCGTCGATTGCAATGGTGGCGACCACGGCCAAGCATTTGCGACTAACTTTAACCCAGAAATCAATATCCGCGAAATTACTCAACGGGGTAAATACTGGGAAAATGGCGAGTGGCACGAGACCGATCCTATTAGCGTACGCGAAGACCTGGATTATCCAGGGGTCGGTGTACGGGCATCGTATTTACTATTTCATGAAGAGCTTGAATCAATCGTTAAGCATTTTCCAACCATTAAGCGCGCGCGCTTTTGGATGACCTTTGGTGAGCAGTATTTAACGCACTTGCGGGTCCTCGAAAATGTTGGCATGACCTCAATTAAACCGGTTGATTTTCAGGGGCACAAAATTGTCCCATTAGAATTTTTAAAGGCTGTGCTGCCCAATCCAGGTTCGTTAGCCGAAGGTTATACCGGCTTAACTTGCATCGGGACCTATGTCACGGGCCTGAAAGACGGCAAAGAAAAGACCATTTTCATCTACAACAATTGTGACCATGCAGCCTGTAACACTGAGGTGGGTGCACAAGCGGTATCTTATACCACTGGTGTTCCGGCAATGATCGGCGCTTCTATGATGGTACAAGGGCACTGGATGAAAGCTGGGGTTTGGAACATGGAGCAGTTCGACCCAGATGAATTTATGAATCGTCTCAATCAATACGGTCTGCCTTGGCAGGTTATTGAATGCGACTCACCTTTTAAGCGATAAGTGATGAGTAACCCATACTTAAGTCAGGCCATTCCCTCGCCTTGTTTTGTGCTTGACGAGGCGCTACTAAAACGCAATCTGGAACTGATGCAGTACGTGCAGCAGCAAAGTGGCGCGCACATTATTCTTGCCTTAAAAGGCTTTTCAATGTGGAGTGCTTTTCCGCTGGTACGGCAGTATTTAGTTGGCTGTACGGCAAGTTCAGTATGGGAGGCCAAATTAGCGCACCAAGAATTCGGACGCGAAGTGCACGCCTATGCACCGGGTTTTAAACAGACTGATATTGATACGCTGTTACCGATCGTAAACCATATTTCTTTTAATAGCTTAAGCCAGTGGCAACGCTATGCTGAACAAACTCTTGCCGCCGGTGTTTCAGCTGGATTGCGGGTTAATCCTGAACATCAAGAAGCAGCCACCGAACTGTATGATCCGAGTGCTCCAGGCTCGCGCTTGGGAATTCGTGCAAGAGAGTTAGTCGGTGTCGATTTAACCGGCATTGAAGGCTTGCATGTACATAACCTATGCGAGTGTGATTCGTTTGCATTAGAGCGCACGTTGGCTGCTGTAGAGCAGAAGTTTGGTCCTTTATTGAAGCAAATGAAATGGTTAAACCTTGGCGGCGGACATTTAATGACGCGCGCAGGTTATGACGTCGAGCACTTAATTAAACAGTTAAAGCGTATACGCGAACAGTACCAAATAGAGGTTATTTTGGAACCTGGTTCAGCGGTTGCTTGGCAAACTGGTCCGCTTGTCGCTGAAGTCGTTGATATCGTCGAGAACGCAGGGCAAATAGCAATTCTTGATGTATCGGCAACAGGCCACATGCCTGATGTGTTAGAGATGCCATATCGTCCAGCAGTGACCGGAGCCGAATTACCACATCAGTTGCCTTATACTTATAAACTGGGTGGTAATTCATGTTTAGCAGGCGATGTGATTGGTGAGTACAGCTTCGCGGAGCCGTTACAGCCAGGTTCGCGCATTATTTTCGAAGATATGATGCATTACACTATGGTGAAATCAACATTCTTTAATGGTGTTGAGCACCCCAGTATCGGTATTCTTCGTGAAGATGGAAGCTTTGATTTAAAACGTCGGTTTAACTACGATGATTTTCGTTCGCGATTATCGTAAGCAGACCACCTAAATAAAATAAGCGCCGTTAGGCGCTTATTTTATCTATTCTATTACGACTGTGCTGCCGCATAGTAACTAAGCCCCTGCAATACCAGTTCAGTGCGTAACTCGCCGCGGCGTTTTAGATCAGCGGGTAATAACGGTGTAGAGCCTCCGCTAAATAATAAACGATAATCAAACCAATCTAATTCCGTTTCGGTGACATGCAACGCTTGTCTAATCAAACCGATAAAACCATTCACAACACCGTTAGCCAAACCTTCTGGGGTAGTGCAACCAAGTTGATTGGCTTTACCCCAGGCTAGATTAGGATCACTAAACACCCGTGGCGCACGATTGATTACCGCCTGTTGCATCAGGTCAACACCTGGCGCAATCCAACCACCAAGATGTACACCTTGCGCGTCAATCCAATCGGCAGTTATGGCAGTGCCCGCATCAATAATTAAAGTTGCTTTGGGTTGCTCATTATAAGCACCAATCATGGCCAGCCAGCGATCGACGCCTAAATGGGTTGGCTGTTCATAGGCATTGGTTACCGCGAAAGCGCGCGCTTCACTTTGCAGCTGATGCACAGCCAAATCAGCATGTTGAGCTAGCCAGCGAGTGACCGCTTGATGACGTTCACCACCGCTCACTGCAGCTAACCAGACTGCGCTCACAGGTGCCAGTAGCGGTACACTCTCGAGCTCAGTATAGCTGACATTAAATAATGGCTCTAAATGCCCTGCGGCATCCAACAAAGCGCTTTTGACCCGAGTATTTCCCGCGTCAATCAATAATTTTTTTTGCATGGCGTAAGCTTACTTCTCCAGCATTAAAGGTTTCTAATATACCATCACGACGAACTAATAACCCACCTTGCGCATCAATACCCTCGGCAATCCCTGATACTACCTCGCTGCCCATCAGAATATTAACTGGCTGTAAGGCTAAGCAATCGAACTGCAGCCAACGCGGCATAAATACAGTTAAACCGAACTGCTCAAACTCACACAATGCTGCTCGGCAGCGTTGTATGAGCTCAGCGGCCCACCAATTGCGGTCGAAATTTGTCGCTAGCACGTTGCGTAAATCAGTCCATGGTTGGTCAATTTCGTTACTTAACCAAACCGGCATAGCCAAATTTAATCCAACGCCAATAATGGCATTGGCGTCACCAGTCGCTTGACCTTCTAATTCGACCAAAATACCGGCAATCTTGCGACCATTAACCAACACATCATTCGGCCATTTGAGCTGCACGCCGATTACCCCAGCCGCTTGCAATGCCTCGGCAACCGCCGTGCCAATCGCCAAACTTAAGCCCATTGCTGCGGCCATACCGTGATTCAACGGCCAGTACATACTTAAATATAAATTACAGCCAAACGGCGATTGCCATTGTTTACCCCGGCGACCACGGCCAGCGGTTTGTGCTTCCGCTAGTACGGTAAAACCAGGTACTAAATCAGCATCAGCTAAACTACGAATGGTATCATTGGTCGAACCAACGACACGTTGGAGTTGCAGATGGCTTACCTCACCGCTTGCTAAATAGTTGGCAATGATGCCTTCATCAAGCAATTGGATTGATTCGGCTAAACGATAACCACGACCGCTGACCCGAAATACGTCAAGGCCCAACTTTTGTACTTCAGTGACATAGTGACTGACCGCAGTTCGACTCACGCCGAGTAACTGGCCTATGGCGGCACCCGAATGAAATTCGCCATCAGCAAGTAATTCGATGAGTCTTATAATATTTTGCGGTTTTTGCTTCATAGTTGGATTAAGCTCTGGTCATCAAATAGTCGAACTTCAACTTCGAGCGTAATAGCAAAAGATTGTTGGATATCATTCTTAATCGCAGTCGCCAACGCCAATAAATCGGCGCTGCAGCCATTACCACTATTGATTAAAACTAAAGCTTGCCGCTGATGGACTGCTATAGAACCAATTTGTTTACCCTTCCAGCCACGCTTATCAATCAACCATCCCGCAGCTAACTTGAAGCTGCCATCGGCATTAGCATAACCTCGTAGTTCAGGATAGAGACTAACAAGTTGTTGGTAGTGCTGAGCTGAAACCGTTGGATTTTTGAAAAAACTGCCGGCATTAGCAACTAGGTCAGGATCGGGTAATTTATTCTGCCGAACGCTGATAACGCGTTGGTAAATCTGCGCAGCAGTTGGCTCTACCAAGTCACTTAATTCAGCATATTGATTATTGGCACACCATCGCTTGGGAATACGAAAATAAACGGCGGTAATCAGCCAGCGCTGAGGATTTTTTTTGAAGATACTATCGCGATAAGCAAATTGGCAGTCATCATGTTCAAGCTGCACAAAACAGTGTTGCTCGCGGTCCCAAGCTTCTACTGAGCTTATAAAATCAGCCACTTCACTACCATACGCACCAATATTTTGTACTGGAGCTGCGCCGACAGTGCCAGGAATTAAAGCCAGATTTTCCAGTCCAAAATAACCTGAATCTAAGCAATAAGTCACAAATTCATGCCACGGTTCACCAGCAGCGACTTTTAGTAGCCAGTGCTCGCTCGACTCAGTCATCTCTATACCGCGTAGTTCAACTCGTACTAATGGGCGCTCGAAATCGCTAGTAAAAATAGTATTACTACCATGGCCGATAACTAAGTAATTGTTAGTAGGTAAACTGGCGCAATCGTGTTTATCACGTAAGTAGTAAACCACGCGAGCGACGCCCGGTAGACGAAAGGTATGTAATTGTTTAAGTGGGGCATTGTGCTTAGTCACGATCATGCGCCAATTGTATGTGAGGACTTTAAGGAGTGCTAGCATTTGCGCAAAAGAAAAAGCCCCGGCGGGTTACGCAGGGGCTTGTTCAGAATAGGTGCCTGGCAATGTCCTACTCTCGCATGAGGAGACCTCACACTACCATCGGCGCTAATGCGTTTCACGTCTGAGTTCGGAATGGGATCAGGTGGTTCCACATTGCTATGGTCGCCAGGCGAATTAAGTCGCTACCGTGCTGTTATTCAAAGCACCGTAGCCAATATAAACTCGCTGATTGTCGTCAAAATACCACACCACAGTCACTGCATAATTTGGTAAAGCACGCGCAAACTTATGTACGTCATAGCATATGCCCACATCAAAACACTTTTGGTGTTGTATGGTTAAGCCTCACGGGCAA
>JALQTK010000029.1:1954-18391 GCA_023260975.1 Pseudidiomarina sp. | reverse complement strand
TTTGGTGGATTTCTATTTTTATTCAGTCATTTTTTATGAGTTTGAAATCATATTTTAATAAGGCTTAACATCATGTTTTTCCGTTTATTTTTTTTTATTTTATTTTTATTATCGATTTCAGCTTGCTCTGATGTAAATATTTCTGCTGATTCTGAACGGATAAAACAATGTAAAGCATCTACCTTGGACAGCTGTTCGGAGTTAGGCGTCGAGCACGTTAGATTGGTTGATGAATCGAATATGGAAGATTTATTTGATGTATTACCGCGAGCCATAAAAGGATGCGCAATAGGTATCTATGATTCTTGTCGCGCGGTCTACATCGGATACGCAAAAATAAATTTTTTTATCTCAGAACTTAATAAAGATTGGAATAGCATTAGGGGTAGTCGTAAAATTGAATCATTAAATGAACGATATAGTGAAATATCTGTGTCAGATTCGTTACTAGAGTTTTGCGGTCAGCAAAACGCCTTCGCGTGTTATTATTATGCTCGGATTGAGAGATCCTTAAGTTCTTACGAAAAATCTTGTGAACTGGGGCTATCTGAAGCATGCATCGCTGTTGGTGAATTTTGGGAGTCTGATAGTAAAAATTCTAGTTTGAATTTTGAATCTCTTGATAGAGCCATTGATTTTTACACTATGGGTTGTGAAGTTAATCATAGGCATCTTAATATAGATCAGAAATACACAGTCGAAAGAGCCTGTGATAATTCCACTAGTCTCACTTTAGTTCGCTCAACGCAAATTCAAAAAATTGAAGCTGCTTGGGAATCTGAATGGGGTGTAAAAATTGGCTATATCCAGAACGAAATTAATAAATTGGAACGGAGTCTGGAAAGCCCCTTTCAAAATGACAATCCGCAGTTAGACTATTTAAAAAAGATGTGCGATAGACCTGAATTGGAATTAAATTTACTTGCAATTACTGATCCAATTTCGAGAGACCGAGTCCTTCAAAATGCAAAAAAGGACAGATGCGTTCGATATAATAGTGCTTTGTTAGAGTTTGAAGAAAAGGTGAAAAAATGGGAAGTATGGAAAGTTAGTCAATCGCACAAATTAAATGATCTCAAGACAATTAGAGCCAAACTCGAGGCGGATAAGGAAGCTTCAAAACCAAATTTTTAGGTTCATTGGAGTATTATGATTTACTCAAACGTCACGCCATCATGAATAACAATGTGCTTTAGAGTCTGTCGGTAAACAGTAATACATTTTTCATTAACCGCTCTGCTTACGTGATTGGTGTTTGCTCGACTAATACTTTTATAGGGTATTGGTCGTTCGGTTTTTGGTATTTTTAAGGTTATGTCGGCCGGAATAATCTGCTTATAGGGACTTTGTGCCAAGGCTTCCTTGGTAGTATAGGCATAGGTTTTTTTGGACACCGCATTCTGACGCACCTCCGCATCATCAGTATTATAGCTGCGTATGGATATCGCCTGATTGTCGTCACGTAGCTTACGAAGGACAAAACCCCACTGTTTTTCTCCACAAAAGCCAGCTATGCTCGTACTCACAAGCCATAATAATAACAACGAGCTGCCGCTATGCATCTGCCGCCATCTACCCGTCGTTCGGCCTTGGGGCCGGGAATCATTCTTGCTGCTGCCGCGGTTGGTGCGTCGCATTTAGTAGCTTCTACCCAAGCCGGGGCGCTGTTTGGCTGGCAGTTGTGGTGGCTGATTGTGCTGGTGAACGTGCTCAAGTATCCGTTTTTTCGTTTTGCCGTGACTTACACGCTGGAGCATAACGAAAACCTGATGGTCGGCTATTTGCGCAAGGGCCGTTGGTACTTGCAGTTGTTTACCGCGCTGAATGTGCTGGCGGCGGTGGTGAATACCGCCGGGGTGCTGCTGCTAACCGGGGCGCTGCTGCAGTTCTTTGTGCCGCACTTGTCGATCACGCTGATTTGCTCGTTGCTGTTGGTGTTGTGCTTACTGATTTTGATGGCTGGGCAGTATCGCAGCTTGGATATCATCTCCAAGTGGATCATGGCGCTACTCAGCGTCGCCACGGTGATAGCGGTGGTGATTGCTTGGCAAAATGCCGCACCGGTCGATCCAAACCGCGCCATGCCATCGCCGTGGCAGCTCTCGGCAGTGGCGTTCTTGGTCGCCATGATGGGCTGGATGCCGGTACCCATTGAGCTCTCCGCCATCAACTCGTTGTGGCTGCAAAGCAAGCAAAAAATCATTCAATTGACGCCGCGTCATGCGCTATTCGATTTTCACTTGGGTTATGTGGTCACGGCTATTTTGGCGGTGATGTTCATGGCGCTGGGCGCCTTGGTGCAGTTTGGTACCGAGCAGCCTATTGCCATGGCGGGCGCACAGTTTGCCACCCAGTTCGTAAATATGTATGGCAGCACCATTGGTGAGTGGTCCGAATATTTGGTCGGCTTTATCGCCTTTTTATGTATGTTTGGCACCACTTTGGCGGTGCTCGATGGCTATTCACGCACCTTGCGTGAGAGCTTCCGCTTGCTGCGCACCCGTACTCATACCGCCAAGGGCAAGCCGCGCCTTAATTCCAGTTTGCGTGGTTGGCTGATTGCCCAGAGTATTGCTGGTTTGCTGGTGATTCTGTTTTTCCGTGGTGCGCTGGGGCCGATGCTGACCTTTGCCATGACTGCCGCGTTCCTGACCACGCCATTCTTCGCTTGGCTGAACTTCAGCTTGGTGCGCGACAGTTTACGACAACCGTGGCTGCGGCTTTATGCCTGGCTCGGGCTGAGTTATTTAACAGCGTTTGCGCTGCTGTATTTGCTGTGGCTGGCGTGGTTTTAAGGTGAATGACTATAAACGCCACGCCAACCCTGATATTTTGTTGATTGGTCGCATCATCACTTGAGCTTTGCGCCGAAAGCTCCTTTAATGGCAATAATTATTCGCAATAGGTTGTTTATCATGCTCATAAAAATTCGCTACCCGTTTGCGCTGTCAGCCGTTTTGGCAGTGTTTTTCATCAGTGCTTCACCACTGCAAGCCGATACCTTACCCAGTGCTAAAATAGTCGCTGAAGAGCAAGTGGTCACCGAGCACCGCGCGCAGATTAATGGCGAGCGCTTCCGCTACCGCGCCACCACCGGCACCCAGCCAGTCTTCAACGAGGCGGGCGATGCCATTGCTGCGTTGCACTACACCTATTACCAACGCCTCGAAGTGAAAGAGCCGCACAACCGTCCGCTGTTGATTTCCTTCAACGGTGGCCCGGGCTCTGCCTCGGTATGGATGCACATTGCCTACACTGGGCCTAAGTCACTGCGGGTGGATGATGAAGGCTTCCCAATCATGCCTTACGGCGTGAAAGACAACCCGTACTCAGTACTCGATGTCGCCGACATTGTCTTCGTCAACCCAGTTAACACCGGCTATTCGCGGGTATTACCGGGCGCTGATGGCAAAATGCCAAGCCGTGACGAGCAGCAAAAGATGTTCTTTGGCGTTAATGCGGACGTGAAATATCTAGCCGATTGGGTGAATACCTTCGTCACCCGCAACGAGCGCTGGCGCTCGCCCAAGTATCTGATTGGCGAAAGCTACGGCACCACCCGCGTATCGGGCTTGGCGCTGGAGCTGCAAAACCGTCAGTGGATGTACTTAAACGGCGTGATTTTAGTCTCACCAACCGATATCGGTATTGAGCGCGATGGCCCAGTGAAAGCCGCCAACCGCTTACCGTACTTTGCTGCTGCGGCCTGGTACCACAAAGCATTGAGCGCTGATCTGCAGAGCAAAGACTTGCTGGAATTATTGCCAGAAGTCGAGCGCTTCACCCTTGATGAATACCTGCCAGCACTGGCCAAAGGCGCGATGTTAAGCGCTGCCGACAAGCAACGTATTGCTGAGCATGTAGCCAAGTACTCAGGCTTGAAAGTGACCGAAGTGCTGCGCTCGAACCTGGATATCAGCACCCAGTATTTCTGGAAAGAGCTGTTGCGTGATCGCGGTCAAACCGTCGGCCGTTTAGATTCGCGCTATTTGGGTATTGATGCCAAAGACGTGGGCGAGCGCCCTGATTACAACTCCGAGCTGACCTCGTGGTTGCATTCGTTCACCCCAGCCATCAACTATTACCTACGTGAAGAGCTCGGTTACAAAACCGATGTGAAATACAACATGTTTGGCCCGGTGCATCCATGGGATCGCAGCAATGACAATACTGGCGCCAACCTGCGTCAAGCCATGGCCCAAAACCCTTACCTCAACGTGTTGATTCAGTCGGGCTACTACGATGGCGCCACCAACTATTTTGATGCTAAGTACAACATGTGGCATATCGACCCGAGCGGCAAAATGGCCGACCGCATCAGCTTTAAAGGCTACCGCAGCGGTCACATGATGTATCTGCGTAATGAAGATCTGCGTTTAAGCAACGAAGATGTACGTCAGTTCATCAAAGCCACGGTGCCAGCACCTGGCGTGGCCGCTAAATACGACGCCAAGGAGTAAGCTATGAGTGCAAAATTTCTGACTAAGTGGGCGTTCAGCCCACTTTTTTTAACGCTGACTCTGAGCCTCAGCCAAGCTGCGACTGCCGCCGAAGCGTGGGACGTTAACGCTCCGCAAGGCGAGTTCAAAGAAATAAAAATTAGCACCACCGAAGGCACCTGGATGAATCTGGACATGAGCCCAGATGGCAAGTTCATTGTGTTTGATTTGCTCGGTGATATTTACCGCATTCCCGCCAGCGGCGGCGATGCTGAGCTGTTGATCGGCGGTATTGCTTGGACCATGCAGCCGGTGTATTCGCCGAATGGTAAGTACATTGCCTTTACCTCCGATGCCGATGGCGGCGACAACATTTGGGTGATGAACGCCGATGGTAGCGAGCCGCGCGCAGTCACCAAAGAGACCTTCCGTTTGCTCAATAGCCCCGCCTGGAGCCCAGATAGCGACTACTTGGTGGCGCGCAAGCATTTCACCGCTCAGCGTTCCTTGGGTGCTGGCGAAGTGTGGATGTATCATCGCAACGGTGGCTCTGGGGTGATGCTCACTGAGCGCCCGAACGACCAGAAAGATTTAGGCGAACCCGCGTTTTCAGTCGATGGCCGCTACATTTACTTCTCTCAAGATGACACCCCGGGCAAAACTTTCCACTACAGCAAAGATTCGCTCGAAGGCATCTACACCATTAAGCGTTATGACCGCGAAAGCGGCGATATTCGGGTGATTTTATCGGGCGCGGGTGGCGCTATTCGGCCGACGCCATCACCCGATGGTAAGTACTTGGCCTTTATCAAGCGCGAAGATTTCAACAGTGTACTGTTTTTGTATGATTTAACCTCAGGTGAGCAAACTCGCTTATACACCGAGCTTGACCGTGATATGCAAGAAACCTGGGCGATTCATGGCGTCTATCCAACCATGGACTGGAGCCCTGACAGCAAATCGATGATCTTCTGGGCGGGCGGTAAAATTATGCAGCTCGATATTGCCAGCCGTGCTGCCAAAGTGATCCCGTTTAGTGTCGAGACCACCAAGAAAATTCAAACCGCGCTGCGCTTCCAGCAAGATATCGACGACCCGCAGTTCAAGGTAAAAATGCTGCGAATGGTGCAAGTGGCGCCATCCGCCAAACAAGTGGTGTATGAAGCGCTGGGGCAGTTGTACACGCGCAGTTTGCCAAGCGGCGAGCCCAAGCGCTTAACCAAGCGCAGTGATGCCTTTGAGTTGTATCCAAGTTATTCGCGCGACGGCAGCAAGCTAGCCTATGTGACCTGGAACGATGAACGCCAAGGGCAAATTATTATTCGCGATCTGCGCACCGGCCGCGAAACCGTGTTGCCAACCGGAACCGGTAAGTTTGTTGAGCCGGTGTTTAGCCCCGATGGCAAAACCCTGGTGTACCGTAAGTTCGCTGGTGGCTATTTAACCTCAACCAGCTATGGCCTCGAACCGGGTTTGTATCAGATTGCCAGCGACGGCAAATCGGCGCCACAGTTCATCAGCAATGGCGGCACCCAGCCGCAGTTTGGTGATCGCAACGACCGCATCTATGTGATGAGCTTTGCTGGCATGCGCGCACTGCAATCGATTGATTTAACCACCAAGCAACGCCGCACGCTGTATCAGTCTGAACATGCGACCGAGTTCCGCGTTTCACCTGATGGCAAGCATTTGGCTTTTGCCGAACGTTTTAAAGTGTTCGTCACGCCATTTATTGAGCGTGGTGCGCCAATTAAGATTGGTCCCAGCGATAAGCAATTCCCGCTTCAGCAGCTTTCCATGCGTGCCGGTGAAAGCATTTCCTGGACTGCCGATGGCAAAGCCTTGTATTGGTCGTTAGGGCCGGAGCTTTATCAGGCGTCGGTTGCTGGTTTATTTGATATTCCCGCCAGCGCCAGTGAATTCAGCAAAGTTGATAATGGCATCGATATTAGCTTCAACGCTGCAGCGTACAACCATCAGCAAACCATCGCCTTTGTTGGGGGCCAAGTGGTGACTATGGAAGGCGAGCAGGTATTTGCCGAGGGTACCGTGGTGGTTCAGGGCAATACCATTGTTGCCGTGGGTGCAGTAGCCGATGTAACCGTGCCTGCTGGCGCTACGGTCATTGATACCAGCGGTAAAACGGTGATGCCCGGCTTGTTCGATGGTCATGCCCATGGCGGCCAAGGCGAGCAAGAAATCATTCCCCAGCAAAACTGGCAGAGCTTTGCCAATTTAGCCTTTGGCGTGACCAGCATTCATGATCCGTCGAACGACACCACGCAAATTTTTGCCGCCAGTGAGTTACAAAAAGCCGGTAAAATTGTTGCGCCGCGGACCTTTTCGACCGGCACTATTTTGTACGGTGCCAATGGTCCGGGGTATACCGCCCATGTCGATAATCTAGACGATG
This sequence comes from Pseudidiomarina sp., assembly GCA_023260975.1. Classification (GTDB taxonomy): domain Bacteria; phylum Pseudomonadota; class Gammaproteobacteria; order Enterobacterales; family Alteromonadaceae; genus Pseudidiomarina. Next base: position 11,539 of record JALQTK010000029.1, on the reverse strand, counting down.
CTAAGTTTCACATTGAACGCCTCGCCAAAGTCGGCGCCTTCTCGGTGAAAAGCTACAACCAGCCGCGCCGTAACCAACGCCAGCAGTTCATTCAAGCCGGCCGCGAATGGGGCGTGATGGTGGTGCCAGAGGGTGGTTCGCTGCTACAACATAACCTCAGCATGATTGCTGATGGTCACACCACCATTGAGCACTCACTGCCGGTGGCGAAAATTTACGCTGATGTTGAGCAGTTCTACAGCCAAAGCGACACCGCCTATACGCCAACGTTAGGGGTGGCCTTCGGTGGTATTTGGGGTGAGAACTATTGGTATGCCGAAACCGATGTGTGGCTGCATCCGAAGCTGCAACGCTTTGTGCCGCAAGATGCCATGGTCGGCAAGGCCATGCGTCGGGAAAAAGCCCCGCACAATCACTACAACCATATCAATAACGCCAGCGTTGCCAAGCGTTTGACTGATCTGGGTGTCACCGTGGTTGCTGGTGCCCATGGCCAACGCGAAGGGTTAGCTCAGCATTGGGAGATTTGGATGATGGCGCAAGGCGGTATGACGCCGCTGCAAGCACTCGCCACTGCGACCATTAATCCGGCTAAAAAGTTGGGTCTTGATCATCAGCTGGGTTCGTTAAAAGCCGGTAAACTGGCCGACCTCATCATTATTGATGGCGATCCGTTAGTTGACATTCGCCAGTCTGACCGCGTCACCCATACGATGGTGAATGGTCGTCTGTTCGATGCCACTACCATGCATGAGCTGTTCCCGGCTAAACGCGAGCGCAAAGTCTTCCATTGGGAAGAGTAAAACGTCATAATCCCGCTATATTCTTATGGCGGGATTTATTTTTTCTATGAATAACATCAAAGATATCGATCTTAACTTATTAGTCTATTTAGATGTCTTATTACGTGAGCGCAATGTCACCCGTGCCGCGGCCCAATTGAATATTACCCAGCCGGCTATGAGTAATGGCTTGAAGCGTTTACGGGCGTTACTCAACGACCCGATTTTGGTGCGTACCAGTGATGGTATGGTGCCGACCCAAGTGGCGCTGAACATGCAGGAGCCGGTACGGCAGATCCTCTACGCGGTGGAAGAAATGGTGCAGCCGGCACGTGATTTTGATCCGGCCACTACCGAACGGGTATTCCGCATTATGGCGTCAGATTATGCTGCCTCGACGCTGATGCCCAAGCTACTGGGCGCGCTGAAGCAGCTGGCACCGCACGTCACTCTGGATATCATGACGCCGAGCGATATTAGTTTTCACGATGTCGAAAACGGCAAAGTGGATATCGCCATTAACCGCTTCGATAAACTACCGCAGTCGTTTCACCAAAAGCAGCTGTGGGATGACAGCTTCTCCTGCCTAATGAGCCGCGATAACCCGTTGTTGCAGCACTATGATTTAGCGGGCTATTTGCGCGCTGAGCACGTCTGGGTTAGTAAAACGGGCTTTGGTATTGGCGTGGGTATGGACCCGCACGATGTGCAAAAGCTTGGTTGGGTAGATGAAGCCTTGGCCGCTATTGGCCACAAACGCCGTATTAAAGTGTTTACCCGCAACTATCACGTGGCCTTGCATTTGGCCCGCCAAGGTTTAGTGGCCACCGTGCCTAGTCGCGCCGCGCTGCTCTATCAGGATGATCCGGAGCTGGTGGTGAAAGCACCACCGTTCGCTATTCCGGCTATCGATTTGACCATGATCTGGAGCCCGCTGTTGCAGCATGATGCTGGGCATCGCTGGTTCCGCCAATTGGTGGTCGAAACCGCAACCCATGGCTAAAGTAAGTAGACAACTAGCTGGCGCCTATCCAAAAGAATACGCCGCTAAAATCTTACAAGGCTTTCATCGCCACTACCGATTGTTTCAGCAAGTCACTGCCGGCGCGCGTGAGCGTTTTGCCGCCGGTGCTTGGCGCGCTGGCCAGCAAGCAGCCATGGCGCGCATTAGTTTATACGACCAGCGCGTAGCTGAAACCACCGCTGAGTTACAGCGGCTGACCGCCGGCGAGCTTGATCAGGCGGTCTGGCTAGAGGTGCGTCAGCTTTATCAAGATTACTTGCAATTTCATCCGCAAGCTGAGCTTGCCGAAACATTCTATAATTCGGTATTTTGTAATCTATTTCATCGGCGCTATTTTCATAACGATTTTATCTTTGTTGAGTCGACGCTTACGGAACGCCTACCCCTAGCGCTCGAAACTGAATTACGCTCATATTTTCCGGTCGCTGAAGGCATGAAAAATGCCCTAGCAGCGCTGCTCTCCGACAATGATTTTGCTGCGCCTTTCGCCAATTTGGCCGACGATGTGCGGCTATTACGTCAGGCCTTTGCTCAGCAAACTGCCAGTGGCCGGCTTAATCCGTATCAGCTGCGTATCGATGTACTGAAATCACCGTTTTATCGTAACAAAGCGGCTTATCTGGTCGGGCGCGTGGTCAGTAGTGAGCGAGTCTTTCCGTTTATTGTACCAATACTGCGCAATGACAACAGTTGTCTTTATGTCGATGCCCTCATTACTGAGCGCGAGCAAATGAACGTGATCTTCGGCTTTGCCCGTTCATATTTTATGGTCAATACCGACATTCCGTCGGCTTTGGTGCGATTCTTAAAGGAACTGATGCCGCATAAAACTCGCGCCGAATTGTATTCATCTATTGGCTTACATAAGCAAAGTAAAACTGAGTTTTATCGCGATTTTCTGAGTCATTTGAACGATAGTAATGACCAACTGGTAGCGGCAGCCGGTATTAAGGGGATGGTGATGACGGTCTTTACGCTACCATCGTTCCCGTTCGTGTTTAAAGTGATTAAAGACCAGTTTGGTGCCGGTAAATCGATGAGTCGACAAACCGTTATTGATCGCTATCGCATGGTCAAGCAGCACGATCGTGCCGGGCGCATGGCTGATACCTATGAGTTTGCTAATGTCGCTATTCCGCGGCAGCGTATCTCGGCTGAGTTAATGGACGAATTAGAGGCCACGGTAGCAAGCAGTCTGGTGGTTGATGGCGACATGCTGATTATCAAGCAGCTTTTCGTTGAGCGGCGGATGATCCCACTGAACTTATTTCTAGAAAGCGCTTCAGAGGAGCAAACCGAATCGGTGATTCGCGACTACGGTGAGGCGTTGAAAGACATGATTGCTGCCAATATTTTCCCTGGCGACATGCTACTGAAGAATTTTGGCTTAACCCGTTATCATCGGGTGGTATTTTACGATTACGACGAAGTACGCTATTTGACTGAGATGAACTTTCGCGCCATACCGCAGGCGAAAACTTACGAACAACAACTGGCGGCGGAGCCCTGGTACGAGGTCGGCCCGGATGATGTGTTTCCAGCGCAATTACCGCTATACGCTATTGCCCAGCCGAAATTGCGCGATCTGTTTATGCGCTATCATGCGGATTTAGCTACTCCAGAGTATTGGAGTGCGCAGCAACAACTCTTGCGCGCTGGTGAGGTCAGCGATGTGTTTCCGTACCCAGAGCAGCTGCGCTTTTCACGGCGCAGCTAGCGGGTCAGAACAACGCCTCGTTGAGCCACAGATGCACGGCAATGCTCGCTAAGTAACCGAGTAGAATCACTGGCGCCCATTTTAAATGGCTAGCAAAGGTGTAATAACCGCGCGCTTGCCCCATTAACGCCACACCAGCCGCTGAACCAATTGACAGTAAGCTGCCACCGGTACCGGCGGTCAGGGTAATTAATAGCCATTGGCCATGCGACATATCGGGTTGCATTGAGAGCACTGCAAACATCACTGGAATGTTATCGATTACTGCTGACATCAGGCCCAGCGCCACGTTGGCGTAGGTTGGGTGCCAATCAGTGTAAAGCGTTTCCGATAGCAATGATAAATAGCCCATGTAGCCTAAGCCACCGACACACATCACGATACCGTAGAAGAATAGTAGGGTGTCCCACTCAGCCCGCTGTACCCGGCTAAATACGTCAAATGGCACCACTGAACCTAACCGCTCTAAGCGTTTCATATCACCCGCACGTTCGGCCCGCGCGCGCTTGCGCGCCAGTGAACCAGGCAGCGTCATGCGCAGGTAGTAGCCAAAGAATTGTAAGTAGCCTAAGCCCATCATCATGCCGAGCACCGGTGGTAAATGCAGCCACATATGGCAGCTCACGGCGGTTGCTATAGTAATCAGGAAGAGGGTGGTGATGCGCAGTGCACCGCGCTTCAATTCAACTTCTTCTTCCACTGCGTTTGGCTGCTTATTTTCAATAAAGAAGCTCATCACCAGCGCTGGTACTAAATAATTCACCACCGATGGTAAAAATAGCGCAAAGAACTCTGAGAACGTCACCATCCCCGCTTGCCACACCATCAAGGTGGTGATGTCGCCAAAGGGGCTGAAGGCACCTCCGGCGTTAGCCGCAATGACAATGCCGATAGAGGCTAAACTGATGAATTTTTTGTCGCCCTCGGCAACCTTCATGATCACCGCGCACATCAGCAAGGCGGTGGTGAGGTTATCGGCAATCGGCGAAATAAAGAACGCTAAACCGCCCGATAGCCAAAACAACTGCCGATAGCTAAAGCCTTTTTTCACCATCCAGGCGCGTAAAGCATCAAACAGCCGTCGCTCTTCCATAGCGTTGATATAGGTCATGGCGACCAGCAAGAATAGCATCAGCTCAGCAAATTCAAGCAGGTTGTGACGGAAGGCTTGCTCGGCGACACCGGGTAGATTGTTGCTTGCGTAAGTCCAGCCAATGATGATCCATATAAGACCTGCGGCGACCAATACTGGTTTTGACTTGCGCATATGCAAGCGTTCTTCGCCCATTACCAACACATAAGCCGCGGTGAATATAATGATGGCGATAATACCAGCGGTGGAGGTGGTTAAATCAAGCGACCCTGCAGCAGCGGCTGCTGGAGCACTGATAAGCAATAACACGAAAGCAAGTAGGGCAAATTTCCACATGCACAACAGTCCTTCTGTACAACATTAACGAGGAGGGTATTTCGATGGCGCGCATACTAACATAAAAAAAGCTGTTTCAACTTGCGTTAAAACAGCTTTTTGATGACTTTTTGCGGCTATTATTTATGGCTAGTAAATTGTTCCTCTTCGGTGGATCCGGTTAACGCGGTCACCGATGAACTGCCACCTTGAATCACTGTGGTGATGTCATCAAAATAGCCGGTGCCAACTTCTTGTTGGTGCGCCACAAACGTGTAGCCTTTGTCCGCTGCTGCGAATTCTTGTTGTTGTAGTTTAATGTATGCCGACATGTCGTTACGGGCATAATCATGTGCCAGTTCGAACATGTGATACCACATATTGTGCACTCCCGCTAAGGTAATAAACTGGAAGGCATAGCCCATTGCGCCTAGCTCACGTTGGAACTTGGCAATGGTGTCGTCATCCAAATGGCGCTTCCAGTTGAAACTTGGCGAACAGTTATACGCTAGCAGTTTGCCTGGGTATTTAGCATGAATTGCTGCGGCAAATTGGCGCGCTTCGTCCAAATCCGGTTTTGCTGTTTCACACCACAACAAGTCAGCATAAGGTGCATAGGCAAGACCACGCGAAATAGCTTGTGCAATTCCCGGAGTGACGCGGTAAAACCCCTCACTGGTGCGCTCGCCGGTGCAAAAGGGCTGGTCGTTGGGGTCGACATCGGCGGTGAGTAAGTCAGCAGCATTGGCATCGGTACGGGCTAAAATTAACGTTGGCACGCCAGCCACATCGGCGGCTAACCGCGCGGCAATTAGCTTTTGTACCGCTTCCTGGGTTGGCACCAGCACTTTTCCACCCATATGACCGCATTTTTTCACCGAGGCTAGTTGGTCCTCAAAGTGAACCCCAGCAGCACCGGCTTTGATCATATTGCGCATCAGTTCATAGGCATTAAGTACACCACCAAAACCAGCTTCGGCATCGGCTACAATCGGCGCAAAATAATCAATATAGTTTGGTGCGTCAGTACTAATGCCTTTTGACCATTGGATTTGGTCAGCACGTGCGAACGAGTTATTGATGCGCTCTACCACTGTAGGCACCGAATCAACTGGGTACAACGATTGATCGGGGTACATGCTGAGCGAACTATTATTGTCCGCCGCCACTTGCCAGCCCGATAAGTAAATTGCCTGCAGCCCAGCTTTGACTTGTTGTACCGCCTGACCGCCAGTGAGGGCTCCAAGCGCATTCACGTAGTTCTTGCCGAACTTTTGCGCCGAGCCACCATTGACCAGTTGCCAAAGTTTAGCCGCTCCGCGTTCGGCATAGGTATATTGTGGCTGAACGCTGCCGCGAAGTTTTATAACATCCAGCGCTGAATAGCCTCGACTGATACCTTTCCAGCGAGGTTCTTGTTGCCATTGCAAAGCAAGTGCTTGCGCTTGTTGTTGCTGTTGTTCTGAGAGAGTAGTCATAGCAAAGTCCTTATTTTTTATGCATCGAGTAATTGGTAACCGGGAAGCGTTAAAAAGTCGGTCAGATGGTGTGCTGTGGTAATATCGTCGAGTAGCTGTAGGGCAGTATTAAAGCGATCGTGCTGCCAGCGCTGTTCGCCTACTTCAGCACGCACGACTAGAGCTTCTTCGGCTAAGTAGCGACGAAACAGCGCCACGGTGACGGTGTCACCATTGTCGAGCGATTGCTGATGCTTGATCCATTGCCATATTGAGGCACGAGATATTTCTGCGGTGGCGGCATCTTCCATCAGTCCATAAATAGGTACGCAGCCTTTGCCGCTGATCCAAGCTGCGATGTACTGCAGTGCCACTCGAATATTGCTGCGCATTCCTGCTTCGGTGCGCTCGCCAGTGCATGGCGCAAGCAGCTCATCGGCTTTGGTTGCAGCGGCATCTGCAGGTAACATGTGGCATTGATTGTTGCCGTTAAGGCCATCGACAAACACTTCGCGCACGGTCGCTGCTAAGCCAGGGTGGGCTATCCAAGTACCGTCGTGGCCGTTGTCGCGTTCTAGCTCTTTGTCGGCTCGTACTTTCGCTAGTATTTGTGCATTTTCGTTCGGGTCTTTGCTGGGAATAAATGCGGCCATACCCCCCATCGCTAGTGCGCCGCGACGGTGGCAGGTGTACACCAATAAACGTGAGTAAGCGCGCAGAAACGGCTGTGACATAGTAACCTGCTGGCGGTCGGGCAATACTCGGTCTGGGTGATTTTTTAGGGTTTTTATATAGCTGAAAATATAATCCCAACGACCGCAGTTTAGTGCGGCAATATGCTGGCGCATCACATACAAAATTTCGTCCATTTGAAATACCGCGGGCAAGGTTTCAATCAACACCGTGGCGCGAATCAAGCCGCGTTGCTGTCGAAAGTAGTCCTCGGTAAAGCTGAATACATCGGCCCACCATGCCGCTTCATCGCTGTGCTCGAGTTTTGGTAGATAATAGTACACACCGGTGCCACGCTTTTTACGCTGCTCATAGTTAAGGCAAAAATACAGCGCAAAATCTAATAACGCGCCGGGGATCATGTCATCATCCACCAGCACGTGTTTTTCCGGCAAATGCAAGCCACGCACCCGCGCTATCAGCAACACCTGCTGATGCTGTAACTGGTAGTGCTTGCCGCTATTCGGGTCGTGGTAACTAATTTCACCGCGATTGGCATCGCGTAGGTTCTGTTGTCCTTCCAGTAAACCTTGCCAAGTAGGTGACTGCGAGTCTTCAAAGTCAGCCATGTAGCAATCCACATCGGCGTTGAGGGCATTAATAACCATTTTGCGATCAACGGGCCCGGTGATTTCTAACCGACGTTTTTGCAGATCGAGGGGTAATGGTGCAATTTGCCAGTCGGCGGTCCGAATTGCTGCGCTCGTTGCATCAAAATTCGGTAACTCCCCAGCATCAATCTGCTGCTGTCGTTGCTGGCGTTGTAGCAACAACTGTTTAAGCTCAGGGCGAAATCGGCGTACTAAGGTAACTAGAAATTGTTGCGTGCTCGGGCTAAATAGTTCTTGTATCAAGCTGGTCGAGCTGGGCATAGTAAGACCAGCAACAGGTTTAAATTCGCTCATCATGCATCCATATGTTGTCGGTGTGTTAATGATTTTAGCCTAGGCCTGTTGAGGTTATTCGTCTAATCTATTAATGTAATTATGGGCATTCATAATATGAATATAAAGCTACGCGTATTATCGCTATGTTTACTCGCTATGGCGGTGTTGCTACCAGTTGCCTCAGCAACCACCAGTCAGCCCTTGTCGGCACGCCAACAGGCAGTCGAACTCGATGCAATTTTGGCTGAGCGCTTTGCCACCATTGCGCCGGCATTAATGCGCCGCGAAGGCATTGATATGTGGTTGTTGATTAGTCGTGAAAATAACGAAGACTCGGTGCTGATGACCATGCTTCCGAGTGATTGGTTTAAAGCGCGGCGCCGAACCATGCTGATGTTGTTTGATCGCGGTATTGACGAAAACGGCATCGATAGAGGCGTGGAAACCATCGCCGTGGCTCGTTACAACGTCGGTGAGGTGTTTAAAAGTGCTTGGGACCCAGAGCAACAGCCGGATCAGTGGCAACGCTTGGTGGAGCTTATTGTTGAGCGACAACCACAGCGCATTGGGGTGAATCAGTCGGCTGGCTTTGCTGCTGCTGATGGCTTAATCGCTACTGAAAAAGAAACTTTATTGGCTTATCTGCCTGCCCCTTATCAGCAGCGCTTAACCAGTGCTGAAAAATTGGCGGTAGGCTGGCTTGAAACGCGTACCGCGGCAGAAATTAAGTATTATCAAGATGCGGTTGGTTGGGCTCAGCAAGTGATTGCCGAGGGTTTCTCTGATGCGGTGATTGAGCTTGGGGTAACTACTACCACCGACATTGAGTGGTGGATGCTTGAGCGCATTTATTCATTGAACCTAGGCGCCTGGTTTCCCCCCACAGTGACCTTGCAACGTCAGGGCGATAGTAATCCGCGGTTAACCAATGCGGTCGTGCAAGCCGGTGATTTACTGCACGTTGATATTGGCGTGACCTACATGCGGTTGAATACTGATACGCAGCAACACGCCTATGTGTTGCGTGCCGGCGAGACGGCGGTGCCGGCTTCGTTGGAGCGTGCCTTAGCGGCCGGTAATCAGCTGCAAGATGTGCTTACTGCCGAGTTTGCCACGCAGCGTAGCGGCAACGATATCTTATTGAGCGCGCTGGCTAAGGCCAAACAGCAAGGCTTGCGGCCATCAATCTACAGCCATCCAATTGGTTATCATGGCCATGCGGTGGGGCCGACGATTGGTATGTGGGACCAGCAACGTGCTATTCCAGTCACCGGTGAGTATCCGCTGTACGCTAATACCGCCCATTCCATTGAATTGAACAATACCTTTTACAGCGACGACTGGCAGCAGGACGTGGTGATTATGTTGGAAGAGAGCTCATGGTTTGACGGCCAGCGAGTTCATTACTTACATGGCCGTCAGCAACAGTTTCACTTAATTCGTGAATGAATCACGCGGCGGTACCACTGGCGCGGTAAAAAGCGCTTGAGGTACCAAGCCGTGCGACCTTGACGGTGCGGTAAGCAGTAGAATTTACCTTGTTCAATACAGCGTAAAATGATTTTTGCAATGTCTTGG
>JALQTK010000029.1:0-1727 GCA_023260975.1 Pseudidiomarina sp. | reverse complement strand
TGATGCGACGTTAACAAAGTAGCCATGCCCTTGCGCCTTAAAGGTCGGCAGAAATGCTTGGCAGCCGCGCACCACGCCCAGTAGGTTGATATCAATAATCCACTGCCAATCGTCTAGAGCGGTTTGACTGAGCTTACCAACTTGCGCAACGCCGGCATTATTAACCACCACATCAACACCACCCCATTGTTGCTGCAGCTGTTCAGCGACCTGTTGCAGATCACTCATTTTAGTTACATCGCAGGCGACAAATTGCGCCTCTGGCTGCAACCGTTGTAGGCTCGCTATAACCGCTTGGCCGCGTTCGCTATCGCGATCACCAATACATACTCGCCAGCCGGCTTGGGCGCACACTTGTGCGATAGCAAAACCGAGGCCACTGGCGCCACCGGTAATAAAAATACGTTTTGTCTGCATGGTTGGTCCTTGCTACTGATCGAATCATTGCTGCCATGCTGGCATTGAAAGAAGTATTTGTCGAGCCGTTATAGCGCTATCATTTCAGCTTATTTATCGTTATTTTAGTTGGCATCACGGCATAGATAGGAGTTTTTATGGCGCATGACGATGCACCTAAGCTTGATGCGCATTATTGGCGCCAGCAAATTAGGTCAGGGCAGTGGCGGCAGCACACCTCGGGTTTAGCCGAAGGTTATGTGCAGTGTAATATCGTTATTTTGCCAGCAACCTATGCCTTTGATTTTCTGCGCTATTGCCAGCGTAATCCGCAGGCCTGCCCATTGATTGCGGTGAGCGAGCCGGGCGACTATCGCTTAGCCGCGCTGGCTGCTGATCTGGATATCCGTACCGATGTGCCGAGTTACCGTTTATTTCGTGACGGCGTATTAGAGCGCGAGCTCACTGGCTTAACTGAGCTATGGCAAGATGACTGGGTCACCTTTGCTATTGGTTGTTCGTTTTCATTTGAGCAAGCACTGGTTGCCGCGGGCCTTGAAATTCGTAATATCAGCGAAGGCAAAAATGTGCCGATGTATGTGACTAACCGCAGTACTGAAGCGGCGGGGCCATTTAGTGGTCCACTGGTCGTCAGCATGCGGCCAATGACCCCAGCCGATGCCATTCGTGCCATTCAGATTTGCAGCCGCTTTCCTGCTGTGCATGGCGCTCCTGTGCACTTTGGCGATGCCCAGGCGATCGGTATCAGCGATTTGGCACGGCCAGATTATGGCGACGCGGTCACTATCAAGCCGGGCGAAGTGCCACTATTTTGGGCCTGTGGGGTGACACCACAGCAAGCGATCATGCAAGCTCGCCCAGCTATCTGCATTACCCATACGCCTGGGCATATGCTGATCACCGATTTACTCAATCAGCAGTTGGCGGCCTTTTAATATGCACAAAACTAGCTGGTTAGCGCTCGCCGAACGCTTTGAAGAACAACTGGTAGCGGCCAACTTACGTGGTATGCAGCCGTTGCGCCAGGCGTTGCCGAGCGGCTACTTAGCTCGCGCCGCTGAGCAGTTATTGCAAGTGCAAGGGCGGGTACTTATTGGTACTGGCTTTCCGGTACTCGCCACCTTTGAAACCGACGGCCCTGCCGGTGCGATAGCCTTGTATCGATATCTCGAACAGCAGGGGGTATCACCGACCTTAGTCTGCGGTGAGCCGCTGTTTGGTAAGTTACAGAGCGATTTTAGTTGCCTTGAATTACCCCTGAACGACATCGTCGGCGCCGAATCATTTAGCCGCGCGCAACTTGAACAGTG
>JALQTK010000028.1:16904-19302 GCA_023260975.1 Pseudidiomarina sp. | reverse complement strand
AAAGTCAGGCGCCAGAAGAGTCCCCCCAACTTGAGCGCCTACAGAAATTTGTTCGTTTGCCGCAGCAGTCATACTAGTCCTTTAGTTATTGCCTTGTGGCGGCGGTGTGACTGGCACAGGTACCGGGTAATAAATACGATAGGGAGGCGCAAAATAATGGTGACGGAACCATAAATCGCTGTAGGTCACTTGTGCTTGCGGCGGCTCAATGTCCTTCCATAAATAATGACCCGTTACTTCTAACACTGGAAATAGATAGGTGAACTCGTCAATTTTACCCTCTTCGGCAGCTGCGATGGTGCCGGTGAAGGTTACACTTTTACCTTTGGCATACACCACTGGGTCAACAAAACTGTTGAGTTTGGCACGAAAACGGCCATCGCTATTATTGCTTGATTCAGGTCGGCCGAAGCCACGCAGACGAAAATTCACCACCTCAATTTCAGTGCCATTATCGCTGTTACGTACCTCAGCAATCACCCCACCCCAGCGCGCTGGTTGGCCAATACTCTGGCCCTGATCAGTTAGCGCCACACTAAACTCAGTTAGGTTGGTACCTTTGGGTACAGCCAGTTCATCAGGTACTTGTGAGCACGCTTGTAACCCCAATACCAGCACAATTAGCGGAATATATTTCATCATCTAACTCCTTTAGCCTGCAGCTTCAATTACTCGCGGCCAGGCAGTTTTTTCCAAGCAACTTCATTACGTACATAGAGCGGTTGCAGTTCAGCGGCGCTCAGCGCTTTGCTATGACTGGTAATAGCTGCCTGAGCTAACCGTAACATATCTTGTGCATGCGGCAATAGCGCCGCCTCACACACCTTAACCTGCTGTTCTGGGTCGAGTTGTGCGGCATAGCTTGACCAGCCAGTTCCCGCCCCGTGCAAAGTGTTTGCAGTTTGGATCAGATGAGCCCACCAAGGTTGTTGTGACAACGGCTGTAAGGCGGCCATTTGTGGCGCATTACGTTGCACAGCCAAGCCCTGTTGATTGCTAAAAGTGGCGACATACACTTCGTCCATGCGCGCATCAATAGCGCTAATCACAGTATTCGCAGTGGGCTCATGACGAATCACCTGTTGCGCTAGGGCTTGCAAAGTATCTACTGGGTACACCGGCAAGTCGCAACTAAAGGCTAAGCCTTGCGCAATCGACACGCCAATACGAACGCCAGTAAAACTACCCGGACCAATGCCGCTAACCAGGCCATCAAGCTGCTTTGGACTCAGCCCTGCCTCCGTCAATACCTCATCAACAAAGCCTAATATTTTCTGTGAGTGCTCACGCGGTGTAACTGCGGCGCGCACATAGAGTCTGCCATTGGCATGCAGTGCTACCGAACAATGTTCGGTTGAGGTGTCGAGTGCTAATAAGTTCAAAGTCATGGTCTATCACGTTGTTTGAGAAATTCAATAGCATCGCTGAGTTCGCGACTGCGGCGCATATTTGGCAGGCTTTGTAAAAAGATCCCACCGTAGGGTTTACTCACCAAGCGCTGGTCACAAACGATTAACACACCGCTATCATTGGCGTCGCGAATCAGTCGTCCAGCGCCTTGTTTTAGGGCTATTACCGCCTGTGGTAATTGTACCTGAGCAAAAGCATCGACGCCACGCAACTGGCAATCTTCGACCCGCGCTTGCAATAACGGTTCGTCGGGCGAGGCGAACGGTAATTTATCAATGATCACACAACGTAGCGCATCACCGCGTACATCGACCCCCTCCCAGAAACTGGCGGTGCCAAGTAATACGCCATTACCCTGGGCAATAAATTGCTCCAATAGATCACGTTTACTGGTGCTACCTTGCACCAACAGCGGTCGATCGGTCACCATCGCCAGTTGCTGCGCCACCAGTTGCAGCATGCGGTGACTAGTAAACAGCACAAAGGTGCCACCATGTTGGTTAGCATCCAGCACTTGGCTAACAATCTCGATAATGGCATCGCTCATACCGCGTTCATGCGGCTGTGGCAAATAGCGCGGCAGGCATAACAACGCTTGCTGCTGAAAATCAAATGGGCTCGGCAAACACAGCGTATTAGGCTGATGCAAACCAAGCTGCTCGGTAAAATGGCTAAAGTCTTCATTCACCGCAAGAGTTGCTGAGGTGAAGATCCAGGCCATATTACTGGCACGCAAATAACTGCCAAATTTATCCGCAACGCTTAATGGTGTTTGGTGCAGGGTGAATTGCCGTGGCGTGGTTTCAAACCAGAAGCTGAAACCACTGCGCTCGGTGACTTGTAGCTGCTGCCACTTATGTAAAAACTGACCACAGCGTTCGTAGCCATTATCTAAATCGCTGTGGCGACCGAGTGCGCTTTTAAGCACCTCATGAAAAAAGCTTAAATGCTCCTCCACCACCAGCGCCGCCGCCTGCACTGCTGGCTG
>JALQTK010000028.1:0-16895 GCA_023260975.1 Pseudidiomarina sp. | reverse complement strand
GAGTGCGCTTTTAAGCACCTCATGAAAAAAGCTTAAATGCTCCTCCACCACCAGCGCCGCCGCCTGCACTGCTGGCTGTTGGCGAAATACTCGCCAATTGCCGCGACTTGGGTCATGACTGAACACCAAGCGAAAATCGCGCAAGCTAGTGAGTAACTTATCGGCGGCTTTATCAAGCTGTTTTAAATCTTTCAGCGTGGCTAGGTAGAGCAGTTTCATTTCGTGCGCCAGCTCTTGCAATTGCCGACTCGATACCGCTTCGCCAAAGTATTGACTGGCAATATCGGGCAACTGGTGTGCTTCGTCAAAAATAACCGCATCAGCGGCTGGTATGAGTTCACCAAAACCGACATCTTTGAGCGCCATATCGGCAAAAAATAGATGATGATTGACCACCACTAAATCAGCATCGAGGGCTTTCTTTCGCGCTTTAACCACGTAACATTCGTCAAAATCAGGACAATCACGACCCAAGCAGTTTTCCGCCGTACTAGTCACCAGCGGCAACACCTCAGCATCTTCTTGCAGAATGTTAATAGTGCCAACATCACCATCATCGGTGCGCTGCGCCCAGCTGCGCACTGCCACCAATTGACTTTGCAAATCTTTACTCTGTTGACCACTAGCAATCAGCGCTTGATTCATGCGATGCAAGCACAGATAGTTGCCACGACCTTTCAACAGCGCGACTGACTTTTTCGGTGCCAACACCGCCTTCAGAGCCGGCAAATCACGGTGGTATAACTGTTCTTGCAGGTTTTTGGTACCGGTGGAAATAATTGCTTTGCCATCGCTCAACAAGGTCGGTACCAAATAAGCATAGGTTTTACCGGTACCGGTTTCCGCCTCGACCACCAATTGCCCGCGCTTTTTGAGCGCTACCGCAACCGCCTCTGCCATTGTTGTTTGCGAGGCGCGCGGCGCAAAACCGCGCACTGTCGTCGCAAGGCGGCTATCGGGCTGAAATAATTGCTGAATTGTAGGCATGAATGAATTGAGCACCGTCGGCTTAAAAAATAGTTTAGCGTTGATGCGCACCATGATACCGACTACCCGAGCGGGTGCAATCATCATTCAATCAAAGCTGTGACTATGATGGTCTGCGCGGTCTTACCAAACAGCCTAAAATAGTCGTTCTAATAACCAATAAAAATTAGACAACTAGCATACAAGAATTTTGTTATAGCCTACAAAAACGCAAATCATAAGCTTGCGATCTCATTCAGAAATCTATACAATTGCTGCCATATTATCGCTACAAACAGTAACAGGTAAACCAATGCGTTATCACCACGGGCACCACCATCACCATCATTTCCGATCGGCTTAGCCTTGTTGTGCATTGAGGGCTAGCCATAGTTGGTTGCCCTCGCCTGTTACTAGAACCCTCGCGAGGCAAACCTCACGGGGGTTTTTTTATGGAGAAATACAATGGTCGTTGAACATAATTCAAAACGCTTAACCATCGCAATTCAAAAATCAGGTCGCTTGAGCAAAGAGTCTATCGCCTTATTAGAAGCCTGTGGCTTCAAATTCAGTCTGCATGAAGCACGCTTGCTAGCGCATAGTCACAATCAACCGGTCGATTTATTGCGCGTGCGTGACGACGATATTCCCGGCTTGATCATGGACGGCGTCGTTGATCTCGGTATTGTTGGTGAGAACGTGTTGGAAGAAGTGCGGCTTGAACGGCAGGCCACACAACGGCCAAATACCATTCATAAGCTACGGGCGCTGGATTTTGGCCAATGCCGTTTGTCTATTGCTCTGCCCAAGGAAGATCCGTATCGCGGTATCGCTGATTTGGCCGGCAAACGCATCGCCACCACCTATCCGTACTTATTACAAAACTATTTAACCAGCCGCGGCGTAACTGCCAGTAACGCTATTTTAACTGGCAGTGTTGAAGTGGCGCCGCGCGCCGGTTTAGCCGACGCGGTCTGCGACTTAGTCTCCACCGGTGCCACCCTCGAGGCCAACGGCTTGGTTGAGCGCGACGTGATCTTTCGTTCACAGGCGCAGTTGATTCAGCGCCCAGAGCCACTTAATGCCGCCAAACAAGCGGTGGTTGACCAGCTGCTACCGCGCATTGACGGGGTGCAGCAAGCGCGCGAAAGCAAATACATTATGTTGCACGCACCGCGCGCTAAATTAGACCAAGTGAGCCAACTACTGCCCGGTGCTGAGCGGCCAACCGTGTTGCCACTGAGTCATACCGATGAATTGGTGGCGGTGCACGTGGTCAGTACCGAAACCTTATTTTGGGAAACCATGGAGCAGCTCAAAGCAATTGGCTGTAGTTCGATTTTAGTCATGCCTATTGAAAAGATGATGGGGTAACACATGCAAATTGTGCGCTGGAATTCATTAACTCTCGATCAGCAACAGCAGTTGTTAGAGCGCCCGAGCATGGCGCAATCAGCTAATTTGCAGCAACAGGTGCAAACCATTGTCAGCGCCGTGCGTGAGCAAGGTGATGCCGCAGTATTGGCTTACACCCAGCAATTCGATTGCGCTGATGTCGCCCAACTGCGAGTTGATAGCACGACTATTGCTGCCCGCGCAGCGCTCTTGCCTGACAAAACCAAAGCCGCTATCGATAAGGCGTACAGCACCATTCGCGCCTTTCATGCCGCACAACAACCGCTCGATGTCAGCGTTGAAACGGTGCCAGGGGTTATTTGTAGTCAGCGTTTTCACCCGCTAGATGCCGTCGGTTTATATATACCGGGTGGTTCGGCCGTATTACCGTCCACGGCGTTAATGCTTGGTATACCAGCGCAGCTTGCCAACTGTCGGCGCCGGGTATTGGTCAGCCCACCCGATGCCGCCGGTCAGCTGTCGCCAGCCATTATGTATGTGGCGCAACGCTGCGGTATTACTGAGGTGTACGCTTGTGGCGGTGCGCAAGCCATTGCTGCGCTAGCCTACGGTACTGAATCGATTGCTAAGGTTGATAAGATTTTCGGCCCCGGTAACAGCTACGTCACCGCGGCCAAACAATTGGTATCGCAGCATGCCCGCGGCGCTGCAATCGACATGCCTGCTGGGCCATCGGAGCTATTAATTATTGCCGATGACAGTGCCCGTGCTGATTTTGTCGCCGCCGATCTACTCTCACAAGCTGAGCATGGCGCCGATTCGCAAGTCATTCTGCTTACTCCCTCGGCAACTTTGGCGAGCAAGGTGGTTGAGCAAGTGCAACTGCAATTAGCGCAGCTGCCGCGAGCGCCAATTGCCACCAACGCCTTAGTAAGCAGCTCGGTGATTGTGGTGGAGAGCCTCGAACAAGCTATTGAGATTAGCCAACAGTACGCGCCAGAGCATTTGTCATTGCAGCTTGATGGCGCTGATAACCTGCTCAACCGCTTGACCTTTGCCGGCTCAATTTTCGTCGGCCACTATACCCCGGAAGCCGGTGGTGATTACGCCACGGGCACTAACCATGTCTTACCAACCTATGGTTTTGCGCGTAATTACAGTAGTTTAGGCTTACTCGATTTCTACCGCCGCTACACCGTGCAAAAAGCCAGTAAACAAGGTCTCGCTGACTTAGCTGAAGCGATCGTTGAATTGGCCGAAACCGAGGGCTTAGCCGCCCATGCACGAGCGGTCACCATTCGCTTGGAGGCCAACGCATGAGCAGTAATTTAACCCTCGCTGAGCGTTTACAACGCCCTCATCTGCGTGACTTAGTGCCCTACGCATCAGCACGGCGCAGTATGAGTGGCGGCGCTATTTGGTTAAATGCCAATGAGGCACCCTACACCCCGTCAGCCGCAGCAAACGCGCCTGACAACAATCGCTATCCAGCGTTTCAAAGCACCCTGCTCAACCAAGCCTTCGCTGATTATGCCGGCGTCGCGGCAGCACAAGTACTGAGTGGGCGTGGCAGCGATGAAGCGATTGAATTGCTGATCCGCGCGTTTTGCGAGCCCAATCGCGATAGCATTTTAATTTGTCCACCCACCTATGGCATGTACGCCATAAGTGCCCAAACGCATGGTTGCGCCACCGTGCAGGTGCCCCTGCAACAGCGTACTGAGGGTAACTGGCAACTCGACTTAGCGGCTATCGACAACAATCTCAACGGCGTGAAACTGGTATTTGTCTGTAGCCCCTCGAATCCGCTCGGCAACTCGCTCGACAGTGCTGACCTGCGGGCCTTACTTGAACACGTTGGTGAGCGCGCTTTAGTGGTGGTTGATGAGGCCTATATCGAATTCACCGCCAGCCGTGACAGCCGTGCCATGGGCGTGGCCAGCTGGTTGCAGGACTACCCGCAACTGGTGGTGTTACGTACGCTGTCCAAAGCCTTTGGCTTGGCGGCGTTACGCTGTGGTTTTGTGCTCGCTGCCAGCAGCATCATCGCGGTTCTGCAAAAAGTTATCGCCCCTTACCCGCTGCCGCAGCCGACCATTGATGGTGCTATCGCGGCGCTACAAAGCGCAGCGCTGGAGGCAATGTGGCAGCTACGCGATGAAACGGTGAGACAACGCCAACGCTTACTGCAAGCGTTACAGCAACGCAGCTGGGTGCGACAGATTTACCCCAGCGTGACCAACTTTGTGTTACTGCAAGTCGATGCTGCCGAGGCCCTAGTCAAACAACTCAGCGACCAAGGTATTTTAATCCGTAACCAATCGCAGCAATTGGGCCTAGCCAACTGCGTGCGAATTAGTATTGGCAGTGCCGACGAATTAGACCAACTTATTGCGAGGCTTCCAGCATGAGCGCACAACGTATCCTATTTATTGATCGCGACGGTACCCTGGTCGAAGAGCCCGCCAGCGATAAACAACTCGATAGCGTCGCCAAGTTGCGCTTTGAACCTGCTGTGGTGCCGGCTTTACTTGCGCTGCAAGCCGCCGGCTATCGTTTAGTGATGGTCAGCAATCAAGATGGTCTGGGCAGCGCTAGCTTCCCGCAGGATGATTTTGATGCCCCGCATCAGCTGATGATGCAAATTTTTGAATCACAAGGCATTCGCTTTGACGCGGTGTTGATCTGCCCACATTTTGACCGCGATAACTGCAGTTGTCGTAAGCCCAAATTAGGCTTAGTTCACGATTATTTACAACAAGGCAAAGTCGATTTTACCGATTCGTATGTCATTGGTGATCGCGAAACCGATATGCAATTAGCCACTAATATGGCTATTCGCGGCCTGCGTTATGACCGTGAGGCACTGAACTGGCACGCTATTCAAGCACAATTACTCGATCGCCCGCGCCGCGCCAGCATCAATCGCAGTACCCGCGAAACCGCCATTGATGTAGCAGTAAACCTCGATGCAACCGGACCCATTCAGATTCACACTGGGGTTGGCTTTTTTGACCACATGCTCGAGCAAATTGCGACCCATGCCGGTATTGCCCTGCAGGTCACGGTGCAAGGTGATTTGCATATTGATGAGCATCACAGTGTCGAAGATACCGCACTGGCACTGGGCGCTGCGCTGCGCCAAGCCTTAGGCGATAAACGTGGCATCGGCCGCTTTGGTTTTGCCCTGCCGATGGATGAATGCCGTGCAGAATGCTTGTTAGACCTATCGGGCCGCCCCTATTTAGTCTTTGCTGCTGATTTTAGCCGTGACAAAGTCGGTGATCTATCGACCGAACTGGTGCCGCATTTTTTCCGTTCCCTGTGCGACACCATGGCCATCTCGTTGCATTTAAGTACCACCGAGGGCAACTGTCACCACCAGGTTGAGAGCTTATTCAAAGTGTTCGGCCGCGCCTTGCGAGCCGCCGTGGCGCGCACCGATGACGGCGCCATGCCATCAAGTAAAGGCATGTTGGCATGACCGTAGTGATTATTGATACCGCCTGCGCTAACTTAAATTCGGTGCGTTTTGCCCTGCAACGTTGCGGTGTAGACGCCCTGGTAAGTGCCGACGCCGAGCATATTAAAGCCGCCGACAAAGTGATTTTACCCGGCGTCGGCACCGCCCAAGCGGCCATGCGTAACTTGCATCAGTTAGAACTGGTTGAGGTGATCCGCACCTTACAGCAACCCGTGCT
This sequence comes from Pseudidiomarina sp., assembly GCA_023260975.1. Classification (GTDB taxonomy): domain Bacteria; phylum Pseudomonadota; class Gammaproteobacteria; order Enterobacterales; family Alteromonadaceae; genus Pseudidiomarina. The sequence continues at coordinate 10,872 of JALQTK010000028.1, read as the reverse complement.
CGGTATTTGTTTGGGTATGCAGTTGCTCACCTCGTGGTCAGCTGAAGGTAACGTTGACTGTCTGAATGTTATTCCAGCCCGCACTGAACGTTTGCAAGTGAACCAGCTGCCACTACCACACATGGGCTGGAATACCCTGAGCGCGGTTGGCACTGACCGCTGGTTACCGTTTAACCCGGGCGACTATGCCTATTTCGTGCACAGTTACGCTGTTGCTACCAATGACTACACTATTGCCACCAGCCACTATGGTCAGACCTTTGCGGCGATGATCCAGCGCGGTAATTTTTACGGTGCGCAATTTCATCCAGAGCGCTCCGGTGCGGTCGGCGCAAAGATCCTCAAAAGCTTTTTGGAGTTAACCGATGCTGATACCCGCGCTTGATCTGATTGACGGAAATGTGGTGCGTTTGCAACAAGGTGATTTTGCCCGCCAAACCACCTTTGCCAATGACCCACTGCCCTTGGTTCAGGCCTATGCAGGCGCTGGTGCTCAGTATTTGCATTTGGTCGACCTTGACGGTGCGCGCGATCCGGCCAGGCGCCAAATCGATTTACTACGCCGCATTAGCGCCAGCACCACTATGACCGTGCAAGTGGGCGGTGGCATTCGCAGCCGCAGCGATCTCGAGCAATTGTTTGAGGCGGGTGTGAAGCGCGCGGTTATTGGCTCGTTGGCGGTCACGCAACCGCAATTGGTGCAAGCCTGGCTCAACGAATTTGGTCCTGCCGCGATTGTACTTGCCCTTGATGTCAACATCAGCGCCGATGGCAGCGCTTATGTTGCGACTCACGGCTGGCAACAGACCTCTACGCTGACGCTAAACCAGCTGATTGATAGCTTCTCAGCGGATGGTTTGCGTCATGTGCTGTGCACCGATATTAGCCGCGATGGCATGCTCAGTGGCAGTAATATAGCGCTCTACGCAGGCTTAAAGCAGCGCTATCCGCAGCTTCTCATACAGGCCTCAGGTGGCATTGCTAGCCTCGACGATTTACGGCAATTACAAGCCATCAACTGTGATGCGGCGATTCTCGGTAAAGCCCTGCTGAGCGGGCAATTCACCCTTGAGGAGGCACTCGCATGTTGGCCCGCCGCATAATTCCATGTCTTGATGTACGCCATGGTGAAGTGGTTAAAGGTGTGCAATTTCGCAATCACCAGGTGATTGGTGCCATCGAGCCATTGGCAGCAAGCTATGCTGCTGCCGGCGCCGATGAATTGGTGTTTTACGACATTACCGCCTCCAGCGATGCGCGAGTTGTTGATAAATCCTGGGTTGAGCGTATTGCGCGGTTAATTGATATTCCCTTTACCGTAGCCGGTGGCATTAGCAGCATCGCCCAAGCGCGCGAAATTCTCGCTATGGGTGCCGATAAAATCTCAATTAACTCACCGGCACTGCGCGATCCTGAGCTGATTAATCGTTTAGTCGATGAATTCGGTCAACAATGTATTGTCATCGGCATTGACAGTTATTTTAACGCTGACAATGGCCACTATGAGGTGTTTCAGTTTACTGGCGATGAAAACCGTACCCAGAAAACGCGCTGGCAAACGGCTGACTGGTTGCGCGAGGTTGTGACCCGCGGTGCCGGTGAAATTGTGTTGAATTGCATGAACCAAGACGGCGTGCGGCAAGGCTATGATATTGAGCAATTGCGTCAGTTGCGGCCAATTTGCCCAGTGCCGCTGATCGCCTCAGGCGGCGCCGGTACCATGCAACATTTTGCCAATGTATTTACCGAGGCCGCTGTTGATGGCGCCCTCGCCGCCTCAGTGTTTCACCGTGGTGTCATTGATATCGGTGAATTGAAAGGCTATCTTGCCCAGCAACACATTGCTATACGCCCGCTGACAACCAAAGTGCTGTAGGAGTCTTATGATGATTATTACCAGCAATTGCATAGCGCAACTGGAATTTAATAAAGCCGATGGGCTGTTGCCAGCTATCGTACAACACGCCTTAACTGGGGTGGTGTTGATGCAGGGCTACATGAATCAGGCCGCCTTAGAGCATACCCTCAACACCCAGCAAGTCACCTTTTATAGCCGCAGTAAACAGCGCTTGTGGTGCAAAGGCGAAAGTTCCGGACACACGCTCACGCTGGTGAGTGCGCATAGCGATTGTGATCACGATAGTCTACTGCTGCTCGCATTGCCGGCCGGGCCAACCTGTCATACCGGCTGTGCCAGTTGTTTTCAGGTCGGCGATGACTGGCAGGCCGCAGCACTGTTGAGTCGCTTAGAGCACACTATTGTAGCGCGCAAGCAGGCTGATCCCGCCGCTAGTTACACTGCCCAACTGTTTGCCGAAGGCACGCAACGCATCGCCCAAAAGGTCGGTGAAGAAGGTGTTGAAGTAGCGCTCGCAGCAGTCACCGGTGATGATACCGAATTACTTAACGAAAGCGCCGATTTAGTCTTTCATTTACTCACGTTGCTCGCCAGTCGTGAGCTGCAATTGGCTGACGTATTAGCCGTGCTGGCAGCGCGCCAAGCACCGCCAAGTAAGCCTTAGCGGGCAGAGTTTGTGATCGGCTGCCGCGCATGTCGGCGGCTGATGATACGTAAGCGCCAACTTAATAAAATGGCCGCCACAGTTAACCCAACAATAAAGCCAACCCACATACCCGCCGCACCAATGGCCGGCATCAAGTAATCAGTACGGGACAACAACACACCCAGGGTTAAGCCCAGCGGCCAATAGGAAATAAAGGTCAGTATCATGGTGGCTTTGGTGTCTTTGTAACCGCGCAACGTACCCATAGTAATTACCTGATAACTATCAGAAATCGTAAAAATAGCTGCTAACCCCAGCAGCGTCGCGGCTAATTCAATGACTGCCGTATCAGTGGTGTAAAAACCGGCCAACCAAGCGCCACCCAAGTACATGATGATGCCATTGACGGTAGCAAAACTGAGCCCATACCAACAAGCTAAACGGTGATTGAGCATGGCATGATCCGGCTGTCCGGCCCCCAATGCAAAGCCGACCCGCAGCGTTACCGCCATGGCAATACTAAGCGGCACCATATACACCAGACTAGATATGTTCATGGCAATTTGATGACTGGCGACCACGTTCGCACCCAGCGGCGCTATCACCAGCGCCGCTGCAGCAAATAGACTGACTTCAAAGAATAATGACGTGGCAATTGGAAAACCAATGCGAATGACATACCAGATATCATCCCAATTCGGCGCATAAAATTGGCTAAATATCGCCATTGATTTGAACCGTTTCCCCCAAATTACATAGCCTAATAAGCTCAGTGCGGCTACCCAATAGACGATCGCTGAGGCCACCCCGCAGCCGGCGCCACCGAGCGCTGGCAGACCAAACAGCCCATGAATAAAAATATAGTTGACTGGAATATTGACCAACAAGCCGATCACGCCGATCACCAGTGATGGCATAGTGTGCGATAAACCCTCACAGAAATTACGCAACACCATATAGAGCACTAAGGCTGGAATGCCAAAGGCAATATAGAACAGATAATCTAAGGTAATCGTTCGAAAGTCATCCGCGACCGCCATAGCACTCAGCAGGCTCGGTGCTAACAACACCACGGCAACCGCCAGCAAGCCACCCATAGCACAGGCATATAGCCCTTGTTGCACCATGTTGGCGACGCTATCGCGTTTACCCGCACCGTCAAAATGGGCAATGATTGGCGCCAGCGCCATGGCTAAGCCGAACATGAGTAAGGTCGATGGGATCCACACACTGCCACCCACCGACACCGCGGCAAGATCGAGCGGGCTGACGCTGCCAGCCATCAAGGTATCGACCACACTCATCAACATTTGAGTCAGCTGGGCAACTAAAATCGGGCCAGTCAGCTTGCCCAGCTTGACTGACTCAGGCCACCATACCGCGCGTGCTGTCATCACCAATAACTCCGCATTTAAGCCAACGCACTGTGGGCGTTATCAAGCTCACGCAACAATCGCACAATATCTGCGCCGCTATTGTACGCGCCCAGTGATACCCGCACCACACTTGCTACGCCTAAATGCTGCAATAGTGGCTGCGCGCAATGACTACCAGCGCGCACCGCAATATTCGCCGCATCAAGCCACATGGCTAGGTCATAGGCGTGCACCTGCGCGCTGTAAAAACTAACCAATGGCGTGGCCTGCTCACCACTGGGCAATACCCGCAGCCAATCGCGCTGCTGCAAACCATCTAACAACTGCTGACGTAAGCCACTTAAGTGCTGCTGCAAACCATGCTGATGTTGCTGCGTTAACCACTGCAGCGCCGCGGCAAAACTAATAATTGCGGCACTATCAGGGCTGCCCGCTTCAAAGCGCTGGATACTTTGCAGCCACTGCGCTTGTTCACGCTCAACCTGCTCAACCATGCCGCCACCAAGCAACCCTGGTTGCATAAGCGGCCATAACTGGGGCTGCAAATAGAGTGCCGCAGCACCGGTGACGCCATAACATTTGTGGCCACTAAACACCAATGCATCGCAGCCTATCTGCTGCACCTGCAGCGCAACGTGGGCGGCAGCTTGCGCCGCATCGACTACACTCAATGCACCGACCGCGCGCGCCGCGGCGCACAAAGCCGTCAACGGCAGTACCGCGCCAGTAACATTACTGGCAGCAGTAACCGCCAACAATTTCGTTCGCGGGCTGAATAACTGCTGCCAACCAGCTGCTAAGGCACCGCTCTTACGATCAAACTCAAGCCATTTCAAGGTCAGCTGATGCTGCGCCGCCAAGCGTTGCCATGGCAATAAATTGGCGTGGTGCTCGGCGACACTGAGAATAATTTCGTCACCAGCCTGCCAGCTGATCGGTAGTTGCTGTGCCAGCAGATTGAGTGCTGCGGTGGTACTGGCCGGTAAACAGAGATTAGCGGCATCCGCGCCAATAAACTCAGCAATAGACTGCCGCGCTTGCTCTAACAAAGCAGTTGCTGAGCGGCTGGCACTGTGACTACTGCGATGCACACTGGCATGCTGGTGCCGATAGAATTCCAGCCATTGCTGTAGCACCGTCTCAGGTACCAAGCAGGTGGCGGCGCTATCGAAGTAGCAATAGCCATGGCCAAGCCGGCTAAATTCATGAATGGGAGGCGAATACGGCTGCATCAGTCTGGTTAACCTAGGCCGGCGCCGCAGCGCGTTGCTGTTGCAAAAACTCAAGCACGGCCGGATTCACCAGTTCTGCATGAGTTAATGGCCCCATATGACCACAGGCAAAGGTTTCACTGCGCACCTGTGGCAACACCTGCAACAATCGTGCAGCGACGCGTTGGGCACTAAATTGGGTATATTGCCCTTGCAGCAACAATACCGGTAGCTGCAGCTGGGCGTAATCGCTGGCTTGCCGCGGTTCACCCATCAAGGCGTCAAAATCAAGCATGACCTTGGCGGTTTGGCTGACCATCAGTTGTTGCACGCGCACCGGTAAGCTGGCAAAAAAACCATCATGATTCCAATAATCGACAAACCGCGCGGTGGCATTCAACGGGTCTAATTCAGTCATTTGCGCGGCGATTTGATCAACCTGCTGACGGCCTGGGTCATCACCGTCGAGCAGATGAAAAGCGACTGGTTCAAATACCGCTAAACTGGCCACCGCAACCGGCTGTTCCAAGGCTATCTTAAGCGCCAGTGCGGCACCGTATGAATGCCCGACCAGATGCACCGGTTGCTGCCATTGAGCATGCTCAATAGCACTCAGTATGCGCGGTAATTCTGCGCTAAAACGAAACTGTTCAGCCACGTCAGCAGCCACAGCTGGGGCGTTACCGTAGCCGAGTAGATCAATAGCCAGCACATCAAAGTGTTGCAACTGGGCAAGCAATAACCGCCATTGGCTACTATTACTCTGCGAGCTATGTAACAACAGCACCGGTGTAGCCCCTGCTACACCGCTGCGATAGACCCCAGCCAATTGGCTCATAGTTGGCTACCAATGAAGTAACCAAGCAGATAACCAGCGGCCACCAGCATGACTAAAAAACTACTCAGCATACCGACGAAACGCATCCATGAACTGCTTGCGGTCTTGGTAATACCCACCGCATGCAAGATACGCCCAGCAAAGAACGCCGCACCTAACAGGTGGAGCAACCATGGAGCGGCACCTGAAACTTCCATCATCAATACCAATATCAACACAATCGGCGCATATTCGGCGAAGTTAGCGTGAATTCGTACTGCTTTGAGCAGATCTTTTGAATCGCCAGTACCCAACGCCACTTTATCGCGCCAGCGTAATTTAATGATCCGAATGGATAAGACAAAATACAGTAATGTCAGTAAGCTTGCGTATAAACCAGTAATTGCAATCGGTTCCATAATCACCTCTGTAGAGACTACTCATCGTTATAAAAAAGCCCACACAAGGTGGGCTTTGTTTGCACAGGTTATCGCTGTGACTGGTAACTAACTAACTGAGCAATGCGCTAAGTTCAGCACTGATAACCTCAACCTGACGCGTGCCATCAATGTTCTCGAAGCGCGTCTTGCCTTGTTCGGCTAGTGTACGATAATACGCCACCAAAGGCTCGGTTTGTTGGTGATAAATTGCCAAGCGCTTGCGCACTGTGGTTTCTTTATCGTCATCACGAATAATCAGCGCTTCACCACTGATATCATCTTTGCCTTCAACCTGCGGCGGATTATGCTCAACATGATAGACCCGCCCTGAACCAGGATGGACCCGACGACCAGCCATACGTTTTACAATGACTTCATCTGGCACATCAAATTCCAACACAAAGTCAATGGCAATGCCTGCTTCATGCATCGCATCTGCTTGCGGAATAGTACGCGGAAAACCATCCAGTAAAAAACCATGCTGGCAATCTGCTTGGCTGACACGCTCTTTGACCAAACCAATCATGATGTCATCAGACACTAGTTTACCTGCGTCCATGACAGCCTTGGCTTGTTTGCCCAGTTCAGTACCAGCGGAAATAGCAGCTCGCAGCATGTCACCGGTTGAGATCTGCGGGATCCCAAAGGTTTTCATCAGGAACTGCGCTTGGGTACCTTTCCCTGCGCCCGGAGCGCCCAACAAGATAATGCGCATGAACAACCTCTTTTGTGCTGAATATTCTGTGGTTTTTTCAACGCGCACTTTACCTTGCAGACGGCGCCATTACAAGTCCGAGCATTGCCGACTTTGGTCGGACAAGCGGCACAACCGCACCCCGTGGACGCTGATTATTCAGCGTCCGTCAGTTCCAACATCAGGCGATTCAACCGTGTCACAAATTGTGCCGGATCTTTTAAGCTACCACGCTCAGCCAGCGTCGCTTGGTCAAGCAACAACTGCGCCCAATCGCTGAAACGCTGTTCATCACTCAAAGCCACCACCCGTTGTACCAGAGTATGCTCAGGGTTGATCTCAAAGATGTACTTAGTTTCTGGTACTTTCTGCCCAGCTGACTCTAATAGCTTCGCCATTTGCGTGCTCATATCGTCACTATCGGTGACGATACATGCTGGTGATTGGGTCAAGCGATGGGTGACGCGGACCTTTTTGACTTTATCACCGAGGGCTTTACTGAAACGCTCTAACTGCTCAGCAAAATCTTTCTCAGCCTGCTCTTGTTGCGCTTTATCTTGCTCATCGGCGAGTTCGCCCAAATCCAAATCACCGCGTGTTACCGACTTGAATGACTTGTCTTTATAGGCATGTAAATGGCTCATCAACCATTCATCAATGCGCTCCGACAGCAACAGCACCTCAATGCCCTTTTTGCGGAAGATTTCTAACGCTGGGTTATCACGAGCGGCTTCGTAGCTGTCAGCTACAATATAGTAAATACTGTCTTGGCCTTCTTTCATGCGCTCCAGGTAGGCATCGAGGCTGACACTATGAACGCTGCTATCAACCTGGGTCGAGGTAAAGCGCAACAAGCTGGCAATTTTCTCTTGGTTGGCATTATCTTCAGCCGGACCTTCTTTTAGCACATTACCAAAAGTATCCCAGAAGCTTTGATACTGCTCTGGTTTATCCTCTGCCAACTTACTCAACATGCTCAAGATTTTCTTCGTGCTACCGGTGCGCATAGCACGGGTGATCTTATTATCTTGCAAGATTTCACGCGATACGTTGAGCGGCAGATCATTGGAATCCATCAAGCCTTTGACGAAGCGTAAATAGCCCGGCATCAATTGCTTCGCGTCGTCCATAATGAACACCCGCTTTACATACAGCTTGATACCGCTTTGCTGCTCACGATTCCATAAATCCCATGGCGCCCGTTTCGGAATATACAACAAGCTGGTGTACTCAGAAGTCCCTTCAACTTTATTGTGACTCCACAGCAGCGGCTCATCAAAATCATGGGCGATAGTTTTGTAGAATTCCTGGTATTCCTCATCGCTAATATCGGCTTTGTCGCGAGTCCACAATGCTTTACCACTGTTCACCGCAGCCCATTTAGCGGCTTTCTTATCGGCTTTATTATCGGCGTCTTCATCATCAGCTGCTTCAGGCATTTCTACTGGAATGCTCAAGTGATCCGAATACTTGGTGATAATCGAGCGTAGGCGCCACTCATCAACGAACTCTTTGGCGTCGTCGCGAACATGAAGGATGATATCGGTACCGCGCTTGGCTTTATCGATGGTTTTAATATCGAACTCACCCTCGCCTTTAGAATACCACTCCACCCCTTCATTGGCTTTTGCACCGGCCGCACGGGTGCGCACAGTGACCGCCTCAGCAACAATAAATGCCGAATAGAAACCAACCCCAAATTGACCAATCAAGCGGCTATCTTGGGCTTGATCACCAGATAACTGCTTAAAGAAATCAGCGGTGCCAGACTTGGCGATAGTACCGAGGTTGGTCATCACTTCGTCATAACTCATACCAATACCATTATCACTAATAATAATGGTGCTAGCCTCTTTATCGACGCTAACCCGCACATGCAAATCAGCATCATCACTGAGCAGACTGCCATCACTTAGGGCTTTAAAGCGTAACTTGTCAGCCGCGTCCGATGCATTGGAAACGAGTTCCCGAAGAAAGATTTCTTTATTGGAATAAAGTGAATGAATCATCAGGTGAAGCAACTGCTTCACTTCGGTTTGAAAACCGTGGGTTTCCGCTTGACGGGTTGCCGCCATACTTATTCTCCTACCAATGGTTAATGACTACACTGATAGAGATGGGGCTGGTGCGAGCTATTTCAAGGGCAGTAAAGGCAGATTACTGACAATCGACGTTAAAAATTTTTGCGCCCACTAAACGCATGACCCAAGGTGGCTTGATCAACATACTCCAGCTCACCACCCACCGGCACACCATGGGCAATACGTGAGGTGTTGATACTGTATTTACGCGCCATATCGGCGATATAATAGGCGGTCGCTTCGCCCTCAACAGTCGGATTCGTCGCCAGAATAATTTCGCTTATGGCTTCGCTCGCCAGCCGCTTGGCTAAAATATCCAGACCAATATCTTCTGGACCAATACCATCAAGTGGTGACAAATGCCCCATTAAGACAAAATAGCGGCCTTGATACTGGCCAGTTTGCTCAATAGCAATGACATCTGCCGGGGTTTCAACAATACACAGCAAGCCACTATCACTGCGTTTCGGATGCAAACAAATACCGCATATATCAGCCTCGGTAAGGGTCCGACAGCAATTACAATGGCCGACATGCTCAGTGGCATAGAGCAGTGCTTGCGCTAAGCGCACACCACCCTCACGTTGTCGCTCCAAGATCTGAAAAGCCATACGTTGCGCTGACTTTGGCCCTACTCCGGGTAATACCCGCAGAGCCTGAATCAATTCTTGAATTGCTGGGCTAAGTTTCATGCCGCGCTTAAAACGGTAACTTCATACCCGCTGGCAAATTCATGCCACCGGTTACGGCTGCCATTTTGTCTTTACTTGCTACCTCAACACGGCGCACCGCGTCATTGATTGCAGCAGCAATTAAGTCTTCCAGCATCTCTTGATCATCGCTCATTAAGCTCGGATCAATCGCTACCCGACGAACGTTATGATTTCCCAACATAGTTACTTTAACCATGCCAGCACCAGACTCACCGATAACTTCTAAATTGGCGATTTCTTCTTGGGCTTTTTGCATGCGCTCTTGCATTTGCTGCGCTTGCTTCATCATTGCGCCCATTCCACCTTTACCAAACATAACAACCTCGTTGATTCACTAAAGTTACTGTCAGACAGCGTTGCTGCATCATTATAACGGTTTCACACTATCATCAACCAGTTCAGCCGCAAAAGTAGCCGTTAACGCCTTGACCGTTGGGTCATCGGCAAGCACTTGCTGGGCCCGCGCTAAGCGGCGTTGGTCGATTTGTTGCTGAATCTCATACGGTGTCGCATCACTACTGTCAGCCACCACCACCGCCGTCAACTGCAGATCATAACCATGCTGCAGTTGCTGCTGCAGATGCTCGACCACGCTATCGCTGAGCAAATTACTCAAGCTCGCTCGTAACAGCAGCTGATAACTGCCATCGTGTTGCTTTTGCAGTACCGCATTACGGGCAATTTGACGACTTAGACCGGTTAAATCGAGATTATCAATCATGGCTGCCCAGCGGTCCACTTCAGCCGCTAATTTGCTGTCGTCGCTGAGCGGGTTTGTCTGCGCCTCAGCAGCCCTCGGCGTAATCACTGGTTGCGCTTGCAGCTCTGGTTGCGCTGGTTCTGTTGGCGCTTGCACTAACGGCTCCACCGCTGCAGTGTCTGCTTGTTGCAGTGCACTCTGATAGCGCGATGGCGTTTCCGTGATCGCCGCGGCTGGCTTAGCTGCTGCCAATTGCTGACTCTTCTGCTGCAATAGACTGCGGGTTGCTAGTAATGCTTGCAGGTCATCGGCTACCGCTGGCTCTAATTCAGCTTG
>JALQTK010000027.1 GCA_023260975.1 Pseudidiomarina sp. | reverse complement strand
CATTGCCAGGCACCTATTGTGAACAAGCCCCTGCGTAACCGCTGGGGCTTTTTCTTTTGGGGTTTTCAGCACAATCTATTTTTCAATAGTATAGAGAATGTCGCCACCTTGGGCTTCGGTACTTGAAGTTGATTCGATGACGAGCTTATCAGACAGTAGATAACGAATATAAAACGTGTTGGTATTCTCAAATAAGCCAACACCATATTTTACATAGAGTTTCGGCGACAAGTACTTACCAACATAGAATGACGTATCGAGTGGGTCAGCGGTGGAGTCGATACCAAAATCGTCAAAACCAAAGGTCTGTTGTAATTTTTTGCCGATTAAGTCGGTACCTTGTGAGCCAATCAGTAACAGTGCTTGTAATTGCAGATTATTCTCTCCGCCAAGCCCCGGTGGGCGACCTAAAATGAGGTAGGAGAGTATATCGGCATCTTGCATGGTTGGTGATGAGAATAAGCGAAAGTCAGGCGCCAGAAGAGTCCCCCCAACTTGAGCGCCTACAGAAATTTGTTCGTTTGCCGCAGCAGTCATACTAGCTGCTGTACGAACAACCCGTAGGTCGAGGCCGGGATTATCAATTGCACCGCCGTTATAGATTAATACACCGCGCTGTATTGCAAGTTTTTGCCCATAAATTTCATAGTTTCCTGCAGCCACTTGGATCGAGCCAGTAGCACGCAAAGCCTTATTGGGTTCTTCAAAAATTCCGATACTGCCACTTACCTTACCCTCAAAACCATAGGCATTAATAGCCACGTTATCGGAGAGAATGACGCGGATATTTGCGTAGATCGGATACAGTGAATCGTCTTCACTAGTGACCGGATCTCCATTGATAAATAGTCTGACATCATTTGATACTGTTGCACTCGAACTGAGATCCGGTTCATTGATGCGTGCATAAGGTACCGTCACAGTTCCGCTGATATCGATACGCTGATTAGCCACTTTAATCGAAAGTTTAGGGCTTACATCGACTTCAGCCATAGCCAATTCAACGGCGCGGAAACTATCGCCATCAATTGCTAAATTGAGTTCACGTTGTGGCACATTGACTATGCCGTCAATACTAATCCAGCCGCTTCCTGAGCGTGCTTGCCCTTGCAAGCGGAGCATCCCATTTTGTTGAGTATTATCGTCGAGGGCGATTCTTACCTTGGTAAGTAATAAGCCACTTTGGGCGAAACCGATCTCGTCGGCAATCAGTTCAACAGAACCGCTGAATGTTGGATATGCTAATGAACCGGATACGCCAATATTCGCCACTGCACTGGCGCCGCTGTAGCGCAGATCGGGCAGCAGCCATTGCAATAAAGTGAGGTCGTTTATCGATAAGTCGACCGATCCAGTTAAACGTTGTTCGCTTAGCACATCGGTTAGTACGAGGTCACCAAGAATCTGACCGTTATCGTCAGCAACATAGGCTTGCAGGGTCGCGTTAACCTCATCTAGATTACCGCTCCAACTCATTTGCCAGTCGCGTAGCCGTGAGGTTAAATTGTCATCCAGTGAGGTGATGGCGGTATTTTCAGAGCGAAATAAACCTGACATTTTATGAATAGCGCCATCACTGCGAGCTATCTCAAGGTGTGCTGTGGCATCAACGTTACCCCAAATTCGCTCAGCTACATCGGCTTCGCGCAAACGATTCAATAGTCGCAGCGGCAATTGCTTCGCGTTGATATCGATCATTACCATTGGTTCGGTAACCGCAGTACTAAAACATGCAGTCGCAGCATTGCGCGCTCTTAGCTCATGCAGGCATAGTTCAGTTGTTTGGGCATTAAAGGTATCCAGTGGTAACGTTATTTGGGTGGGCTGTTGGGTTAGCCATTGGCCAAACAGCTCGCTGTTGAGTTGCAGGTCCTCAATGCGGATATCAAGTTGTTTCAGATAATCGCCGCTAATACTTGCCGCTACGTCAAGTTCCGCCGCAGCATAATCCGAGCTGAACCAATTGCTCAAGTTGGGAATATTTAGACTCACCGCCAATTGATTTGATGGACTGAGTGCACCGTTAGCAGTTAGCTGACTGCCATTTACTGCTGCAGTAAATTGGTTGGCACTTATCGCTCCATTGATGAAGCCAAAGCCACCATTTAATTGCAGATCATAGGTTTGTTCGAAGAGCGGCAAGCGGCCGGCAAATTGGCTAATATTTACTGCTGCCCAAGGGAATTCAAGCCAACCCAATTGTGCCGTTAATGAGGCATCAAAGCTGCGATGCGCGATCTCAATTTCAGACAAAGCCAGAGAGTTCTGGGTACCGATGCCGGCAAGTGAAGCAGTGACATCCTCGCCGGCTGCTAAAGTCCAATCACTGGCAACGGCTAAGCGATACCAATTTAGACTGCCGCTAAGCTCCATCTCTGCGCTATTTAAGATGATCTCATGCTGCTGCTCGAGTCCAGCGGAAAGGGCAATATTAGCGGCACGGCTGGTAAGTCTCAGCCCGACAGCTTCTGGTTTGGCAGCGAAGTCCATATACCCGGTTATCTCACCGTTCAGTTCCAACTGCCCAGCCGCGTTGCTACCAAGCCCACTAACACTGGTACGGTGAAGCAGTATACGGTCAGCATTGAGGTTAAGTGTGGCATCGACTGATGCCGAGCTAACTAGAGAGCCCAAATCAAGCAAATTATTCGGCAGATAAGGTTGTAACAACGTCAGTGGTAGTTTGCTAATAATTAGATCGGCATTCCAGTCAGCTAGCGGCTGCAGTTGATTCACAGTGACGTTAAGGCTGGCTGTCGCCGATGGGTCATCAACGAGTTCCAACAAGGTGTTGAGTTGCAGCTGTTCGCTGGTTCCGCTTAAGGTGCCGGATAAGTGTGCCGGTGGCAGCTCATAAGGCTGGGCTAAGGTAGTGTTAGTTAGTATAAAATTGACTACAAATGGGTACTGCTGCTGCAGACTTAACTGAATGTCGAACTGTGCTTGTGCTTGCTGATGCTCTATTAGAAGTTTATCCACGACTAAATCGGAGCCGTGTAGGCTGGCAGCCAAGTCGATACTGGCTAGCGTGATAGTTTGGCTGGGGCTGGTTAGGTTCGCTGCAGTAACGTGCAGATTGTCGATGACGATTGGCCATGGCGTAGTTATGGTAGGTAGTTGCAGAGCTTGTTTAGGCTCGATATCAACGCTTTGTTGTGCCATTTCAAGCACGTTTAAATGGACATCGTGCAATACCAATGAGCGAATGGACAGACGCTGTTGGAAGAGTTCGAATGGACGCCACGACAGAGTCGCTCGCCCAACAGTGACAGCGGTTTCTGGCGTGCTGAGTTCCACATCATATAAAGTAAGCTCATGTAACAACGAACCACTCACTCGACTAACAGTGATATTAACCGGGCTGAATTGAATAGCTTGCTGAATGATCCAGCGTGATCCCGTCGTTGTTGCCAACAGAGTATAGAGTAGCGCGGGTAGCAAAATACAAAGCAGAATAATAAGCCACGATAAGCGTTTAATTAAGCTCATAGGTCGGGCCCTATAGTCAAATGCAGGCGCCATGGCCGATCCGGTTCATCAATCGCGTTGGCAATATCGATGCGCAGCGGACCTATCGGTGATAACCAGCGCAGCCCTGCACCCACGGTTTGCTTCACCTTGACTGGCCAGCTTTGGCTGGTGTTACCAAAGTCGCTGAACACCGCAAAACGCCAATTGTTGCGCCATAAATAATCAAACTCGATACTTGCGGTAGTTAAATACTTCCCGCCAATAACAATTCCCTGTTGGTCACTATGCCCGAGTTGTTGGTAGCCATAACCTCGTACACTATGGTCACCACCCGCAAAAAATCGCAATGATGGCGATAATTTGCTGAACTCATCAACCTGCATAGCGCCCGCTTCAGCCCGCATTAAAAGGCGCCATTCTGGATTGAGTTGTTGCACCCATTTAGCGTTGACTCGAGCCGATATAAACGAGGTCTCGGCGTAAATTTTCTGCGCTGCACCTTGTAGGTGAATACTTACACGGTAGCCATCATCAATAAGATTACGATTCTGCTGAGCCGATTTACTCTCAATAAAACTAAATTCTGCTGAAGGCACTAAAAATTTCGAACTTCGAGTTGGTTCGTCGCCAAATGAGAAATCTTCACGCTGCCAGCCTAGCTGCCAACTCCGTTGCCACTGGTTATAGTGACGAATATCGCGCGCAGCGAGACGGTAAAGCGTAGTATTTTGTTGGTTATAATCACGTTCATTGACCTCGGCGCTGAAACTGTAGAGATCTTTTGCGGGGTTCTTACCAGGTACGTTATAACTAATTAAGCCAGTGTTTTGTAACTGTGACAAACGCAATAGGCTTTTTAGTTGATGCCCCTGCGAATTGAGCCAACGGCGGTCGAAGCCAAGAGTTGCCCTAGCGCCAGTATCCGTGCCATAACCCAGGCCAATTTGGTAACGGTTACGATTATTGGCACTAAGGGTGACATCAATCGGGACTTCATGTTGATCGTCGTCTAGTTGCTGCCAGGCTGGGGAAATTTCGATCGAACCGAAATACTCACTACTGGCCAAAGCAATTTGTAAGTCCAACAGCTGACGGGTATTAAAAGGCTCACCTTGTTTAAATTCCGGAAAACGCTGCAGTAGTGTCTGGTCCAGCTCATTACAACAAAAGGAGATGTTGCCAAACTTATAACGGGGACCGGATTGAAAATGAACAATCACCGCTGCCGACAAATCACTGAGCTCAATATTAACGCGCTGCTGAACAAATTGCGCCTGGTGATAACCGCGTTCTGCGGCTAAATTGAGTAGTTGCGATTTCAGTGCTTCATAATCGCTATGACTAAAAACCTGTCCGATGATGATCGGCTGCTGGGCTATTAGTGCAATAAACGCATCATCGTTCTTGGCGTCACCGAGCAGTTGAATATCGATTTCAGTGACACGCACTTTTTCGCCGAGTTCAATAGCATAATGAATCGCCCATATAGAACCCTTGAGTTCCATCGAGCTGACAATTTGGGGACGATAGTAACCGTATGGGGCGAGCGCATCGCGGATTTGCTGTTCACCACGATTGAGTAAAAAACGTAAGCGAAATGCAGCCGGCGCCAGTTCACCGTCAAGCTCATAGACACGCAAGTAGTTGCGAATATTGGCAGCAATTTCGGTGTTAACACCACTAATACTTACGGCCACACGAGCCTCTGCCGTCTCGGACCTGCGGGCAGGGTCTTGTGCTGCCGCAGCTAAGCCAAAACTGGTAACGCCGATGAGTAGCAAACCGTATAAAAATGTGCGCATGAAGTTCTTATTTTACTCGGTATAAACAGCAGTATAGCATTGGCGTCAGTATTGCTGCGGACAAAAAAACCGCAACCAATTCGAATATCTAGAAAAAAACTTGCCAGTCAGCAATGCCACAGTATAATTCGGACTCTGCTGCAGGGGCGTAGTTCCAATTGGTAGAACAGCGGTCTCCAAAACCGATGGTTGGGGGTTCGAATCCCTCCGCCCCTGCCACTTTTCTTCTCATTGGCGCCAGCATCGGCTAAGCTAGTGATATGACAACGCAAAAATCAGCACTTTTCAATGATTATCAACAACAGGCTCTTGCTGCGCTTGGCTTACCGCTATGGCAATCACATGCTCATGCTGCCGACACGCAAACTTCGGTCCACTTTTGTTATCGTATCGATAACTGGTTAATACTTACTGCGCAGCGATTCGAACCGCAGCACAGCAGTTATTGCCATGACCTTTTACTGGCAATCACTGAGCTGAGTGGTCAGTCTATAGGCGCAGTGGCTGAAGTGGCGCTATCGACTAGCGCTAATTGGTCGAGCTCTCAATTACTTGACCTACGCACTATGGTGAACAGTGCTGATGAACTGGCCGCGTTGAAACGTCGTTTATGGCAGCAGATAAGTCAGCAATTCAGCGCTTAAGCTGGCATCCTGAAGTGCTCATTATTGAGCAGTCGGCGCATCGTTTGCCGTGGTCCGAAGCCACGCTCAAGTCCTGTTTTAGTGCAGATTATGAAAATTTTGGTTACTGGTCGGTCAACGCTGAACTTCTTGCTTTCGCCCTAGTGCAGCGGGTGAGCGATTGTTGGACCGTTATGAATATTGCGACTAAGCCGGCGGCGCAACGCCAAGGTATTGGCAAACAACTCGTTCATGCTATCCAGCATCGTGCTGCACACCAGCAGGCTGATATAGTACTGGAAGTCAGGAGCTCTAATACTGCGGCACAACGCTTATACGCTTCGTGTGGTTTTGTTCTAGTGGGCTGCCGCAAAGGCTATTATCCAAGCACCAGCACTGCGCGCGAAGATGCCCTGGTGATGCGCTGGAATAGGGATTAATCAGGGCAATATTTATCTTTTAGTAAACGGATAAAACGCAGTGTGTCAGGATCAAAAATTGAGTAATAAATGGTCTGTGCTTCTTTTCGAAACTTAACTAATCCTTGTTCTCTGAGCACCGCTAAATGCTGCGAAAAGGCCGACGCACTTAACGGAAAAAATTGATTTAATTCGCCGACACTTTTCTCGCCAACCGCCAAATGACAAAGAATTTGTAAACGATGCTCATTGGCTAATGAGCGAAGAAATGCAGCTGCTCGGGCGGCATCTTTTTGTGGCATTTCAGCAACAGCATAAGCATCGTTCATAGGGTGTTTCTCAGTGGCTCATCGTGACGCAAGTTCACGTTCGGTTTTGAGCTTAAATAAGCGTTTTAAAATGATACTGGCAGGGCAAAAACCAGTAAATGATTGTTGAAATAGATTAGCACCGATAAAGGCAGTGAACCATATAAAATTTGGATGGACCCACTGTGTGAGTGCTAATGAAATTAGAATCATAAGCCCTGCAAATGCAGTTAACGCGCGTTCAACACTCATAATCATCTCCTATTGAGCAATTAAGTAATTTAGTACATTACGAAATATAGGCGATTGGTTTCATTTGGTAAAGCTTTATTTCGTTTTTTACTAAAATAAATAGCCTATCAATCGGCCGAGTTGTAGGTTGGCTTGGCAGTGACAAAAGAGTAAGCTAAAGCATCCTCGTTTAGGTATCGAAATTAATGAAAACTAGTGAAATTCAAGCGCGACTAGAACAGCTAAAAGATGCCGCACAAGCGGTCAGTCGCCATGCTCATGCGCCGTATAGTCAATTTCCCGTTGGTGCGGTGGTGTTGTTAAAAGATGGTCGTCAATTTAGTGGCTGTAATGTTGAAAACGCCTCATACGGCTTAACTAACTGCGCTGAACGCACCGCTATCTTCAGTGCTATTGCCGCTGGCGTGAACGCAAACGAGTTCGCTGGAGTGGTTATTTACACGCCTAGCCAAACTGCTTATGCCCCGTGCGGTGCATGTCGCCAAGTGATTGCTGAATTCTTCGCAGCGGAAGCACCGATTGTGTCATTTAGTGATTCCGATCAGCGCGCTTGGCAAGTACAGGATTTACTCCCTGATGCCTTCAGTTTTCAGCCGGGTGGGTCGTTACGTGCTAAGTTACAGGATAGCTAAACGATGATTGCGCAACCAGCTCTAGCGGCCCTGCAGCTGATGGACCTTACCTCGTTAAATAATAGTGATAACCACCAATCGATAAGCCAGTTGTGTCAACAGGCGCATACCGCCTATGGAGCGCCGGCAGCAGTATGTGTTTACCCTGAGTGGATTACCTGGGCGCGGTTAGAGCTCGATCGGCTTGGTTTAGCTGCGGTAAAAGTTGCCACTGTTACGAATTTCCCTGCTGGTAGTAGCGATATAGAGCGCGCGCTGGCTGAGACTGCGCGAGCGGTGGCGGCGGGTGCTGATGAAGTTGATGTGGTATTCCCATATAAAGCATTGATTGCTGGTGATGCCGAATCAGGTGCGATATTGGTACGTAACTGTAAAGCTGCTTGTGCACCAACCACTAAGCTCAAGGTGATTATTGAATCAGGCGTACTTGAAACGCCAGAATTGATTCATCGGGCCAGTATGATTGCCATTGAAAACGGTGCCGATTTTATTAAGACGTCAACTGGTAAGGTCGCGGTAAATGCGACCTTAGAGGCGGCGGAAATCATGCTGCAATGCATCAAAGATAGTGGTGCTGCGGTTGGCTTTAAAGCCGCTGGGGGAGTAAAAACCGTCGCCGATGCAGCTGCTTATTTGCAGTTGGCAACGCGTATTATGGGAAGCTCTTGGTTAACAGCGAATCATTTCCGTTTCGGTGCCAGCGGCCTATTACAGCAAGTGCTTGCCGAATTAAGCGGGACCAATCAGGCGCCTGCAGAAGGATATTAAATGTTTTTACCACAGGAAATTATTCGTGCTAAACGCGATGGTAAGGTTTTAAGTCAGCAGCAGATTGATTATTTTGTCGCGGGCATTAGCGATAACAGTATTACCGAGAGTCAGATATCAGCATTTGCTATGGCGGTGTTTTTTCAAGGTATGACCGCCGCCGAGCGGGTCGCTTTAACTATTGCTATGCGAGATTCTGGCGATGTTATGGACTGGCGCAGCCTCAACTTACCAGGTCCGATTGTCGATAAGCATTCAACGGGTGGTGTCGGTGATGTTGTCAGCCTGATGTTGGGACCTATTGTGGCTGCCTGTGGTGGTTACGTACCAATGATCTCGGGCCGTGGTCTAGGTCACACCGGTGGAACCTTAGATAAACTTGAAGCTATTCCGGGCTATCAAGCCAAGCCATCGAATGAACTATTTCGTCGGGTGGTACAGCAAGTGGGTGTTGCCATAATTGGCCAAACTGGGCGGTTAGCGCCTGCCGACTCGCGGTTTTATGCCACTCGTGATATCACTGCAACAGTCGAGTCTATACCGTTAATTACCGCCTCTATCCTGTCAAAAAAACTCGCGGCGGGTCTAGATGCACTGGTATTAGACGTTAAAACCGGCAATGGCGCGATGATGACTGTGCATAGTCAAGCGCTGGAGCTAGCTCAAAGTTTGGTTACCGTAGCGAATGATGCGGGGGTAAAAACCTCGGCAGTATTGACCGATATGAATGAAGTATTGGCTTATTCAGCGGGTAATTCAATCGAGGTGCACGAAGCGATTCGGTTTTTATGCGGTCAACAGCAAGCCCCTCGATTACGTCAGGTTACCCTGCGTTTAGCTGCCGAAATGTTGTACCTCAGTGGTCTTGCTGATTCGCTTGCTGCGGCCCAGCAACGGGCGGTTCAGGCACTCGATAGTGGCAAAGCAGCAGAGCTATTTGCGCGCATGGTCGCTGCACTTGATGGGCCGACAGATATCCTTACTAGTTATGCGCAACAGTTACCGTTGGCACCCATAGCGCGACCGGTTTTTACTGATGCAGTTGGTTATATTAGCGGCGTAGATACACGCGCACTGGGTTTGGCGGTTGTTGCACTTGGCGGTGGGCGACGCACCAGCGCCGACGTATTAGACTATGGAGTGGGACTTGACCAGGTCCTCGGTAGTGGTGCTCAGGTCGATCAACACACCCCGTTAGCAACCGTTTATGCGCGCACCGAGCAGCAGTGGCAACAGGCCGCCGAGGTGGTGCGTACTAGTTTTACCATCAGCGCCAATAGTGGGCCGGCGCGACCGGTTATTTATGAACAAGTGACAAGTGACTGAGTCATTTTGTCGACAGCGTAACTGAGGTATTCGCCATGGCGCGAGTCATCGTGGTGGTATTAGATTCTTTTGGTATTGGCGCCGCAGCAGATGCCGAGCGCTTTGGTGATGTTGGCGCTGATACCTTTGGCCACATAGCTGCAGCATGTGCTGCAGGGCAGGCTAATGAAGAGCGCTGTGGACCATTACAGATCCCCAACTTAGTTAAATTAGGTTTAGCGCAAGCTAGCTATGGAGCCACCGGAATCTGGCCAGCGCTGGCGCCAGTGGCTGACCAACAGCTGCTCGCTGCCTATGGTTGGGCACAAGAAATTTCTTCTGGAAAAGACACCCCATCAGGGCATTGGGAGCTGGCTGGCGTACCGGTGTTATTTGAATGGGGTTATTTTACTGATCGCGAAAACTCCTTTCCGCCAGCGTTGTTAGACGCATTAGTTGAGCATGGCCGATTACCGGGATATTTGGGCAATTGTCATGCCTCAGGTACCGAGATTCTAAAACAGCTTGGCCGTCAGCACATGGAAAGTGGTAAGCCGATTATTTATACCTCGGCCGATTCGGTCCTACAAATTGCGGCTCATGAACAAACCTTCGGTCTTGAGCGGCTTTATCAATTATGTGAACTAGCACGACAGTTACTCGAGCCCTATAACATCGGTCGTGTGATTGCTCGCCCCTTTGCTGGTGATGATCCGAGCACTTTCAGACGTACTAGCAATCGTCGGGATTATTCGTTGCCGCCACCTGCGCCAACGGTACTGGAAAAATTAACGCTGGCCGGCGGCCAGGTCATTAGTATTGGAAAAATTGCTGACATTTTTGCCCACATTGGTATTAGCACGGCAATTAAAGGCAGCGGTCTAACGCAGCTCACGGAACTGACCATTGAGGCGATGCAAACGAGCCCAGAACGGTCGATAATTTTCACTAATTTAGTTGATTTTGATAGTGACTATGGCCATCGTCGCGATATTGCTGGTTATGCGCGAGCACTTGAGCTTTTTGATCGATTAATTCCAAATTTGTTGGCTGCGACCCGGCCTGATGACATCATCATTTTTACTGCTGACCACGGTAACGACCCGAGTTGGCACGGTACTGACCATACCCGTGAATATGTTCCATTATTAGTGTACCGACAGGGTATCAAACCGGTTAATTTAGGGTGTCGTGCTAGTTTTGCCGATATCGGTCAAACTATCGCTGATTACTTTGAATTGTCGCCCATGGCTTACGGCACATCGTTTTTGAACGCTTTAACGAGGGATGTTTAGATCTGCATACGAGTCAACCTGATTACCGCATGATGCCCGCAGCTGGGCATTTGCAAGCGAGTCGCATTCACTCTAAAATTGCGGCTCTTTCGCAAGCCCCAATTTAACTAGAGGCATTCTGGCCAAGCATGACGAGTTTAACCAACGAAATTGCTAAACGTCGCACTTTTGCGATCATCTCGCACCCTGATGCGGGTAAAACCACCATTACTGAAAAAGTTTTGTTGCATGGTCAAATTCTGCAAAAGGCCGGTACCGTTAAGGGTAAAAAGTCTGGTCAACACGCTAAGTCTGATTGGATGGAAATGGAAAAGGAGCGGGGTATCTCGGTAACCACCTCAGTGATGCAGTTCCCCTATCGCAATGCCTTGGTGAATTTATTAGATACCCCTGGCCATGAGGACTTTTCTGAAGATACCTACCGTACGCTGACCGCTGTTGACTCCTGTCTTATGGTCATTGATGGTGCCAAAGGGGTTGAAGATCGCACTATTAAGTTAATGGAGGTGACTCGCTTACGGGATACTCCGATCATCACATTCATGAATAAGCTCGATCGCGATATTCGTGATCCTATTGAATTGCTTGATGAAGTCGAAAACGTTCTAAATATTATGTGTGCACCAATAACCTGGCCGATTGGTTCAGGCAAAAATTTTAAGGGTGTTTATCACTTATTGCATGACCAGATCATTCTGTATAAATCCGGACAAGGTCATCGTATTCAAGAAGTGGATGTAATAGAAGGCCTTAATAACCCATTATTGGATCAGCGCATTGGCACCTATGCCGATGAGTTGCGTGGTCAAATTGAATTAGTTCAAGGCGCATCGAACGACTTTGATCGTGAACTATTTTTGTCAGGTGAGCTTACCCCAGTATTTTTTGGCACTGCATTAGGTAATTTTGGCGTTGACCATATGCTCGACGGGCTGGTTGATTGGGCTCCGTCACCACTGCCACGGGACACTGATCAAGGCGTGAAAATCACCGCCGATCAGCCGAGTTTTTCTGGTTTTATTTTTAAAATTCAAGCCAATATGGATCCCAAGCACCGAGATCGCGTAGCCTTCATGCGGATCGTTTCAGGCCAGTACGAAAAAGGCATGAAGATGCATCAAGTGAGGCTCGGTAAGGAGGTCCGAATTGCCGACGCGCTGACCTTTTTGGCCGGTGACCGCGAGCATGTTGAGGAAGCATTTCCTGGCGATATTATTGGCTTACATAATCATGGCACCATTCAAATTGGCGACACCTTCACCGGTGGCGACACCTTTAAATTTACCGGTATCCCCAATTTTGCACCGGAACTATTTCGCCGTATTCGCTTGAAAGATCCGCTCAAGCAAAAGCAACTGCTAAAAGGCTTAGTCCAATTGTCCGAAGAGGGTGCGGTACAAGTATTTAGACCACTAAGTAATAATGATTTAATTGTTGGCGCCGTCGGTGTGCTGCAGTTCGATGTGGTGGTACATCGGTTGAAGTCTGAATATAACGTTGAAGCAATTTATGAAAACATCAACGTTGCCACGGCACGTTGGGTCAGTGCCAACGATCCACGAAAACTGGATGAGTTTCAACGCAAGGCCGAGAGCAATCTCGCGCTCGATGGCGGTGACAATTTGACTTACATTGCGCCGACTATGGTGAATCTTAATCTGGCAATTGAGCGTTACCCGGATATTACCTTCACCCATACCCGCGAGCACTAGCAATGGGTGCGCTGTTCGATTCGCATTGTCATCTTGATTTCGATGATTTTGCCAGTGATCGAACGGCGGTTATGGCCCGCGCTGAAGCAGCTGGTGTTGCTGCGATTATGATCCCCGGAGTCAGCCGCCGAGCTAGTTCGAAGACGCGCATTTCCAGTGCTAGCATTGAGTTGTTTTATGGGGTGGGCTTACATCCTTATTTTATTGCCGAACATGACTATGCTGATATCGATTGGCTAGAGCAACAGCTACAACGCTGTCCGCATGCTGTGGTTGGAGAGGTTGGCTTAGATCGCAGTTGCAGTGATTACCGCAAACAACAGCAATTATTTACTGCGCAAGTTGAGTTGGCATGCGCGTATCAGCGCCCGCTGATTATCCATCATCGTCAAAGCCAAGCTGATTTAGTGGCGATTTTAATGCGCTATCGGTCAAAATTGCCCGCTCATGCTGGTGTCATCCATGCCTTTAGTGGCAGCTATGAGCAGGCGCAGAGCTGGCTTGCGCTCGGCTTTATGATTGGTGTGGGCGGTGTGATCAGCTACCAACGTGCGGCTAAAACGCGCAGCACCATTGCGCGCTTACCGCTCGAATCGTTAGTGTTAGAAACTGATGCGCCGGCAATGCCGTTAGCGGGCTATCAAGGCCAGCGCAATGAACCTGCGCAGTTGCTTTTGGTAGTAGACGCTCTGGCGCAATTAAGTGGTTGGTCGACCGCGCAAATAGCAGCGCAAACCAGCAGCAATGCTTATCGATTATTTGCTAATCGGTAGTGGTTTTGTCGGCGCTTGCTAGTAACTGGGAGTTATCAACAATAACCTGCAAAAAACCCAGATTACGCTCCTCGTCAATGATGTTTTCGACCAATATGGTATTCGTCGAAGTGGCCACTGCCGAGTGCTCAAGCACCTCGCTGTTGACCACTAGTTGGCCGAAATTGTTGCGGATGCTGGCAGCGAGGATATAAGGATGCTGCACCAATTGCTCGACTAAAGCTTGTAAACTGTCGTTATCGTTGGTGATGAGTGGCGTTCGTGCTGATTGAGCAACTTGTTCAATGGTTAGTTGCAATAAACTATGACTATGTTGACGTAGCGCTTCAGCACGAGAAGCCTGCATACTGGTCCATAGTTGCGCGATAAGCACAATGAAGAGCAGCGCCAGAATAAATCGGCGCGTACGTCGATAGACAAGCGCAATGATACTGATAACATGGTGAGATTGTAGTTTCATGGCTGCAACTATACGTCGAGAGCCAATACTGGAGCAACGGCAATGATCAATTTTTCGCAACCCGGTGTTGCCGTATTTGACATGGATTCAACCTTAATTGGTATTGAATGTATTGATGAGATTGCGGCTATCGCTGAACTAAAGCCTCAAGTCGCTGCCATCACCGCTGCTGCGATGCGCGGTGAGGTAGATTTTAGTGCCAGTTTACAACAGCGTGTGGCGCTGCTAAAAGGCATTGAAGAACGCACCTTAGCAACGATTTTTTCACCACCCCCACTTACTCCGGGGGCGCGTGAGCTGATTCAGTGGTTGCAAGGTTGGGGCTGGAAAACCGCAGTCGTATCAGGCGGTTTTACCTGGTTTGCTGAACAACTTAAACAGCTACTGCAGCTCGATGAGGCGGTTGCCAATCGCCTTGAGATTATTGACGGGCGCTTGACCGGGCACGTATTTAGTCCAATTATTGATGCCCAAGCAAAAGCTGAGCAGCTCACTAAGCTGGCGCAGCGCTGGAATATTCCGGCGCATAACACCCTTGCTATTGGCGATGGTGCCAATGATATCCCGATGCTAAAGGCCGCCGGCTTTGCTATTGCCTTTTGCGCAAAAGCCACCGTCCAGCAGCATGCTCAGTTAGTCATCAATGACAATAATTTAATGGCTATAGCGCACTATTTTGAAGATCAAGGAACCGCATGGCAAAGGTAAAAACAGCATACGTCTGCAACGATTGTGGCGCTGACTTCATGCGCTGGCAGGGCCAATGTAGCGAATGTAAAGCGTGGAATACCATCACCGAAGTACGTTTGGGTACATCACGCCCAGCTCTGGCATCAGAACGTCGAGGTTTTGCCGGTATCACACGTGCCGAAGTGCAAACGCTGGCGGATGTAGAACTGGCCGATGTACCGCGCTTTAGTAGTGGCTATGGCGAATTTGACCGCGTACTTGGTGGTGGTATTGTGCCGGGCTCGGCAATCCTCATCGGCGGTTCTCCCGGCGCGGGAAAAAGTACCTTATTACTGCAAGTGATGTGTCACTTAGCCGCACAGATGAAGGCGTTGTACGTTACTGGCGAAGAAAGTTTGCAACAAGTCGCTTTGCGAGCGCGCCGGCTTGGCTTGCCACTGGATAACTTACGCATGTTGGCTGAAACCTCAGTCGAGGGTCTGTGTGAGCTGGCCGACCAAGAGCAACCGCGGGTTATGGTTATTGATTCTATTCAGGTGATGCATTTAGCCGATATTCAGTCGGCTCCAGGTAGCGTTAGCCAAGTGCGCGAAAGCGCTGCCTTTTTAACGCGCTATGCAAAACAACACCACGTGGCTATTTTTATGGTCGGGCACGTCACCAAAGATGGCTCGCTGGCAGGGCCGAAGGTGTTAGAACACTGTATTGATTGCTCGATTATGCTGGAGGGCTCTGCGGATTCACGTTTTCGTACTTTGCGTGGTCACAAGAACCGTTTTGGGCCAGCCAACGAACTCGGTGTATTTGCCATGACTGGCAATGGCTTGCGTGAAGTGAGTAACCCCTCGGCAATATTTTTACAACGCCCAGAACAGCACGGTAGTGGCTCAGTGGTGATGGTAATTTGGGAAGGAACTCGGCCGTTATTGGTGGAGTTACAGGCGTTAGTTGATAGCAGCCAACTGGCTAATCCGCGGCGGGTTGCGGTAGGAATGGAAGCGACGCGGTTAGCCATGCTATTAGCCGTATTACATCGCCACGGTGGCTTGCATATGTCCGACCAAGATGTATTCGTGAATGTGGTTGGTGGGGTACGGGTTACCGAAACTGGGGCTGACTTGGCATTGCTACTAGCGATCGTATCGAGTTTTCGTGAACAGTTATTACCGCGCGATTTAATTGTTTTTGGTGAGGTCGGTTTGTCGGGCGAAATAAGACCGGTACAAAATGGCCTCGCGCGCTTAAACGAAGCGGTTAAACATGGCTTCACCCGAGCTATTGTGCCCCACGGAAATAAGCCCAAAGAAGCAATTGCCGGCATGCAGGTTACTGCCGTGAAGAGTTTGCAGCAGGCTCTAGAGGCGTTATGAAATGGTGGTTATTGCTGCTGCTAGTAGTCTCGAGTAATTGTCTCGCCGGCACGCGGGTGGTTTCCTTGAATCGCTGTTATGACCATTGGCTGAGCGAGTTATTACCAGCAAACTGGCAGTTGGTTGCAACCACCGTGCATGGTAACCGCTTGGAAGCACTGATCGCTTTACAGGCCGATTATATTATTGCCAGTAGTTTTACCGACCCACGGTTATTACAACAGCTCAGCACCGTGTCAACAGTGCATGTGCTACAGCAGCCCAATGACTATTCGCAGTGGCAGTATGAAGTGCGTCGTTTAGGTCAGCAACTGCAGCTAAGTGCCGCAACTGAACAGTGGTTGCAGCGGCAACATGCTGAACTTATGCAACTCAGTAGCAGCCTATCGGAGGTATTAATTATCATGCCGAATTACTATACCTGGGCTCACGATAGCTGGGTTGCTAATCTGCTAAAAAGCTTGGACATTAATTTAGTCAGCCCGGTTCAAAAGGGCCAGGTAGGGCAGTTACGGCTGGAACAACTCATTCAATTATCAGCTGAACGAGTGGTGTTTGAAGGTTTTTCAGATGCTTACTCGCGTGGCCAAGATTGGCGTTATCATCCTGCGGTACAGCGCTGGTTAGAGCCGCGTCGAGTGACGTCAATTAGCGCGGCTGTAGCCGCATGCCCGGCCATCAACGCGGTCGCTTATCTGCAACAAATGATTGCCCCGGTGGAGGTAAGCGTTAATGCGCACTAGTTGGTGGTTGGGCTATCTGAGTTTACTGCTGGCTATCAGCTGGGTCTATTTAGGGCTTGGTCATTACCAATTTGAGTGGTGGCCGAGTAGCCCAATACAACAGCAGCTGTGGTTAGATATCCGCCTACCACGGCTAACCTTGGCGTGGCTAAACGGCTTTGCTCTGGCCTCTGCTGGCGCTATTCTGCAGGTCATATTGCGTAACCCACTGGCAGAACCAGGGCTTACTGGAGTGGCTGGTGGTGCCGCTGTGGCTACTGTCTTGGTACTTTACCTGGGTTGGTTGGGAGCGCTCAGCTGGTGGTTGCCGCTGGTTGGCATGTTGGGTGGAGCACTCAGTTTGTTGGTGCTGTTAGTCATAGCTGGGCGCAAAGCGAGCGGTAATGAGCTCATTCTCGCCGGTGTTGCGGTATCTGCGGTGGCTGGTGCTATGCTCGCTGTTATTCTTAATATGGCCGCTAATCCGTATGCTTTTCAAGAGCTTAGTTTATGGATGATGGGTTCGGTCAGCAATCGTGGTTGGCCCCAAGTTTGGTTAATTGGCCCCTGTATCGTACTCGGTGGTTTGATTTGTTGGCGGCAACGCGGTTTTATTAATGCCCATATTTTTGACCAGTACACCTTGTTAAGTCTCGGTTTCGCTTATGCTCGTTCGATGTGGCTGATTCTTATTGCGGTGACTAGTTTCGTTGCGGGTTCAGTGGTCAGTGCTGGGATTATTGGTTTTGTTGGTTTGATTGCGCCTCATTTAGTTCGTTTATTGGGCGTTCACAAGCCGAGCACGCTGGTTTGGCGCAGCGCGTTTTGCGGCGGTCTGCTGGTGGTGGTGGTCGATGGTTTGGTCAAATGGTTACCAACACCTATCGAGTTACACCTTGGGGTGATCGCCGCAGTGATCGGTGCACCGTTGTTAATTGTGTTGCTGCAACGAGCGGGGCGGGCATGATACTGCAGGTGAAGCAATTGGTGATTGCTGAACGATTACACATTACCGATTGGAGTATACCGCAAGCGCAGTTTATTGGGGTTATTGGCACCAATGGTGCCGGCAAATCGACGTTGCTCAGTGCTGTGGCTGGATTAGTGCCAGTTGCTGCTAATGTAGTACGCCTCAACAACCGTGATTTAACGCAATTGAGTGATCAGCAACGTCGTCAGCTCATTCGCTATTTACCGCAATTTGCCAGTGTGAATGCGGCGGTATCGGTGCAGCAGGTATTACAGCAAGGACTGGTCAATTTGCATCTTACTGTAAGTGTTGCTGAAGCCATCGAGCGAGTTTCTCGGGAATTCGACTTGGTGCCCCTGTTATCGCGCCCGATAACCCAGTTGTCGGGTGGTGAGCAACGCCGTGTGCAAGTTGCTCGTGCGTGTTTAGGTGACGCTGAGTTACTGGTCTTCGATGAACCTGGCAGCGGCCTCGATATCGGCCATCAATTGGAGTTGATGGATCATTTAAAAGCCCGCAGTCAAACCGGTCAACTGGTCCTGGCTGCACTGCATGATCTTGCTCTAGCAGCGCAGTACTGTGATCAATTGCTGCTACTGCATCAAGGTCGTGTAGTTGCTTTTGGTCCGCCGAATGAGGTGTTGACCACAGAGAATTTGGCTGAAACTTTTGCGGTTACTGCCACCTGGCTGTGCACTGATGATGGCGTGGCGCTGCTCGCACAGCGCCTGCATAAATCTTAAAACTCCTGGCGCCATTGTTCACCAATGGTGGCGCGATCGGGTATGGGCTGATCGGCAGATGACTGCTGTGAGAAGCTCATTGCTGCCCCTGGAGCGTCGCAACTGCCGGTTGTAATATGATTGCGACTCGCCACTAGCAGTGGATCGTTGACGTCACCCCAATCACCGACCAATACGTCGGCAATGGAACAATCGGCTGGAATACCATCAAAGTAACGCCCTTCATTATCGGCATTGACGGTCTCAAAATTAACCACAAAAGTGCGCTTATCGCAGATTTGTCGTGGCGATTGACCGACTGGTTTACCGCAGGTACGGCTACCAATCACTACCACCTCAACAAATGGTTTTAATGAATTAATAATCATTTCCGATGATGAACAGCTGGCTGCAGTAGTTAATACATAGACACGATCGAGGTTCAGTTGTCTCACGCCATCATAGAGTTGAAACAACTCGGTTTGATTATTACTGCTATTTTTATCGTTATAGATAAAGCGGGTAAACACCTGACCAATAACGTTATTACCGGCTGCTTGGGTGGCGGCTTGGTTGGCATAACGGATTAAACCACCACCGTTATATCGCACGTCAATAATTAACTCATCGACTCCAGTGAGTTGGTTATACGCGCTGTTGAGATCGGCACCTGTTCGATTGATAAAGCTATTTAGCACGAAATAGCCAACTTGCTTGCCGTCCACGGTAAATTTCTCGGTTGCCAGCACCGTGTTGGTCTCAACATAATCCTTGCTAACTACGGCTCGCATCACCTCATTGTTCGGTTTGCGCCACTCTAATTCAACACTGACACCAACCTGACTAGCGCCTAGGGCATTATTGTAGGCATCTTGTTCGATCAAGGTGGACACCAGATTACCGTTAATCCGCACAAGTTCATCGCCACGGCGAATGCCGGCGCGTTCGGCTGGCGAATCGGCAAATACATAGTTGATAAAGACGCGTTGTTGTTCAACCCGTGAACCAAAGCCAAAACCGATAAACTCGGCATTAACATAGCGATCTTGGTACTCTTGCTCGGTTAACAGAAAGCTGAAGCGGTCGGGAGCACTGCGAATACCTTCAAGCAGTGCATAGGTGTCAGCGTAAGCAGCTAAATTAACGTTACTGGGAATATCTCGATACCAAAAATATTGGTCGCGCATGTAATTGAGAAAGCGCTGTTTTTCATCAGCTACCGAACAAACACCAATGTTGCCACTGTTGTTGTTATCAGTATTGTTGTCGCTGCTGGTGTTGGAACTACCGCCACCCCCGCAACTTGCCAGCAAAGCACAAGTCAGCGCGGTTAAACTAAAACGTACTAATTTCTGTTGAGTGGATGTCATCATGATGTGCTGCCTATTGACCATTACTCGATGAGGTTAAGCATGCCAGTAAATCTTAGCTTAGTGCAATTCTTTCGTAGTGACGACCAACAAAATTTTTGGCACACTGCGGTCACAACGATTTATGAGTGGTTGCTATGACAGCTGTAATGATTGACCTCACAGGTCACCAGTTAACTGATGAAGAGCGCGAGCTGCTCGCTCACCCAGCAGTTGGTGGTGTTATTTTTTTTACGCGCAATTACCATGATCCAGATCAGTTACAAGAATTGGTTCGGCAAACTCGCTCGGCGGCACGCAATCCACTTATTTTGGCAGTTGATCACGAGGGTGGCAGGGTCCAGCGATTTCGTCATGGCTTCTCGCCGATCCCGGCTATGGGCGAGTTACTGCGCTTAGCCGATAGCGCTGAACAAGCTGCACAATGGGCACAGGAAATTGGTTGGTTAATTGCGAGTGAAGTGCTTGCCGTTGATATTGATATCAGTTTCGCGCCAGTGCTTGATATTAACGGTATTAGTGCAGTGATTGGTGATCGTGCTTTTGCGGATAATGCGGAGCAGCTTATTCCGCTTGCTCGAGGTGTTATTAAAGGCATGCATCAAGCCGGTATGAAGGTGACCGGCAAACATTTTCCAGGTCATGGCTCAGTTGCGGCTGATTCGCACATTGCTATGCCTATTGATGAACGTCCATGGACTGAAATTTTAGCAACCGACTTACCACCCTTTGTGCAACTAGCGCCGCACTTAGATGCCATTATGCCGGCGCATGTTGTTTATCCTGACGTTTGTGATAAGCCCGCCGGATTCTCCACGCGTTGGTTACAGCAAATTTTGCGCACCCAGTTGCAATTCCAGGGCATTATTTTTAGTGATGATTTAGCTATGGCGGGCGCTACTGTCGCCGGAACTATGGCTGAGCGCGCTGCTGCTGCGTTGGCTGCTGGCTGCGATATGGTGCTCGCCTGTAACGATAGGGCGGGTGCTATCGAAGTGATCGAGGCAGTCACGCCATTACTACAGCATGAGGGTCGTCGCCCTTCGCGCTGCTATGAATTGTTGGCTAAATCTGCTGCACTTAACCTCAGTACTTTGCGTAATCACCCGCGTTGGCTAGCGGCTCAGCAAATTGTTGCACTGATTCAGCAGCGGCAACAATCAGCTTAAGCACCGCTGTAGAGCATTGGGTCGCTGCAGTGATTCGCAGCGAATGCCTCGAGCCGCTCGACACATGCACCACATTTACCGCAAGCTCGATCCGCTCCAACGTAACAGGTCCAGGTGTTCGTGTAATCCAAGTTGAGCGCCAAGCCGGCTGCTAAAATATCACTTTTAGATTGCCGTAAAAATGGCGCGACTATTGCGATCGGCTGATAATTAGCAATCAAACTAACAGCATTCATTTTCTCAACGAATTCTGGCCGACAATCGGGATAGATAGCATGGTCACCGGCATGAGCACCATAATAAACCGCACTGGCCTCAATAGAGACGGCATAGCCAATGGCCAAGCTGAGCAAAATCATATTGCGGTTGGGCACAACGGTGGTTTTCATCGATTCTTCAGCGTAATGACCTTGTGCTACTTCAATTGAATGATCAGTGAGTGAGCTGCCGGTCATCAATTCATTCATGGCGGTAATATCGATGATTTTATGCGTGATCGCTAAATCGCGGCACACTGCAGCTGCGCAGTCGAGCTCGCGCACATGGCGTTGTCCATAGTTAAACGACAGCGCAACGATCTCGTGACCTGCTGCTAACGCAGTATGCAATACGGTGTAGGAATCCATGCCACCGGAATATATAACGACAACTTTTGCCATGTAGGTTGGCCCTTTTTCAATCATTTGCGGTACAATTTGCTTACCGACTGCTAGTTTACCTGATTCAGTGGAGAATCCTATTAACACGCGCTACCCAGTCAATGAAATTTTCCAAACCATTCAAGGTGAAGGGGTATTTACCGGTGTGCCGGCAATTTTTCTGCGTTTGCAGGGTTGTCCGGTTGGCTGCCCGTGGTGTGATACCAAACACACCTGGACTACCGATGCCAAGGCGCAAGTCAGTATTACCGAACTACTTGGTAAAACTGCGGCGAGTGCCAGCTGGGCAGATATGAGTGCCGGTGATATCGCGCGGTCCATACAGCAACAGCAATTTACCGCCAAACATGTAGTGATTACCGGTGGTGAACCAGCACT
>JALQTK010000026.1 GCA_023260975.1 Pseudidiomarina sp. | reverse complement strand
AGTCACCAAATGGTCTGTGACATCAATATAGTCTGTAAAAGTATTGATTTTATTCAATAACTTACCATCTTCATACCAATGCCGGCCCATTTCTTGGCCACCACGAATATGTGCTATAGCGTAGACGAAACCACGGTCGACTAGGGAAAATATGGTACTGCGAAACGCTGGATCGGAGGATGAACCATACGAGCCATAGGCATATTGATACAGTGGTGCAGTGCCATCAAAGGCGGTTCCTTTACGATATAACAAGGTCACTGGGATTTTTGCGCCATCACCAGCGGTGGCCCAAGTTCGCGTGGTTGCATAGCGACTGGCTTCATAATTCGGCACCGGTGCGCGCTTTAACAGCTGTTGCTCAGCGCTATCCATATTGTAAGCATAGACTGTCCGTGGCGTTGTTAACGATGAATAGCTATACCGCAGAATATTGGTGTGCTGCTCAACATTCACCTCGAAGCTAGTCACGTATGCCTCTTCGTCGGTTGCGATAATGCGCGCTGACGCCATATCCTGCCAGGGTAAAATTCGAATCAAGCGCAGTCCATCGCGGCGTTCATTCAAGGCAAGATAGTCGGCAAACACCGTCATATCCTGAATAAATACCTGTTCATCATGATCGACTAACGGCTGCCAGTTAGCGCGGTCACCGAGCGCCTCGGTGCTTACCTGCATGATTTGGAAATTGGGGGCATTCCAATCGGTACGAATAATCCAACGCCCATCAATATGATCAGCGCTGTAGCTAAAATGACGCTCGCGCGGCGCAATCAGCTGAAATTCACCATCCGGCTGTTCGGCACTTAATACCAGCATTTCATCCGACACCGTGGCACTTAAATTGATGACGATATACTCGCCATCGGTGGTGTTATTCACCCACATATAAAAACTGCTATCGGTATTTTCGTAAACCAGTTCGGCACTCGCTGCCGGCGCGCCAACTTGGTATTTCATCACCCGCATTGATAACAACGTTTGCGGATCATTTTCAATCACAAACAGGGTTTTATTGTCTTTCGCCCAAGCAATCGCTGCCGACAAACCAGCAAGTTGTTGTTCATAATCATAGCCGCTAGCCAGGTCACGAATATGCAACTCATATTGCCGCCGGCCGGTGGTATCTACCATATAAGCAAGCAACTGTTGATTGGGGCTGATTTGCAAATTACTGACTTGCATAAAGTTCTTGCCATCAGCGAGCTTGTTGACATCTAAAATAATCTGTTCGGTACCTTCAGCAATATGGGTACGAACATAAATTGGGTATTCTTTGCCAGCTTCATAGCGCTGGCTGTAACTGTAATCACCGCGAACGTACGGCACCGAGGCGTCATCTTGGGCCATACGGCTGAGCACTTCTTGTTCGATGGAAGCGGTTAACTCAGCGTAATTGGCTCGGTAGGCATCATAATAGGCATTCTCGGCTTGCAAATAAGCGAGTACCGCTGGCGCCTCACGCGCGTCATCACGTAGCCAGTAATATGGATCATCGCGATCGCCATGTTCGGAGCTCACGGTAAAGGCAATTTTGTCAGCAACGGGTGCTGCCATCTGGCTGATTGAGGGCGGTTTATCCGAGCAAGCGGCCAGCAACAGCGCTGCCGTAATAACCACATAGACGTTAATCCACAAGCGTTTCGCGTTAATCATAATGTCGTCTCTTCGCTATAAATGGCTTTGCTAAGCCACACTGATTGAGCCGTGATGATGACGGGCTAGCGCTATCAAAGCGCTAGCCCAGCCGACTGCTTACTCAGTAATACCCATGTTGAACAAGGTAAAGCCATAGATATCGGCCCACTGCTCTATGGTTTTTGAAATAGGCGTACCAGCACCATGACCTGCATTGGTTTCAATTCGAATCAATTGTGGCCATGCACCATTATTGTTGGCTTGCAACTCGGCAGCGAACTTAAATGAATGCGCTGGCACCACACGGTCGTCATGATCGCCGGTGGTAATCATGGTCGCCGGGTAGCTTACCCCGGCTTTAACATTATGCACCGGTGAATAACCTTTCAAATAGGCAAACATCTCGGCACTGTCGTTGGCGGTGCCATAGTCATAGGCCCAACCAGCGCCGGCCGTGAAGGTGTGATAGCGCAGCATGTCGAGTACCCCAACCGCTGGCAAAGCCACCCGCATCAGATCGGGCCGTTGCGTCATTACTGCACCCACCAACAAGCCACCATTGGAGCCGCCACGCAGAGCTAAACGCTCGCTCGAGGTATAATTCTCGGCAATCAAATATTCTGCTGCGGCAATAAAGTCATCAAAGACGTTTTGTTTCTGCTGCTGGGTACCGGCGCGATGCCAGGCTTTGCCGTATTCTCCACCACCGCGAATATTTGGCACTGCATACACCCCACCAAGCTCTAACCATACCGCATTAGCAACACTGAACGATGGCGTTAAACTGATATTGAAACCACCGTAGCCATAGAGCATGGTCGGATTGCGACCATCAAGCTTGAGGCCTTTTTTATGGGTGATGATCATCGGTACCTTGGTACCATCTTTGGAGCGATAGAATACTTGCTTGGATTCGTAAGCACTGCTGTCAAACTGAGCTTTTGATGCCTCGTAAACGCTCGACTCGCCGCTATTTGGGGCGAAGCTATAAATCGTCGTTGGGGTACTGTAATTGGCAAAGCTGTAATACACCTGCTCGGCATCTTTTTTAGCGCTAAAACCACCAACACTACCAACACCCGGCAGCTCAATATCGCGAATAAATTGACCGTCATAATCGTACTGCTTCACCATAGCAATGGCATCAACCATGTATTCGGCGAAAATATAACCTGCACCGGTGCTGGCACTCAGTACTTGCGCTTGCTCGGCAATTAAGTCAACCCAGTTGTCTGCGCTTGGATTCGCTGCATCGACTGTTACTACACGCTTATTTGGCGCCTGCAAATTGGTCACCAAGTATAGTGTGCTGCCGCGATTATCTAATAGTGACGTATCTGAGTCGGTATGATCGAGCACACTCACCAAGGCTGAATCTGGTTGACTTAAATCGCGTAGGAATAACTTATTACCCGAGGTTGAAACGGCAGCATAAATAAGCAAATAACGATCATCGTCTGTCACTTGGGCCGAGACATAACGATGTTTTTCCGCTTCGCTAGCACCGAATACCACTGGGTCATCGGCCTGCGCTGTGCCCAATTTGTGATAATACAACTTGTGCTGATCGGTCATCGCCGATAATTCACTGCCGTCTGGCTTATCATAGCTGGAATAATAGAAGCCTTCGTTGCCATACCACGAAATGCCACTGAACTTCACATCGACTAAGGTTGGTTCGAGCTGCTCTTTGGTCGCGACATCAATGACGATAATTTTACGCCAGTCGCTACCACCTTCGGAAATTGCATAGGCGGCGATTGACCCATCACGCGAAAAACTGATATCTGCCAACGAGGTGGTACCGTCTTCACTGAAGCTATTCGGGTCGAGAAATACTTCGGTATTGCCCGCGGCATCAGTACGGTAGAGGACCGATTGATTTTGCAAGCCATTATTGCGATAGAAATAGGTGTAATCGCCCTCTTTGAATGGTGCACTGGAGCGCTCGTAATTCCACAATTCAGTCAGCCGTTGCTTAATGTTCGCCCGCAGCGGAATTTGCTCAAGGTAGCTAAAAGTCACCTGGTTCTGAGCTTTCACCCACGCCTCGGTTGCGCTGCTGCGGTCATCTTCTAACCAGCGGTATGGGTCCGCCACTTGGGTACCAAAGTACTCATCGACGACCTCGCCACGCTCAGTCACTGGATACGAAATTTGTGCTGCCATGTTCTGCTCTACTTGTGGTTCTGGCGCACAGCCGGCTAATACCGCCAAACCAAGCACCCAGGTCAATTGTTTCATCGCAAAATCTCCGTTGTGTTGATTAACCAAGCGCAGGATGCGTATTGGCAAACCATGATTGATTATTCAGCGCGGCCAAAAACTGCATTAAATTCGGCCATGGCGTCAAGTCCAGGCGCTGTCGAAATAACGCCCAGCTGAGCCAACAACCCAGTCGAATTTGACCATCACTGTAGGGCCCTTCGGTGGCCCACTGGCGCTGGTCAAGCTCGGTTAAAATAGCCTCTACCCGGGCGCGCTGACGGGCTAAATAAGGCACCTGCTCTGGGGTGAAACCATCGCGTTCTAATAAGAATAAATTGATCTCGGTATCCAGACCGGTACTGGCCATACAATACAAATCATAATCTGCCGCATCAGCACAAAATGGTTGTGCCGCTAAACCACGCAGATAACGTATAATTGATGACGAATCAGTTAAACGGACATCGCCATTCTCGAAATAAGGTACGCGCTTGGTTGGAGTTTGCGCGGCACTGGTGGCGTAATCTGCCGGAACAAAATCAAATGCCTGCTGGTTTTGCATTAAAACAATGCGGCAGTGGCGCACAAAAGGTGAGGTAAAACTACCAAATAACTTCATACTGGCCCTCTAAAGACGTTAAGCTATGGTATCGATCGACAAGAGATTATCACAATGAAACGCGCCATTCAGTATTTGCTTCGCGGCCTCACTATATTATTACCCTTAGTGATCACGTTTGCGCTCGCCGCATGGCTATTAACCACCATAGAAACCTGGCTGAGCCCATTGTGGGTGGCCTTGTTAGGTGAGCAGTTCTATTTCCATGGGCTGGCCTTTATCAGTTTCTTGGTAATTGCGGTATTGGTCGGTTTCACCGCACGCTGGGCGTTTATCAATACGCTATGGAATGTGCCGGGCAAAGTGATGGCGCGGATGCCGGTATTGCGCACGCTATACAGCACCGTCAGCGATGTGTTTGATTTGATGTCAGGAACTAATTTCAGCAACGAATCGGTGGTACTGGTAACCATGCCGGGTAGTCAAATACGGTTAATCGGTATTGTTACCAAAAAAAGCGGTGATAGTGCTGACCAGCTCTCCAAACTGCTTGATGAGGACCATATTGCGGTGCTGTTACCGATGAGCTATAACGTCGGCGGCTACATGATCATCGTGCCACGCAGTGCCGTGGTGCCGCTCGATATCAGCCCATCTGAAGCAATGCAGCTCACCATGAGTGGCGGGCTTGGCAAAAATCATAAATACCCTAATGAGAAGGATTAAGCCATGACTAGCCCATTGTTGCCCTGTGTCGAAATTGAGCCACAACAAAGCGCTAATCGCAGTGTAATTTGGCTACATGGTTTAGGTGCCGACGGTAATGACTTTGCCCCCATCGTGCCGCATATCAAAGTGGCCGCTGATCTCCATATTCGCTATATATTTCCGCATGCCCCAAGGCGCTCGGTAACTATCAACGGCGGCATGATGATGCCGGCTTGGTATGACATTTTAACCATGCAAATTGAACGTGAGGTCGATACCAGCCAATTGCGCCAATCGGCAGCCGCAGTCAGCGCGCTCATTGCCCGCGAAATCGACCGCGGCATCAAGCCAGAGCACATCATCTTAGCGGGTTTTTCACAAGGTGGTGCGGTGGTCTATGAAGCAGCGTTAACGCACCCACAGCGACTCGGTGGTTTATTGGTGATGTCGAGTTACTTAGCCACCGCAGCATCGCTGCGTTGCCATGCAGCGAATCAGCAGTTACCTATTTTGATTCAGCATGGCAGCCAAGATCCGGTGGTGGCCGAACAACTCGGCCAGCAAGCCCAACAATGGCTGCAACAGCATGGTTATCAGGTAAGTTACCAGCGCTATGCCATGCAACATAACGTCTGTGCCGAGCAAATTGAAAATATTGCAGCGTGGTTTAATAGTGTTTTAGCGTAGTGGTTTAAGCCAGTACTTGTAGACGTTCAGCCCAGCGTTCAACCCAGCTAGCAGCACTTGCTAAATCATCGATTTGAATAGTGACATGACCAACTTTGCGGCCCGGTTGAGCAGTTTTGTTGTACCAATGACAACTGCTTTGCGGATGCTGCCATAGCGCATCAGGAATGCTCTCAACGCCAATTACGTTGAGCAGTAAGGTTGGTTGTACGCGCAGTTGCGGTAGTGGCATACCCGTTAACGCACGAATATGTAGATCAAATTGGCTGCATGACGCGCCGTTCATAGTCCAATGCCCGGAATTGTGCACTCGAGGGGCAATTTCATTCACCAGCAACTGCGCTGTATCGCCCTCACCGACCACAAAAAACTCAATCGCTAATACCCCAACATAATGCAACGCATTAGTCAGCGCCTGAAAACAGTGCTCAGCTTGTTGCTGCAAGGTGACCGGCAGCTGGCCGGTAGCAGCTATGCTATAACTCAAAATACCATTGCGGTGCACATTGGTAATCAACGGATAACAAACCACACTGCCATCTTTAGCGCGGGCCCCGACCAACGACACTTCACGGTCAAAGGCGATTAGCTGCTCGGCAATACCTGCTTGCTGACCAGCCACCGCAGCCAAGGTCACGGCATCATCGCCACGACCAAAACGCCACTGGCCCTTGCCATCATAACCACCGCGGGCGGCCTTTAGTACTAAGTCATGCTGGCTTTGCTGCAAAAGCTGCTGGAGCTCGGCGACATTGTCATAACTTTGCCAAGGCGACGTCGGTACTGCGCAGTCATCAAACAATTTTTTCTCAGCGCGGCGATCTGTTAAACGCTGAATACCGGCCGCATTCATCAAAAACTTGTGCTGTGCCAGAGTCATTACGTCAGCGGGAATATCTTCATGTTCCCAGCTCACTACATCGGCCCAAGCAATTGCCTGCGCCAGCGTCATGGCTAGCGGTAATTGCGCTGACAGCGGTTTCACTTGGTGGCTGCGGGTGCTGTACAGCAAGCATTCATGACCGTGTTGAATGGCGCTAGCACCCAACATCTGTCCAAGTTGCCCATCACCGCTGAGCAGGATCTTCATTGCGGCAGTTCCAAGCTCGGACCATTGATCACGTGATCACGCTGGGCGGCGCGAAATGCCTGCACCCGGGCTCGCACCGTGGTATCGGTAATCGCAATAATTTGCGCCGCTAATAAACCGGCATTTGCAGCACCCGCTTCACCAATCGCCAAGGTTCCCACGGCGACGCCTTTGGGCATCTGCACAATTGATAACAGACTATCAAGGCCCTTAAGCTGTTTACTCGAGACTGGCACACCCAATACTGGAATAGCCGTAAAGGCAGCTAACATACCGGGTAAATGTGCAGCGCCACCAGCCCCTGCAATAACTACCGGCACGCCGTCGGCTTCAGCCTGCTGCATAGTGCTTTGCAGTAAGTCGGGCGTGCGGTGCGCAGAGACGACCCGGGCCTGCCAGGCAACGCCGAGGTCATTTAACATAGTGGCCGCATGTTGCATTACCGGCCAGTCAGATTGCGAGCCCATCAAAATAAGTACAGGGGTCATGCGCTGCTGCTCCTATAGCAAAGGAGCGAATTGTAGCCAGAGCGCGGTTTTGGTGCAAATTTATTGCGTATCGGCATGGCCATCTCGGGCGCTAACCCTAGGGCGCTGTTAAGAAAAGTTTATTTGACAGGGTTTAGATTGAGCGTATACTGACCAGCGCTAGAAAAATTCGGCTGTCTGATTGTGGCCTGTTACGAAGTCTATTGCTGTACCTCGTTTTGTAAGTCCCAAGGAATACACGTATTTTTATTAGCAATACCCTGATTTTTTACATGCACTACGAGGATTTCAAGCATGGCAACTGTAACTGGTAAAGTAAAATTCTTTAACGAAGCCAAAGGCTTCGGTTTCATCGAGCAAGAGCAAGGCGCTGACGTATTCGTTCACTTCTCTGCTATCCAATCAGATGGTTTCAAAACCTTAGCTGAAGGCCAAAAAGTTCAGTTCACTATTGAACAAGGTCCAAAAGGCCCACAAGCTTCTAACGTAGTACCTATGTAATTTAGGTTTGCGTTACAAAAACGCCGCTCATTGAGCGGCTTTTTTATTGCTGCTATTCAGCATCCTGTGCTTTATCGACCACCCGCGCAGGAATTCCTGCCACTGTAGTTGACGCTAACACCGGCTGTGTCACGACCGCATTGGCACCAACCCGAGCATGATCACCAATACAGATTGGGCCTAGAATAGTTGCTCCAGCGCCAAGCACCACACCATCACCAACACTTGGGTGACGCTTGCCCTTGGTCCAACTGGTCGCCCCCAAAGTGACCCCATGGTACATAGTCACATCATCACCAATTTCAGCCGTTTCACCGATAACCACGCCCATACCATGGTCAATAAAAAAGCGCCGGCCAATCTTTGCGCCCGGATGTATCTCCACCCCAGTCAACCAGCGCGCAAGTGTTGAAATAAATCGAGCTAACCACAGCAAGCCCCAGCACCATAATTTATGACTGATACGATGAGACCAAATAGCGTGTAAGCCCGGATAGGTCGTCAATACTTCAAACCAATTGCGCGCCGCCGGGTCACGGGCATAGACACTGCGAATATCTTCGCGAATACGAGAAAACATGAGACCTTCTTGGCTGGCTCTAAATAATGCCGCACAGTATATCAAGAACTACTCTGAAGTGCGTTAATTGAACCTAAATTTGCGTTGCGCGGTGTGACTAATTGTTGCTTTAAATAGCAACGCAAGCGTATGGTAGACGTACATTTTTTAGTTAAGAGGGTTTTAATATGCGCAAGTTATTAACGGTCGCTATTGCAGCGGCATTGTCATCGCACGCCTATGCCGACACCTTGGTCTATGCCGGCACACTAATTGACGGCAGCAAATCGGCACCGCGACAAAATGTTACTTTAGTTATCGATGGCGGACGGATTAAGGCGGTCAATAATGGTTTTACCTCGGCTGCTGCAGGTGATGTAGTGATTGACCGCCGTAATGGTACGGTCATGCCTGGCTTTATTGATATGCACACCCACCTGACCTCGCAAATAGCCGCGGGTAGCTACATGGACCGCTTTACCAAAAATGCTGCCGATGTGACCCTTGATGCGGTGCATTATGCTGAGAAAACGCTTAACGCAGGATTTACCACGGTTCGTGACCTAGGCGATTCATTTAATGCCAGTATTGCCCTGCGTAATGCTATCAACTCAGGTAAAGTTCTGGGTCCACGTGTTTACTCAGCCGGAAAATCCATTGCTACTACCGGTGGCCATGCCGATCCAACCAATGGTGCACGCGATGGTTTGCATGACTCACCAACTCCGGCTGACGGCGTAGTTGATGGCCCATTTGAAGCCCGTAAAGCAGTCCGTGCGCGTTATCAAGATGGCGCTAATCTCATCAAGCTCACGGTCACTGGCGGTGTTCTCAGCTTAGCCACCAACGGACAAAATCCACAATTTATGGCTGATGAACTGAAGGCAGTGGTGGATACCGCAAAAGACTATGGTATGAAAGTTACCGTTCATGCGCATGGCAAAGATGGCATGTTGCGCGCCATTGCCGCTGGTGTTGATTCAATTGAACACGGTACCTATATGGACGCCGAAGTCATGGCTGCTATGAAACAGGCTGGCGTTTACTATGTTCCGACCATTACTGCAGGCAAGTCGGTAGCAGAACGCGCGGCTATTCCGGGCTATTTCCCGGCTGTCGTGCAGCCAAAAGCGGCTGCTATTGGGCCAAAAATTCAGAGCACTTTTGCCGCGGCTTATAAAGCCGGAGTGAAAATAGCGTTTGGTACTGATGCCGGCGTATTTGATCACGGTGAAAACTATCGTGAATTCGGCTACATGGTTGAGGCTGGTATGCCACCGTTAGAAGCTATCCGCTCGGCAACCTTTGAGGCAGCGACACTCCTCGGCACGATTGATGATTTCGGTACCTTAGAGGTCGGTAAGCGCGCTGATGTAGTTGCGGTAGAAGGCGATCCACTGGCCGATATAAACCGCTTAGCCGAAATTAACTTGGTCATTAAAGACGGCGTTATTATCAAACAGTTATAAGCTGCGAAACGCTTTCACCAGGGCGCGAGCTTCAGCAACTAAAGCCTGCTCAAGCTCGCGCTCATAACCTTCCCGCTCGCGGTCCATGGCACGTATTTCGGCTTTCGGCAATTGCTTCCGCGCAGCGTGGGTTGGCATGTGTTTGATGCGTTCATACATGTCATGAATGGCTGGATAGCGTGCAGTATAATCACTCGCTGAAGCACTACTATGATGGTCCAATAATACCGCAATTCGCAACGCTCCCTCGGAGAGTTCGCATTGACCCTGCTCCATCGCCATGGCAATGGTGATGACACTCTCAACCACATGTTTGTCGCGTTTTGCATCGACTTGCTGCTGGGCCTGCCGCTGTTGCTTAAGCTGCGCTAATAGGCGACCGGCAATAAATGCCAGTACCGCAATAATGGTGGCGCCTGCGAACAGTAACAACCAGCCCCAGCTCGGGATTTCAGTCATCGTCATCGTCATCAACCTCAAGGCCAAGTAATTCGGCCAGTTGCTCAAACCGTTCAGTACGTTTATCAACGTAACTTAGTTCAGCGTCAGTGAGGTCTTCGTCATTCTCTAAGCGTTGCAATAGCGCATGCAGCTTGCTGTCCTGCTCAAGTTTTGCCAATTCTGCTTCGGCGGCGGCACGTTGCTGTGCTGCTGTAGCTAGCGCCACCGCTTGCTCTGGCTTGACCAGAGTAATTGGCTGCTTGCTGCCATGACGTGGGTCAAGCGATGCAGCGCTTTTGCCGCTATTCGCGGCAGGTTTTTGCAGATTAAAACGGCTACCTGGTTTTTTCCCCTTGCCGGCATACACCCGATCCTCTGGAGTTTTTCGCTCCAGCATAGCTTTTGGTTTTGCCGACGGTGCCAGTGGGCCTGGCTTGCGGGATTTCTTTTGGCGGGTCATAGCCTATCCATCATCAGTGTGAATCGAGCGCTAGTTTACCTGAGGGCAAATAAAAAGGCGATGTTGCCATCGCCTGATTGAATTTCTCATTAGTTCACACAGCGCACCTGCGATTACTTGAGAACGGTTGTCACTGCTTCCCTTTCCTGGTTGTTACGTCCGTGATTTTTGTTATTGTTATTATTTGTTAGCATTTTGCTTGCAGCTCAGACTACTGATTCAGAAATCTTTCGCAAC
This sequence comes from Pseudidiomarina sp., assembly GCA_023260975.1. GTDB lineage: Bacteria > Pseudomonadota > Gammaproteobacteria > Enterobacterales > Alteromonadaceae > Pseudidiomarina. Next base: position 11,134 of record JALQTK010000026.1, on the reverse strand, counting down.
AACTTTTATGTTATAAAAACCTATTTATTTATAACCTTTCTGCGAATTTACCGATGCGATCAATACAAGCCTTGCAAATACTTGGCAAGGATTTCCATATCATCATCAGTTAATTTTGCTGCGATATCACGCATCATACCATTCGGGTCATTAGCCCGCTGACCTGAACGGAACTGCTTTAATTGATCAATGGTATAGGCTGCATGTTGACCCGAAATATCTGGGAACTTAGCCAAGCCCATGCCATCGCCACGCGGACCATGACAGGCAGCACAAGAGGCGATTTTACGCTCAGCATCACCGCCACGATAAAGTTTTTCGGCAGCTGCAATGACTTCTTCTGGGGCTTCACCACCAGCTGCTGGCTGCGATGCAAAATAAGCAGCTAGGTCAGCGAGATCTTGCTCATTCAAAAACATCACTTGGGCGCTCATAATGGCGTTGTTACGACCCTCTGCACCGCCGGTTTCTGAGGCACGCTTATAATCTAACAATTGCTTTAATAAATAAGCTTCGTGCTGACCGCCAATTTTCGGGTACATATCTGACGCCGAATTGCCGTTGGTACCATGGCACGCTGCACACACGGCAGCTTTTGCTTGGCCTGCTTCAGCATTGCCAGTGGCCGCTTCTGCGTTACCAACCAAGGCTAGGTTTAAACCGAAATATAGCCCGACAACCAATGCTACTTTTTTCATGATCGAGGTCTCTGCTCTGGATTATGTGACAGACGCTATTTTACACAAAACTTCTGCGGATTAAATGCCTAATCATGATACTATCCGCTATCTATCATGGTTATGCGCATCTATGAACACCAGTTTAAACTTTCAGCCTACAAAATTTGTCATCAGCGCCGCTGATATTCGTCAACTTCCCGCCGATGAAGGGGTGGAAATTGCCTTTGCTGGGCGATCGAACGCCGGTAAATCCAGTGCATTAAACACCATTACGCGGCAGAAGGCGTTGGCACGTACCAGTAAAACACCCGGCCGTACGCAGCTGATTAACGTATTTGAAGTAGCGCCGGGCATGCGCCTGATTGACTTACCTGGCTACGGCTACGCGAAGGTACCGATTGCAGTAAAGGAAAAGTGGCAGCTTGCACTTAGCGATTATCTGCAGCATCGCAAAGCACTGCGCGGTATTGTGGTGATGATGGACATTCGCCACCCTTTTCGCGATGTTGACCAAGAGCTCCTTGAATGGGCTTCGGCTTCAGGTATTCGCGTGTTAGTTTTGCTCACCAAAGCGGATAAACTTAAACCCGGTCAACGCAAGTCGACGCTGTTACAAGCGCGTGAGGCAGTACTGGTTTTTGGCGGCGATATTCAAGTAGAAATGTTCTCGTCACTGACCAAGCTTGGGCTACCGAATGTCGAAGTTATTTTGTCTGGCTGGCTGACCGAGCCAGTGACCCTTGCTGAACCCGGCAACGATGACGACTCAGCAGACTGATACACCGCCGCTCAAGGCTTGGTTACTATTACTACTATTGGCACTGATTTGGGGCAGCTCATTCTTATTAATGAAAAAAGGGCTGCTGGTATTTAGCCCTGATCAACTGGCCGCGCTGCGCATCGGCAGTGCCGGATTGGTATTGCTGCCGTGGTTGACTCAACGCATCAAAACGGTACAACGCCAGCATCTTTTCAAACTGCTATCGGTCGGTTTAGTCGGCAGCTTCATTCCGGCCTTTTTATTTGCCTTTGGCCAAACTCAGTTAGCCAGTGGTGTTACTGGGGTACTCAACACGCTTACCCCATTGGCCACCTTGGTGATTGGAGTGCTGCTGTTCCAGCAGCCCTCACGCTTTCAACAATGGCTCGGCGTACTGATGGGCTTGCTTGGTACGCTGGTGCTAATGAACGCGAACAATAGCGCTAATTTTAGTCTAAATGGCTATGCTTTGCTGATTGTTGCCGCCACCATCTGCTACGGCATCAACTTAAACCTAATCAAGCATAAAATTGCCGATTTGAGTGCTCTCACCATCACCGGCGTAAGCTTATTTTTGATGGCGCCACCGGCATTTGTTTATTTATTTTTGTTCACCCCTTTCCTGCAGCAAGTTGATCATCCGCAGTTCTCGCTTGCATTCAGTGCTGTGCTGCTATTAGCGATTGTTGGCACCGCTGCAGCCCTGGTGATTTTTAATACGGTGGTAAAAATCACTGATACCACCTTCACCAGTTCGGTCACTTATTTAATTCCAATCGTTGCACTGATTCTCGGCGTGCTCGATGGCGAAGCATTTTTTATCGAGCATGCGATCGGTATGAGCGCTATTTTAGCTGGCGTATGGATCGCCAATCGCAAAAAAAGAAAGCCCGGCGCGATGGCCGGGCAAATAAACTAACAATCCAGGGAGAGAAATCTATGAAAAGCGCTAGCAACATCAACTGCATATCCGTTTAATTCGCCTTTCAATAATTCAGACTTGTGTCCTCACTAAAAGTTCAGAAATAAAATTAAATTATCAAAAATTATTAAAAGCGATTGTTTTTATTAAATGTTTAGTGCGCTTCATCCCAATTGTCACCACTACCAGCTTCAGCAATTAAGGGCACATCGAGCCGACAGGTGTGCTCCATAACCGCTACCAACTGGGGTATTAACGCTGCCACACAGTCATCGCGTACCTCAAACACCAGTTCATCGTGTACTTGCATAATCATGTATAGGTCGCCAGGCGACGTTTGGGTTTGGATAAACTGTGCTACGTCGATCATCGCTTTCTTAATAATATCAGCCGCAGTACCCTGCATCGGCGCATTAATGGCCGCGCGTTCAGCAGCTTTTACCCGCCCCTGATTGCTGGCTCTAATTTCTGGCAACTGCAAACGACGGCCAAATAACGTTTCAACATAACCAAATTGCTTGGCTTTCTTACGCGTTTCTTCCATGTAACGCAGCACCCCAGGGAACCGCTCAAAGTACTTATCCATATATAACTGCGCTTCATGGCGTGGAATATCCAATTGCTGCGCAAGTCCAAAAGCTGACATGCCGTAAATCAAACCGAAATTAACCGCTTTAGCGCGCCGACGTTGCTCGCTACTGACCTGCTCCAATGGCGTACTGAATACCTCGGCAGCAGTAGCAGCATGAATATCTCGGCCTTTCGAAAACGCCTCTAACAACTGCTTATCTTGCGACAAATGAGCCATAATCCGTAGTTCAATTTGGCTGTAGTCAATCGCCACAATGCGATAACCAGCTGGTGCTGTGAAGGCTTTGCGAACACGCCGCCCAGCTTCAGTTCGAATCGGAATATTCTGCAGGTTTGGGTCGCTCGATGATAACCGACCGGTGGCAGTAACCGCTTGATGGTACGAGGTATGAATGCGATTGGTGCGGGGGTTGACCATTTTGGGTAATTTATCGGTATAGGTCGATTTCAGCTTACTCAGACCACGATGACGCATGATCACATCAGGAAGCGGATAATTCAGCGCCAATTCTTGCAGCACATCTTCTGCCGTCGACGGCTGCCCCGTGGGCGTTTTTTTCAGCGGCGGAATAGCCAATTTATCAAATAGAATCTGCTGTAACTGCTTCGGCGAACTCAAGTTAAAGCTCTCTCCGGCAATGTCATAGGCTTGCTGTTCCAGCAACTGCAACTCTTTGGCGATTTCGTGGCTTTGCCGTGCTAATAAGGGCGCATCAATTTGCACTCCGCGCTGCTCCATATCGACCAGTACCGCTACCAACGGTAATTCAATATCGTTCAACACCCCCAGTAGCTGCTGGTGCGGATTGAGCTGCTGGCGTAACTGCTGATGCAAACGCAAGGTAACATCAGCATCTTCAGCAGCATATGGCCCCGCCTGCTCTAAGGCAATTTGGTTAAAGGTGAGCTGTTTCTGACCCTTGCCAGCTATATCTTCAAAGCTAATCGGGCTATGGCCCAAATAATGTCGACTGAGCGAGTCCATATCATGGCGCGTGGCGACACTATCGAGCACGTAAGAGGCCAACATGGTGTCGTTAGCAATACCCTGCAAGCGAATATTGTAGCGCCGTAAAATATGACTGTCGTATTTTAGGTTTTGCCCTATTTTCGCTGGAATAGTGGCTTCAAGTAGTGGCTTCAGTTGCTCCAGTACCCATGCCCGATCTAATTGCTCGGGAGCACCCGGGTAATCATGCGCTACCGGCACATAGGCCGCTTGCCCGGCTTGGACCGCGAAGCTCACTCCGACTAACTCAGCCTCCATATAATTGAGGCTGGTGGTTTCAGTATCAAAGGCAAATGCAGGCGCTTGCTTTAATTTATGCAGCCATTGAGCAAACTGATCGGTACTGGTAATCACCTCATAGCGACTATGGTCAATCGCTTCTGGCGCGGCGGCTGGCTCATGCTTAGCCACTTCTGCACGGGCAGCGGCCCCGGCAACATAGGCTGATACCGCGCCATGCGCTTTTATCTCCGCCAACCATCGGCGGAACTCGCATTGCTGATATAAGGCTAACAAAGCATCCTGATCCGGCTCAGTGATGGTCAGATCATCCGGATGGAAGTCGAGGGGGACATCTAATTTTATCGTGGCGAGCTGGCGTGAAAGCAGCAAAATATCACGGTGCTCAAGCAATTTATCCGGCATGGTTTTAGCGCCGCGGAAATCTAGCGTAGCAAGCTGCTGCGGATCGGCGTACATCGCATCAATACTTTGCATACCTTGCAGCATCGCTAAGGCAGTTTTCTCACCAACCTTAGGAAGACCGGGAATATTATCCGAGCTATCGCCCATCAAAGCCAATAAATCAATCATTTGCTCTGGTCGAACGCCGTACTTATCGAGCACCCCAGTTTCATTTAGTAAGGTATCTGTCATGGTATTGATCAACATCACATGGTCATTGACCAATTGCGCCATATCCTTATCGCCGGTGCTGATCAACGTAAAGCGTCCACTCGCCGCCGCTTGTTGTGCAAGCGTACCAATAACATCATCTGCCTCAACACCATCAATACACAGCAGCGGTAAGCCTAACGCCTTAACAATTTTGTGCAGCGGTTCAATTTGGCAACGCAAGTCATCTGGCATCGGCGGCCGGTTGGCTTTATAAGCTTGATACATGTCATTGCGAAAAGTCGGCCCTTTGGCATCAAAGATCACCGCCATATGGGTAGGCTGATATTTACTAATCAAACTACGCAGCATATTCACCACACCATAAATAGCGCCAGTCGGCTCGCCAGCTGAATTGGTTAGGTGAGGCGGTGCGTAAAAAGCCCGAAATAAATACGATGAACCATCGACAAGAATAAACGGATTAGCAGGTACGGTGGCAGTCATAGTGGCTCTACTTGCGACGATTAAACATGTCGCTAAGCATGCCACAGCGTGGCCCAGCAAGCCAGCAGCGTAAGCTGATTAGCAGCATAACAGTAATGTGGATATGTTGTGGATAAGTCTGTTGACAAGATCACTTCACCAGCATCAGAACAACGAGTTCTCTGGTGTTTTTGGTGTGAAAATTTTTATATAAAACAAGGAGTTGTATTAAAACAAATTCCTGACAGTTTATTTTTTTGTTGTTATGTCAGTTGTGGAAACTGAAAAACGGGGCAAGCCAATGGTTTGCTAAACAACTTAAGTAGACTACCACAATATCCGTTGAAAGCTAGTAGCTAATTAGGTTTTTTTAGATTAATTTTCAGCCTAAGTTTTGTCGTAATTGCTGCAGCACCAATTGCGTCGCGGGCATTAAGCCAGCATGCCATAAACTAAAGCTCAGCGCTGCTTGCTCAACCAGCATCCCTAAACCATCGCTGCATTGCGGCGCACCCGCCTGCATGGCTTGCTGCAAAAACGCCGTTGGCTGCGCACCATAGTTCATATCATAGACCCATCGTGCTTGAGCAAAACAAGCATGATTGATAGCCAACGGCTCGCCGCTCCAGGCGGTACTGGTGGCATTTACTATAATCGCTTGATGACATTGCTCCGGCGTTAGTTGATTTAGCGCAATCGCTGTTATCGGGGCGTTATAGGCGGTAGCAAAATGATCGCGCAAGGCCAACGCATGATCGACCGTACGATTAGCAATCACAATTTCTACCACGCCGGCCTCAAGCAGCGGTAGCAACACGCCTCGCGTTGCGCCACCGGCGCCGACTATAACCACCCGCGCCGCCGCTAGTTGACCCACCTGGTGGGTTAAATCGCTGACTAGCCCGGCGCCGTCGGTATTATCACCGTACAACTCGCCATTGGCGCGAGCTTGCATGGTATTTACTGCCCCTGCTGCTTGCGCCCGCTTGGATAGCTCGCTGCACAGAGCCACGGCGTCCTGCTTAAACGGTACGGTAATATTAGCGCCGGTGCCGCCAGCACGAAAAAACTCACGGACCGTGCGATCAAATTGCTCAGGCGCTGACAAGGTGCGGGTATAACGCAATTCGATACCAAATTGTTGAGCAAACAATTGATGGATCTGTGGCGACAAACTGTGCGCTACCGGATTACCAATTACCGTAAAAAGAGTCATATTCAAGTTTCTCAGCAACGGCTCAGCGTTTTAGTCAGGCACTTCAGCCCGGCAGCGCTAGCCAATCACGCGGCTGCAAGTAATTACTGTATAGATCAGCTTCGGCGCTGCCTGGCTCCGGCTCATAGCCGTATTCCCAGCGCGCCAAGGGCGGCATCGACATTAAAATTGATTCAGTGCGACCGCCGGTTTGTAAGCCAAACAAGGTACCACGGTCCCAGACTAGGTTAAATTCGACATAGCGGCCGCGACGATAAAGCTGAAACTGCCGCTCGCGCTCACCATAAAGGGTATCTTTCCGACGCTCAATAATCGGTAAATAAGCAGCTAAATAGGCATCCCCGACGGCACGCATTATGGCAAAGCATTGCTCAAAGCCGCGATCATTCAAGTCATCAAAGAACAAGCCACCGACGCCTCGGGTTTCACCGCGATGCTTCAACCAAAAATACTCATCGCACCATTTTTTATAAGCCGGATAGAGCTCTTTACCAAATGGGTCGAGCGCCGCTTTAGCAACGTAATGCCAATGCTTTACATCCTCAAGGAATGGGTAGAATGGGGTTAAATCAAAGCCACCACCAAACCACCACACTGGCTCGCTACCGTCTTTTTCGGCGATAAAAAAACGTACATTGGCGTGACTGGTGGGAATATATGGATTACGCGGATGCTGCACCAATGATACCCCGCAGGCATTAAAGCTGCGGCCAGCTAGTTCCGGTCTATGCGCCGTTGCTGAGGCCGGCATATGGTCGCCGAATACGTGTGAATACCCAACCCCGCCCTGCTCTAACACAGCTCCCTCACGCAATACCCGAGAGCGACCACCGCCGCCACCAGGGCGTTGCCAACTGTCTTCAATAAACTGACCGCCGCCATCGGCTTGTGCAAGTCCGGCACAAATACGGTCTTGCAGATCGATTAAATACGCGGTGACTTGCTCGAGCATCTGGTGCTGCATAATTAGTCTCGAATAACTCGTTGTGAAATAGGGTCAATAATACGGCTCGGGCGCTCGGCACCGCCGGTAGGCTGGTGCATGATCCAACCTAAGTCATCGCCGAATTGGGCTGCTACCGCATCGGCATCACGCAACGCTGGCTCACCGCTACGGTTGGCGCTCGTTGACACAATGGCACTATTCAGTGCTTTACATAGCTGCCGCGCTGGTTCAAACGCAGTAATGCGCACCGCTATTTGGTCATGCGCACCACGCAGCGCCTCGGGTAGATCAGCTGCAGCGGGCAATAATTGTGTGACAAAACCCGGCCACTGCGAAAAAATCGCCAAGCGAACGCTACCCGGAATAGCCCGATCATCGACAAAGGGAAGCAACTGGCTATAGTCTGCCGCCAGTAAAATTAGGCCTTTATCTTGTGGCCGTTGTTTTAACGCCAGTAGTTTTTGCAAAGCATCTCGATTACGCGGGTCACAGCCTAAACCAAACACCGCTTCGGTTGGGTAAGCCAATAACTGGCCTTGGCGAAAAGCGTCTTGGGCCGCTTGAAACTCACTGCTCATGGCGAATATCCACTAACTCATGGTTGATTTATAGTCACATTCCGGTTGTGCACAGATCAGTCGCTCGCCGCTCGGCGAACGCTTTTTCAATAATAACGCAAAACCACACTGCGGGCATGATTCAGCGACCGGCGGCAGATTAACCGAAAATTTACACTGCGGGAATTGATTACACGCATAAAACGAATTACCAAAGCGGCTGGTTTTCTGCACCAGCTTACCGTGCTGACAATTCGGGCAATTAACATCGGTACCGGGGTCAAAATCAGCGGCGGTCATATAATCACAGGCGGGGTAGCCGCTACAGCCAACAAATAAACCATAGCGCCCTTTTTTTAACTGCAGTTCACACTGGCACTGGGGGCAAGGCACACCCAGTGGTTGTGGTTCTAGAAAGTTGTCGTTACTCATTTAATGCAACAGACCTTCCGCCTGCTCAAACAACAAGCCTTCCATCTGATCATAAGCAGTTTCATGCCCAGGCACATTGAACAGCACCATCAGCACCACCCACTTTAGGTCTTCGACAGAAAATTGTTGGGTATCGAGTTCCATGACGCGATCAACGACCATTTCGCGGGTCGAAAAATCGAGTACGCCAAGATTCTCGAGATACATTAAAAAGCTACGACTCTCGACATCTAAACGAGTCGTTTCTTCAGCTGTGTACACACGCGTAGCGCTGTTTGGCGAACGGTTTAAGTAGGGTTTGGTTTGGCACTCTTGTAATTCTGTCAAGCGCTCCAACCAGACTAAAGCTTTGTGAATGTCTTGCCGATGAAAACCCGCTCGGGTCAATTCATCGGTCAGCTCGTCATGGTTAACCACTACTTCCATTTCTGCATGGATATAGTTCTCAAACAGGTACATGAGGATATCAAACATAGTTAGCGCCTCCCCATTTTTATGTAACCACCGGCAACTGAGGTAACAACCCCCGCCAACTCCAACAATACTAGCTGCTCAGCAACGATAGCGACCGGTAGCCCGCTGCGTGCCACAATAGTATCTAATGCGGTAACCTCAGTACCCACATTATCCAACAAAAGTGGGTTTGCCAAGCATTCTGCTGATTTATTTTGAGTTTCTGATGTTGCCGCTGAAGTGGCAATGCTCAAACCGAGATCATCAATAATATCACTGACGTTGGTAACCATGTGTGCACCGTTCTGCAGCAGCTGCAAGCAACCCGCCATACCGACATCCCAAATCGATCCAGGTAAGGCCCATAAGCGCTTATTTTGCTCGATTGCCAAACGCGCGGTATTAAGCGAACCACTTTGGCGTTTTGCTTCGATAATCAGCACGCCTTGACTTAACCCGCTTAAGATACGGTTGCGCCGCGGAAAATGATCGGCGCGGGCGCGAGTGCCTGGGGTGAACTCAGTAATCAGCGCACCGGCTTGGGCAATTTGCTGCTGCAATTGGCGATTACGCGGTGGGTAGTAACAATCTGGCCCAGTTCCCAATACTGCTAGGGTGTTGCCATGTTGCAAGGCAGCGCGGTGTGCAGCAGCATCAATACCGCTCGCCAGCCCACTGCTAACCACTAAACCGGCACTGGCAAGCGCAGCAGCAAAATGTGCGGCACTGTGTTGGCCGACTGCACTGGCATTGCGACTACCCACCAGCGCCACCTGAGGTTGTTCCAGTAAAGCAAGGTTACCGTGCACAAACAGCAAAGGGGGCGGGCTCTGAATATAACGCAGTGCTTCTGGGTAATTGGCATCATACCAATGCACAAGATGATGCTGTGGCTGCTGTAACCAGTTGATACAGCGACTCAGCTCACGTTGATCAAGATCAATGGCTGGTAAACTCAGCAGCGCTTGCGCCAAGCTACTGGCATGCATGGCCTGATGTCTTGCACGTGCAGGACTGCGCTGCAGCTGTAGCAGCGCTTGCAGATCACCAGCATCCATGCCGATCCAACCTTAGACGCATTTAAGCGCTCGTTATTCGAATATGTAACGGCAAAATAGCCGCGATACCATGGTAAAATCGTGTGTTCATCCACAAATTGCGTTAAAATTGGGCGAGATGAAACTAAAGAACCACAGCTTATGAGTAAATTAACTATTTTAAAATACCCTGATCCGCGTTTACGAACCGTCGCTAAACCAATTGCGACGGTAACCGACGCGGTGCGTACACAAATTGATGACATGCTTGAAACCATGTATGAGTCGAATGGTGTTGGCTTAGCAGCGACTCAGGTTGATTATCACTGGCGTTTATTCGTTGCTGACTGTAGTCATGATCAGAACGAGCCATTAGTATTTATTAACCCTGAGATTACAGAAAAAGACGGTTTATTCACCAATGAAGAAGGCTGTCTATCGTTTCCTGGTATCTATAGCAAAGTTGACCGTGCTGGCACCGTCACCGTGACCGCGCTTGACCGCAATGGTGAGCCGTTCACACTCACAACCGATGGCTTATTAGCCATTTGCATTCAACACGAAATTGATCATTTAAATGGCGTGTTGTTTGTCGACTACTTGTCACCTTTGAAACGCGACCGCATTCGTAAAAAATTAGAAAAAGAATACAAATTAGGGGCCAGCTAAACACATGCGGGTTATTTTTGCCGGCACCCCAGAGTTTGCTGCACGCCACCTTGAAGCGCTCCTCAGCTGCGCTGACATTGAGGTGGTTGCAGTCTACACACAACCCGATCGACCTGCTGGGCGTGGGCAAAAATTACAGCCCTCGGCAGTAAAACAACTAGCGCAACAGCATGGCCTCTCCGTCGAACAGCCCATCAACTTAAAACAGCCAGCCATTCAACAGCAAATCGCTACCTATAACGCTGATGTGATGGTGGTGGTCGCCTATGGCTTAATGCTGCCGCAGGCGGTGTTAGACCTGCCGCGCTATGGCTGCATTAATGTGCACGGCTCACTGCTGCCGCGTTGGCGTGGGGCAGCGCCGATTCAACGGGCCTTGTGGGCGGGTGACAGCGAAACCGGTATTGCTATCATGGCCATGGAACTTGGCCTCGATAGCGGCCCGATACTAGCAACCACGCGGCTCACCATAAGCGCTGACGACACCTCAGCCAGTTTGTACGACAAATTAGCGGAATTGGGCCCAGTTACGTTGCTCGATT
>JALQTK010000025.1:20947-22437 GCA_023260975.1 Pseudidiomarina sp. | reverse complement strand
CCAGCTGGTGTGCCTGCAACCATTGACCCAGATCGTTATGCCTCACTGGTCGATATTCTTGAAGAAAGCATGAGCAACTATGCTGACCGGATTGCCTATGTCAATATGGATCATCAGCTGTCGTTCAAGGAGTTGGATCAGTACAGCCGCGATTTCGCCGCCTACTTGCAAGCGCAAGGCCTGCAAAAAGGTGATGCGGTAGCGGTTATGATGCCGAATGTGTTGCAGTACCCAATTGCGCTATTCGGTACGCTGCGTGCCGGTATGACGGTGGTTAACGTGAACCCATTGTACACGCCGCGTGAGCTCAAACATCAGCTGAGCGATGCCAACTGTAAAGCCATTGTGATTCTGGATAATTTCGCCAGCACACTGCAGAAAGTGGTCGCTGAGGTACCGGTTAAACATGTTATTTTAACTGCTATTGGCGATATGTTGCCGGCACCAAAACGCTGGATTGTCAATCTGGTGGTCAAATATGTGAAGAAGATGGTGCCGAGTTTTCAACTCAGTAACACGGTTAACTTCCGTGACGTACTGGCTCAGGGCGCTAAAGCTGCTTACACCCGGCCGCAGGTCGGTGGCGATGACCTTGCGTTCTTGCAGTATACCGGCGGTACCACTGGCCTTGCTAAAGGCGCGATGCTATCGCACCGCAATATGGTCGCCAACTTAGAGCAAGTATCGGCAGTATTTGCGCCGCTGGTTAACGACGGTGACGAAACCATTATCACCGCGCTACCGCTCTACCATATTTTTGCCTTGACGGTGAATTGTCTGACCTTCATTAAGCATGGCGGAAAGAATATCCTAATCACCAACCCGCGTGATATGGCCGGCTTTGTCAAAGAGCTACAAAAGCATCCATTCTCGATGATTTCGGGGGTGAATACTTTGTTCAATGGCTTATTGCACACGCAAGGCTTTAAAGATCTCGATTTTAGTAATCTCAAAATTGCTATGGGCGGTGGTATGGCAGTGCAGCGCGCGGTCGCTGAGCATTGGGAACGGGTAACCAAATCACGCTTGCTCGAGGGCTATGGCCTGACCGAGTGCTCGCCGGTGGTCACCACTAACCCAACCGATATTGAATCATTTACTGGCACTATTGGTATTCCAGTGCCATCCACCGATGTTCGTATCGTCGATATCGACACGGGCGCGGTGCTCGATATTGGGGGAATTGGCGAAATACAAGTCGCTGGCCCGCAAGTGATGGTCGGTTACTACAATCGCCCAGACGAAACCGCTAAGGTCATGCAAGGTGAATGGTTTATGACCGGTGACATTGGCTATATGGATGAGCAGGGTTTTGTCAAAATTGTGGACCGTAAAAAAGACATGATCTTGGTCTCGGGCTTTAACGTGTATCCGAACGAAATTGAAGATGTAGTGGTTTCTCATCCGAAAGTATTGGAAGTTGCTGCGGTTGGTGTGCCGCATGATTCATCGGGTGAGGCAGTGAAAGTTTTTGTGGTGCGCAAGGATCC
>JALQTK010000025.1:0-20847 GCA_023260975.1 Pseudidiomarina sp. | reverse complement strand
TTGGAAGTTGCTGCGGTTGGTGTGCCGCATGATTCATCGGGTGAGGCAGTGAAAGTTTTTGTGGTGCGCAAGGATCCGAGTCTCACCGAAAAAGAACTCATCGATCACGCTCGTGAAAATCTCACCGGCTACAAAGTGCCTAAATTTGTTGAATTTCGTGATGAGCTACCGAAAACCAATGTCGGTAAAATTTTACGTCGCGAATTGCGCGATGAAGAGACGAAGAAAGCCAATTGATGCCCTATCAACTGATTACCGATGCCAACGCGCTTGCTGATTTTTGCCAGCAAGCGCGGCTGGCACCGTACCTCGCAATTGATACCGAATTTGTCCGTACCCGTACTTATTATGCCAAGCTTGGCTTAGTACAAGTGCGTGCGGCTGGGCAAATTGCGCTGATTGACACGGTAGCGCTAGTCGGCGCTGATATTCAACCATTATGGGAACTGTTGCGTGACAGCCATACCAATCTGGTGATTCATGCCGGTGGTGAAGATTACGAGATTTTATCGCAGCAAATGGGGCAAATTCCTACCCACGTGTTCGATAGTCAAATTGCTGCAGCCTTTGCAGGCAGTGGTGATGCTTTAGGTTATGCAGCGTTGGTAGAACAATACACCGGTATGCTGGTAGATAAATCACAGTCACGTACCGATTGGATGCAGCGGCCGCTGGCGCCAGAGCAGCTCGATTATGCCGCGCTCGACGTCGATTACTTATACGATATTTATCCGACCTTGCGCGAACAAGTGCAAGCCAAAGGGGTCTACGAGTTGGTGCTGGCAGAAACTGCTGAGCACATCAGTCGCCGCGCACAAAGCATACCTGATGAGGCGTTGTATTTATTTTTTGGCAACGCCTGGCAATGCTCGCAAGAGCAATTGCGGGTGCTGCGTGAATTACTGATATGGCGGCAGCAACGGGCGCGCCGCTCAGACATTCCGCTGAGTTTTGTCGCCAAAGATCATAGCTTGCTCGAAATGGCTCGTAAGCCAATGAACTCAGTCAATGCACTCAAAGCGGTGGTGGATTTATCACCCGTTACGCTGCGTTACAACGGCGATGCCATTATGGCGGCGATTGCGCGTGGTAAAGCCAGCAATGATGCAATTGCACCGCTGCAACGGCTAACCGATATAACCCACTACAAAGTCACCTATGCAGCAGTCAAAGCGCGCTGCGATGAACTGGCAGCGGAGCTGGAGATTAGCCCTGGACTGGTGGCATCACGCCGTCAAGTCAACGACCTGTTGCATTGGCTGTGGCAGATCCCCAGCGAATGGCAGACGCGTTTACCCAAACCTGACTTGTTAAGTGGTTGGCGGGGCGCTAAGCTGGAAGCCGATTTGCTGCAATTAGTGCAGCGTTAACTGAGCTGAAACATCGCATGTTGTGTGCCATTTATCGAAGTTCGCGTCGCGCTGATACCTATCTGTATCTACCGCATCCTGCCGATTTTTCAAAATTACCGGAACCGTTGCGGCAACAATTTGGTCAACCTATAGAAGTGATGGTGTTTGCACTCAAACATGGGCGTAAATTAGCCCATATAACGCTGCCTGAATTAACCCGTCATTTAACCGATCCGGGCTACTATCTGCAACTACCGCCGCCGCCTGAGAATTTATTGAAACAACATAAGGAGTCACAAGGATGAAACAGATTTTGCTGGTACTTAGTTTCACCGCCGCAGTGTTACTGAGCCCATGGGTTCAGGCAGATGAAGGCGAGGCCTTTGCCGCTTATGTGGAAAAAATTAAAACTGAAGCGCTGGCTGCAGGTTATAGCCAAGATACCCTTGATAAGGCCTTTGCTGAGGTAAAGTTTTATAAACGCTCAGTCGAGGCGGATAAAAATCAGCCTGAATTTAAATTAACGCTCGATACTTATTTGCCGCGAGCGGTACCTGAATGGGAAGCCACCAAAGCGGTTGAGCTGTATGCACAACACCGTGAGTTATTAGAGCAAATTGGTGCTGAATATGGGGTGCAACCGCGCTTTATTGTCGCGCTATGGGGCATTGAGACCAACTTTGGCGGATTTACTGGCGGTTTTGATGTGGTCTCAGCGCTGACCACCATGGCCTACGAAGGCCGCCGTGAAGCGTTCTTCAAAAAGGAACTGTGGCACGCCTTAACCATTATCCAGGAAGGCCACATTGAAGCCGGGCAAATGCGCGGTTCATGGGCCGGTGCGATGGGGCAGACGCAATTTATGCCGAGCTCATTTATGAGTTATGCGGTTGATTATGACGGCGATGGTCGCAAAGATATTTGGAACTCGATGGGTGATGTCTTCGCTTCGGCCGCCAACTATTTAAAGAAAGCCGGATGGAATGATGGCGTAACCTGGGGGCGACAAGTCACACTGCTTGATAGCTTCGATAGTGAGTTAGCCAAATTAACCATTAAAAAGCCGCTAGCAGAATGGCAAGCCTTAGGGGTGCGTAGCATGGATGGCGGCGATTTACCCCAGCGCGACGATATTGTTGCGGCAGTGATTATTCCTGATGATCGCCAGGGCCGGGTATTTTTAGCCTACCAAAATTACGATGCACTGATGCGCTGGAATCGCTCGCATTACTTTGTTGCGGCGGTTGGTTATTTGTCTGATCGTATTCGTTTCCCACGCCAATGAATACCGTCACTGGGGCGCTAACGCCGAGTAAAATTGTTTGTGTCGGGCGCAACTACGCCGAGCATGCAGCGGAGCTTAATAACCCGCTGCCAACTGAACCGCTGCTGTTTATCAAGCCATCAACAGCGGTTACCCGGTTGCCACAGGTGTTGATACCGCCGCATCAAGGTGCTTGTCACCACGAGCTCGAATTAGCCCTGTTGATTGGTGCGCCGCTGCGCCGGGCGCATAGCGAGCAGGCCTTAGCTGCCGTTGCAGCCGTCGGCTTAGCGCTGGATTTGACCTTACGCGATGTGCAAAACCGCTTAAAGTCGGCTGGTCAGCCATGGGAGCGGGCCAAAGCGTTTGATGGTTCGTGCGCATTAGGACCGTTTATTGATGCTGCCGCAGTCGATTTGGCTGAGCCGTTTGCTTTACAACTGTATAAAAACAATCAATTGGTGCAACAGGGCAATACGGCTGATTTATTGTTTCCGTTGGCGTTGTTATTAGCCGATATCAGCCAGCAATTCACGCTGTTACCAGGTGATGTGGTGCTCACCGGTACACCGGCTGGCGTCGGTCCACTTGCCGCTGGCGATCAGTTACAACTGTGCTTGAGCCAAGGCAGCGCGTGCTGGCAATGGCCAGCTGATGTCGCCTACGATTCATGACCGCGTTCTGGCAGGTTAAAAGCCTGAGTGAAATGACCTCTGACGAATGGGAGTCACTGTGTGATGGCTGTGGTAAATGCTGCCTCAACAAACTCATCGACGATGACACCGAAGAACTTCATTTCACCGACGTCTGCTGCGAGTTACTCGATACCACCACCGGGCGCTGCAGTAATTATCGTCAGCGCCATAGCTTGGTGCCTGATTGCGTCACCATCAGTCCCCAAAACCTCACTAGTTTGTTTTATTTACCGCTCAGCTGCGCCTATCGGCGCCTTGCTGAAGGGCGTGATCTGGCGGCTTGGCACCCGCTGCGTCATAACGGTGACCGTAGCGCCATGATCGCTGCGGGTATCAGTGTAGTGGGGCGGGTGGAAGATGAACGTCAGCTGCATGACGATCTAGAAGACCGTA
This sequence comes from Pseudidiomarina sp., assembly GCA_023260975.1. Classification (GTDB taxonomy): domain Bacteria; phylum Pseudomonadota; class Gammaproteobacteria; order Enterobacterales; family Alteromonadaceae; genus Pseudidiomarina. Next base: position 17,143 of record JALQTK010000025.1, on the reverse strand, counting down.
TCGTCACCTGGCCATTGCACGACTGCGATTAGGCTATTTTTGCGTCACTTTAGCGATTAGTTGGCTGGCAATTACGGCGGCGGCGATTACGGCATAGCCAGCGAAAATCACCTGCAGCCATTGCGGCATGCTTAAGCCGGCAAATTGCCAAGCAATATCGCCACACATGCCAGGCGCAGCAAAGAAGCCGGGAAACCATTCATGCAGCGGCATAAAGGCAGGGAAACGCGGACTGATATCACATACGGCAAACCACGAATTGGCCGATTGCTGCAGCGCAACGTGATCAGCGGCAATCACATAACCCCAACTTGAAATTCCTAACCAGGCGAGTAATCCCAACCATTTCAACGGCTTTATTTGTGGATTAATGAGCGGAATCAGTGCCACTAAGCCAATCGCTAACACCGCCGTACGTTGATAGATACAGCGCACGCATGGCTGCAAATCCATGACATATTGAAAATACATGGCGGCAGCAATCAGTGCGAAGCTCGAGAGCGCCAATAACGCCCACGGCCAACGCTGATTGGCTAATTGCGCAATGGTGATGAGCGATGACTTGGACTGTGCCATTGAATATTCTCTACCCGCCTTAATTGCCGCCAACATTACCGCAGCTTTGCGCAAATGTCGACGCTGTTAGCTGGGCCCTGTGATGATAAACTTGTCCGACCATTACAAACACTGATAAAATCGCCCATCAGCTCATGACGATCAACCGCTATAGGTACAGATTATTCAAACCACAGGCCATTTCATGTTAATCAAGGCACAGAGTCCAGCAGGCTTTGCTGAAGAATACATTGTAAAATCAATTTGGAACGGTCACTTCGCGCCTGGTACGATTTTGCCAGCGGAACGTGAGTTATCTGAGTTGATTGGTGTGACTCGTACCACCTTGCGTGAAGTATTGCAGCGCTTGGCGCGTGATGGCTGGCTGACTATTCAACATGGCAAGCCAACGCGGGTGAATAATTTCTGGGAAACCTCCGGTTTAAATATTCTAGAAACCTTAGCGCAACTGGACGAAGACGGCATGCCGTTGCTGGTGGACCAATTGCTGTCAGCGCGTACTAATATCAGCGCCATCTACATTCGCGGCGCAGTGCGCAATGCGCCTGATAAAGTCCGTGAGTTATTGCTGCAAGCCAATGATTTGGCCGATACCGCCGAGGCCTTCAGCCAATACGACTACCGCCTGAATCACGATTTGGCCTTTGCCTCAGGCAACCCCATTTATGTGCTGGTATTGAATGGCTTTAAAGGCCTGTACTCACGCATTGGTAACTTCTATTTCTCTAACGGTGATGCGCGCAAATTGGCACGTAAATACTATGCCGACTTGCTAGCGAAAGCCGAGCAGGGCGAGAAGAACGACGCCGCCTTATTAGTCCGTCAATACGGTTATGAATCAGGAAAAATCTGGCAAAGCATGCGCTCCGATATTCCGGCTGATCTGATTGGCTGAGACTAACGAGTGATATAGAAAAGGCGGTCGAGACCGCCTTTTTGCTGAAACCTAGCGCAGATTAAGCGAAGTTCTGGTTAACGAAGTCCCAGTTGACTAGGGCCCAGAATGCGTTCATGTAGGTTGGGCGCGCGTTACGGTAGTCAACGTAGTAGGCGTGTTCCCAAACGTCGACGGTTAACAGCGCTTTGATGCTGCTGTCGGTCAGGGTCGAGCCGGCGTTGCTGGTGTTAACGATATCGACACCGCCATCAGCGGTTTTCACTAACCAGGTCCAGCCTGAGCCGAAGTTATTCAGCGCGTTGGCGGTGAATTCTTCTTTGAACTTGTCAAAAGAACCCCACTTAGCGTTGATCGCGTCAGCAACTTTGCCAGTTGGTGCGCCGCCGCCATTTGGGCTTAAGCAATGCCAGTAGAAGGTGTGGTTCCAAACTTGCGCCGAGTTGTTGAAAATACCGCCTTTTGAGGTCTTCACGATATCTTCGAGTGACTTGCCTTCAAACTCAGTCCCTTTAATACCGTCATTGAGCTTAGTCACGTAGGTTTGATGATGTTTACCGTAGTGATACTCAATGGTTTCAGCAGAAATATGCGGTTCGAGTGCGTTTTTTGCATAAGGCAGAGCAGGTAATTCGAATGCCATGTGAATTCTCCAGTGTTGGTCATGAATGATTAGGTACAGTCGTATTAGTTTAGCATTGAATACGACGGCCGCTGTCTCTATATACCTAAATAGTGACAAATTAGTTTATTTCAAGGGCAAGGCAATTTTGTTTTGTGGTAAACTACGCGCCGATCGTTGGCCATCAATTCGAGGTGATCATGGAAACTATTGAGAAAATTAAACAGCAAATCGGCGAACACCCGATTTTGCTTTATATGAAAGGTTCACCGAAGCTACCTAGCTGTGGCTTTTCATCGCAAGCATCACAAATACTGATGGCCTGTGGCCAGCCGTTTGCGTACGTGGATATCTTACAAAACCCAGATATTCGTGCAGAATTGCCGAAATTTGCCGATTGGCCAACCTTCCCACAATTATGGATTGAAGGTGAGCTAGTAGGCGGCTGTGACATCATCATGGAGATGTATCAGCAAGGCGAGTTGCAGCAAATCATTAGTGATGTCGCTGCGCGCCACCCAGCGCCAAGCGAATAAGCTCAGCTGGCTGCTTTTCGGTCTGGCCTGATAAAGTAATAGAGTATCAGGCTGGACACAGCGCCAAGGGTATCCATTAGCATATCCTTTTGCGCATCCCACGGGTCACCTTGTGAGCCTAAAAATTCAATACCAGCATCGCCGCCATAATACTGGGCAAACCACCATTCAATAATTTCATAACCTGCCGCGACACTCATAATCATAAATAAGCCGAACAATAAGGCGGTTTTAAAGCTTGCCAAGTTGTGCCGCAGCAGTAATTCTGCGGTCGGGTAGGCATAAAAACCAACCATAAAATGAGCGATACGGTCGAAGTGATTACGGTCTTCTAAGCCAGTCAGTTGAGCGAACCAAGCAAATGGTACCTCAGCGAAGGTGTAGTGAGCGCCAATGCTGTGCATAATCAACCAGCCGGCCATCAATGTGTAGGCTAGGTTGCTAAATTGAAAACGTTTATAAGTAAAAACCAGCAGCAGATAGATGATTATGACTGGGATCATTTCGGCGATCCATACATCAATCATGGCTGGGTTTATCGACGACCACAGCATCAGCGCTAGAATGACCAGCGCTAAGCTCTGCGGGTAGCGCCTATTGCTGTGATGGCGCTGCGGGGAGGTAGTTATCATCACTGTCTTCCGCGGTATCGTTGAGATCGGTGCTGATGCGACCGGTAAGCGGCCAACCACCGAGTTGCTGGTAGCGATTGACGATAAAGCAAAACAGTTCGGCGGTGCGTTCGGTATCGTACAGCGCCGAGTGTGCTTGCTGCCCATCAAAAGCAATGCCAGCTGCTTGGCAGGCTTTGGCTAATACGGTTTGGCCCAGGGTAAGTGCCGATAATGCCGCGGTATCAAAGGTCACAAACGGGTGAAACGGATTGCGCTTAAGCGCTGCACGCTCAGCGGCTGCCATTAAAAAATTATGATCGAAGGTGGCATTATGGCCAACTAAAACGCAGCGTTGGCAATCGACATTTTTTTGTGATTTGCGCACCAGTTTGAATATTTCTTGCAGCGCTTCAGCCTCAGCGACTGCGCCACGCAATGGCTGGTAGGGGTCAATACCGTTAAAATCAAGCGCTGCTTGTTCTAAGTTTGCGCCCTCAAACGGCTCAACATGAAAGTGAATGGTCTGGTCTAACTGCAATAAGCCCTGCTCATCGAAGCGTAGCGTTACCGCCGCAATTTCTAGTAAGGCATCGGTGCGGGCGTTAAAACCCGCTGTTTCAACGTCGACCACCACGGGTAGGTAGCCGCGAAAGCGTTGTTTCATCATTTGCGTTCAATCAATTCAATGGCGTAACCATCAGGGTCGCGCACGAAGGCAATCACGGTGTTGCCACCTTTTACTGGGCCTGGCTCACGATAGACGTCGCCACCCGCAGCTTTAATGCGATCACACGTAGCGTATATATCGTCCACGCCAATGGCAATATGACCGTAGGCGCCACCCATCTCGTAGTTATCAACGCCCCAATTATAGGTCAATTCCAGCACGGTGTGATCAGCCTCATCACCGTAACCGACAAACGCAAGGGTGTACTTGTAGGCTTGGTTTTCGCTTTGGCGCAGTAACTTCATACCCATCACCTGGGTATAAAAGCCGATAGAACGGTCTAAATCACCGACTCGTAACATGGTGTGTAACATGCGCATGGCGTGCTCCTTAGTCTGTATTTTTAGGTCGGTTTCTGATAACTTGGCAGTTATAGCATATTTCGTTTAGAGCGTGGATCGAACTTGTCGATTTTTGTGAATAATGCTACCTTGAAAAACGATAAAATTTAGGGTGCGCTGATGCAACAAATTGGGCTCATACTGATTGTGGTTTTGCAGTTGATTTTTACTAGCTTCAGTACAAGCGCGCATGGGCAGTTGCAGCACCAGAATGCTCAGCAGTCAGAAGCATTGGCTAACAGCCATCACTTTTTGCATCATATCGGTCAGCCTCACGAACATTCTGCCGAGCATCCCGACGCCTTCAAAATCAGCTATAGCGATGCAGCTCTTGAGCATAGTAACCCGAATCATGATCGTGGTTTACCTGTGCTGGCCACGCTGAGCTTACCGCATGCCATAAACTCACCTGCGTTGAACCATGAACGACCGCGGCTGCAGCTGTGGGTAGCGCCGATTTTGTCGCATTTAAAACCCCCTCCAAGACCTAGCTTCGCGACTGCATGACATAGTGCGCATTCTCGGCGCAACTGATCTACTTTTGATAGTCACGGAATAGCTATGAAAACTATTGTATCCATTAGTTTCGGTGTGATTGCCGCAGTTACGGCCGCGTTGATCGCCCCATTATTATTTGCTGCGCCAGGTGCGCATGGTCCAAATGGCGAGCATCTTGAAGTTACTGAGCAGTACCAGGGGACTCAAACTCCACGTTTTGAAGCGGCCACCGAGCAGGTTGAAGTGGTCGGCGAGTTGCTCGACCATGAATTGCGTCTCTACGTTCACGAATTTACCAGTAATAGGCCGATTATCGGCGCCGATATTTTGCTGGAGTACGGTGAGCTCAACAGCAACGCTGGCTATGATGCTGAACACGGACATTATTCAGTGATCGATACGCAGTTATTGCAGCGTCTTAAGCAAGCGGGTGAGCATAGTCTGCTGATCACCGTGCTAAGCGCTGATATTGCCGATTTGATTCCTGCGAGCTTAATCATGACTGAGGTAATGCCGGCCGATGAGCATGCCCATGACACCCATCAACATCTGCCATGGGGCTGGATCATCGCACTATTAATCGCCTTAGCTACTGGCACTATAATTGGTCGCAAAACTTTGGTGTCTAGCGAGGTGACAGCATGAAGCGGATTTTCCTCGTCAGCTTTTGGGTGATTATGGCTAATAATCTGTGGGCCGCTCCTGGCGCCCATGGTCCAAATGGTGAGCACATCGATACCAGCGCCACAAATATGGGTCAATGGGGCCGACAGACCGATGGCAGTGTGACGCTGTCAATGCGTCAACAGGCAATCTTAGCTGTAGAAACCGAATTGAGTGCCGCTAGTCAAGTGGCTGGCACGGCACAGTTAGAGGGTATAGTACGAGCACACCCGCGTGGTCACGCGCTGGTGCAACCGAGCAGTGACGGACGCATTAGCACTGTGGCGATGAAGTTACCAGTCACGGGTGATTGGGTTGAGCAGGGCCAAGCGCTGGCTTATCTACAGTTTCAAGATAATGCGTATGAGCAGGCGAGTCAGCAAAGTGAGCTAGCGGCAATTCGCTATCAACTGGTCCAGACCGAGCGCGATTTACAGCGGCTGCAGACACTCGATGATCTTGCTGACCAACAAAGTGTCGAACGGTTAACAACGCAGTTGCAGAGTCTGCTAGCTCAGGAACAGGCGTTACAAGCGGGTTTAGAAATGCCCGAGCCACTGCGTGCACCCATGAGTGGCTATATTATCAATCACGGAGTACGCAACGGCCAATGGGTGGAGACAGGCGCTACCTTATTTGAGGTGGTGGCGGCGGACCTACGGATGATTGAGGTGGTTGCCGATACCCGTTTAACGGCAGCGCGTATAATCGCCGCACAATTTGCCGAAGGTGAGGGCGATCTGTACTTGCGCGGTGTTGCACCGACCATAAAACAAGGCATGCAGCAGCTTATGTTTGAATATCAGGCGGTGGATTCAGAACCGCTGTTGCTTGATCAACCACTCGCTATTGTGGTGCAGTTGCAACAGCAGCAGCGCGGTGTGGTGGTGCCTGCCGATGCGGTGGTGCGCAATAAGGCCAATATACCAGTGGTATGGATCAAGGTCAGTGCCGAGCGATTTATGCCGCAGGAAGTTCGCTATCAGCCGCTGGGTGCAGGCAAGCTCTTGATCGTGGCCGGCCTAGCGGATGGGCAACGCGTCGTGGTGCAAGCTGCCGCACGCATCAACCAGATCCGCTAGGGGGCTGTAATGTTTAGTCAATTAGTTCGTGCTAGCTTGCAGCAGCGCTTGGTGGTATTGGTGTTAGCGCTACTGACAATGAGCTATGGATGGTGGCAGTCACAACAGCTGGCGGTCGACGTATTTCCAGACTTGAATAAACCGGTTATTACTATTCTGACTGAAGCGGGTGGCATGGCGCCGGAAGAAGTTGAACAATTAGTCAGCTTCCCGCTAGAAAACCTCATTAATGGTGTCACTGGAGTGACCCGAGTGCGCTCGGTGAGCGGTATCGGCTTATCGGTGTTGTACGTGGAATTTGATTGGGATACTGATGTTTATCGCAATCGCCAGTTGGTCGCTGAACGCTTAGATCTGGCCAGTAGTCAACTGCCTCCTAGGATCACGCCAATGATGGGGCCGGTGTCGTCGATCATGGGCGAAATCATGTTAATTGCCGTACCACTGAGTCAACAGGGGCAGGCGAATCCGATGATCGCGCGCGAGTATGCAGACTTTGTATTACGCCCGCGGTTGCTGGCTATCGCAGGTATTTCTCAAGTCATTCCTATTGGGGGGGAAGTACGGCAACTGCAAGTGCTGCCGGATACCAACAAAATGCGTGCCTATGGCATTACCATGGCGCAATTGCGTCAGGCCCTCAGCGGTTATGCCAACAATGTCGGCGGCGGCTTTGTCGACCAAGGCAATCGCGAGTACCTTATTCGACATGTAGGTCGCAGTCTAGTCATCAGTGATTTAGAGCAATTGGCTGTAGCTTGGCAGCAACAGCAACCGCTGCGCTTGAGTGAAATTGCAGAAGTGCGTTATGGCGCAGCAGTGAAACGTGGTGATGGCGGCTTCAATGGCGAAGCTGCAGTGATCATCAATGTGCAAAAACAGCCCGGTGCCGATACCGTTGCGCTTACCGAGCAAGTTGAGCTGGCTTTAGTGGAATTGACCCAAGGTTTACCAGAAGGTCTTGCCGAACCTACCGTCTTGTTTCGTCAGGCAGATTTTATTGAAAACTCCATCAATAACGTCAGTGAAGCACTGGTTGACGGTGCTATTTTGGTGGTAGTGATCTTGTTTGTGTTTTTACTGTCGGTGCGGACCACGGTGATATCGCTGGTGGCCATTCCGCTGTCGCTCGCTATAGCGGTGTTGGTGTTTCAGTGGTTAGGGCAGACCATCAACGTGATGACGCTTGGTGGCTTAGCGATTGCGATTGGCGAGCTGGTTGATGATTCGGTGGTCGACGTGGAAAATATTTTGCGCCGCCTGAAGCAGAATTATCAGCGTGCTGAACCGCTCAGTGTATTCCAAGTGGTGTGGCAAGCGAGCGTGGAGGTGCGCAGTGGCATTGTTTATGCCACTACTATCGTGGTGCTGGTATTTATTCCTCTGTTTGCCTTACCTGGTATTGAAGGGCGATTATTTTCACCGCTTGGGATTGCTTATATTGTCGCCATATTGGCATCCTTATTAGTATCCATGACCATCACACCAGTCTTGTGCTATTGGCTACTTCCACATGTCAAAACACTGCGTCAAAAAGATAGCGCTTTAGTGCGCATCCTGAAACGCTGGCAAGCAAGCTGGTTAGACCGCGCTTTACCGCGCGCCCGCAGCTTTCTCGTCGGATTCGTAGCACTCACGCTGCTGGCAGTAAGCTCAATGAGCTGGTTACCTAGGGCCTTCTTACCGGCCTTTAATGAGGGGTCATTGGTGCTTGGCGTTATTTTTTCACCGTCAACCTCATTGGCAGAATCGAATCGGTTAGTGGCTTTGACGGAACAACTTTTGCTGACGGTTCCCGAAGTGAGGCAAGTGGGTCGTCGCACCGGTCGTGCGGAACAAGATGAGCATGCGCAAGGGGTTTATGCCTCGGAGTTGGATGTTGATTTGGTTGAATCGGAACGCTCGCGTGATGTCATACTCGAGCACATTCGTGAGGTATTGTCAGTTATCCCCGGACAAGTGACGATTGGTCAGCCGATTTCCCATCGGCTTGACCATTTGTTGTCAGGTGTGCGCGCCCAATTGGTAGTCAAAATCTTTGCTGATAACTTTGATAGCATGCAGCAACTCGCTGCTGACTTGCGTGAGCAGTTACAAAGCATTCCAGGACTTGTCGACATTAGTGCAGAGCAGCAAGTGCTGATCCCGCAGATTAGTGTGACCCTGCGTCATCAGCAACTGGCTCGGTATGGGCTAACTCCGGGCGATGCTTTACAGCAGTTACAATTGCTCACTGAAGGGCAGGCCGTGAGTGAATTGATTGATGGCGTTAAGCGCTATGATTTGCTGCTACGGCTTGATGAGCAACAGCGCAACCCTGAGCAACTAGGCCAGCAGTTGATTAGCAGCCCCAACGGCATGATTCCAGTAGCATTGATTGCGGATATTAGCGAAACCGATGGGCCGAACCAAATTTTGCGTGAAAATGGTCGACGGCGCATTGCTGTTTACGCGAACACCACCAGCGATGCCGATGTTGAGCAAATTTTATCCCGAGTGCGCGAGCAAACGCAGCTGATGACTTTACCTGAGGGGGCCTTTATTGCTATTGAGGGCCAGTTTTTAGCGCAGGAACAAGCGATGCGATTGCTCATTGTGCTGGGACTGCTGTCGTTTGCGCTGATTTTTATGGTGCTCTATGTACGCTATAGTTCGTGGGTGTTGGCCAGCATTATCATGGCTAGCTTACCTATGGCGCTGTTGGGTGCAGTTATTGCGATGTGGGTGACTGGGCTACCGTTATCGGTTGCGACGGTGATTGGTTTCATCACCGTGACCGGTATCGCCGCACGTAACGGCATTTTAAAGGTCAGTCATTACTTGAATCTGCAACGCTTTGAAGGCGAATCATTTGGCACGGGGTTGATTATTCGTGGTGCACAAGAGCGTTTAGCACCCGTTATGATGACCTCCATGGTGACTGCCTTTGCACTGATCCCGTTGTTATGGGCAGCTGATCAGCCAGGCAAGGAAATTCTACACCCGGTTGCCGTGGTTATTTTTTCGGGTTTACTCAGTTCTACTTTACTGGATTTATTACTCACCCCGTTGTTATTTGCCTTATTTGGCCGTGATGCCAGCAGGAAATGGCAGCAAGATACTTCTGACGCATTAGTTTAATTGAGGAATATTGCTATGATGAAATTTATTAAACCAGCCACTATTGCTTTACTGCTCGGCTTGTCACCGTTGACAACTGTGGCTCACAGCGATGTTAAAGCATTATATGGTGGTCAGGTACAGGTATCGCATGATTTAGAATTTGAGTTAGTGCATGGCGCTGAGTTACTGACCTTATATGTTCGCGATCACGGCGAGCCGTTGCCAAGCATCAATCTGAATGCGCGTATCTCGGTATTAAGTGGCGGCAAAAAAACCGATGACACCATGACCAGCGATGGAGCCAATGCTTTGCTAGCTAATATCGCAATCACCGAAAAAGCGGTAGTCATTGTGCAGTTAGAGCAAAATGGCCATCATGCAGTGACGGTACGATTTAGTTTGTAGAGCGGGTAATGGTGCGAATTTAGATCTCAGTTTTTTGTTTAAATTCGCACAAATCTTCAATCAAACAACTACCGCAGCGTGGTTTTCGCGCAATGCAGGTGTAACGGCCGTGCAGAATGAACCAGTGGTGTAAGTTAAACATGAACTCGGCTTTATTGGGAGTGAGTTTTATGATGTTGCGCTCGGTTTCTTCAACCGTCTTGCCTTTGGCGTAGCCGGTACGGTTGGCGACGCGCTGAATATGCGTATCCACGGCAATGAAATACTTACCTTCATTATCCTTGAGCCAGCCGAACGCAGTGTTGAGCACCACATTGGCGGTTTTGCGGCCTACCCCTGGCAGGGCCTCCAGCGCTGCACGGTTCTCTGGCACCTGGCCACCGTATTGTTGTACCAAGATGGTGCAGGTTTTGATGATATTTTCCGCTTTGGCATTGAATAAACCGATGGTTTTTACATGCTCGCGCACGCCCTCTAAGCCTAAGTCGAGCATCGCCTGTGGGGTATTGGCAACCGCGTAGAGTTTACGCGTCGCTTTATTGACGCCGACGTCGGTCGCTTGGGCCGACAGCAATACGGCAATCAGTAGTTCGAAGCTGGAATTGAATTCCAGCTCAGTGGTCGGGTGGGGGTTGTTATCCCGCAGACGGCTTAAGATCTCGATACGTTTTTGTTTGTTCATAGCTGCTATTGGGCCGTAACGCGGGCGCGGGTGACTTCTTTGAGCGGCTTCGGCACGCGGGCGGCACGATACTGGTCAATGATATTTTTCAGCGCAATGATAAAGCCCATGGCAATAAAAGCGCCGGGCGGCAAAATCGCTAGCAGTAGCGGAAAATCAAACTGCACCACTTCAATACGCAGTGCGGTAGCCCAGTCGCCAAGCAGCAATTCGGCACCATCAAACAGCGTACCGTTACCGATAATCTCGCGAATGCCGCCGAGTAAGACCAGCACCAAGGTAAAGCCAAAGCCCATGATAAAACCATCATATAAAGCCTTTTGCCATGGATTTTTCGAGGCGTAGGCTTCAGCGCGACCAATGATCACGCAGTTAGTCACGATCAGCGGAATAAAGATGCCGAGTGCTTGGTACAGGCCATATACGTAGGCGTTCATACTGAGCTGCACGAGGGTAACGAAGGTGGCGATGACCATGACGAATACCGGAATGCGGATTTCTTTGGGTACCCATTGGCGTACTAGGCTAACTGTGAGATTTGAGCCCATCAGCACCAGTAAGGTGGCTAAGCCGAGGCCGAGCGCGTTGGTCACCGTAGCGGTAACGGCCAGCAGTGGGCAAAGACCCAGTAACTGCACCAGTGCCGGATTGTTTTTCCACAGCCCTTGGCGGGTGAGTTCTTTATATTCTTGTAGCGAGGAGTGACTCACAGTTGCTTCGTTAACTGCCTGCCCCTTGGCTGGTGTGTCGGTCATAGCGATGCTCCTGCGCCACAGTTGGCGGGCGCGCTAAACCATACGCTGCCCTGTTGCTGATACAGCAGGTTGGCCTGCTTGACGGCTTGCACCACGGCGCGCGGGGTAATCGTGGCGCCGGTGAAGGCGTCGAACTGGCCGCCATCGCGTTTTACCGCCCAGCGCTTATCGTCGGCACCGTTTACGCTCAGGCCGTTAAAACTCAAGATCCAGTCGTTTTTGCGTAGTTCAATTTTGTCGCCGAGACCCGGAGTTTCTTTGTGCTCGAGTACGCGCACGCCAGCGACACTGCCGTTGAGGTTGAAAGCGACCAGTAATTTGATGGCGCCGCTGTAGCCGTTGGGGGCGATCACTTCCAGCGCCAGCGCTTGTGGAATACTTTCGTTAACTGCCTGCCCCTTAACGGTGGCGCGGTAGACTTTTTGTTGGGCGCCACCGAGTTCGGGGTGAGCGACCAGGGTGCAGCTGGCGACCAGATCGTTATCGTGCATGTCGGGCGGCAGTAACTGGTTGAGCACGTTCAGCAGCTCTTGCTGCTGTTGCTGGGCAATGCGTGGTGCGGTCAATTTAGCGGTACCGACTACCAGCACCGTGGCGGCAATGGCAAACGCTGCCAAAATCAAGCCGTTGCGACTCATACTTTGCAGTATCGGGTGCTTGCTCATAGCTTGCCTCCATGGCCGTAGGCAATTGGCTGGGTGTATTTGTCAATCACCGGCACCACCATATTCGCCAGTAACACCGCAAAGGCAACCGCATCGGGGTAGCCGCCCCAGGTCCGAATAATGAATACCAACAGGCCAATGAGCAGGCCGAAATACAGTCGTCCACGGTTTGAAGTCGCTGCAGTCACCGGATCGGTGGCAATAAAGAAGGCACCGAGCATCGTCGCACCGCTGAGTGCATGCAGCAGCGGACCGACGCTTTGGTCGGGGTAAAACCAGCTCATAAATAGTGCCGGAACAAGCAGGCCCAGCAGCATACCGGCGGGAATATGCCAGCTAATCACCCGCACTTTAATCAGTACCAAGCCGCCGAGCAAAAACGCTAGGTTCAACCAGGCCCAACCGATTCCGCCTAAAGCGCTACTGAACATTGCTTTGTTGGTGGCCTCGCTGACGGTAAGTGCTTGGGCTAAATCAGTGCGTAGACTATCGAGCGGGGTGGCCATGGTCACTCCGTCAATACCCAGACGCAGTTGTTCAAGGTTATAGCCGGCGTTGCTAAAGCCGGTGAAAATCAACTGCGCGGTATCGCTTAAACTGATGCTATAAAGCGCTAATTCCTGCGGTACTGGCCAAGCGGTCATTTGTACCGGAAAACTGATTAACAGCAGCACATAGCCGGCCATAGCGGGGTTGAACAGGTTCTGGCCAACGCCACCATAGACGTGTTTGACGACGATTACAGAAAATGCAGTACCAATAACGATGATCCACCAGGGTGCCAATGATGGAATGCTGATCGCCAGCAGCAACGCCGTAACTACCGCGGTATGGTCTTGCCAAGCTTGGCTGACCGAGCGACCACGCAGGGCCATACAGGCTGCTTCTGACAGCCAAGCGGTGCCTAAGGCGAGTAGCATCTGAACCCACACGCCCAAGCCGAAGAAATAGCTCTGCACCAGCAACCCCGGGATCAGCGCCATATACACCCAACGCATCACCTGTTGGGTGGTGCGGCGTTGATGGGCATGCGGTGAGGCGGCAATTTTGAAGCTCATGGGTTGTCGTCCTGTGGTTCTGCCGCTGCGGCTTGTTCGGCGGCGGCAGCTTGCGCTGCTTTGCGTGCTTTGGCCCGGGCAATAGCGGCTTGTACCGCATCATTCGGATTTGGCGCACCTTGCTCGACTGCTTGTTGCTGCGCTTGTTGGCGCGCTTCAGCGGCTAGGCGGTGGCGTTCAAGGCGCTCTTGTTTTTCCCGCTCTAAGCGTTGTTTACGTGCTTCAAAACGTTCGCGAGCGACTTCCGATTTAGACTTTTCGCGGGCAATTTCGCGAATTTCGGCTTTGGCCTTGCGGTAATAATGCACCAGCGGGATCTCGCTCGGGCACACATAGGCGCAGGCGCCACATTCAATGCAGTCGAATAAGTTCTGTTTATTCAGGCCGTCGTAGTCATTGGCTTTGGCCAGCCATTGCAGTTGTTGTGGCAGCAATTGTGCGGGGCAGACATCAGCGCAGGCACCACAACGAATACAGGGCATTTCATCCGCTGGTGGCGATAATTCCTGAGCACCGGGCACGAGCAAGCAATTGGTTATTTTTACCACCGGCACCTGCAAGTTACCGAGGGTAAAGCCCATCATTGGCCCACCCATAATAACTTTTTGTGCTTGTTCGGGCTTAAAGCCTGCGTGCGCCAACAGGTGCGCCACCGGAGTGCCAAGCGGAACCCAGTAGTTGCCGGGCTTACTGACATTCTCGCCAGTCACGGTGACCACCCGTTGCGTCAGCGGCAGACCGAGATCAATGGCTTGGTGTACCGCATAGGCGGTACCGACGTTGTGCATTAGCAGGCCAATATCACTCGGTAGGCCGCGTGAGGGCACCTGGTGGCCAGTCAGCAGTTGAATCAACTGCTTTTCGCCACCGCTCGGGTATTTGGTCGGCACCACCCGCAGGCTCATAGCTGGGTATTTCGGCAGTACCCGTTTGAACGCATCGATGGCGTCAGGCTTGTTGTCTTCCAGTGCAATCAGCGCTTTGGCTGCGCCGCTGATATGCATGAGGATCTCGGTGCCACGCAGAATTTCATCGGCGTACTCGCGCATCAGGCGGTCGTCGGCACTGATATAGGGCTCGCATTCCACGCCGTTGATAATCAGGTATTCCAGTGGTCGTTGCAGGGCGAGCTTTTGTGCGGTGGGGAAACCAGCGCCGCCAAGACCAGCAATGCCGGCCTGGCGCAGGGCGTCGATGAGTTGCGTGCGGTCGCTGCTGAGTGAGTGTGGCTGCGGCTGTGCGGCTTGGTCGAGGCCGTCAGCGCTCAGCACCACCACGGTGTCGGCCAAGCCCGATGGGTGGGCAATCGGGCGCGCTTCAATGGCAATGATGGTGCCCGAGGTCGGCGCATGCACCGGTAACGCGTTGTTTAGGCCGGGTGCGCTAACTGCCTGCCCCTTAAGTACGTGGTCGCCGACGCTGACTAACAGCTCACCAGGTTCACCGGCGTGTTGTCGCAGCGGCAGATAAAACTCGCTCGCCAGTGGCAGGGTAGCGATGGGCGTGGTATTCGATAGCTGTTTGCGCTGCGGCGGGTGAATACCGCCCGGAAAGCTCCAAATCTGGCCTTGTTCAATCAGCGTAATAGGAATACTCATTGGCGCACCTCAATCGGGATCTGGTTGAGATCCCAACGCCAATTGTCGGGTCGGGTTGGTACCGGCACCATGTCGATACAATCGACCGGGCAGGGCTCGACACAGAGGTCGCAGCCGGTGCATTCATGGGCTATGACGGTGTGCATTTGCTTGGCAGCACCTAAAATAGCATCGACCGGACAAGCTTGAATGCACTTGGTGCAGCCAATGCATTCATCTTCGCGAATGACCGCAACTTTTTTCACATCTTCTTTACCATGGGCGTCGTCCAGCGGAATTGCTTCAACCCCCAGCAGCGCGGCCAGTTTTTCAATGGTAGCTTGGCCACCCGGCGGACACTTATTAATGGCATCGCCGCTGGCAATGGCTTGGGCATAGGGGCGACAGCCCGGGTAACCGCATTGGCCGCATTGGGTTTGCGGTAAAATGGCGTCGATTTGTTCAACGATCGGGTCGGCTTGAACTTTGAAACGAATGGCGGCGAAGCCCAAAATCAGGCCGAAAATCAGCGCCAATATACCGAGTACAACCAGTGCGGTAATTAAACTCATGAGCTTGCCACCAACCCAGCAAAGCCCATGAAGGCAAGCGACATCAGGCCGGCAGTGATCATGGCCACAGCGGCGCCTTTAAAGGGCAGCGGTACGTCGGCGGCAGCAAGACGTTCACGTAAGGCCGAGAATAACACCAGCACCAACGAGAAGCCGACCGCAGCGCCAAAGCCATAGACAATCGACTCGACGAAATTATGTTGCTCATTAATGTTTAGCAACGCGACGCCAAGCACGGCGCAGTTGGTGGTGATCAGCGGCAGAAAAATGCCGAGTAAGCGGTATAAAGTAGGGGAGGTTTTATGCACCACCATTTCGGTGAACTGCACCACCACCGCAATCACTAAAATAAAGCTGAGGGTTTGCAGCGCCATCAGGTCTAGTGGTGCCAAGATATAGGCGTTGACTAGATAGCTACAAACGCTGGCCAAGGTGAGCACAAAGGTGGTGGCTGCGGACATACCGATGGCGGTTTCCAGCTTATTAGACACGCCCATAAACGGACATAAGCCGAGGAACTTCACCAACACGAAATTGTTCACCAAAACTGTCGCTACCAAAAGTAGCAGATAGTCGCCCATACCTGCGCTCGCGTTTACCTTGTCAGAATAGCGCTATTATCGGTTTTTTATCGCCATGAAACAACCGACAAAGTGTGCGGATAAGATCAAGGGGCAGGCAGTTAACGCGGCACCGCTGCTGAAGTGCCGAGGGGCAGGCAGTTAAGCGCTGGCGCGCTAACTGCCTGCCCCTTGCGGGACTTGCGGATGCGCGGCAACCGACTTGAGTTACTGTGAAAATCTGCTAGCTTTAATAGCGAATGGAATTCACTAAAACCGCAAAAGGATGCGACATGACAAACAAAACTCTTTACCAAGCCCGAGATTTATTTCATCACTATCACAGTAAAGTCATGGGGGAAATAAGTTCCATGCTACGCCGGGCAAAACTCACTTCAGTCATGCATTTAGCTGGGGAGCGCCCAACTTTTTCTGAGACAGCGAGGGAACTCGAGTATTTTGCCAACATTGTAAAAGTATTGGCTCCACTCCTTCATCTAGAGCAACAAGCTGAAGCGCTTGTGCCCTATATTGAAGCAGTCAAACGCCTCGGTGAAGCCATCGATAGTGGCTGTGAGGATAGTTTAGGCGAAGCTATTGCGGAACTTGACCAGTTGCCCTATATTTAAACGGCAAACTACGCTGGAGGATTTATGAGCTACGATGCAAAACAAGTAGACCAGCTGTTACAACAAATGGCCGCCAGTGCTGAACGTGTTGCAGAACTTCGTCGGAAGTTTGATGCGGCACTCGATGCAAAAGAGAAGCAAGCAGCTTAGTTAATTAGTGAGTGATTGATTGAAGGACGCCTCGGCGTCCTTTTTTTATGCCTGCTGAAAGTGCCAAGGGGCAGGCAGTTAAGCGCTGGCGCGCTAACTGCCTGCCCCTTATGCGGTATAATTAGCGGCTCACACGGCGCATCAAGGAGAGGTTATGCCACGGAAATTACGCAGGGTTCGGGCTGGCGAGTCTTATCACGTCTACGATCGCGGCAATAATAAGCAGCGCATCTTTTTCACTACGGTCGACTACAAAGCGTTCTTGCTGAAGGCTTTCGCGGCGGCGGAAAAACATCAGGTTTTGGTGCATGCCTACGCGCTGATGCCGAATCATTTTCACTTTTTTGTGACGGCAACTTCGTATCGTTGTGTCAGCATTTTCATGCGCGCGCTGAAAGGTGGCTACGGACAGTGGTTCAATCGGCGCCATAAAC
>JALQTK010000024.1 GCA_023260975.1 Pseudidiomarina sp. | reverse complement strand
CCGAGAGCCAAATCAGTGCATTGTTTGAGGCGATTCAGCAGGCCCACCCCTATGAAGTGCCAGAAATGATTGCGCTACCGATCAGCGAAGGCAGCGCTAATTATCTCAGCTGGCTCGCTAAGGTAACCCAATGACCGTGCAACAATTTTCCAGTGACAGCTTACAATTTGTTGAGACCGCTGAGTTCTTGCCCGTTGATCAAGCCTACCGCTTCGATTTTCAACAAACGGGTAATCAACTGAGTTTGAGCTGGCACATCGCTGATGGTTACTACTTGTATCAACATCGGTTTGTCGCCGATCCGAGCGTAGCGCTGATTACGCAACCTGACTTACCAGCTGGCATTGCTTATAACGACACGTTTTTTGGCGATGTGGTGATTTACCGCGAACACGTCACGATTACCTACGAAATTGCTGCGGCCAGCGCTGATCAGCCATTTGTAATTAGCTATCAAGGCTGTGCTGATGCCGGTTTATGTTATCCACCGACAGAAAAAGTGGTGTATCTGCAAGCGATATCAGCTGGTGATGCTTTGACTGTACAATCATCAACCACGGCAGAACCGACGGCTATAACAGTGGATTTGCCGTGGTGGACGATTGCACTTATTCCGTTGCTTTTCGTGCCACTGGTGATCATTCGCGCAAAGCGCTCACAGCGAATTAACAAGACATAATGTTAAATTGTGCTGCGAACTGCGGTGATAAGACCAGTATTTTGCTGCGTCCTGGTAAATTTTATCTATAATGCACACTGTGCGGTTGAACCAGAGCTCAGTTTTAGGCTCTAAATAACCATTGATACGTTTCGCAGCAGATAGCAGCATAATGACCGAAAATACACCAATTAAAGCCCGTATATTGCTTTTGAATGGCCCCAACCTCAATCTGTTGGGTAGCCGTGAGCCACATATTTATGGCCACAAAAGCCTTACTGATATCACCGAATTGCTGCAACATCAGGCACAGACTCTTGGCTATCAGCTCGACTGTCGACAATCGAATGCCGAACATCAGTTGATTGATTGGATCCATGCGGCCCGCCAACAAGCTGACTTTATTATCATTAACCCCGGTGCCTTTACCCATACCAGTATTGCATTGCGTGATGCGCTAGCTGGGGTAGCGATTCCGTTTATTGAAGTTCATCTTTCTAATATTCATGCGCGCGAACCATTTCGCCAGCATTCCTATTTAGCTGATATTGCCGTCGCGGTGATTTGTGGTTGTGGTGCTCAAGGTTATGATTTTGCCTTGCAAGCAGCTCATCAACATCTTGTTGCCACGGCTCCGTCATCACTTTAACCAAAGGTCCAGATAGATCATGGATATTCGTAAAATTAAAAAACTGATTGAGTTAGTAGAAGAATCAGGCATTGCCGAGTTAGAAATTACCGAAGGTGAAGAGTCAGTTCGTATTCACCGCGGCAGTAGTGCTCCTGTGCACTATCAATCGGCTCCTATCTATCATGCGCCAGCTGCTGCTCCCGCGGCAGCGCCAGTCGCGACGCCAGCGGCACCTGCTGCAGTAGCTGAAGCACCGGCAATTACTGGTCATATTGTGCGCTCGCCCATGGTCGGCTCTTTCTATGCAGCGCCAGCACCGGGTTCAGCTGATTTTGTTAGCGTCGGTCAACAGGTCAAAGCTGGCGATACCTTGTGTATTGTTGAAGCAATGAAAATGATGAACCAGATCGAGGCTGACAAAGGCGGTGTGGTGAAGCAAATTTTAGTTGAGAACGGCGAGCCGGTTGAATTTGACCAGCCACTTTTCGTCATCGAGTAAGTCAACCGACTAGGACATTATCATGTTAGATAAGGTAGTCATTGCAAACCGAGGCGAAATTGCGCTGCGCATTCTGCGCGCCTGTAAAGAACTCGGTATCAAAACGGTGGCGGTTCATTCGACTGTTGACCGCAACCTCAAACATGTGTTGTTGGCCGATGAATCCATTTGTATTGGAAGCGCCGCCGCCAGCGATAGTTATTTAAATATTCCACGTATTATTAGCGCCGCTGAAATTACTGACGCCGCTGCAATTCATCCGGGGTACGGATTTTTAGCCGAGAATGCTGATTTTGCTGAGCAAGTTGAGAATTCTGGGTTTATCTTTGTGGGCCCAACCGCCGACGTGATTCGTTTAATGGGTGACAAAGTGTCGGCCATAGAAGCGATGAAAAAGGCCGGTGTTCCATGCGTGCCAGGATCGGGCGGCCCACTCGGTGAGGACGATGATAGCAATCGAAAAGTCGCCAAACGTATTGGCTATCCAGTTATTATCAAAGCGGCTGGTGGCGGCGGTGGTCGTGGTATGCGCGTGGTGCGCAAAGAAGACGAGCTACTGCAAGCAATTTCAACCACCAAAGCAGAAGCCGGCGCAGCCTTTGGTAATGCCATGGTCTACATGGAGAAATTCTTAGAAAATCCACGCCATATTGAAATTCAAGTATTGGCTGATGGTCAAGGCAACGCGGTTTATTTGGGCGAGCGTGATTGTTCCATGCAACGCCGTCACCAAAAAGTAGTCGAAGAAGCACCAGCACCAGGTATCACCGCCGAAATGCGTAAATTCATCGGTGAGCGCTGTGCCAAAGCCTGTATCGACATTGGTTACCGTGGCGCTGGCACCTTTGAGTTCCTCTATGAAAACGGTGAATTCTACTTTATCGAGATGAACACGCGTATTCAGGTTGAACACCCAGTCACTGAAATGGTCACCGGTATCGACTTAATCAAAGAGCAATTACGTATTGCTGCTGGTCGCCAATTATCAGTCAAACAAGAAGATATCGTCATTCGTGGCCATGCCATTGAATGTCGAATCAACGCCGAAGATCCCAAAACGTTCATTCCGTCACCCGGTTTAATTACCCGTTTTCATTCACCAGGTGGTTTAGGTGTGCGCTGGGATTCGCATGTATATGCTGATTACAAAGTGCCGCCAAACTATGACTCGATGATTGGTAAACTCATCACCTATGGCGAGAACCGTGATGTAGCTATTGCTCGCATGCGCAATGCGCTTAGCGAACTGATTATCGAAGGCATAAAGACCAACGTGCCGTTACAAAAAGATATTATGGCCGACGAAAACTTCCAGCATGGTGGCACCAATATCCACTACCTAGAGAAGAAACTCGGTATGGGCGGCCACTAAGTGACCTGGTTACAACTGACGGTTTCTGCTGCTGAGCAGATCGCCCCACAAGTGGGCGATCTACTCACTGATTTAGGAGCCGAGGCAGTAACCTATCGTGATGCTGAAGATAATCCTATTTTTGAACCACCGATTGGCCAATCGGTGTACTGGCAACAAAGCTTAGTGACCGGTTTATTTAGCGCCGACACGGATATGCGACCAATCATTCAGGCACTAAGCCAAAGCGGTTGGTTTAATGACGGTTTGCAATACAAAACTGACCCACTCGAAGACAAAGACTGGGAACGTGCTTGGATGGATAACTTTCACCCTATTCAGTGCGGTCAACGGTTGTGGATTTGTCCGAGTTGGTGCCCAGTGCCCGATCCAGATGCGGTGAATCTCTTACTCGACCCCGGTCTAGCGTTTGGTACTGGTACTCACCCCACCACCTTCCAATGCTTACAGTGGCTTGATGGCGCCGATCTTAACGGTAAAACTGTGGTTGATTTCGGTTGTGGTTCGGGCATTTTAGCCATTGCTGCACTGCTACTCGGTGCCGAACGCGCGATTGCTATCGATATCGACCAGCAGGCACTGATTGCTAGCAAAGACAATGCTGAACGCAATGGGGTAGCCGAGCGACTAGAGCTGTATTTACCCAGTCAGCAACCACAATTAGCAGCCGATTTAGTGCTCGCTAATATTTTGGCTGGGCCATTACAAGAATTGGCGCCGGTTATCAGCGATTTTGTCGCACCGGGTGGTGATTTAGTGATGTCGGGTATTTTGGATCGTCAAATCGATTCCGTCAGCGCAGCTTACCGCGAACAATTCAGCTTCAGCAGCCCACGCGTGCAAGAACAATGGGCCATGCTCCACGCCCAGCGGAAACAATAGCAAGCGCCCTATTTGTCAAGAGCAAAAATTGCAAAAAAGGCTGGAATTGTACAAATTCCAGCCTTTCTTTTTTGTGTCATATTCCCTAAAATTTCCGACCCTTGAGTTGAACAGTTTTTAACCGATGCAGATTGGCCCTTATCGACTCGACAACCCAGTCATACTAGCGCCCATGGCCGGTGTGACCGATCCACCCTTTCGGCGACTATGTCGCCAATATGGGGCAGGCTTGACTGTGTCTGAGATGTGTTCCAGCAATCCAGATATGTGGGGCACCAAGAAATCGTTGGCGCGTATGGGCTTAGCCGCAGATGTTGGCATTCAATCGGTGCAAATCGCCGGGTCGGAACCCGAAGTGATGGCCGAGGCGGCGCGCTATAATCAAGCGTTAGGCGCGCAGATTATCGACATCAACATGGGTTGTCCGGCAAAAAAGGTCAACAAAAAACTGGCCGGTTCAGCGTTGCTGCAATACCCCGACTTAGTGGCAGAGATTCTCCAAGCAGTGGTCGCTGCAGTTACGGTCCCGGTGACGTTGAAGATACGCACAGGTTGGGATCCAGATAATCGCAATGCCGTGCAAATTGCTCAACTTGCTGAGCAGCTTGGCATTGCAGCATTGGCAGTGCATGGCCGCACCCGTGCGTGCTTATTTAAAGGTGAAGCCGAATTCGACACCATTAAAGCAGTCAAAGCTGCGGTGTCTATTCCGGTCATTGCTAACGGTGATATCACCAGCCCCGAGCGCGCTAAAAACGTGCTCGATTACACCCAAGCCGATGCGATCATGATAGGTCGCGGTGCGCAAGGGAACCCTTGGTTGTTTCGCCAAGTGGCACATTACTTCGCCACCGGAGAGCAACTTGCGGCACCGGATTTAGCCGAGGTGAGCCATGTCGTATTGCGACATATTGCTGATATTCATCAGCATTATGGCAACCTGGCTGGAGCACGGATCGCTAGAAAACATGTTGGTTGGTACCTGCAACAGCACCTACCAGCGGATAACTTTCGCCGCTATTTTGTCAGTCTTGAAGATGCTGATGAGCAGCTTCAAGCACTAGCGGATTTTTTTGCAACAGTAACTTAAGAGATAGAGCCTAGCTATGTTTGATTCAAATACCAATCGTGATCAGGGACCTAAATTTGCCACTATCGGCAACAACGCTCAGCCAAAGCCGCTGCGCGACTCAGTGAAACAAGCGCTGAATTCATTTTTGAAACAACTAGACGGTCACGATCCAGAGCAATTATACGATGTGGTATTGGCTGAATTAGAAGCTCCATTGTTGGAAGAAGTCATGACCTATACTCGCGGTAACCAAACCCGCGCTGCTACTATGTTAGGCATAAACCGCGGTACCTTGCGGAAGAAATTAAAGCGTTACGGTATGAATTAATAAACGACTTAATCCATTGCCCGCGGCGGCTAAACCATGGTGAATATTATGCAACATCGTCCTATTCAACGCGCACTGCTTAGTGTTTCTGATAAAACCGGCATCGTCGACTTTGCCAAAGCGCTACAGCAACGCGGCGTGCATCTGCTCTCCACCGGTGGCACTGCTAGCCTGCTGCGTCAACATGGTATAAGCGTGACCGATGTCGCTGAACACACCGGACAAGTGGAGATTATGGATGGCCGGGTGAAGACTCTGCACCCGAAAATTCATGGTGGTATCTTGGCCCGTCGTGATCAAGATCAACAGGTGATGGCGGAGCAAGGCATCGCACCGATCGATTTAGTGGTGGTGAACCTGTACCCGTTTGCGCAAACGGTTGCCGACCCAAATTGCAGCCATGCCGAGGCGGTTGAGAATATTGATATTGGCGGACCAACGATGGTGCGGTCAGCAGCCAAGAACCATGCCGATGTAACCATTGTGGTGAATGCCAGTGATTACTCCACGGTATTGGCAGAAATGGACGCCAACAATAATAGTTTGAGCTTTGCTAGCCGCTTTGACTTGGCAATAAAAGCGTTTGAACATACCGCACAATACGACGGCATGATTGCCAACTACTTTGGCGCGCGGTTACCGCAATCGGCGAGTAAGTTTCCACGTACCTTTAATACCCAATTACAGAAAAAGCAAGATTTGCGTTATGGCGAAAATAGCCATCAAAGCGCGGCTTTTTATGTCGAAAGTGCACCTGCAGAAGCCTCTGTGGCGACCGCTACCCAACTACAGGGCAAAGAACTTTCGTTTAACAATATCGCTGATACCGACGCTGCGCTTGAGTGCGTTAAGAGTTTCAGTACTCCCGCCTGTGTCATTGTTAAACATGCCAACCCATGCGGCGTGGCTATTGGCGACGATATCCTTAGTGCCTATGATCGCGCGTTTCAAACCGACCCGACCTCGGCTTTTGGCGGTATTATTGCCTTTAATCGTGAGCTGGATGGCAACACCGCAGCAACTATAGCTGCCCGTCAGTTTGTCGAAGTTATCATTGCGCCGGCAATCAGTGCCGAAGCACGCAGTGCGCTAGCAAGTAAAACCAATGTGCGGGTACTTGAATGCGGTTATTGGGGTGAACAACGACCAGCCAGTCTCGATTACAAGCGTGTAAACGGTGGTTTACTGGTGCAAGATAGTGATTTAGGTCAGATTAGCCGTAGCGACCTAACAGTAGTGACCCAGGCACAGCCGACCGCACAGCAACTCGATGATTTATTATTCTGCTGGCAAGTAGCGAAGTTCGTTAAATCTAACGCGATTGTTTATGCTCGCGATGGTATGACGATTGGCGTCGGTGCAGGTCAAATGAGCCGCGTTTACAGTGCCAAAATTGCCGGCATTAAAGCCGCTGATGAACAGCTTGAAGTCGCTGGTTCAGTAATGGCATCCGATGCCTTCTTCCCGTTCCGCGATGGTATTGATGCCGCCGCAGCAGCCGGTATTAAAGCGATCATTCAGCCCGGTGGCTCTATTCGTGATGAAGAAATCATTGCCGCGGCTAATGAACATGGTATCGCAATGGTATTTACTGGCATGCGTCATTTCCGCCACTAATAACAGCATGGTTCGATGAAAAAGGGGCACAAAAGTTTGCCCCTTTGGCTCCAGCGGTCTAGGATTACGACAGCTTAAGCAAAAGGAGAACGTTATGAAACGCACTACCTTATCTATCGCAACGCTAGTGAGTAGCTTGGTGTTACTTGGCTGCCAGCCAGCTAACCAACAATCCGAATACTCCGCTAACACACCACAGGCATCGAGCGACAGCACCATGAGCTTAGCCACCATGCTCGATAATCCAGCCCGAAGCGCCGCCAATAAAACCCGTGACAACTATCGTAATCCTGTCAAAACGCTGGAATTTTTTGGCGTACAGCCAGATATGACGGTGGTCGAAATCTGGCCAGGTGGTGGCTGGTATAGTGAAATATTAGCGCCCTATCTAAAAGATAACGGTAGCTTCTATGCAGCGCACTTCCCTACTTCGGAAACTCGCCAAGGGTATATCAATTCGCGCCAGCGCTTTGCTGACCGTATTGCTTCCGATGAGTCCTTTAGCAAGGTACAACTGACTGAATTTGCACCACGTGAGCAAAGCGCTATTGCTCCGGCCGGTAGTGCTGATGTCGTGCTGACTTTTCGCAACGTACATAACTGGTACATGGGCGGCAGTGACGAAGCATTAGCAGGCGCCTTTGCCACCTTTTACACAGCCCTAAAGCCGGGTGGTGTGCTGGGTGTGGTCGATCACCGTTTACCCGAAGATCGTGCTGATGAAGCCATGGCAACATCAGGTTATGTAAAAGAAAGCTTGGTGATTCGCTTTGCCGAAGCGGCTGGTTTTGAACTAGTCGATTATAGCGACATTAACGCGAATCCGAATGATACTGCCGACCATCCAAGTGGGGTCTGGACCTTACCACCAAGCCTGCGCTTGGGTGATGAAGATCGTGAGAAATATCTCGCCATTGGCGAAAGTGACCGTTTCACCTTGAAATTTGTTAAACCAACTACAACCAACGAGTAATTGCATGAATGTTTTGGTAATCGGCGGCGGTGGCCGCGAACATGCTTTGGCTTGGAAAGCTGCGCAATCGCCGCTAGTCACTCAAGTCTATGTTGCCCCAGGTAATGCGGGTACCGCCAACGAATCCAAGCTGCAGAATGTTGCCATTGCCGCGACAGATATCGATGCGCTGCTGCTTTTCGCCCAGCAACAGCAAATTGGTTTGACTATTGTTGGCCCTGAAGCGCCATTGGTAAAAGCGGTCGTAGACCGTTTTCGAGCTGCTGGGTTGACTATTTTTGGGCCGACCCAAGCGGCCGCGCAATTGGAAGGATCGAAAGCCTTTAGTAAAGACTTTTTAGCACGACATGGAATTCCAACCGCGGCTTACGGTACCTTTACCGATATCGCAGCTGCCAAAGATTACCTGCGTGAGCAAGGTACGCCGATTGTCATTAAAGCCGATGGTCTTGCTGCCGGGAAAGGTGTGATCATTGCGCAAACCCTCAGCGAAGCCGAAGCGGCTATTGACGACATGCTGGCCGGAAATCGTTTTGGCGATGCCGGTAGCCGGGTGGTCATTGAAGATTTTCTGGTCGGCGAAGAGGCCAGCTTTATCGTTATGGTCGATGGTACAACCGCCTTACCGTTCGCCTCCAGCCAAGACCATAAAGCCCGTGATAACGGCGATAAAGGCCCTAATACCGGTGGTATGGGTGCCTATTCACCCGCCCCAGTGGTAACGCCAGCTGTTCATGCGTGGGTTATGCAGCATGTTATTGCGCCTACTGTTGAGGGTATGGCGGCTGAAGGCCACCCTTATACCGGCTTCTTATATGCCGGATTAATGATTGCCGCCGATGGCACCGCCAAAGTATTGGAATACAACTGCCGCTTTGGTGATCCAGAAACTCAGCCGATTATGCTGCGCTTGCAGTCTGACTTAGTGGCATTGTGTTTGGCTGCCTGTGGTGCAGAGCTTCATCAGCACCAGATAAACTTTGATCCGCGCGCCACGGTAGGCGTCGTTATGGCAGCAGGCGGTTATCCCGATGATTATCGTGGCGGTGATGTAATTACTGGTATCGATGCTGCCGAAGCCACCGGCTGTAAAGTGTTTCACGCTGGCACCCAACACAGCGCTGCTGGTGACCTAGTCACCGCCGGTGGACGAGTTCTTTGTGTCACGGCCATTGGTGACAGCGTTAGCTCCGCTAAGCAGCTCGCCTACCAAGGCGTCGCACAAATCAAGTGGGCAGACGCCTACTACCGCACTGATATTGGTTATCGTGCGGTAAATAGAGAAAAGGCCGCTCAATAGCGGCCTTTTTAGTCATTAGTCTTCAACCACGATATCTTCATCGTCAGCGCCACCACCGCCACTAATTTCGAAGGCGTCGTCGGTGTAACGGCTTTTACCGTACATGCTGCCAACCTTCGGCCGATTGATCCGCGCGTGATACTTTGACCAAGCTTTTTCGGCTGGGGTTTCCGCCGCTTTTTCACCGCGTGCAACGGCTAATAACGATTGGTCTTCGGCATTTTGCGGCTCGAGATCACCGCTCACTAAAGCTGAAATCAAACTACCGTACTTACTCAATAGATCACTTTCACGAATCGAAAAATCACCCGAACGGGCAAAACCGTACGGGTAATTTTTGAAGTCATTAAACGGCTTCTTGATAATCTGATCACGGTTAGCGTTTGCCATTGTGTGCCTATCCTCCAGACCAACAACTACAGGAAAATGTATATGCTTTTAAGCGACAGTGACGATATAGAATTGAAACACTTTTCTGTCAACTACTTTCGTAATTTTTTTTAAAGCACTGGTTCAATAAGCCGCTCAAAAAGGTTGTTTTTAAACCAGTTATAGACGCACAGTAGGCTGATAAACTATGCTGTTTAAACAGCTTAAAACCCAACATAAATGGCAACACCATGAAATTATTTGCAATGCTCGGTGCAATCAATATGGCCCTTGGAGTAATTCTCGGTGCATTCGGAGCGCATAGTCTGAAATCAATTTTAGCGGTGGAACAACTGACGGTTTATCACATTGCCGTGCAATACCAAATTTATCATGCGCTTGGTTTACTGCTGGTTGCTGCTCTGCAAATTCCATTTCCACGGTCAGGCGGGCTGCGCACAGGAGGCTGGTTACTGGTGGCCGGTATTATCCTGTTTTCTGGCAGCCTCTATATCATGGCGCTAACTGGCTGGAGTTGGCTTGGGCCTGTGACACCAGTTGGTGGGGCCTGCTTTATTATTGGCTGGCTGTGGATTTTTTGGGCCATGCTGAGCGAACGCTAAGCAGTTATTTGCCAACAATCAGACCTGTATTCTGATACCAATGTGCCTATAATCGGCTATACCATAACAACAACGAGAACCTTGCTATGAAATTAATTGCCAAACTCATTGCCGGTATCATTACCGGTATTCTTATTGGCCTCTATTTTCCCACCTGGGTGAGTCAGCTGTTACTGACCTTTAAAGGCCTATTCGGCCAATTGTTATTCTTTACCGTGCCGCTACTGATTTTGTTCTTCATTACCAGCGGTATTGCTAACTTGCCAAAAAACTCCGGCTCACTGCTGAGTAAAACCATTGGTATTGCCTATCTCTCAACCATAATTGCCGGTGTCGTGGCGTTTTTCGCCGCCAGTATTGTGGTGCCGTGGCTAACCAGTTCAGGGCAAACCACGGCGACCACCAGTGCGACTGTGCTTGAACCGTTTATCACCATGAACATACCACCGGTCATCAGTGTCATGTCAGCCCTGGTGCTTGCATTTATTTTCGGCCTTGGCATTGCCGCCACCGGTGCCAAGCAGTTACAACAAATTTCCGATCAAGGTCGTGATGTGATTGAGCGCTTGCTCAACAAGGTTATTATTCCTTTACTACCGGTCTATATTGCTGGGGTATTTGCCGAAATGGCGGCAGCAGGAACAGTATTCACCACCTTGAAAACCTTTGCTATCGTGCTTGCCCTGGCCGTGGTTTTACACTGGGTCTATCTCACCACCATGTTCTTTATTGCTGGTATGAAAAGCGGCCAATTACCCTTTGCCCTGCTGCGCAATATGCTACCTGCGTACTTTACTGCACTCGGAACCATGTCGAGCGCAGCGACCATTCCGGTCACTCTCAAAGCGGTCAAAAATAATAAGGTCAACGACGATGTGGCCAACTTCACGGTGCCACTGTGCGCTACCATTCACTTAGCCGGCTCAACCATTACCATCGTCAGCTGCGCTGTGGCGGTAATGGTGCTGCATAACGCGCTTGAAATTCCGTCGCTGTTAACCATGCTGCCGTTCATTTTAACTCTTGGTGTGGTGATGCTAGCGGCGCCCGGGGTGCCCGGTGGTGCGGTAATGTCGGCCGTCGGCCTGTTGGGCTCAATGCTTGGTTTCGGTGAGACCGCTATTGCACTGATGATTGCGCTCTATATGGCGCAGGATAGTTTTGGTACGGCGTGCAACGTCACCGGTGATGGCGCCATTGCTATATTGGTTGATAGCAGCCGCAGATAGTCACCCACTAAGCATAAAAAAGGGCGCTCTAAGAGCGCCCTTTTAATTTCAGTTTAGCGTGTTTATTTCAGATCGAAGCGATCTGCGTTCATCACTTTGGTCCACGCTTTCACGAAGTCTTTGACAAACTTCTCTTTCGAGTCGTCTTGTGCATAGACTTCAGCATAAGAGCGCAGAATTGAGTTTGAACCAAACACCAAGTCAACACGAGTAGCCGTGTACTTCACTGCACCAGTTTTACGGTCACGCAGTTCATACAGGTTGTTACCTGCTGGCTTCACCACATAGGACATATCCATTAGCGTAGTAAAGAAGTCCGTACTCAAAACGCCAACACGATCAGTGAACACACCGTGTTTGCTGCCACCGAAGTTGGTACCTAGCACACGCATACCACCAATCAGGGCAGTCATTTCGTGGGCAGTTAAACCCATCAACTGAGTGCGGTCTAGTAACATTTGCTCGGCAGGAACTTTGTAGTCGCGTTGCAAGTAGTTACGGTAGCCGTCATGCACAGGCTCGAGCACTTCAAACGCCTCAACATCAGTGTGCGCTGCAGTCGCATCACCGCGACCTGGAGCAAATGGTACTGCAATGTTTACACCGGCAGCTTTTGCTGCTTGCTCCACACCGTAGTTACCGGCAAGTACGATCACATCGGCAACACTAACACCTGATGATGCCGCAATACCCTCTAACACGCTTAGCACTTTGGCCAGACGCTCTGGCTCGTTACCGTGCCAATCTTTTTGCGGCGCTAAACGAATACGAGCGCCATTAGCACCACCGCGACGGTCAGAACCACGGTATGTGCGAGCGCTATCCCATGCAGTCGTTATCAGATCGCTATTTGACAATCCGCAAGCAGCGATTTTTGCTTTCACCGCAGCGACATCGTAATTGCTATTACCGGCTGGCACTGGGTCTTGCCAAATCAAGTCTTCTGCTGGCACATCTGGGCCTTTGTAACAGGCTTTCGGGCCCAAATCACGGTGAGTCAATTTGAACCAAGCGCGCGCAAATACTTCTGAGAAGTAGGCCTGATCTTTGTAGAAGCGCTCAGAGATTTCACGATAAATTGGATCGACTTTCATCGCCATATCGGCATCGGTCATCATTGGATTCAGACGGATTGACGGATCTTCAACGTCAACTGGCTTGTCTTCTTCTTTAATATTGATTGGTTCCCATTGGGTTGCACCAGCTGGGCTCTTCACTAATTCCCAATCATAGTTCAACAACAAATGGAAATAGCCGTTGTCCCACTTGGTAGGGTGTGTCGTCCAAGCCCCTTCAATGCCACTGGTAACAGTATCACGACCAATACCACGGGTTTTGTGGTTCATCCAACCCAGACCTTGCTCCTCAACATCGGCAGCTTCTGGCTCAGGGCCTAGGTTAGCCGCATTGCCATTACCGTGTGATTTACCAACGGTGTGACCACCAGCCGTTAAGGCCACAGTTTCTTCATCGTTCATGGCCATACGCTTGAATGTTTCACGCACATCGTAAGCGGTTTTTTGTGGATCTGACTTACCGTCAACACCCTCAGGGTTAACATAGATTAAGCCCATCATAACTGCCGCTAGTGGGTTCTCTAAGTTACGCTCACCTGAATAACGTGATGATTTGTCTGAACTTGCTAAGAATTCAGCTTCTGGGCCCCAGTAGATATCTTTCTCCGGATGCCAAATATCTTCGCGTCCGAACGCGAAACCGTAGGTTTTCAAACCCATCGATTCATAGGCAATAGTACCCGCTAATACTAACAAATCAGCCCAACTGATAGAGTTGCCGTATTTTTGTTTAATTGGCCACAATAAACGGCGGGCTTTATCTAGGTTGGTGTTATCTGGCCATGAATTTAATGGCGCAAAACGCAAATTACCGGTATTGGCACCACCACGGCCATCAGCAATACGATACGTACCAGCAGCGTGCCATGACATACGAATGAACAAACCGCCGTAGTGACCCCAATCTGCCGGCCACCATTCTTGACTGTCGGTCATTAAAGCCTTTAAATCATTTTTCAACGCCGTGACATCAAGCTTCTTAAGTTCTTCCTGATAGTTGAAATCAGCGCCTAATGGATTAGTTTTGGTATCGTGCTGGTGCAAGATATCGAGGTTCAAATTGTTCGGCCACCAACTGGTGACTGACTGATTGCTGACGGTATTGGCGCCGTGCATTACCGGGCACTTACCGCTTGACATGTTATCGGCCATAGCTAACTCCTTTTGTCGTTGTTAGGACGAATGTACTTATGTACGTATATAGAGGACACCATAAACTATAGCTAGCATCGGTGATAGATGAAAGTCAGTTTTGTCGAACACTGTAATAGGTTTTTTGAATCAACTAAGTGAACATTAATTGATTTAACGCAAGATCTTAGAAACAAAAAAGCCGTTCCACAACGAAACGGCTTTTTCAAAATTTGGAGCGGGAAACGAGATTCGAACTCGCGACCCCAACCTTGGCAAGGTTGTGCTCTACCACTGAGCTATTCCCGCGGGGGTGTTGCTAGTTGCTTGCACAGAATGCTACAACGGAGCGGAATTTTACTCAATTCATAGCGCGTTGCAAGCGGTTTTTTTGTTTATTCATGGTGACTGACGAAAAAGTGCTCACGATAGTAACGCAACTCTTCAATCGATTCACGAATATCGGCAAGTGCGGTATGTGCTGCTTGTTTATTAACCCCACTTGCAACCTTTGGCGCCCAGTATTTAGCCAGCTGTTTAACAGTGCTTACATCGACATTACGATAATGCATAAAAGCCTCGAGCCGCGGCATATAGCGTGCTAAAAAGCGGCGGTCTTGACCAATACTGTTGCCACATAACGGCGAACTACCGGGTTCTACGTACTGAGCTAAAAAGGCGAGCGTTTGCGCTTCGGCTTCAGCATCATCAATAGCACTTTGTTGTACCCGCGCCACCAGACCAGAGCCGCTATGCGTACGCACATTCCAGTCGTCCATCAAAGCCAGTTGTGCAGCACTCTGGTGCACAGCCAGCACCGGCCCTTCAGCAATAACGTTTAACTGCTGATCGGTGACGATAGTGGCAATCTCAATAATCCGATCACGTTCCGGGTCCAGCCCGGTCATTTCAAGATCAATCCATACGAGCCGGTCAGCACGTGCCGTTACCATAACATCAGTCCTATTATCGGTTACAATTAAGTTCAGGCGCTATTGTGCGCATTAAGGTATGATTAATACCAGTATTTTTGTTTATTTCAATGCCGTGGTAGTGATTACTCGGCCAAGGATTTCAAACCCGCGTGAGCAAACGTAAGTTAAATAAAGGCCAATTACGGCGTGTTCGTGCTAATCAAGCCAAGCGCCTGAAACAAGTCGACCTGGAGCAAACTGAACCTAGCGGCCCATTAGGCAATACTGCTGCAGGCGTGGTGATTAGCCGCTTTGGCCAACAAGCTATAATTGCTGATAGCAGTAATAACCCGGTGCGTTGTCATATCCGCCGCGGGGTTGAGTCGTTGGTCTGTGGTGATGAAGTGGTTTGGCGGCCGATTGACGAGCAGGCTAATGATGATGTTGGCGGCATTATTGAAGCAGTGCAGCCACGGCGTTCGTTGTTAAGCCGTCCGGATTATTACGATGGCCTTAAACCAGTCGCCGCTAATGTTGATCAAATCTTTATTGTTTCCAGCGTGCTACCCGCTTTTTCCAGCCAAATTATTGATCGTTATTTGGTCGCCTGTGAAGACATAGAAGTAACGCCTGTCATTGTCCTCAATAAAGCCGATTTACTGCAACACCTAGCGGCTGAAGAGCGCGACAGTATTGAACAGGCCTTAGCTATGTATCAAGCCATTGGCTACCAAGTGCTGCGTGTCAGCGCCAAACAAACGCTCGGCATGGATGACCTGACTAACTTTCTGCAAGACCACGTATCTATTGTGGTCGGTCAATCTGGCGTAGGTAAATCATCGCTAGTGAATGTACTGCTTCCCGATGTCGATGCCGATATTGGGGCGGTTTCTGATAATTCCGGCTTAGGCCAACATACCACCACCGTTGCCACCCGCTACGTATTGCCGCAAGGTGGCATCCTCATCGACTCACCTGGCATTCGTGAATTCGCCCTATGGCATCTCGATCCCGAACGAGTAGCATGGTGCTACCGTGATTTTCGTGGCTTACTGGGGGGCTGTAAATTCCGCGATTGTAAGCACCTCGATGACCCCGGTTGTGCACTCCGTGAAGCCACAGAAAATGGTGCGTTACACCCACTTCGACTGTACAATTTCCACAAAATTATTGAATCGATGGTCAGTCAACGGCCATCTCGAGTTTCATCTAGAGGTAAAAAAGAGTGAATTGGGATACGGTAAAAATTCAAGCGCAGCATATCACCCCAAAACATGCGCTATCGCGACTAGTGGGCCGGTTCGCAGCCGCACGTGCCGGTTGGTTTACCCAACTATTTATTCGTTGGTTTATTAAGCAATACAAGATTGATATGAGCGAAGCGGTACATGAACATCCAAGTGCTTATCATACATTTAATGACTTTTTTACCCGTTACTTAAAGCCCGAGCTGCGCCCGTTATTGGCCGCTCAGCCGGATTTGTTTGCTCACCCCGTTGATGGTGCTGTCAGTCAGCTCGGTGATATAGAAGACGGGCGTATTTTTCAAGCGAAAGGCCATGATTACAGCTTAATCGAATTACTCGGTGGCGATCCACGCGATGCGCACTCGTTTAAGAACGGTGATTTCGCCACCATTTATCTAGCGCCGAAGGACTACCACCGTATTCATATGCCCTGTGATGGCGTGCTACGTAAAATGATTTACGTGCCGGGCGATTTATATTCAGTGAACCCCCTCACCGTGGCAAACGTGCCTAATTTGTTTGCTCGTAATGAGCGCGTTATTGCAATTTTTGATGCTGATTTTGGCAAGTTTGCCATGGTACTGGTCGGCGCAACTATTGTGGCGAGCATTGGCACGGTATGGTCAGGCACCGTGACCCCACCGCGGGGCAGCAATGTCACTAGTTGGGACTATCCTGCCAGTGGTGATAGCGCTATCGTGCTGAAAAAAGGCGAAGAAATGGGTCACTTCAAGCTCGGATCCACAATAATTATGGCGTTCCCGGAAGATGTCATTGATTTTGCTGATGAATTAAAACCGGGCACAGTCACCCGCATGGGCACTGTACTGGGCAAGCGCGACGCTTAAGCCAGTACTAACCTAGGGCTCACGCAGATGGCCGCACTGATTACTCAGCGCGGCGATCTGGATACTGTTGTTCAAGTGCCGAAATATCGTTGGTCAACTTCATCGGTGACGTGGTATTGCGGGCCAGTAATGAATACAGCGATGGGATCACGAAAATCGTCAAGAACGCTGATAATGCGACTCCCGAGAACACCACCACACCAATAACCATGCGGCTCTCCGCTCCCGGGCCACTGCCAAGAATCAGCGGTACAGCACTCATTAATGTGGTAAACGCAGTCATTACAATTGGCCGCAGGCGTTGTTGTGATGCACGTACTAAAGCCTGATCAAAACTCATACCGGCGTCACGCAATTGATTGGCGAATTCGACAATCAAAATACCATTCTTCGCAGCCAAGCCAATTAACATCACGATACCAATTTGGCTGTAAATATTGAGTGTTAGATCACCCAAATACAAACCAATCAAGGCACCAAGAATAGCCATCGGTACCATCAGCATGATCACAAATGGGTGCACAAAGCTCTCAAACTGCGCAGCAAGCACTAGATAGGCAATGACCAGTGCTAAGATGAAGACGAAAATTACCGAGCTACCGCTGTCTTTGTATAACTGTGACTCGCCTTTATAAGCAATCGATACATCATCTGGTAGCTCCTCACGGACAATATTTTCAAGGTAACTCAGTGCTTCACCCAACGAATACCCTGCGGCCAAGTTCGCTTCAATGGTGATACTGCGCATACGATTAAAACGATTAAGATTGCCCGCCGTAGCCTGCTCGTCAATGGTTACCAAGTTCGACAGTGGAATCAATGATTGACTAGTACTCGAGCGTACATAAATAGTATCAATAGCAGTCGGGCTGCGAAAATCAGAACGTTCGCCCTCAAGAATAACGTCATACTCTTCGCCACGGTCAATGAACGTAGTCGCTCGCCGTTGTCCAAGCATGGTCTCCAACGTACGGCCTATATCACCGACTGAAACCCCCAGATCGGATGCGCGCTCTTGGTCAATACGAATCAACAGTTGCGGTAGCGTTTCTTTATAATCACTGTCGAGTTCAAGTAGATTCGGGTTTTTGCTCGCTTGTTGTAAAACGATGTCACGATAAGCGGCCAGTTGCTCATAGGTATTCCCTTGCAGCACAAACTGCACTGGTCGGCCACCACCGCCGCTGATACCGCTACGCATAAAACCAAACGCTCTTACCCCAGAAACCTGTGCCAGTTCTTTTTGTACCTGATCCATCAACTCGAAGGTTGACCAATCGCGGTCGTCAAACGGAATCGTACCGACAATGGCAATACCGGCGGAATCACCCCAACCCGGCGTGCGCACCAGTAGCCGATCAATCTCACCATTGTCGAGATACTTCATCAAGATGGTTTCAATTTGCCGCATATAGCCAGCATTGGACTCGAAGCTGGCACCCTCAGAACTGCGTACTTGGACAAAAAAGGTACCGCGATCTTCTGGCGGTACAAATTCTTGTGGAATCGCTTTGAGCAAGTGGTATGACACAATAGCTGACAAAATAACCAGTACCGCAGCCATTACCGGGTAACGTAAGGTGCGCTGTAATACCCGTACATAACCGCTCTCAACCCAATTAAATATGCGGTCAGCGGTGCGCCCAACCACACTACGATTGGTGGTTTTACGTAACAGCTTGGAACTCAGCATCGGTGTTAGGGTTAATGCCGCAACACTGGAGAAAGCCACTGCAGCCGCGATAGCGAGGGCAAATTCAGTGAACAGCTGACCGATGTTACCGTCTAAAAAGGCCAAAGGTACAAATACCGCAATCAACACCAAGGTGGTTGCAATAACCGCAAAACCGACTTCACGGGCTCCACGATAAGCGGCTAATAACGGCGGCTCGCCCATTTCAATACGGCGATAAATATTTTCCAACACCACAATTGAATCATCGACCACCAAACCAATGGCTAGAACCAGTGCCAGTAGTGTCAGCAGGTTGATCGAAAAACCCATAACAAAAAGAGCAATGTACGAGGCAATGATAGCCACTGGCACAGTCAGTGCTGGAATGAGAGTGGCGCGAACATTACCTAAGAACAAGTAGATAACAACCACCACCAAAGCCATGGCGATACCGAGGGTGTTATACACTTCATCAATAGAGCCCTTGATAAAAATTGATGAATCATAACTTTCAACAATAATCATACTCTCGGGCAGACTTTCGGCGATTCGGGCCACTTCGCGTTTGACGTTTTGCACTACATCGAGGGTGTTGGCTTTGGACTGTTTCACAATCCCCACGCCAATCATATTAATACCGTTGCCACGGAATTCACTCTTATCGTCTTCCGAATCGAGCTGCACACGCGCTACTTCGCCCAGGCGTACCAATTGCCCGCTGTCACCGCGGCGAATTACTAAACGCTTAAAGTCATCTTCCGACAGGTATGAACGGGCAACCCGCACGCTGAATTCACGCTCAAGTGATTCAACTTCACCGGCAGGTAACTCAACGTTTTCTGCCCGTAAACGGTTTTCAATATCGCTCACGGTAATATTGCGGGCCGCCATGGCATTACGGTCAAGCCATAAACGCATTGCATACTTGCGCTCACCACCTATTTGGATACGGGCGACCCCATCAACGACGGATAGCCGATCAACCACATAACGATTGGCGTAATCGCTCAACTCCAAGGTGGTCATGGTGTCACTGCGAAGGTTATACCAAACGATCGGGTTATCGTCGGTATCGGCTTTCGATACTTCTGGCGGTTCTACCTGCTCAGGGAGGCTATCAATAACCCGTGATACGCGGTCTCGAACATCGTTAGCGGCGGCATCGATATCGCGATTCAGGGTAAACTCGATACTAATTCGTGAACGCCCGTTGCGACTGGTCGAGTTAATATTTTTAATACCCTCGATACCACTAATACGATCTTCGATAATTTGCGTGATTTGGGTTTCAACAATCTCTGCTGAGGCACCACGATAACTGGTGTCAATGGAGACCACCGGCGGATCAATATCCGGATATTCGCGCAACGGTAACAGGCTGAAACAGACAACACCGAACACCAACAATAAAATATTGATGACCGAGGCAAAGACCGGGCGTTTTACCGACAAATCCGAGAGTAGCATGGCTTAATTCTCCATGACGGTGACAGCTACACCATCGCGCAAGCGCACAATACCTTCGGTTATTACCCGCGTGCCTGGCTGCAAACCATCGACCACCTCGACGATACCTGGTTTACGGCGGCCGATGGTAATTTGCTGCTGCTTAGCACTATTGTCGCTACCTACCACATAAACATAATGGCGGTCTTGAATCGGTACAATGGCCCGCTCGGGCAGCACTAACGTCTCATCAATACTGCGTAGCAAGTTCACCCGCAAGAGCATACCCGGACGTAATTTTAAGTTCTCATTAGCGATCTCAGCACGCACCAAAATAGACCGTGTCATGGCGTCAACCCGTGAATCAATACTATTAATCACTCCAGTAAATTCGTGCCCTGGGTACGCATCACTGAGCGCTGATACGCGTTGACCGACTTGCAAACTGGCGAAAAATAGCTCGGGGACATTGAAATCTAATTTAATTAAACTGATGTCATCTAGGGTGGTGATTTGCGCACCCGGGCTCACTAACGAACCATTACTGATTTGCCGTACACCAAGTCGGCCAGCAAATGGCGCGGTGATGCGTTTTTGTGCTAACTGGGTTTCGGCAACTTCTAATTGCGCACTGATTTCTTTGACCGTGACATCTTGCATTTCAAGTTGCTGCTGCGAGGCAGCATTCTGACGGCTCAAATCCAGCAAGCGTTGATATTGACGCTGAGCTTCAGCTAAACGAAATTGCAGTTCCTGAACTCTTGCCGTTTCTTCACGTGATTCCATTTCAACTAACAACTGACCGGCTTTGACCACTTCACCGTCATCAAAATGTACGCGGGTGACGATATCCTGTACTTGCGCCGTTACCACGATGGATTCGTTCGCTCCAGCAGTGCCGAGCGCCTCTATGACATCACGAAATTCACTCACTTGTAGCGTTTGTACCCGTACCGGAACCGGCTGTTGCGGACGGCTTTCATCACTCGGCCCAGTATCTGCAAACCAGGTTAAATAAGCGGCTGTAACCGCTAGTGCGGCAACAAACAGTGAAATCGGGTTAATCAGTTGTCGAAATGCCATAAATCCCTCAATGTACAACGTTCATGGGTGCTATTGTATCGCAGTGTTATCCGGAGGGAGCACCACTTAACGCTCAATCATATGGCTTTACCGCAAATTGAGCGTTAAGCAGCCAGCCTAGCGGTGATAGGCCGGGCTTAATTTATGCACGGCAGCAATAAAGGCCGCAGCATGCTCGGGGTCCACCTCGGGGTGAATACCATGACCTAAGTTAAAGACATGACCATTACCGTTGCCAAAACTGGCAAGAATGCTTGCAACCTCAGCTTCAATGCGTTCTGGCGAAGCATACAAAATGCTTGGGTCCATATTGCCTTGTAACGCGACTCGGTCGCCAACCAGCTGGCGTGCAGTGGCTAAATCGGTCGTCCAATCAACGCCTAAAGCATCACAACCGGTGGCGGCCATATCACTGAGCCAGGCGCCGCCATTCTTGGTAAACAAAGTAACTGGTACTTGGCGACCATCAGCGTGACGGGTCAACCCACTGACGATCTTAGCCATATAGGCGAGTGAAAACTCGCGGTAGTCGCGCGGACTCAGCACGCCACCCCAGGTGTCAAAAATCATCACAGCTTGGGCGCCAGCAGCAATTTGTGCATTCAAATACAAGGTGACTGATTGCGCCAACTTGTCCAACAGTAGGTGCATGGCTTGCGGTTCGGCAAATAACAAGCGTTTTACTTCGCTGAAATTCTTGGTACTGCCACCCTCAACCATATAGGTAGCGAGAGTCCATGGACTGCCAGAAAAACCAATCAACGGCACCGTGCCATTGAGCTCACGACGAATGGTGCGTACTGCATCCATAACATAACGCAGCTCAACTTCAGGATCAGGAATAGGTAACTGCTCAATAGCACTCATGCTGCGCAACACGTGTTGAAAACGTGGCCCCTCACCGGCTTCAAAATACAAGCCTAAGCCCATGGCATCAGGAATCGTTAATATATCGGAGAATAAAATAGCGGCATCAAGAGGAAAGCGGCGCAACGGCTGTAAAGTCACTTCGCAGGCCAACTGCGGATTCTTACACAGCGCCATAAAATCACCGGCTTGCTGGCGTACTTGCCGATACTCAGGTAAGTAGCGACCGGCTTGACGCATCATCCAAATTGGCGTGC
Source organism: Pseudidiomarina sp. (assembly GCA_023260975.1). Classification (GTDB taxonomy): domain Bacteria; phylum Pseudomonadota; class Gammaproteobacteria; order Enterobacterales; family Alteromonadaceae; genus Pseudidiomarina. The sequence continues at coordinate 896 of JALQTK010000024.1, read as the reverse complement.
GCTCGGTCGGCTGGCGCAACAACGCGCGCAAATAAACATCATTTTTTAATTCACTCATGAGCCATCATGTTCCTGTTCAATTTCAGCAATTACGGTATCGATAAGGCGACGCGCTATTGTACCCTTAAATGGCACGCGAGGCAGTTGATCTATGTCATACCAGTCGCCATCTTCTAATTCGAATGGGTCAAGTCGCAATTCGCCGCTGTCCCAATCAGCAATAAAACCAATCATCAACGAATGTGGATATGGCCACGCTTGACTGCCGACATAACGGGCATTTTTGATACGAATACCGGCTTCTTCAAAAACTTCGCGCGCCAGCGTCTGTTCCAGTGGTTCACCGGCCTCGGCAAAACCCGCTAACACTGAATACAACCCCTCTGGATGGCGTTTACCTCGCGCTAGCAATAGCGTTTTTTGGCGCCGAATAGCCACAATAATACAGGGCGAAATACGTGGATAGCAGCGATGCTCACAGCGATGGCACTGCATAGCCAGCTCCCAATCCACCGCCTGCATACGGGTACCACAACGACCACAAAATTGATGCGTACTCAAAAACTCGGTGATCTGTTTGGCTCGAGCGGCGTGGGCAAATAAGTCATCGTCACCCAGTGCTAAAATTTCTCGCAAGCTGACAAATTGGCCCAAAGCAGAAAAATTATTGTCGCCATAATCAGCCACCACAAGGTAACAATTACGCTCACGTAACTCGCCTAAGTAAACCACTTGATAGGCGCTTAAATCGGGCATCGATAAGCTATCTAGCTGGCCATGTGGCGGTAATTTATGCTCAGCACCTACCAATATGTCGCCAGCGGAAATAATAAACCACCACGCCGGTTCATCGGCAGCTGGGCGTTGATACGGTTTGGTCATAGCAAAGTCTCAAT
>JALQTK010000023.1 GCA_023260975.1 Pseudidiomarina sp. | reverse complement strand
CCAAAACGCATACGCAGTACTTTGGCTTCGCGCTGGGTTAAGCCACCGAGCACTTCACGTACGGCATTACGCAGGCTTTCAGAAGTCGCCGAATCGACCGGTAAATCGAGGGTGGTATCCTCAATAAAGTCGCCTAAGTGCGAATCTTCATCATCACCAATGGGCGTCTCCATCGAGATTGGCTCTTTGGCGATTTTCAGCACTTTGCGGATCTTGTCTTCTGGCATCATCATGCGTTCTGCCAGTTCTTCTGGCGACGGCTCGCGGCCCATCTCTTGCAGCATCTGCCGTGAAATACGGTTGAGCTTGTTGATGGTCTCGATCATGTGCACAGGAATACGAATAGTCCGCGCTTGGTCGGCAATTGACCGAGTGATCGCCTGACGGATCCACCAGGTGGCATAGGTTGAGAACTTATAACCACGACGGTATTCAAACTTATCCACCGCCTTCATCAAACCAATGTTACCTTCTTGAATCAGGTCCAAGAATTGTAAGCCACGGTTGGTGTATTTTTTAGCGATTGAAATAACCAAACGTAAGTTAGCCTCGACCATTTCTTTTTTGGCACGACGGGCTTTGGCTTCACCAATCGACATACGGCGATTGATATCTTTTACTTTGGCAATGGTAAGGCCAGTTTCTACTTCAACCTCAGCCAATTTATGAATACAGCGTTCAATTTCTGGCTGTAAGGTAGCTAACGCGTCGGCGTAACTGTCTTTACCAGACACTGCTGCAGCTAACCACACGGTGCTGTTCTCATTGCCTGAAAATACTTTCATGAAGTTACGTTTCGGCATAGCCGCTTGTTCAACGCACATTTTCATGATTAAGCGTTCTTGCACGCGCACCCGATGCATCATGTCACGCATGTCTTTGACTAACCGGTCAAACTGTTTCGGCACCAAACGGAACTGCTTAAAGAGTTCGCTTAAGGCGTCAATTTCCGTGCGGGCTTTGGCGTGATCACGGCCATGCTTGCTGATTGCTTTACGGGTTTTTTCATACTGCTCGCGCAATTCGGCAAACTTTTGTCGAGCAAACTCCGGGTCGATACCGGTATCGGCGGTGTCATCGTCATCGCTGCTATCATCAGCATCTTCATCTTCGTCGTCGAGCTCTTTTTCACTCAACTCTGAGCCAATGTGGGTGGCCACAACCGGTGCTGTATCGAGTTCGTTCGGGTCAATAAAACCAGAAATGATATCGGTCAGGCGCATTTGCTCAGCTTCGCAAGCATCCCACTGATCGAGTAAGAAATTAATCGCTTCTGGATACTCAGCAACCGAACATTGAACTTGGTTAATACCATCTTCAATACGCTTGGCGATGTCGATCTCGCCTTCACGAGTTAGTAGTTCAACCGTACCCATTTCACGCATGTACATACGCACTGGATCGGTGGTACGACCGATCTGCCATCAACGCTGGCGAGCGCTTGGGCAGCAGCTTCAGCAGCATCTTCATCGGCGGTGTCTTCGCTCATCATCAATTCATCGGCATCCGGTGCGGTTTCAAACACCTGAATACCCATGTCATTGATCATACCAATGATATCTTCAATTTGATCCGAATCGACGATCTCAGATGGCAAATGATCGTTTACTTCTGCAAACGTTAAATAGCCTTGCTCTTTACCTTTGGCTATGAGCATTCTGAGTTGCGATTGACGACTCTGCTGCATACAGATCTACCACCTGTTCTAAATTGCAAATAAAGAAATTCAACCGAGCAATAACAGGATTATTACCGGTCTCAAATATGCCTAATAAATATGTCAAATTGGGACACTAATTTAAGACCGGATAGTATAGCAGACGCTGATCTTTTCAGCCAGAATTTAATCAGTTGAGGGTTGGAACTCGCGCTAATGCTAGCTCACCCGAACCAATCAATAGACCGTCTGCAAATACCACTGGGGTGCATTCGTCGCGGGTGGTATTGCCATCGGCATGAACGCGATGCGTGCGGTAATAGAGAACCCGATAACGTACGCCATCAACGGTCACTAAATCAGCAAAATTGGGCGTACCCAGTTCGGCTTCCACGGTTGCGAGGGCGGTACCATCGGCGAGGCTGGCAATATACTGGCGGTTACGCTGTTCACTATCGCGATAATCGCTGGAACTGCTATAACCGTCGCCACCCACTGCAATGACGCAGCCTTGCAAGCCGACCGTTAATAATGCGACTAGACTGAATGCTGCCACGCGAGTTGTTTTCATTGTTGTTCTCCCTAGTATAAAAAAGTGACTCGATCACGACCTAATCGGTGCGCTAACAGTCTCGATGCAAGCATAATGCCAATAATATTAATATATTGATTAATATAGATTTTATTTAAAATTCTTGTGGGCGATATGACTCGAGTTAGGGAAATTCGCTAACTATTAGCCTTTCCTTTATCGGCTCGATAGCGCAATAGCGCTTGGTATTCGCGCTTTTCCGCTTGGTTAAGTGGCGTTTCACGTTCTTTTTCTAATAACTGTGAAGCCCGTTGCTCGACAAACTGATCAATAAAATACACAAAGATATCGCATAACTCGGCCATAACCGCGTCAGCATCGAGATGGTGTTCCCAGCGCACTAATTGCCGTAACGCTGATTCCTCTTTACTATCACGCCAGCGTTCCAATAATTGCGCCGGGCTATGGCAGCCTTGGTGAGTTTGCTCATGCAACGCCAAAAATAGTTTCATGCCGGCAATTTTCAATCCCTGCAACTGCGGATGTAAAGGGATCTGCGCTGCAATTTTCGGGTGTTGCAGCAGTAATCCAATAGCCCGACGCATCGGTGTAATTTTAAAGTTTTCGGCTTTTTTCGCTGCGGCATTAACAACACTAATATGTGCACTGATCTGCGATACATCACGGCGCAATAAACGCGCTAAACGCGCCAATAAGGTTTCTCGATAAAATGCACTGGCTACCCGTTCAATCAGCGGTTTGGCTTGCTTCAACAAGGCTGATTTACCACTGTCGGTATCCAGTTGTAAACCATCGGTCAAATGCGCGAAGAAATAGTCGGTAAAACTTTGCGCTTGCCCTAAACGCTGTTCAAAAGCTTGCTTACCCTCTTTACGAACCAGCGTATCGGGGTCTTCGCCATCAGGCAAAAACAAAAAGTCGAGCGCCACGCCATCGTTTAATAACGCTAAGGCGTTCTCTAATGCGCGCCAAGCTGCATCGCGGCCAGCGCGGTCGCCATCATAACAACAGGTGACCTGGTTAGTGGCACGGAACAGCATCTGTAATTGATCGGTCGTGGTCGCAGTGCCAAGTGATGCCACGGCATAGTCGATACCCGCTTGCGCCAGCGCTACCACGTCCATATAACCTTCAACAATGATAATACGCTGTGGCTGCTTGTGCGCTTGGCGCACTTGATAAAAGCCATAGAGTTCACGACCTTTATGAAAAATGCGCGTTTCTGGTGAGTTCAGATACTTCGGCCCTTGCTCAGCGCTCAGTACCCGGCCGCCAAAACCTACTACGCGGCCACGGCGATCGCGAATGGGGAACATCACTCGGTCGCGGAAGAAATCGTAAACCCGGCCTTGATCGTTACGGTTAGCAAGTTTCAGCTCAATCAGCTGATCGCGTCGTTGCGCATTACCACCGAGGTTTTGTAGTAGCTGATCCCAACCATCTGGCGCATAACCGATATCAAAAGCCTTAACCACCTGACCGCTTAAGCCACGGCCTTTGAGATACTCTATAACCTTGGCGGAATTACTATGCTGACGTAATTGATTGGTGAAAAATTTGCAGGCTTGCTCCATCAACTCATAGTCATTGGCGGCTTGTTCACGTTTTTTGGCATCGGCTTGCGGGTTAGCGCTGGTTTCGCGCGGCACTTCAACCCCCAGCATACTCGCCAGTTCTTCCACCGCTTCAACAAACTCTAAACCATCAAACTTCATTAAAAAATCGAGCGCATTACCATGCTCACCACAACCAAAGCAATGATAAAACTGCTTATCAGGAGCAACCGTAAAGCTTGGACTTTTTTCGTTATGAAAGGGGCAGCAGGCTTGATAATTACGACCTGCCTTCTTCAATGGCACGCGGCTATCGACCACTTCGACAATGTCGGCGCGATCAACCAGATCATGAATAAAATGCTTTGGAATAAGCCCGGCCATGCAATCCTTTCACTCTCGTTTTAGGGTGCGATTAGGCTCGCACGAGGAGCATTGATTGTACATGCTTCGTGCACAATTATCAGCTGCCAATAAAAAACCGGATTGAGGGAATCAATCCGGTTTCGAGGGTCTTGCTAAGCTGTCGAGATGACTGTTGTCAGTGCAAACTGAGCAGTTCGAACCTGTACTTTAACGGTTTACTTTAAACCTTTAGTAAAGGCGCGTACGACGAGCGTTGTCGCGTGACATTTTCTTGGCGTGACGTTTCACAGCAGCAGCTTTCTTACGCTTACGCTCAGTGGTTGGCTTCTCGTAGAATTCACGGCTACGTACTTCAGACAATACACCGGCTTTTTCGCAAGAGCGCTTGAAACGACGCAATGCGACGTCGAACGGCTCGTTTTCTTTCACTTTAACAACTGGCATTAAAATCTCACCTCAATGAATAATTCGTTGTTGTTTATCGTATTGGTTAAAAAATAACCATGACAATTAAATTTGGTGCTGAATTGTAGCGGCTTCAGATCCTGATGTAAAGCCTGCGATCAATTAAATTCTCATTCGCCGGACCACTGATTTTTCTGCGCGCATCAGTTACACTTGCTGGTAATTTATCAGCGTAAGTAATTGGAGCTTGGTTCCATGATCGACACCTTTTTAGTGCAATTTACCTCGTTGTTTACCATGATCAATCCGATCGCAGCGATCCCAATTTATATTGCGCTAACCGAAGCGATGACCCCCAAAGCAGCGCGTTGGGTCGCCATGCGAGCATCACTCACCGCCTGTATCGCCCTGTGTCTATTTGCCCTGCTCGGTGAAGCGATCTTTAGTTTCTTTAATATTTCGGTCAACGGCCTACGCGTCGCTGGCGGTGTGCTGTTCTTCGTGATGGGCTTTGAAATGCTGCGTGGTCGCACTGTACCGAAACGTATGGATGGCGAAACCGATGGCGATTTCGGCTCAGACGTAGCGGTTACCCCAATCGGTATTCCAATGATTGCCGGCCCAGGCGCGATCACCATGGTCATTATCTTTATTCAAGCTAGCCCAGATTCAGCCAACACCATCAGCCTGTTTGGCGCGATTATTGCGGTCAGCGTGCTAACCGCTATCATTCTTGCCAGTGGTCGACGCATGCTCGCTCGCTTGGGTCGCAGCGGCACAAAAATTCTGATGCGCTTAATGGGTTTGATTGTGATGTTGATCGCGGTGGAATTCTTTTTCGCCGGCATCAAACCTTACGTGATTGATATCGCGCGCTCGATTTAACCGAGCGCGGGAACTGCAAGGCCGCGTTTAGCATAAAAATCGGCAACATACTGATCAAACGTGCCAGCCTCTAGGGCGTTACGCATATCTTTCATTACACGCTGATAAAAATGCAAGTTATGAATAGTATTTAAGCGTCCACCGAGCATCTCATTGGAGCGGTCGAGATGATGCAAGTAGGCTCGTGAATAATTTTTACAGGTGTAGCAATCACACTCTGGGTCGAGCGGACCGGTATCGGTACGATTCACCGCGTTGCGGATCTTCACCACCCCATTTGAGACAAACAAATGGCCATTACGCGCATTGCGCGTAGGCATCACACAATCAAACATATCCACGCCGCGGCGCACCGCTTCGACTAAGTCTTCCGGTTTACCAACGCCCATTAAATAGCGCGGTTTATCGACTGGCATTTGCGGGGTGATATGGTCTAACACCCGCATCATATCTTCCTTTGGTTCACCGACTGATAAACCACCAATGGCATAGCCGTCAAAACCAATTTGGCTGAGGCCATTTAAGGAAATCGTACGCAGCTCCTCATACATACCACCCTGAATAATACCAAACAGAGCTGCCGGGTTATCGCCATGGGCAGTTTTTGAGCGCTGCGCCCAACGCAACGATAACTCCATTGAACTACGAGCCTGTTCTGGGGTTGCTGGGTGCGGGGTACATTCATCAAAAATCATCACAATATCCGCGCCTAAATCGCGCTGCACTTGCATCGATTTTTCCGGTGTCAGTAAGATTTTTTCACCGTTAATCGGTGAGCGGAAGGTAGCGCCTTCCTCGGTAATCTTACGCAGTTCACCCAGGCTGAATACCTGAAAGCCGCCGGAATCGGTGAGAATGGGTTTATCCCAATTCATGAAATCGTGTAAGTCGCCATGCTGCTTAACCACAGCGGTGCCGGGCCGCAACATTAAATGAAAGGTATTACCTAAGCAAATTTGCGCACCAGTGGCAGCAACTTCTTCTGGGGTCATACCTTTGACTGTGCCAGCAGTGCCAACTGGCATAAAAGCCGGGGTATCGACGATACCACGGGCAAAGGTCATACGCCCACGGCGCGCTTTGCCGCTGGTACCGAGTAATTCAAATTTCATAGCATCACCACATTAACAACCGATAAACAGTCTAAGAGCATGCAGTATACCCTAGCCGGATTTGGCGGTCACAAACATTGCGTCGCCATAACTGAAGAATCGATAACGTTCGCGCACCGCTTCAGCATACGCCTGTAACACCTGATCACGCCCTGCAAATGCTGATACCAACATAATTAACGTCGATTCGGGGAGATGAAAATTGGTGATCATGGCATCCACAACTTGGAACTGGTAACCGGGATAAATAAAAATATCGGTATAAGCGGTATAAGGCTGCAATGGCTGGTGCTGTTGTAGTGCCGCCTGTGCCGCTGATTCGAGCGATCGTACTGAGGTGGTGCCAACCGCGATAACCCGGCCACCACGCTGACGCGCAGCGCTAATGGCTGCCACCGTGGCAGCCGGCACTTCAGCATATTCACTATGCATGTGGTGCTCAAGAATATTAGTCACCCGCACCGGTTGAAACGTACCAGCACCGACATGCAGGGTAACATAAGCAAATTCGACACCGCGCTCAGCTAAGGCGGTTAAAATCGCCTCATCAAAGTGTAGGCCCGCGGTAGGGGCTGCTACCGCACCCGGCTTTTTATTGTAAACGGTTTGATAGCGCTCGCGGTCACTGGCTTCATCAGGGCGGTCAATATAAGGCGGCAAGGGCATATGTCCATACTGCTCGAGCAAGCTGAGAACACTGTCAGTGTGATGGAAATATAACTCAAATAAGGCGTCGTCGCGGCCAAGCATCTCAACTTCAATGGCACCTTCGAGCAGCATCCGTTGGCCTGCTTTAGGTGATCGATTACTGCGCAAATGCACCAAAGCCCTGCGTTCATCAATAATGCGCTCGACTAACACCTCGACTTTGCCACCCGATAGTTTCTCGCCCAACAAACGCGCCGGAATCACCCGTGTGTCATTGAATACCAGCAAATCGCCGGGCTGCAAGATGGTGACAATATCGGTAAACTGGCGATGACTAATAGCGCCCGTGGTTCCCTCTAGGCACAATAACCGGCTCGCGCTGCGCTGCGCTTGTGGATAACGAGCAATCAGCTCATCAGGCAAAACAAAACTGAAGTCGTTGATATTCATGGCTGTGCCTAACGCAGGGGTGGCGATGATTTAAGCGCGTACTTTACCTTGTTTGGGCGGCAAAAAAAAGCGCAGCGACGAGCGCTGCGCAATGCTGTGAACAAACTATAACCAGGGCTTAGAATGAATAACTGATTGCCTTTGTTAACAGCTCAGTAGCGCCCTGTTCACCCTTACAGCTGACCACGTCTTGCTTGCGGAATACATGGATTTTGTCGCTATCATTATCGCCGCCGCCAACCATGATGACACTGATATGCTCATTGTTTGGTAAGTCGCGCAGAGTATTTCCATAGTCACACAGTGTTTGGACGAAGGTTTGTTCAAACGCCGCTATGCGCTCCGCCCGAGCCTGCTGCATGGCTTCCTTACGAGCACTCGAACGCTGCTCCATTTGCCCTTTGGAGCTGCGCAGTTCAGCCCGCGCGGTGTCCATTTTTTTTTGTGCTTGCGCCAGTTTAGCTTTGGCTGCGGCTAACTGCTGTGCCGACTGGGCCGCAGCGCTTTCACTGGCGTCTTTATCAACTTGTGATAAATCACGGATCACCCGTCGCGCATCACGCATATCTTTGGCGGCATCGCGCATAGCAGTGACCGCTTGGCGCAGTTCAGTCGACATCGTCATGTCGCCATCAAGATGAATTTCGTCGCCATCAATATGGATCGCGTTACTATCAACAATAACCTCTACACGGCGGTTATCGCCGGCGGCAATTTCTACCACTCTTTCGATACGTGGGGCTAATTCATCAGACTCAATAAACTCAACCTCATCCACTTCGATAAACTCCACATGCGCTCCAGCTGGCATTGGCGGTAGCGGCGGCAGCGTTGGCACTGACAAGCCAAAGCGGTTTAAACGACTGCCAAGATTAATACGATAAACCACACCTTGACCGGCCAAATAACTACTTTCAAGCTGACTACGTTCGGTCCAACTCGGCTTACGTTCATGACCTTGTTTGTGGCTTATGGCGGTTTCAATGATACTTGCCATAATATCAACTTGCTTGGTTAGTGCTTCACGTTGCTGTGCATTAGCCCAACTTGCTGCGCTGAGGGTGAGTGCTGCCGCGGTAGCGGTCAAAATAAATGTACGCATAGGAGTATCCTTCATTAGTCATTTATGGGTGAATACAGCGGATAACCGCCTTGTTGCAATAAATCTTCTGATAATTGCTGAATTTGGTTGGCGAAAAATACCTGATCATCTTCACGCTGAGCGTTTACATAACGTATCAAGTCGGCCATATCGTCACTACGCTCATCGCGATTGGCGGCAATCACATAATTCACCAACTGTTGATTGGCGCGATTCATATCGTCCCGCATATCGTTACGCAGGGTGATGCCATACTCCACCAGTGCCAACTGTTGCGCAGCCGCATAGTCATTGAGCCGTGCAGTAACGAGTTGTTCAATAACTTCGGCATCTATCGAGCTACCGCCAAAACGCACAGTAACACCCTGCTGATTACTGATAACTTGGGTATTTGCTAACACCAATAGCAACGCTAACGCTGAACAAGCCAATGAAGTCAGCGCTAGCCAAGGGCGCTGCCACCAATTTAAGTGTGGCTGATAACTGGCACGAAAAGTCGCTTGGCGATTCCAGTCTGGCACCGCTTGGTGTTCCCACTGATCCGCCAATTGCTGCAATTGCTTGGTATATGGATGCTGTTGGTTCATGCTGTCTCCAGTTCCTGCTGTAATTTTTCCACCGCACTATAAAGTCGCGATTTTATTGTGCTTAACGGTACATTCAGTTGCGCCGCAATGGCTGCCAAGGGTAAGTGCTGAAAAAACTTTAATTCCACCACCTGGCGTTGCTCTAACGGTAACTTGTGCAGTGCCGCGAGCAATTGTTGACCGCGCTGCTGGCCCTCATAGACCTGTTCAGGATGATGCCAATCGACCTCACTGACTGAGCTGTCGACACCATCAATATCGATATGCTCGCGGCGGCGCCGATACACCTCAATACAACGATGATGGGTAATCGTCAGTAACCAGGTTTTGAAACTGGCGTCACCACGCCAACTGGCTAAATTACGAAATACCGATAAAAACACCTCTTGCAATAAATCCTGGGCATCGTCGCGCTGGCCAAGCATACGTAAGCCATAGTTATAGACTAAGCCCTCATAGCGCTTGACCAATTGCAACCAAGCTTGCTGATTATTATCCAGAGCTCGCTTAACGAGCTTTTCATCCGCAGGTGCAAACACGTGTATTGTTCCTTAATGACTTATTATCGTAGTCGTGGCAGCTCACCAAAAAGTTTGCTAGGCGTAAAAAAAAGATGGCTCAACGGCCATCTTTTTTTACATCGACAAATTACTGAGGTGCTTATGCGCTAAAAATGCCCTTGAGCATGTAGAAGAACATAATCGACATGATCGCGCCAGCCGGAAGCGTAACCACCCATGACACCACGATGTTGCGCACCACGCCCAAATTCAAGGCGGCAATACCGCGCGCCATACCAACACCCAGCACTGCACCCACTAGGGTTTGTGTGGTGGAAATCGGCAAGCCGGTACCCGAGGCAATCACCACCGTAGTAGCAGCAGCGAGTTCAGCGGCAAAACCACGGCTTGGGGTAAGATGCGTAATACCTTTACCAATAGTAGCAATAACACGGCGGCCAAGCATGGCCAAACCGAGGACAATACCGACAGCACCTATCGGCAACACCCACCACGCTAAGCGCGCGGTGCTGGCAATCTCGCCACCACTATTGACAATGCTGACTACCGCAGCAAGTGGCCCAATCGCATTGGCGACATCGTTTGAGCCATGGGCAAAAGCCATGGCACATGCGGTCACCACCATCAAAATAGCAAATACCCGTTCAACGTTGGTGTAATGCATATGACGATCAGCGGAGGGGTCAAACTTGAGTCGACCGATGGCATATTTACCGACGAAAAACAGCACGATGGCCACAGCGATAGCAGCACCATAGCCTTGCATGCTGTTCAAGTCTAAGCCGACATGGGTTAAGCCTTTTTTGATCGTAACCAACGCGACCATGAAACCAGTTAGCGCCATATAAAATGGTACGTAGCGTTTGGCCATAGCCAGTGGATTCTCGGTGTCAAAAATCAGCCGCTGAGCGCTCAAGAAAATGAAATAAGCAATCAGACCAGCGATCATAGGTGTGATCACCCAGCTACCGACGATTCCGCCTACTTTTGACCAATGTACTGCTTCGCTGCCCACCCCGACCGCAGCAAAGCCCACAATGGCTCCGATGATCGAGTGCGTGGTTGATACCGGCCAGCCCAACCATGAGGCGATCAGTAGCCAGGTGCCGGCCGCTAGCAGCGAGCCAATCATACCGAATACTAATAATTCCGGGGTATTAACAAAGTAACCCGAATCGATGATACCACTACGAATCGTCGCAGTGACTTGACCACCGGCTAAATAGGCGCCAGCAAATTCAAAAATCATCGCCACAATAATAGCTTGCTTGATGGTGAGTGCTTTTGAGCCTACTGAGGTACCCATAGCATTGGCAACATCATTGGCGCCGATACCCCAGGCCATGAAAAAAGCGAAACCAGCAGCCAGCAGGATCAGGGTGGCGTTGTAGGTATTAATAATATCCATGATTAGCTCTCCGCCTTAGACACGTGCAAGCATAAGTTCAAAACGCGAACCCACGCGCTCGGCTAGGTCTGCTAAATCACCGACCCAATCTAAAATTTGATAAAGGAACATGGCATCGAGTGGGCTCAGTTCACTTTCTAATGCCTTCAGTTTACGCCGCAAACGAATTTGCAACGCATCAGTATCTTGCTCTATGTCATCAAGTTCTTTGATCAAGCGATCAACAATTTGTCGCTCACGGCCTTTAAATCCCGCTTCAAGCAAATCATCAAATTCACCAATGGTGTCACGCGCTTTGTCAGACGCATCAAGGCAACGCGTTAAATACTCGTCGAAGGCGGTAACCATCGAATCAGGGATCAGCATTTGTCGGCCCGTCACTAAACCCGAAATATCTTTGGCCTTGTTAGCAATACGATCTTGTTGCGATACCAACTCAAGTAAATCGGTACGTTCCACCGGCATAAACAAACCACTGGGTAAATTCAAACGAATGTCACGTTTAATCTCGTCAGCGGCACGCTCTTTAACCACGATCAATTCACGAAATTCATGGGCTTTATCCCAATCGTTTTGATACACCGCTTGAAAAAAAGGTTTGAGTAACAGGGCGCACTCGTGCACCTGCTCGATATGGTCGATCATCGGTTTGATCGGTGACTTGGCAAACATACCAAGAAACGAATTTGCAGACATAAAGTTTCGCCTTTGTTGCTGCTCGTAGTGAAAGTAACCGGCATCCATATATGGATGCCGCGCATACTATCCAAACTGGCTCTACGACGCAAAGATTTTAAAAACTATACACCAAAGTAACCGCAGTTTCGGTATCTAATTTCTCTTTCGAAGGGTCGTCTAAATAAGAATTATGGGTGCCGGAAATACTGAACTTAAGTGCCAATGAACTATTGATATTGGCCGAGATCGATACTTCAGCCCGGCTCTTGGTATTCAATTCACCAATTTCAGTGGCCGCTAGTGCATTGAATTTAGAGGTGCTACTAACGTCCCAAACGAGATTACCGGCAACCCGCAAAATAGCGCTGGTTTCTTGTTCTTGCATCACGCCATTAATGATCGGTTTATTGATTGAATAACCGGGACCTATTTCATAATCAGCAAAAAGCGTTTGATTGTAGCGATAGCGTGCACCATAACCAACTGCAACGGTACCGTGGTAGTCGTAACCACTAAAGCGGTCTTCTTCATAAGAACTAAACACGAATATGGATGAGCGACTAGTGGGTGAAAATTTGTAGTTCGACTGTGCGGATAAAAACAGCTTATCGCCGGTGGTGGTGGAAATACCGGTCGTCTGATTTTTTTGCTTAGCGCGGTAATAGTCTATCGCGCCCTTATGCCGCCAATTTTCATAGTCGCGGGCAGCACTCAGTTTACTCCGTAAGGTCTGCGTATCGGTATTGCCTGAGGTGAACAATAAGCCCAGTTCTGCACTGGCATCCCAGTCCTGTTTGACTGCCGTGTCTAAATCATTCGCATCGTCGTACATGAAGATACTAGCCGCAGTAGGCATCGCCATAACTAGGGCGATGAGCAAAGCAATTGGCGTGATAATTTGTTTCACGGGTTCCCCTCTTTTTTCTAAGCATACAAATAAAAAGCCACAATCAGTAGGGGTGATTATAACCGCTGATTGTGGCTTGTCGAAGCCTGAATTAGTTCACTTTAGCGTCTAATTCGCCCCGTTCGTAGCGTTTAAACATGTCTTCTAATGATATAACTTTTATCTTACTGGCTTGCCCAGCACAACCAAACGCCTCATAACGTGCTTTACAGATATCGTACATAGCGTCAGTCGAGGCCTGTAAAAACTTGCGCGGATCAAAGTTTTTCTTGTTAGTGGCCAAATGACGGCGAATAGCACCGGTAGCGGCAAGTCGTAGGTCAGTATCAATATTCACCTTACGCACACCGTGCTTAATGCCTTCAACGATTTGTTCGACCGGTACTCCATAGGTTTCACCAATATCGCCACCAAATTCATTGATCACTTGCAACCATTCTTGTGGCACCGACGATGAACCGTGCATCACCAAATGGGTATTCGGTATACGCTGGTGAATTTCTTTAATACGGTCGATGGCGAGAATGTCACCGGTTGGTGGGCGCGAGAATTTATAAGCACCATGTGAGGTACCGCAAGCGATGGCGAGTGCATCAACGTTGGTCGCTTTAACAAATTGCGCCGCTTCTTCAGGATCGGTCAGCAACTGATCGTGGCTTAATTTACCCTCTGCACCAACGCCATCCTCTTCACCGGCTTCACCGGTTTCCAGTGAGCCTAATACGCCAATTTCGCCTTCCACTGAAACCCCACAAGCGTGAGCCATCGCAACGGTTTGTTGGGTTACACTAACATTATAATCGTAATCGGCTGGGGTTTTACCATCGGCGCGCAGCGAGCCGTCCATCATCACTGAACTAAAACCAAGTTGAATTGAGCGCTGACAGACCGCCGGAGAAGTACCATGATCTTGATGCATTACCACGGGAATATGTGGCCACTCTTCGATAGCAGCGAGAATCAGGTGCCGCAAAAATGGCGCCCCGGCATAGCTACGGGCACCGGCAGACGCTTGGACAATCACTGGGCTATCGGTTGCATCAGCCGCTTCCATAATGGCGCGCATTTGCTCTAAGTTATTGACGTTAAAAGCTGGAACGCCATAGTTATGCTCGGCGGCGTGGTCAAGTAGCTGACGTAATGATATCAATGCCATGTTTTATACTCCTAAATTCCTATTTGTGTTGGCTAGTTAGCCATGTAATGCGCGTTCTTCCAGAATCGCGACGGCTGGCAATTGCTTGCCCTCCAAAAACTCTAAAAAAGCTCCACCACCGGTCGAGATATAGCTAATTTTATCAGCGATACCATACTTATCAATGGCCGCCAAGGTATCACCACCGCCAGCAATTGAAAACGCTGAGCTGGCGGCAATTGCCTCGGCCAACGCTTTAGTACCGGCAGCAAATTGGTCGAATTCAAACACCCCTACCGGGCCATTCCAAACTATGGTACCAGCATTGGCAATGATGTCAGCAAATACAGCCGCAGTATCTGGGCCGATATCAAAAATCATATCATCCGCGGTAACCGCACTGACTGCTTTATGATGTGCTACCGCAGTCGGGCTAAATTCGCTGGCAGTAACGACATCGGTCGGCACCGGAATAGCAGCCCCTTTTGCTTGTGCTGCGGCGACTAGGCGCTGCGCTTCTGGCACCAAATCGGCTTCATACAACGATTTGCCAATGCCATGACCTGCAGCCGCAATAAAGGTATTGGCGATACCACCACCAACAATTAACTGATCAACAAGGGTCGATAACGACTCTAACACAGTCAGTTTAGTACTCACCTTAGAGCCACCGACAATAGCCACTAACGGCCGTGCTGGATTGGCCAGGGCTTTACCAAGCGCAGCCAGTTCTGCTGCTAATAATGGGCCGGCACAAGCAGTCGCTGCATATTTTGCCACACCATGGGTTGATGCCTGAGCACGATGTGCGGTGCCGAAGGCATCCATCACGAACACATCACATAGGGCGGCCAACTGTTGTGCTAAGGTATCGCAATTTTTGCCCTCGCCCTTATTAAAACGCACGTTTTCAAATACCACCAGTTCGCCACTATTTAGTTCAACGCCGTTGAGATAATCGCGCACTAAACGGACTGGCACCGCCAATGCCTGCTGCAAATAATCGACCACCGGTTGTAGCGATGCTTCAGCATCATAAACACCCTCTTCGGGGCGCCCTAAATGCGACATCACCATCACTTTAGCGCCTTTTTTGAGCGCCAGCTCAAGGGTCGGAATAGCGGCCTTCAAGCGTGCATCCGAGGTGACTTTTCCAGCACTAATCGGGACGTTGAGATCTTCTCTGATCAACACGCGTTTACCGGCTAAATCCAAATCGGTCATGTTAATTACCGGCATGGTTGGTTCCTTATTTATTCAGCTGACTGACTAGCTAGCATGACACCGACGGTATCGAGCATGCGGTTGGCAAAGCCCCATTCGTTATCACACCAGCACAACACTTTAATGAGACGCTTATCGGCGACGCGTGTTTGCGTGCCGTCAACGATACTTGAACGTGGATCGTGATTGAAATCAATCGATACCAGTGGTTCATCAACATAGCCCAGCACTGCCGCCATTGGCCCTTGCGCTGCCGCAGCTAAGACCTGATTCACCTCAGCGATAGAGACCGCGGTATTGACCGTCACACTGAGATCCATGGCGGTGACATTGGTGGTCGGCACACGCACTTGAATCGCCTCAAAACGCCCGGCAAATTTTGGCAAAATACGTTCTATACCGCGTGCCAAGCGAGTATCGACAGGAATAATCGAGCGGCCCGCAGCCCGTGCTAAGCGTAAATCGGGGCTATAGGCATCAATCACTTGCTGGTCGTGCATGGCAGCATGAATAGTGGTAATTGCACCGCTATCAATGGCAAAGGCCTGATCCAGCACCTGAATCACCGGGACAATACAATTGGTGGTGCACGAGCCATTGGAAACCCAGCGGTGCTCAGCGCTAATGGCATGACTGTTGACGCCAAAGATTGCGGTAAAATCGAGATCAACATCACCCGGATGCGAGAACAATACCCGCTCTATGCCATTATCGGCATAGGCCTGGCCGTGCCGGCGTGAGCCGTGCACACCGGTACAATCAAGCACTGCATCAAGCGCTAATTGGCGCCAGGGTAATTGCTCAATAGTGAGTGCCGAAGAGACCTGAATACGGTCACTGCCAACTTGCAGCGTATGCTCGTCGACACTACTAACCGCCATGGCAAAGCGACCATGGCTGGTATCATATTTGAGCAAATGCGCCATGCTCTGTACCGGCGCTAATTCGTTGATGGCAACCACCTCGAAGTGCTGGTGGTAGCCGCGCTCATAGAGCGCCCGCAACACCGAGCGGCCAATACGACCGAAACCATTGATAGCAATGCGATAGCGCGGCATTTGGCTCAAGCCAATAGCTCCTGTGCTTGGTCAACAATGTTGTCCACGGTAAAACCAAAATGCTTGAACAAGTCGCCAGCGGGTGCTGATTCGCCAAAGCTCGTCATAGCGATAATACGACCATGCAGACCGACATACTTAAACCAGTAGTCGGCAATCCCTGCCTCTACAGCGATGCGCTTAGCGACCGCAGATGGCAGCACCTGCTCACGATAATTTAGTGGTTGCGCATCAAACACATCAGTCGCTGGCATTGACACCACCCGCACGGCATGACCGCTGCTGGTCAATTGCTCCGCTGCTTGCATGGCGAGGCTGACTTCAGAGCCAGTGGCAATGAGGATCAGCTCGGGCATACCCTGACAATCGCGCAATACATAACCGCCGCGGGCTATATCCGCTACTTGCTGGGAAGTACGCTGTTGTTGTTGTAAATTTTGCCGACTAAAAATTAATGCGGTTGGGCCATCGTGGCGCTCTAACGCCGCTTTCCACGCCAGTGCAGATTCAACTTGGTCACATGGGCGCCAAGTACTCATATTCGGTGTCATGCGCAAACTGGCGATTTGCTCGACCGGCTGATGCGTTGGACCATCTTCACCTAAGCCAATAGAATCGTGGGTATAGACAAAAATACAACGCTGCTTCATTAGCGCGGCCATGCGCACGGCATTGCGCGCATATTCCATGAACATTAAGAAGGTAGCGCCATAGGGTACAAAGCCACCATGCAAGGCAATACCATTCATAATGGCCGACATACCGAATTCACGCACGCCGTAATAGATATAGTTACCACTGGCATCATCAGCGCTAATGCCTTTGGAGCCGTTCCACAGCGTTAAGTTAGACCCAGCTAAGTCGGCTGAACCACCCAGTAACTCCGGCAGCATGGGAGCGAAGGCGTTAATGGCATTTTGTGAAGCTTTGCGGCTGGCAATCGCCGCAGGATTAGCCTGCAACTGTTCGATATAGTGTTGTGCTTGATGAGCAAAGTCATGTGGCAAGGCACCCGATAAGCGGCGCTGTAATTCACTCGCCAACTCCGGATAAGCAGCCTGATAGGCGGCAAATTTGAGCTGCCAAGTCGCTTCTGCCTCCGCACCAGCACTGCGAGCATCCCACTGTTGA
Organism: Pseudidiomarina sp.; assembly: GCA_023260975.1. Taxonomy (GTDB): domain Bacteria; phylum Pseudomonadota; class Gammaproteobacteria; order Enterobacterales; family Alteromonadaceae; genus Pseudidiomarina. The sequence goes on along the minus strand of JALQTK010000023.1, from coordinate 6,243 downwards.
TAAATATCAGCAGGTATTTCGAACGGCTCATAGGGCCAATTCAATTGTTTCCGTGCAGCGGCAATTTCATCGGCACCGAGTGGCGCACCGTGACAACTTTCTGTGCCCTGCTTGTTCGGTGCACCGAAGCCAATAATGGTCTTACAAATAATCAATGTCGGCCGTTGCAGCTCGGCTCGGGCCGCTACCAATGCCGCTTCAATCGCCTCGGCATCATGCCCATCAACCGGGCCTAAAACCTGCCAACCGTAGGCTTCAAAGCGCATACGAGTATCATCGGTAAACCAACCCTCAACCTCGCCATCGATGGAGATACCGTTGTCATCATAACAGGCAATCAATTTTCCCAGACCCAGAGTGCCTGCCAGCGAACAAGCCTCGTGCGAGATGCCTTCCATCAAACAACCATCACCTAAAAAGGTATAGGTGTAATGGTCAATAACCTGGTGTTGCGGACGGTTGAATTGCGCCGCTAAGACCTTTTCTGCTAGCGCCATACCGACCGCGTTGGTGATGCCTTGACCAAGTGGTCCGGTGGTGGTTTCAATTCCTGGTGCGTAACCGTATTCAGGGTGACCGGGGGTCTTTGCATGTAATTGTCGAAACTGTTTAAGATCATCAATACTTAGATCGTAGCCAGTTAAATGCAGCAACGCGTAGATCAACATAGAGCCGTGCCCGTTCGACAGCACAAAGCGGTCGCGATCGGCCCACTGCGGGTTATTGGGGTTATGTTTGAGGAATTTTCGCCACAGCACTTCGGCGATATCTGCCATACCCATTGGCGCGCCCGGATGACCCGAGTTGGCTTGCTGAACCGCATCCATACTTAGAGCGCGGATAGCGTTCGCCACATGTTGGCGTTGGGAAACTGCAGTCGTCATATAAAACCCCGAAGTGGATAGCATCGATAATGACGCGTATTGTCCACATTTCGGGGCTTTTTAGCAAATTAGATGTCAGCGCGCAGCGCCTCAACCTTATCGGTTTGCTCCCATGGAAACTCATCGCGACCAAAGTGTCCGTAGGCTGCTGTAGCGCGATAAATCGGCCGCTCTAAATCGAGCATTTTGATCAAGCCATAGGGGCGCAGATCAAAGTGACGACGCACTAACGCAATCAAGGTGTCTTCGTCATGGCGGCTGGTACCAAAGGTTTCAATGCTGATAGAGGTCGGCTCAGCCACACCAATCGCATAAGACACTTGAATTTCACAGCGTTCAGCTAAGCCCGCAGCGACCAAGTTTTTGGCCACGTAACGTGCCGCATAAGCAGCACTGCGGTCAACTTTTGATGGGTCTTTACCAGAAAATGCGCCACCACCATGGCGCGCCATGCCACCGTAGGTATCGACAATGATTTTACGACCAGTCAAACCACAGTCACCCATCGGTCCACCAATGACAAATTTACCGGTTGGATTAATGAAAATACGCTCGCTACTTGCTGGCCACCAGTGTGCTGGAATAACCGGCTTAATGACGTGTTCAATCACTGCTTCGCGCAGCTCGCGTTGGCTAATCACGTCGGCATGCTGAGTTGACAGCACAATTGCATCAATGCCAATCGGCTTACCATTCTCGTAGATGAAGGTTAGTTGGCTTTTCGCATCAGGGCGTAACCAAGGCAAAATACCTTCTTTGCGCACCTTGGCTTGTTGTTGCACCAAGCGGTGGGCATAGGTAATTGGCGCCGGCATCAGCACGTCGGTTTCATTCGAGGCATAACCAAACATCAGACCTTGGTCACCGGCACCTTGGTCTTCTGGGCGGCCGCGGTCAACCCCTTGGCTGATATCCGGGGATTGCTTGCCAATGGCATTTAACACCGCACACGAAGCGCCATCAAAGCCCATATCGGAGTGGACATAGCCGATTTCATTGACCGTACGCCGAGCGATCTCTTCAATATCCACCCAGGCATCGGTACTAATCTCGCCACCAACCAACACCATGCCGGTTTTAACAAAGGTCTCACAAGCCACTCGAGCATGCGGATCTTCAGCCAAAATGGCATCTAATACGGCGTCCGAAATTTGGTCCGCAATTTTATCAGGATGCCCCTCGGACACCGACTCGGAAGTAAACACATGCTTGCTCATGGGGCTAAACTCAGCTTAAAACAATGATAAAAAAAGTGCGCGTAGTCTAGCAGACCAAGCCTGCACTTTCCATATTTAGACGTCTAAAAGTCTTTATTTCTGTTGCAAGGTTTTCATGTCAATAACAAAACGATATTTTACCTCACTCTTAAGCATACGCTCATACGCGTCATTGATTTGATCGATGGCGATCATTTCAATATCAGCAACAATGTTATGCTTGGCGCAGAAATCGAGCATCTCTTGGGTTTCTTTAATGCCACCAATCAGCGAGCCAGCCAAACTGCGGCGTTTACCAATCAAATTAAATACATTGGGTGAAGGATGCGCAGTGGCCGGCGCGCCAACCAAGGTCATGGTGCCATCGAGGCGCAACAGCGCCAAAAAGTTATCTAAATTGTGCGGTGCCGCAACGGTATTCAGAATGAAATGCAATTGGTTGGTCCATGCTTTCATTTGCGCTGGATCGCTTGAAATTACCACATGGTCGGCGCCGAGGCGCTTACCATCAGCAATTTTGCTCGCTGAGGTAGTAAATAACACCACTTCAGCACCCATGGCCTTAGCAATTTTTACCGCCATATGACCTAAACCACCTAAACCAACCACCCCGACCTTATGCTGCGGCCCGATGCGCCAATGTGCTAGCGGTGAATAGGTGGTGATACCAGCACACAGCAATGGTGCTACTGCCGCTAGGTCTTGGCCAGGCGCGACCCGTAACACAAAATCTTGATCCACCACAATACGGTTCGAGTAGCCGCCAAAAGTGTGGCCACCGAGATGCTTGTCGACACCATTATAGGTACCCACCATGCCGCCATCGCAATATTGTTCAAGGCCTTCGACACAACAAGCGCAGGTACGGCAGGAATCGACCATACAACCAACACCAACGGTGTCACCCACTTTAAAGTTGTTGACCTTGGCACCAACCCGCAGCACCCGGCCAACAATTTCATGTCCTGGCACCACTGGAAAACGCACACCGCCCCATTCACCCCGCGCGGTATGTAAATCGGAGTGGCAAACACCGCAGTAATCAATGGCTATTTCAACATCCGTGGCGGTCGGTTGACGCCGCTCAAATTCAAAATAATTGAGCGGTTGATCGCTGGCTTGGGCGGCATAGGCAATTGCTTTAGTCATCATTAATAGTCCTCGTTGGTGCTCGGTACTGGATACAACAGAGCCTCTGCAACACTCTGGGTAAGCGGGTGGTAACCGGCTTTCGCCTGCTGATAAACGCTGCGAGCCCAGGCCAGATTGTCGGGCGTACGCGCTAATTCACGATAAAGCGGGCTCACTAATTTGTTACGGCCGATGTTAAGCAAGTAACTACGCAACCGATCGCGCGCTGGTTCATATTTTTTGGTTATTGCCAGTTTCAGCCAGGCATGGGCAATTTCGCTATTCTGACTATCAGTCAGGTTAAACTCGCGATCGAGGCGGGCCATATTAACCGCTGAGATATCTAATGGCAGACTATTGATGAAGTGCAACCATTCGTGCGTAGTCCAGCTGGCGGTTTGTAACTGGCCACCTTTGAGCCAACGCTGAGTTTGCTGTTCAACCTTAACAAAAGCATCCGATCTCGGTTGCGGCGCATCGGCTGGTAAACCCGGTTGATGCAACCATTCATTTATTTTAGCCACTGTCACAGCGCTGGGATACTTGGCCAGTAATTGGCTCTGCAAATACTCTTTTAAGGTCGCGGTATCGATACTCTTAAAGGCAAAGTCAGCAAAATACTGGCGTAAAAATTTATCAAAATTATCACGCCCAACCTGTTGCTCTAAATACAACAAAAACAATTGACCTTTTACGTACGGCACTTGTGAAAAGGCATCATCCGGGTCGCGCTGACCAAGCTCGATGTGCATGATTTGATCGCCCTCAGGTAAGCGTTGCAAATCAGCCAGCAAATCATCATAGCCAAGTGCTAACTCCATTTGCGCCCGTTGCTCACCGAATAGCGCCTCCATAATGCGATTCTCAACATAACTGGTGAAGCCTTCGTTGATCCATAAATCGCGCCAGCTGGCATTGGTAACTAGATTGCCTGACCAGGAGTGAGCCAGTTCATGGGCAATCAAATTAATTAAACTGCGGTCCCCAGAGACCACTGTAGGGGTAATAAACGATAAGCGCGGATTTTCCATGCCGCCAAACGGGAAGCTCGGTGGCAACACCAATAAATCGTAACGGTCCCATAAATAAGCACCATACATCTGCTCAGTAATAGCGATCATGCGTGGCGTGTCAGCAAACTCCCAGGCCGCTGCATCAACAATATACTGTTCGGCAAAAATCGCGACCTGTGGATTGATTTCTTTGATCGCCAAGTCGCCGGCGGCAATCGCAATTAAGTAAGGTGGGATCGCCTGCGGCATACTGAACTGATAGCGCCCTGGGCGTTCATCGCCGAGCGGATTATCGGCACTCATAACCACCAATAACCCTGGCATGGTAGTCACCTCAGCCGAATAGGTCAGTCGCAGCGCTGGGGTATCTTGAATGGGGATCCAGCTGCGGGCGTGAATGGCTTGCGATTGACTGAACATAAACGGCTGCTTTTTACCGGCAGTTTGCTCTGGCGTGAGCCATTGTAAGCCACTCGCTGAGGGTGCTGAGGCATAATGAATGCGTATTTGATCAGCTTTATCACCAATCTGCACAGTCAGTTTTTGCCCCAGTGCAGGATGCGCTTCAGCCAGCTGAAAGGTGGTTTCTTGCCAATCACCCTTAACCGCAATTTCCGCCTTGCTAATGCTCAGCTCTCGGCTGTCTAGATGAATTTCGGTCGCTTCACCGTGACGTAATAAGTCATAACGAGCGCTGCCATGTACCTGGCTACGTTGGAAATCGACCGTCACTGCTAAATGCAAATGACTGGTGCTAACTTGATCCAACTGCGCGTAACTATGTAAGTCCTTACTCACTGCCTGCGCTTGAGTAAACGCTGGTAACAGTGTACATGCGACTAACAGAGCTTGCTTGATAGGCTGACTACAACTCATGGTTAACTCCTGAACATCGGTTCGAGTGACTAGGCTATGGCGTGCATGATCGGATGCTGCGCGGCTCAGGTCAAATGCTTTTGCTACTGACGGCTAGCCACTTGGTCTGCTACCATGCAGAAAAGTTTGAGCGAGAGCGATAGATGCGCAAGCCACGAATATTTCAGCCCATAGACTTAACTGCCAGCCCCTTAACCGCAGGCGCACTGCTGCAACTTGATGATGACGCCGCCAACCACGTTGGCCGAGTGCTGCGAATGCAGGTTGGACAAGCTTTGCAGCTATTTAACGGCGATGGTAATAACTATGATGCGACTCTTGTGCAGGTCGATAAACGCCAGCTTCAGGTGCGTATTGACGCAGTCATCAGCAATCACAATGAAGCACCGGTTGCGATTCACTTGGGTCAAGGTATTTCGCGCGGTGAGCGCATGGATTTTGTGCTGCAAAAATCAGTCGAGCTTGGTGTTAGTGCGATTACCCCATTATTTACTGAACGCTGCGGTGTCAAATTAGCCGCAGAACGGCTCGATAAAAAACAACAACAATGGCAAAAAATCGTTATAGCTGCCTGCGAGCAAAGTGGCCGCAGCGTTGTACCGCTGGTGCATCAACCGCAATCATTAAGTAGTTGGCTGGCCAGTTTGCCAAACGCTCTGCGGCTGACGCTCGACCCGTATGCAGCAACACCGCTGCAGCAGCACGTGGTGGCAGCTCAACGCATTCAACTTTTGATCGGTCCAGAAGGCGGTTTAAGCGACAGCGAGGTACGCCAAGCCAATGCGCATGAATTTACCCCAGTGCGATTGGGACCGCGGGTGTTACGTACCGAAACAGCTGCACTAGCAGCCTTAAGCGTTATTCAATATCAGTTTGGCGACCTTGCCTAACTGTCTAGTTATGTATTGACGAGGATAGCTCATGAAACTTGCCATGATTATGGACCCAATTGCTGGTATCAAAACCTACAAGGATACTAGCTTTCGCTTGTTATTAGAGGCGCAGACGCGCGGTTATCAGTGCTATTACCTAGAATTGGCAGACTTATCTATCGTGCAGGGCGAGCCAATGGCACTAGCGCGCGCGGTCACCGTGCGTGACCAAGCCACTGATTACTTCAGC
>JALQTK010000022.1 GCA_023260975.1 Pseudidiomarina sp. | reverse complement strand
GATCTACGGCGAGCATATACTGGGTCAGATCGTTGCTGCCAACCGAGAAAAAATCAACTTTATCGGCCACCGTATGCAACTGGTAAATCATTGCTGGCACTTCAATCATCACGCCAATTTGCGGCTCGAACAGCTGTTCATCGGCAGCGCAAGCAAACTCCTCGGCGACTTCGTGATAGGCTTGGCGAATCAACCGCACCGCTTCATCCACTTCATCGGCACTGGTGATCATTGGCAGTAAAATGCGCAAATTCTGGTGCTTTACCGAAGCTCTGAGCATGGCCCGAATTTGCACCAAAAAAATCTCGGGGTGATCAAGGGTAAGGCGAATGCCACGCCAACCCAAAAACGGGTTTTGCTCCTGCATAGGCAAATACGGTAAGGGTTTATCACCGCCGACATCGAGGGTACGCATCACCACCGTGCCGGCACTGAATTGCTCCAGCACCTGGCTGTAGATCTCGACTTGCTCAATTTCGGTGGGTAAGCGTTCGCGCAACATAAACGCTATTTCGGTACGGTACAGGCCAACCCCATCGACCTGCAGCTCAGCCAACCAATCACGCTCGGTTTGTAAGCCGACGTTGAGTTGTAAACTGATTTTTACCCCATCTTGGGTTTCAATCGGTAAGCCACGGGCTGAGCACACTTTACTTTGCAACGCAGCTTCTTCTGCCGCCAAGCTACGATATTCTTGTTCCACTTGCAGCGGCGGGTTGATAAACACCTCGCCGTTGTAGCCATCAACAATCAGCTGCTGGCCGGCGAGATCATCAAGATCCAGATCACTGAGCCCAAGCACCGCTGGAATACCCATGCTGCGGGCCATAATAGCAGCGTGCGAGCTAGCCGAGCCACGCAACGAAATCATCGCGACAATATCAGCCACCGGCAGCTCGGCGAGCATCGCTGCGGTGACTTCTTCGGCGACTAATATGCAGCGCTCGGGGGTTTGATGCTGGCGACGTTGGCGCTGTTGTAAATGCGATAAAATACGTTGCCCCAGGTCGCGCACATCAGCAGCGCGCTCACGAATATAGTCATCATCGAGATGCTCGAATTGCTCGACTAAACTTTCCACCACATTTTTCACTGCGGTTTGTGCCCGCCAGCCCTCGGCAATGCTGGCCTCAACCTGCTGACCCAAACTGTTGGAATCGAGCATGGCGTGATAGACATCAAAAATCGCCAAGCTCTCGCTGGCAACTTGGCCTTTCATGCGTTCACTCAGATCGTTAAGCTCTTGGCGGGTGCGCGCTACGGCTGCGCGAAAGGCTCGCACTTCATGCTCGGGCATGTCGCTGCGCTTGGGGGTGATATCACTGAGCCGCGCCCGTGGTTGCATCAGATAAGCGGCGCCAATAGCCACCCCAGGCGAGGCTGGAATGCCCTGCACCATGCGCAACCGTGGCGTTTGCGCTTGACGTTTGAGCAAGCCACGGCTCTCGGCATGGGCAATCACCACCGCCAACTGCGCCGCTAAGGTCACCACAAAGGCTTCTTCATCACGGGTAAAGGCGCGCGCTTTGGCCTGCTGGACGGTGAGCACGCCCATGACGCGACGGCGATGAATAACCGGCGCCGCCAGCATGGCAATAAAACGATCTTCTTTAACGTTCGGCAGCCGAATGAAATTCGGATGGGCCACGGCATTGGCAAAGTTCAGTGGCTCTTCACGCTGCGCAGCAAGACCCACCACTCCTTCGCCGAAGCGGATCTGAACCGGGTTTTCATTGGTGATTTCAAGGCCGTCGGTGGCGGCCAGATCAAAGCGTTGGTGCTGGTGATCGGCCAAATAGACACTGCAACAGTCGGTGGCTAACGCGGTTTTTACTTGGCGCACCATGGTTTGCAGCGCCAGCTCAAAATCTGGCGCTTGATTCACGGCTTCGACAATGCGTTGTAATACGCGCAGCATATCAGCGTCTCCGTCGGTGCGGGCGCTGCTTTTTCACCTGTTTTGGTGCGCTTGAGGCGCTGTAGGGGGGCATCACAAACGGCACAAACTCTTTCATCACGCGCCGGTAGACATCCCGTTTGAACGCCACAACTTGTCGCACCGGATACCAATAACTGACCCAACGCCAGTCATCGAACTCCGGTTTGCCAGAGCTGAGCACGTTCACATCCTGCTCCTTGCATGTGAGTCGCAGCAAAAACCATTTCTGTTTCTGACCAATACAGGTCGGTCGTTGTTCGCGACGAACAAGCCGTTTCGGTAAGCGATAACGTAACCAGTTGCGACTGGTATAAACAATTTCGACTTGCTCCGGTTTTAATCCGACTTCTTCGTAGAGTTCCCGGTACATCGCCTGTTCAGCGCTTTCGCCGTCATCAATGCCACCTTGTGGGAACTGCCAGCTGTGTTGCCCTATTCGACGCGCCCAAAAGACTTGTCCCTGCTCGTTACAGATGATGATTCCGACGTTCGCTCGGAATCCTTCTGCGTCTATCACGCGGGCATCCTCATAAATTCGACTTCTGGCTTCGATTTTTCCATAATCAGGGGCATATTGAAAGGGTTAAATAACTGCAGGCACCGACATTATGACACTCGCTGAATTGTATGCACGCGCCAACGCCCTCGCTGGTCAGCGCTTTGCCGACATTGCTGCGGCCCACCAGCTGAAGGTTCCAGCTGATTTGCGCCGCAATAAAGGGTGGGTTGGGCAGTTACTGGAAACTGCATTGGGTGCCAGTGCCGGCTCGGCGCAGCTGCAGGATTTTCCGCAGTTAGGGGTCGAATTAAAAACTATTCCGCTGGATCAGCGCGGCGAACCGCTGGAAACCACCTTTGTCTGCACCGCGCCACTGACCGACATTGCGCAGCTGAGTTGGGAGCATAGCAATGTGCGCAACAAGTTACAGTGCGTGCTGTGGGTGCCAATTGATGGTCGTCGCAGCGTGCCGTTGGCTGAGCGCACCGTTGGCAGCGCATTTTTTTGGCAACCCAGTGCGGCCGAGGAAGCACAGCTCCAAGCCGATTGGCAGGAGCACATGGACCGCATTGCGCTGGGGCAAGTGGAACAAATTCAAGCGCAGCAAGGCGAAGTGCTGCAATTGCGCCCAAAAGCGGCGCATGGGCGGGTGTTAACTGCCGCTATTGGCCAACACGGGCAAACCATTGAAACCTTACCGCGCGGCTTTTATTTGCGTAAAGAGTTCACTCGCGCGCTACTGCAGCGAGCGTTCCCACTGCAGGCCGCCAATGCAGTTGAATAACTAGCCATAAGCGCGCCACAGCGTTATTCTAGCACCTGCTGCAATTAACACTGAGATGACCTGATGCAAACGCTAGGCTGGCGCGAATGGGGCGCCCTACCTGAGCTGGCTATTCCAGCGCTAAAAATGAAAATTGATACTGGTGCTACCACCTCATGTTTGCATGCCTTTCGGCTGGAGCCGTTTGAGCGCGACGGTGAAGGCTGGCTGCGAATTTGGTTGCACCCAGAGCAACACAGCAACCGTGAACAAATCTGTGAAGCGAAAATCTATGACCAACGCAAAGTCACCGACTCGGGCGGTCATAGCGAACTACGCTATGTGATCAAAAGTCGGCTACAATTAGGGCTGTTCGATGGCCCTATCGAGATAACCCTCACCAATCGAGATACTATGAAGTTTCGTATGTTGTTAGGTCGCCAAGCCATGCGCGGCCGGTTTATTGTGGACCCTAATGCGTCCTATTTGCTTGGCCAGCCAGGAGCGACCCTATGAGAATCGCGATATTGTCACGGAATGCCAAACTGTATTCCACTCGGCGCTTGGTCGAGGCTGCTGAAGCGCGCGGTCACACGGTGGATGTGATTGACCCGTTGCGCTGCTACATGAATATCAATGCGCGCGAGTCGTCTATTCACATGAAGGGTACCGATTTACCCTACTACGATGCGGTGATCCCACGTATTGGCGCGTCGATTACCTTTTTCGGTACCGCGGTATTGCGGCAATTCGAAATGATTGGCAGTTATCCGCTGAATGAATCGGTAGCGATCTCGCGTAGTCGCGATAAATTGCGTTCACTACAATTGCTAAGCCGCAAAAATATTGGCCTCCCAACCACCGGCTTCGCCAGTCAGCCACAGGACATTCCTGATTTAATTGACATGGTTGGTGGCGCGCCGCTGGTGATCAAACTGCTTGAAGGCACCCAAGGTATTGGCGTGGTGCTGGCAGAAACTCGGCAAGCTGCGGAATCAGTGATTGAAGCCTTTATGGGGCTGGAATCGCACATTATGGTGCAGGAATATATTAAAGAAGCCGGCGGTGCTGATATTCGTTGTTTTGTGATTGGCGACAAAGTCATCGCGGCGATGAAACGCCAAGCCAAGGCCGGCGAGTTCCGTTCCAATTTGCACCGTGGTGGCACGGCCAGCTTAGTTAAACTCAGTGCCGCCGAGCGCGCGACTGCGGTGAAAGCGGCAAAAACCATGGGCTTAAACGTTGCCGGGGTAGACATTTTACGCTCCAATCACGGGCCGTTGGTGATGGAAGTGAACAGTTCACCGGGGCTTGAAGGAATTGAAGGCGCCACCAGTAAAGATGTCGCCAGTGAAATCATTAGCTTCATTGAAAAAAATGCCAAGCATCAACGCACCCGAACCAAAGGGCGTGGCTAATTGATGAATGCTATTAGCGCACCATCGCAATTAATTATTCGCCAGGCCGAGCGCTTGCAACAGCAGCACTGGCTGTTGGTCAATGCGCCCGATAGCGCAGTCGCCGCCGAGCTCGAAGTGGCGGCATTATGGCACTTACACGCCGGTGCCGCGCAGCAATGGCAGTCACATGCTGCACCGCAGCAGTTTGGCGCAACACCGCCACAGCTGCCGCTGCAACTCAATAACGCCAGCGCAGCTTTACTGTGGTTACCGAAAGAAAAACCGCTGGCGGATTATTTATTGCATGCCATTGCCACGCTGCTACCGCTTGGTAGTGAGGTGTGGCTGGTGGGCGAAAATCGCGGCGGTATTAAAAGTATCGATAAACTGCTGGGCGAGTATTACGCGCCGCTGCAAAAAGTCGCTATTGGCAATCATTCATTGCTGTTGGCAACCCATATAAAAAGCCAACCCAAGCCGTTCGCGCTAGAAAATTACCTGCTTGAACAACAGCTGCCGCAGCCGGGCTTTAATCAGCCATTGCGCTTGCACAGTCTACCGGGGGTGTTCGCCTACCCGAGTATTGATGATGGCAGCGCCATGTTGCTTAAGCATTTGCCGCACTGGCAGCAGGGCAGCGTGCTCGATTTCGCCTGCGGTCATGGCGTGCTCGGCGCCTGGCTCAATCGCGCCAGCCCAGCGCTTAAGGTCAGCTACCTTGATGTTAGCGCGATGGCATTGGCAGCAGCAGCGGCCACGCTAGCAAGCAATAATCTCACTGGTGAATTGATCGCCAGCGATGGCTTAAACAGTGAGCTGCCGCGCTTTGACTACATTGTCAGTCATCCGCCATTTCATACTGGGCTGGCGACCGACTATAAAATTGGTGCGGCATTTTTACGCCAAGCCAGCATGCACTTGAGTAGTCATGGCGAGCTATGGTTAGTCGCCAACCGCTTTTTACCTTGGCCTGAGCTCATCACCGCCAGTTTTGGCCAGTGTCAACGGGTCGCCCAAGACAATCGCTTTGCCGTGTATCGCGCCGTGCGGCAGCCGCCAGCGCGCACCACGCGTAAGGGCCGGCGCTAATATGTTTAGCTCAATTAGTCGCACCGTTACGGTGCTGCTAGTTGGCAGCGTTGGTTTTTTCGTCGGCCTGACGGCGCTGCTGTTGGTCAGCTTGCATTACCAACAAACAGTGCAGCGAGTCAGCGCCAAAACTACCGATCTCACGGAAATTATTGGCGCCTTAGCAGCCGAACATTTACTAACAGATAGTCATGAACAACTCAGTCGCGATTTAGCCCAATTTGGTTACGCCGAGTTACTGCAGCACATTCATATTTACCGCGTCGACGGCAGCTCCGGCGCAACCAGCTATTTTACCAGCTTCAATGCCACCGCTTTAGCGGCGATACCGATTCGTACCGAGCAAGTGCACGAGTTAGTCGGCGTGCGGCTCACCGAGCGTTACTACGAAGCCGCCGAGCCAATCTACTTGGCAGACCGATTACTCGGTTATGTGTATGTGCGCGCCTCACGTCAGAGCACCGATACAGCGCTGCATAATGGCATTTTTTTGGCGGTGGTGATTACCAGCTGCGCGCTGTTACTGGCCTATTTATTAGCGCTACGACTGCGCCGCTATATCACCACGCCGGTGGACCAGCTGGTTGACGCAGTGAATACCGTTGCTGGCAGTAAAGATTATGGTCTGCGCATTGGGCGCACTAAGTTAATGGAGCTCGACAGCCTGACCAAAGCCTTTGATCTGATGCTTGGTCGCATTCAGCAGCATATTCAGCGGCAGCACATTGCCGAACAACAAGCCAGCCAGCTCAATGCCGAACTCGAAGGGCAAGTGAGCGAGCGCACCGAGGCACTGAAAATTGCCAATCGCGAATTGATAAAAACGCTCGAAACCCTGCACCAATATCAACAAGAGTTGGTCGAGGCAAAAAAAATGTCGGCACTTGGCGACATGGTGGCAGGCGTTGCCCACGAAATGAATACGCCGGTGGGGTTGGTGATTACCTCCAGCTCGATCATGCAAGATAGTTTGGCCAACTTGGCCGAAAAATTTAGCCAAAAAACCATGACCAGTAACGATTTTCAGCGCTTTTTGGAATCCAGTCAGGAGAATCTGGCGCTGCTTGAGCGCAATATTCAGCGTACTGCCGATTTGGTCACGCGCTTTCAGCAGTTATCCATGGATCAATTCGCCGAACCGAGCCGTGATTTTGATATGGCGACATTTTGTGATGATGTGGTCGCTGCTTTGCACAGCCGATTTAGCCAGTTAAAGCAATTTCCGCTGCGTCTGCAGTGCCCGCGACCGCTGTGGGTAAACAGTCGGCCCGGGCCAATCAATCAAATCATCAACCAGCTGGTGCACAACTCACTGCAACATGGCTTTGAATACCGGCAATGCGGTCATATTGATATCGCTATTACACTCGATAACGACAGCGGCGTGCTGCAGATCGATTACCGTGACGATGGCGAGGGTATGTCGGAGCCGCTGCTGGATAAAGTATTTGAGCCGTTCACCACCAGTAAACGCAGCAGCGGCGCCACCGGCCTCGGCCTGCATTTCGTCTACAACCTGGTGCGCCAAGTGCTCAAAGGCAGTATTGAAATAAGCAGTGAACCAAACCGTGGTACCGCCGTCAAAATAACCATAGCGAATGCCTTGGCAACTGGCCTGCACGACGAATAGAGCGAAAAACAAGCTCAAATGAGCACATTTTTAAGACGGAATTTTGCCATTCCTACGCAGCTCATGTTAAACTCCAATTTGTCACGTTTATGCAACATATGTTAATAGATACTTTGGACCCACATGTTATGAACGCTCGATTACTAATCGTTGAAGATGAAGTGGTTACTCGCAATACCCTCACCCGGCTATTTCAGCAGGAGGGGTACGATGTCTACGACGCTGCCGATGGTATGCAGATGGAGCGTATTATGGCGCGCCAGCAGGTCGACCTGGTACTTATGGACGTCAATTTACCCGGTAAAAGTGGTATGGAGTTGGCCGAACAATTGCGCGAAGATGACAACATTGGCTTGATTTTCTTAACCGGCCGCGATGCCGAAGAAGATCGCTTGCTAGCGCTTGAGCTCGGCGCTGATGATTATTTAATTAAACCGTACAATCCGAAAGAACTGATTATTCGGGTGCGTAACTTGTATCGGCGTATTCATGCGATCAAGAGCCAACAACAACGTATCGGCCATGAAAGTATCGTGTATGAGTTCAATGGTTGGAAGTTAGAGAGCGATAGCCGCTGTTTATTTTCACCCGATGGTAAACTGTTTCGGTTACCGAAAAGCGAATATCGGGCGATGGAATTATTTCTTACCAACCCAGGCAAAATACTGGATCGCGAAACCTTGGTGAAAAAAATGCTGGACCGTGAATTGCGCCCCGCTGATCGTACCGTCGATGTCGCCATTCGCCGCATTCGCCGGCATTTCGAGAACCAGCAGGGTGCACCGAACTTAATTACCACCATTCATGGCGAAGGCTATCGCTTTATCGGCGAGGTCAGCATTCGTCACCTCGACCAGCCGTCACTGAACTCAGCGAGTAAGTAACCACTGCCGCAGCTGCTGTTGGTGCTTGGGTAGTTCCACTGCCCATTGCTGCAGCAGCTGTTCAAGTTCTGACCAGTGCCACGGCTGACGCTCTATGTGCTCCATTAAACTGCCAAGCTGGAGCAAACCAACCGAGCGACAGGCGCCTTTTAATTTATGTGCTTGACGACGCACAGCATTTTCATCCCGCTGTTTCACCAACCAGCCAATATGGTCCAAATAGCCAGCCACATTGTCATCAAAGGTGGTGAGTATGTCAGCCACACCGGCACTGCCCATAAGGTCGGCATACTGCGTTAATAAGCGCTCATCAATCATCACATAATCCTTGTTCAGTAATTCCCTTTTATTTCTAGGCTCTTGTTTTTTAGATACAACTAATCGAATTTTCTTTACGCCACGGGTGAACTGTCTGTGGCAAACTACCGTAACTGAGCTAATTCGAGTATACTATCGCCCCGTTTTGGGGTAGTAAAACTACTTTTTGTAACATCCGGAGTCGTAACGCATGTCAACAGCAACACCTACCATGATGCCAGATATTGCTAAGCAAACCCAAGCACAAACCGAGGGCACCTTGGATTGGGTCGGTATGAGCAATATCGAAATGCCACTGATCGTTGGTGCGGCCAGCGATAGCGAGCGACCGGTGAGCGCCCGTATTGAAGCTTTCGTGAATTTAACCGATCCGAAAGCCAAAGGCATTCATATGTCGCGCTTGTACCTATTATTAGAAGAGTTGTCGAATAACAGTTCGTTGACGCAACAGAGTTTGCATAAAATTTTGCACGATTTTATTGCCAGTCATGATGGCCTTGCCGATCAAGCCTTCGTTAAATTTAGCTTTGACTACTTATTGCGGCGCCACGCGCTAATCAGCAAGAAGCCAGGCTGGAAAGCCTACCCGGTGACGGTGATTGGCCGCTATGATAATGGCCATATGAGCATTGAAGTGGGTGTCGAAGTACCCTACTCATCAACCTGCCCATGTTCTGCCGCCTTGGCCCGCCAACTGATTCAAGAAGCCTTCGTGAAAAACTTTGGCAGCGATGCCGAGGTGGATGCTGAAGCGGTGCACCGTTGGTTAGGCACCACGCAAGGTATTGTCGCTACCCCACATAGCCAGCGTTCGGTGGCGGAAGTGAAAATTAGCCTGAGCGAGAGCCTCACCGAGTTACCCATTGTGGCGTTAATCGATGCCATTGAAGACGCGCTGAAGACGCCGGTGCAAGCCGCAGTGAAACGTGAAGATGAGCAAGAGTTTGCGCGCCTCAATGGGCAGAACTTGATGTTCTGTGAAGATGCCGCGCGGCGCTTGCAGTACACCTTGAACCAGCAACCGCACTATCGCGACTTCTGGATCCGCGTCAATCACCTGGAATCATTGCACGCCCATGATGCCGTGAGCGTCACCACCAAGGGCATCGCCGGTGGCTTCAAAGCATAAGCGCGCGGGCTAAATCGTTGCGCTAAGATGGTCGACCTGAAATTCCGGCTGCGCTATACTACGCGGCCGGAATTTTTGTTTTTAGAATTTTAAAACACGCTTGCGCGAGCACCTATGAAAACAATCGATATTGTCGGTATTGGCAACGCCTTGGTCGACCAAGAATTTGAAGTTACGGACGAGTTTCTGCAGCAGCACCAAATCGAAAAAGGCATGATGACGCTGATCGACGATGCCGACCAAGAACGGTTGATTGCCGAACTGGCCAAGCGTGGTGAGTTGAAGAAGCAATCGGGTGGTGGCTCGGCCGCCAACTCGCTGGTCGGCTTTAGCCAATTTGGCGGCAAAGCATTCTATTGCTGCAAGGTCGCCGATGACCAGGCCGGCAAGTTCTATTGTGCCGATTTAGAGCGGGTGGGCATCACCACCAGCATTGGCGCGCAAGCACATCAAGGGAAAACCGGTCGCTGTTTAGTGATGGTTACTCCCGATGCCGAGCGCACCATGCGCACCTATTTGGGCATCACTGCTGACTTATCCACCGCTGAGCTCGATGAAGACGCCATAGCGCGGGCGGAATACCTCTATATTGAAGGCTACTTAGTGACCTCACCGATTGCTCGCCAGGCGATTGAACGGGCCAAGCAGGTCGCCCGAGCAAACGGCACGAAAATTGCCATGACCTGTTCTGACCCAGCCATGGTGAAGTACTTTACCGATGGTATTGAGGCGATCCTAGACGGTGGTGTTGACGTACTGTTCTGTAACCAAGAAGAAGCCGCTATGCTCACTGGCACCGACGATGTGCAAGAGGCCTTGGTAAAATTGCAGCAGCATGCCAAGTTAGTCGCCATTACCCTGGGTAAACAGGGAGCTATTTTGGGTGACGGTGCGCGGCAAATTAAGGTGCCTGGCATTGCCGTGAAAGCGGTCGATACCAATGGTGCCGGTGATATGTTTGCTGGTGCCATGCTATTTGGCTTAACCCGCGGTTACCCGTTGGCGGCTTGCGGTTTATTGGCTAGTCATGCCGCCGCTGAAGTGGTGACTGAATTTGGCCCACGGCTGAGTGCCGACCGCCAACAACAATTATTGATTCGGCTGCAGCATGCCGCCGAGTTTCAGCTTAGCTAAGACGGTTTAATACCAAAGGAAACCCATGAGTCACTTCACAGATTATAAAGTCGCCGATATCAGCTTGGCCGCCTGGGGCCGTCAGGAAATCTCGATTGCTGAGAGCGAAATGCCGGCGCTGATGACCATCCGCCGCAAGTACGCTGCCAGCAAACCGTTGCAGGGTGCGCGCATTATCGGCTGTATTCATATGACCATTCAAACCGCGGTACTTATTGAAACGCTGGTTGAATTGGGTGCTGAAGTACGCTGGTCGTCATGCAATATTTTCTCGACCCAAGATCACGCCGCCGCAGCTATTGCCGCTGCTGGTATTCCGGTATTTGCCTGGAAAGGTGAGACCGAAGAAGAATATGAGTGGTGTTTAGAGCAAACCTGCCGTCAGCAGGGGCAGCTGTGGAATGCCAATATGATCCTTGATGATGGCGGTGACTTAACCCTGCTGATTCATGACAAATACCCACAAATGCTCGACAGCATTCACGGTATCACCGAAGAAACCACCACCGGCGTACACCGCTTGCTGGAGATGTTGCACAAAGGCAGCCTGAAAGTGCCTGCAATCAACGTCAACGATTCGGTCACCAAATCAAAGAATGACAACAAATACGGCTGCCGCCACTCACTGAGTGATGCCATTAAACGCGGCACCGACCACTTGTTGATGGGTAAAAAAGCGCTGGTAATTGGTTATGGTGATGTTGGTAAAGGCTCGGCGCAGAGCCTCAGCCAAGAAGGCATGATTGTAAAAGTTACTGAGATTGACCCAATTTGTGCCATGCAAGCCTGTATGGATGGCTACGAAGTGGTATCGCCGTACATTAACGGTCGCAACGACGGCACTGCCAACAGCGTCGATAAAGCCTTACTGGGTAACACCGATTTGTTAGTCACCACCACTGGCAACGTCAACGTCTGTGATCAACACATGCTAGCGGCGCTGAAGAAAACTGCGGTGGTATGTAACATTGGCCACTTCGATAACGAAATTGACACCGCCTACATGCGTAAAGCCTGGCGTTGGGAACAAGTCAAACCGCAGGTACATAAAGTTTTCCGCAGTGATGCTGCCGACGACTACTTGTTACTGCTGTCCGAAGGCCGCTTGGTTAACCTTGGCAACGCCACGGGTCACCCAAGCCGCATCATGGATGGTTCATTTGCCAACCAAGTGCTCGCGCAAATGCACCTGTTTAGCGAGAAATTTGCCGACTTGCCAGCTGCTGAGAAAGCTGCCAAGCTACGTGTTGAAGTGCTTCCTAAGCTGCTTGATGAAGAAGTCGCGCGTTACATGGTGCAAGGGTTTGGTGGCGTGATCACGCAACTGACCAAGCAACAAGCCGACTACATTCATGTCGCTGTGGAAGGGCCGTTTAAGTCAGACGACTATCGTTACTAAACTCAGCGCAACAGCGAGTGTTATGAACTCAACCGCAACACCATTGATTGAACTAAAACCACTCACGGCCGCCGACCACGCGGCCGTGATTGAATTGGGCAATCGAGTGCATGGCGACAACTACCTGACCACAGAAAACCTCGCCGACTATGCCGCACGCGGCGAAAAAGACGGCGTTAATTTAAATTGGTTGGGCTACGTTGATGGCCAGTTAGCCGGTATCCGCCTAACCTTCGCGCCAGGGCAATGGGTCATTGATGATTGCTGTACGCCAAGCGCTTGGCCAGTTGCCGCCGAGCACATGGTGTATTTCAAATGTGCGGCGGTTGATGACGGTATTCGCGGTGTCGGCCTGGGCCGACTGCTGCTACAACGCTCCATCAGCGAAGCGAAAAAACTCGGCTGTAGTGCTGGTTTAGCGCATATTTGGATGCAAAGCCCGAATAACAGTGCGTACTCCTATTTTAGCCGCTGCGGTGGCCAACTGATTCGTGAACATGCCGACCGCTGGCACTACATTTCGGTGCACGAAGGCTATCATTGCCCTGTCTGCGATGGCATTTGCCACTGTACCGCCGGCGAGATGATCCTCAACTTCGACTAATTCAAGGGGCAGGCAGTTAACATGCAACACGCCAGTTCACAGCCCAGCGCCTTCTATGACCCTCTACATCACCCCTACCCTGACCCACAGCAGCCGCACGCGCCCAGCTATTGGCAGCAGCACAGCAGTACGCAGTGGCCAGTAACCAGCCATAGCAGCATTCCGGCGCAGGCCGAGCTGGTGGTCATTGGTGGTGGCTACAGCGGTCTCAATGCTGCGCTAGAATTAGCCGAGCGCTATCAACAGCAGGTGCTGCTACTCGAAGCCAATCACATCGGCTGGGGCTGCTCCAGTCGTAACGCCGGCTTTGCCATGCCAAGTACCGGCCGGCTGAGCTATGCGGCCTGGGCACAGCGTGCTGGTGAAGCCACTGCGCGCGCTATTCAGGTTGAGTATGCGGCAGCCTTTGAACGCTTGCAGGGTCATCTGCATGCCTGCCCAGAGCAGCTGCAACAGCAACCGGGTGGCTATTTGAAGATTGCCCATAGCGCTAAAGCGGTAGCGTTGTTAGCCAAGCAATTTACCGCGTTGCACCACTACGAGCCGCAAACCCGCTGGCTGGCACAAGCGCCCTTAGCCGAGCTAATTAACAGTCCGCAAGCCCATGCTGCGATTCACTTTCCGCACAGTTACGGGCTCAACCCGCTGCTGTTAGCCAGTAGTGTGGCGCGCCAAGCAGCAGCGGCCGGCGCGCAGCTAGTGAGTCACTGCCCAGTGCAGCACTGGCAGAGCTTAGCCGATGGCCGCCAGCAATTGCACACGCCGTTGGGCACGGTAACCGCCAACAAAGTGATTATTGCCAGCAACGGTTATACCCCCAATCATCTGCATGCAAGCATTCATGGCCGCAGTTTGCCGGTATTATCGAGTGTACTGGTGACCCGGCCATTGCGCGCCGACGAACGCGCAGCATGCGGCTTAAGCGGCGATCAGTTAGTGATGGATACCCGCGCGCTGAAATACTATTTTCGCTTGTTACCCGATGGTCGTTTGTTATTTGGTGGGCGTGGTGCGATTCGCGGCAAAGATGCCAATAAAGCGCTTTATGCACAGCACTTGCTGGCCGGTTTAGCGACGACCTTTCCGCAGCTGGCGTCGCTCTGTGCTGAGCCGCCGGAGTATTTTTGGAGTGGCTGGGTGAGTGTCGCGTTAGATGATTATCCGCGCATTTATAGCCCAGCGGCGGGAATTTATACCAGCATGGGCTATTGTGGTGCGGGGGTGACTTTTAGTCAGCTGGCCGGCGCTCGAGTGGCGCAATTGGCCATGGGTGAAAAATTGCCAGAATTACCGTTCTATCAATCAGCCTTACCACGAATACCGTTGCCGCAGCTCCGGCGGCTGGGCCAATGGGCCTACTATCAGTGGGCCCGTTGGCAGCATAACTAACCGCAATTACAGCCCAAACACCACTTTTTCGCTGCTCAGCATGCGCGCAATCAAGCGGATCAGGATATAACTCACCAGCAGCGTCACCAGCGCACTGACGCCAAGCGGCAGCCACTGTATCGATTCGCCCTTAATGATATCCAGTAACGCCTGATGCTGACCAGTCAGCGGTAGGTAATACAACAGCTGATTCTTCAGCCGCGCAAATTCGACCCCGAACACCGCTAACATCGGTACCATCAGTACCAATGAAATATAGGTTTGCGCTTCTTTAAAGCTCTTAGCACGGAACGACACAAACAACTGCATGGCAGTGGCCAAAAACGCCAACGGCACCAAGGTCAATAGAATCAACAGCAGCATCGGCCAGGCAATCGCCACACTGATACCAATTTCATGTAGCGGTAAATAGCGGAAAATCAGTGGAATCAAAATCACACTGAGCAGCCCGCCGAAAATAGCGAAACTACCGGCCGCCAGGGTTTTACCCCACACTAACTGCAAGGCGCTCAGCGGCTGCGATAATAATAGTTCCAGCGAGTTACGTTCGCGTTCGCCGGCACTAATATCTATGGCGACGTTCATGCCCGAGAAAAATACCGACAACAACATAAACACCAGCACACTACCCATCATAATAGCGGCGCGTGAGCCTTTGGTGGCGGTGTCCTGCTTGACCAAGTCAATGCCGCGCATAGCGTTCGGGTCAATGCCGCGCATTTGCAGGCGAATCACCCCGAGTTGCTGAGCATAGCTGCTCACTGCGGTTTCCACCCGGCGAATATCGGCGCGTTGTTTTTGCGCTGAAAAATCAGCGGTCAGCGTTACTTTGGCCGGTTGTGCGGTGGCGATATACTCAGCCCAACTAGCATCGATGTCCAAGGTAATGGGTTGTTTGCCAGCCGGCCACGGCTCGCTGCGCTCGACAATACCGAGGTTATTTAAGTGCTGCACCAGTGCCGGCGCATAATCGCCGCCACGTATATCAATCTCGACATCTTTTTCACTGGTTAGCTGACTGATCAACAGGAAAAATGCGCCGGCCATCAGCAATGGACCAAAAAACGCATAACTCATGGCGGCCATCACCGAACGTTTATCACGTAGGGCGTCTTTGAGCTCTTTTAACCAAACAATACGAATCTGCGTGATCATGCGGCAATGCCCTCATCGGTCCCGATAATCTTAACAAAGGCTTCTTCCAATGCGGTTTCACCGGTCAGCGCACATAATTCCTCGGTGGTACCTTGCGCCGCCACTTTACCGGCGGCTATCACCACCACTTGGTCGCACAGCGCGGCGACTTCTTGCATGACATGGCTGGAGAACAAAATACTGGTGCCCTGACTGCGTAATTCACGTAATAAGTCGCGCAGAATGCGGGTACTCATCACATCTAAACCGCGGCTTGGCTCATCGAGAATGAGGTGTTTGGGGCTGTGTACAATACTCTGCGCCAACGCCACTTTCATGCGCTGCCCTTGCGAAAAGCCACGGGCGCGACGATCGGCAATAGCCAGCATATCGAGGCGCGCTAAGGCGGTACTCACCGCCTGATCACCTTGGGCGCCGGTTAGCCCATGCAAATTAGCAAAGTAAGCAATTTGCTCACGCGCGGTGAGGCGCTCATACAAACCAAATTTATCCGGGAAAATACCGATATGACGGCGTGCTTCGAGCGGTTGCTCACTGGCATCAAACCCATCAATCAGCGCTTTGCCACTGTCGGCTTTAAGCAGACCGTAAATAGTACGCAAGCAGGTAGTTTTACCAGCGCCATTAGGGCCCAGCAAGCCGGTGATTTGACCTTCTGGCGCATTAAACGTCAGCCCGTCGAGAGCCACCAGCTGGCCAAATTGTTTACGTAGTTGTTGTACTTCAATCATGACTATAATCCTTTGCCGTTGCTGTTCAGGATAAACGGCGTTGGCTGTTGCTGCTGCAAACAACTGTCATCCAGTGCGGCCAGGTCGAGGTTATCAATAAATGTGCTGGCCAAACGGTTGGCACAGGTATGCCCGATAATGGTATGCGAGCCGTGCGGCGCGACTAAATGGCGACTATTACTTAACCCTTCGGCGGCCATATCGCCCCACGCCGGCGGCGTAACTGGGTCTAATTCACCCGATAACAACAAGGTGGGCACAGCGCTTTGCACTGGCTCAAACCATTCGGCAGGGCGATCGGCTTGTGGCCAGGCCCGGCACATTTCAACAAAGGCTTCACCGGTGCGGCCAGCAATAAAATCGTTGGCAGCGTCGGCCGCTAGTAACTCTGGTGTGGCTCGGCGTAAGTCTTCACTGCACAGCACCGACAGCGTCAAGCCGAGGTACATTTCTGATTGCGCCAAGGTACTACCGAGCAAACCAATTAATGGGGTGTAATTGGCCGCAGCGGTTTGCTCAATCACATACGGTAGCAGCTGGCGGCTGCGCGGATGATACAAACCAACCCGTAACACTGAGGTAAAGCGCCCGGCGGTAATCATCAGCTGCTGCATCTCGTTGCTCATGGGGTCAGCGACTGATAGTAACTGCGGCTGTTGTTCTAAACCCACCAGCACCTGCTGATAGGTTTGCGCGAGGTTTGGAAAGGCCTCATTGCAGGCCTCTGACTGCGCACACTGAGCTAACAATTTATCAAACGATGCAGCGCCAAAGGTACCAAACGGGCCAACAATCACCTGCACTGGCGCCAGCGCATCCAGTACTGCAGCGCGCACCGACTGCGGGTAGTCACGCAGATAAATCAAGCCGGCACGGCTGCCATACGAGCCACCGTATAAATTCACTTGGCTATAACCGAGATACTCGCGCACCTGCTCGAAATCGCGAATGGCGTTGATGCTGTGATACTGGGTTAAATCGCGACCATCGAACTGAGCTAGACACTCGCGCGCTAAGCCTTCTAAATCTTGCTGTTCATCGGTTTTCGCCAGCTCATCGAGCTGATTTAATTCACAACTTAATGGCGCTGATTTGCCGGTACCGCGTTGATCAATCAGTACAATATCGCGCTGCCGGCGTAAATCTTTAAAAATGCGATTGATGGCAGCAGCTAATTCAGTGGCCGCCTGGCCTGGTCCGCCGGCTAAGATCACCAATGGGTCGGGCTTTTTATTGTCGCTAATAGCCGGTAACACGGCAAAATTGAGGGTGATACTGGGGCCATCGGCGAGGTCGTAGTTTTCCGGTACAGCCAGTGTGCCACACAGCACCTGCTCCGAAATATTCTCTAAATAACAGCCAGATAGCTTGGTTGCAGCGGCATCAGGTGCGGCAACCGTTGCGTTGCTTAGCAGTGTTAACGGCACAGCAAGCAGCAGCGTGGTGAGTTTTATAACAGACATAGTTGGCATCCAATCAACAAGTTAACCACTAGCTTACCGATTTGTTGGGGATTTACCAAGGTGCGAACTGTAAGTAAAAATTAATACGCACGGCGTTTCTAGCTGGCTTTATCGCTGAGGCGATAATAAACGGCGGTGCTAAATGCATGCGGGTTGTTGCCATCGGCCGCGTGGCGGCTGCCCGCTACGCAGCGCCAGTTAGCGCCAGTCTGGTAGTCAGGAAAGTAGGTATCGCCAGCGGTGTCTAAGTCGATATGGGTCAGATACAGTTCATCGGCGTAGGGTAAAAATTCTGCATACACGCGGCCGCCGCCAATCACCATCAGGCATTCAGCATCACCGGCCGCCTGCAGCGCCGCCTGCCGGCTATTGACCCAAATCACCCCGCGTTCATCGGTATGCGGCTCTGCGTAGCGACTACTTAACACAATATTGGTGCGCCCCGGTAATGGTCGCCCAATCGAATCATAGGTAGCACGACCCATCAACACCGGTTTGCCCATGGTAACTGCTTTAAAATGGGCTAGCTCGGCCGGCAGATGCCACGGCATGTTGCCGTCTTTACCAATCACGCGGTTGGCCGCCATGGCCGCTACTAAGGCAATTTTCATGGTTATGACTCCATCGCTGCAGGGTCGCTAAAGTGCTTAACGCTGATAGATTACTTCGGCGCCGTCTTCGTCGTCCCAATCGTCATCATCGTCGTCGTCTTCATCATCCCAATTTTCTTCAGCGGCTTGACCCATTTGCTGCTGATGGTACTGCTCCCATTTGAACTCGGCGCCGACTTTGGCTTGCGCTTCGAGCTCCTCTGGGGTTATTTTCGGCAACCCTTCAATGTAGCTCATGATGGCTTTACACAGCATATCGGTGTTGGTGCTGCTAATACCAGCAATTTGGTACACCGGGCCCTGCCAGTCAAGCGCCGCTTTAATCGCCTCAATGCGCTCGGCGGCTTCTTCTGCGCTGAGTAAATCAATCTTATTGGCAATCAACCAACGCGGCTTGGCGGCGAGCTCTGGGCTGTATTTCTCCAGCTCATGAACAATCTTAACCGCCTGCTCAGCCGGGTCAGTGCCATCGGCTGGGGCTAAATCAACCAGGTGCAACAATAACCGACAACGCTCCAAATGCTTCAAGAAGCGAATACCTAAACCAGCGCCCTCAGCAGCGCCTTCAATCAGCCCAGGAATATCAGCAATAACGAAACTGGCATGCGGCACTGGGTTGACCACACCGAGGTTTGGCACCAAGGTAGTGAACGGGTAGTCGGCGACTTTCGGCCGTGCGGCGGAGACTGACCGAATAAAGGTCGATTTACCGGCATTGGGCATACCCAACAAGCCAACATCGGCGAGTAGCATCAGCTCTAGGCGCAAATTGCGGATCTCGCCCGGGGTACCATCAGTTTTTTGCCGCGGTGCGCGGTTGGTGCTGCTTTTGAAACGGGTATTACCGAGGCCGTGCCAGCCGCCTTTGGCGACCATCCGGCGTTGGCCATGACGGGTTAAATCGCCCAGCACTTCGCCAGTTTCAACGTCGACTGCACGCGTACCAACCGGTACTTTCAGCACGATATCGTCACCGCGTTTGCCGGTGCAGTTATTGGTCATACCGTTTTGCCCGCGCATGGCTTTATGAATGCGCACAAAGCGGTAATCAATTAAGGTGTTGAGGTTTTCGTCGGCTTCTAGATAAACGTCGCCGCCATCACCGCCGTCACCGCCATTGGGGCCACCAAACGGAATGTATTTCTCACGCCGAAAGCCGATACAGCCATTGCCGCCATCACCTGCTTCTACGCGAATTTCGACTTCATCTACAAACTTCATCTTTGCTACCTGCTACCATGAAAAAACCCCGCCACTGTGGACGGGGTTTCGTAGTCTTCGTATCGACCGAAAACTGAACTTATTCAGTTACGATGTTTACGTATTTGCGGCTGTTAGGGCCTTTCTCCGCAAATGAAACTTTACCGTCTGTTAAAGCAAATAAGGTGTGGTCACGACCCATACCGACGTTGTCACCGGCGTGGAACTTAGTACCACGTTGACGAACAATGATGCTGCCGGCTAAAACAGCTTCGCCACCGAAGCGCTTAACACCCAGACGTTTACTTTCTGAGTCACGACCGTTACGAGTTGAACCTGCGGCTTTCTTGTGTGCCATGTTTCGATGCTCCTACAATTAACCGTTAATACCAGTGATTTTCACTTCCGTGAACCACTGACGATGACCTTGGCGCTTCATGTGGTGCTTACGACGACGGAACTTGATGATGTTCACTTTGTCTGCACGACCATGGTTAATAACTTCCGCCTTGACTGAGCCACCAGAAACAAATGGCGCACCGATATTTACGGTTTCGCCGTTCGACACCATTAATACTTGGTCGAACTCAACCACTGCACCAGTGGCTGCTTCCAGTTTTTCCAGGCGGACGATTTGGCCTTCAACGACACGGTGTTGCTTACCGCCACTTTGGAATACTGCGTACATAGTTTTCTCCGATTTGCTCTTGCGAGCAGCTTATATTTAAATCAGGGCGCGAATTGTACCCGCAAATTCACCCTGATTCAAGCGATTCGTTCAACCGCAATCAGCGCTAAAGCATGCAGTGCATCGCGGTACGGCGACGGCGGCAAATGCTGTAGTTGCTGTTGCGCTAAGCTCGCCTCAGCCAAGGCCCGATCGCGGGTGTAACTGAGGGCGCCGGTGCTTTCCATAGTGGCTAAAATAGGCTGCAATAAATCGCGCCCATTGCCCCGTTCAATAGCGTTACGAATCAGTTGTTGCTCGCTCGGGGTGCCATGCCACATAGCATAAAGCAGCGGCAAGGTGGGCTTGCCTTCGGCGAGATCATCGCCGGCTTGCTTACCCATCACCTCGCTATCGGCGGTGTAATCGAGTAAGTCATCGACTAACTGAAAGGCGGTGCCTAAATGGCGACCATAGGCGGCTAAAGCCTGCTCCAGCGCAGTGGGCTGCTGTGCTAACACCGCGCCAAGTTGGGTGGCGGCTTCGAATAACTTGGCGGTTTTACCGTAAATCACCTCAAAGTAGCTGGCTTCGGTGGTGTCGGGGTCGTTGCAATTCATCAACTGCAACACTTCGCCTTCAGAAATGATATTGGTGGCATCGGCGAGGATCTTCATCACCGTCATCGATTCTAAGGTGACCATCAGCTGAAACGCGCGGGTATACAAAAAGTCACCCACCAGTACGCTGGCTTCGTTGCCAAAGAGCGCGTTAGCGGTTTCTTTACCGCGCCGCAAGGCCGAGGCATCGACCACATCATCATGCAGTAAGGTGGCGGTGTGAATAAATTCAATAATGGTAGCGAGGGTTAAATGCGCCTCACCCTGATAGCCGGCGGCACGCGCAGCGGTAACTGCCAGCAATGGGCGCAGACGTTTACCGCCACTGCCGACAATATAACGGCCGAGTTGGTTAATCAGCGCAACATCAGATTGCAATTCGCGGCTAATGAGCTGGTTCACGCCTTGCATGTCGTGCGCCAGCAAGGTATTAATTTCAGTTAAAGTCATGAGCGCAGATAAGCTTCTGTTAGCGGCCTTGGTAAGGTTGTTATTGTACATTAATTTGGCCGCTGCGTAAGCCTTCTGAGCATGCTTGTGAGCGGTTGTAAGGCAACCAATAGCAAGGCCATAGCAATGGCACCTAAATGAGCGTAACTAGCAATATCGTTAATCACCGGCAAGGCCCACAGGTCATAGCCATTTTTGCCAACCAGAACGAGCAATATCAACCAGCTACTGCGGCGACCGCTGCGAATATCTACTAGCGCCGCATAGCCAAACAGGCCATATAAACAGCCACTAAACCCAGCATAATTCATCACCCCTTGCGGGCTTAGCATATGGGCACTGGTGGCCGCGACCATCAGCGGCAGCAATAGTAACCAGTCACGCCAGCGCGGCAAGTACTGAGCAAACAGCAACCACCATAACCACAAGCCAGCGATATTTAGCCACAAATGCGCGCTGTCATAATGCACGAATTGCGCACTGAGTAGCCGCCACCATTGACCAGCAGCACTACTTTCGGGGGTGTACTGGAGTGGCGCGACACTGCCTGGCAGCAGATAAAACAAAGCCAGCAGAAGTGCCGTGAGGCACCACGCTGGCTGCATAGTTTGGCGGTTAGCGACCAAGTTATTTAACGAAGTCCAAACCCAATTGAATATCACCTTGTAACCCCGGCAACATATCGGCTTTGGCTTTTGCTTCAAAGGCGCTCAACGGGCCATAGGGTAGAATCGCTTCAATGCCCTGCTTACCCAATTTAACTGGGTGCGCGAAGAACAAGGCATCGGCGCCGTCAGTTTCAACATAGGCATAATCAACCACGTTGGCGTCGCCTTGTAAGCCTTTGGCTAATGACAAGCAGAACCGCGCTGCCGCCTGACCCATCGATAAGGTCGCTGAACCGCCACCGGCTTTGGCTTCAACCACTTCGGTACCGGCGTTCTGGATACGGTGAGTTAAGGCGCTGATTTGCTCATCACTGAACGCTAAACCGGTCTGTGACAACAACGGTAAAATAGTGGTACCGCTGTGGCCGCCAATCACTGGCACCTTCACATCAGCAGGGTTCAAGCCATGAATTTCAGCAACGAAGGTTTCCGCACGAATCACGTCTAAGGTGGTCACACCGAATAAGCGGTTTTTGTCGTACACGCCTTTTTTCGTCAGTACTTGCTTGGCAATGGCGACGGTGGTGTTGACTGGGTTGGTGATAATACCAATCAAGGCCTTCGGGCAGGTGTCGGCAATCGCTTCAATCAGCTTGGCGACAATACCGGCATTAATATTGAACAAATCTGAACGGTCCATACCCGGCTTGCGTGGCACCCCGGCTGGAATCAACACAATGTCAGCGCCTTTGAGCGCGTCGGCGAGGTTGTCGGCACCATGGCCAGTCACCGTCACTGCGGTGGGGATATGGCTTAAATCAACCGCCACGCCCGGCACTACTGGAGCAACATCATACAGGGCCAGATCGCTACCAGCCGGTAATTGGGTTTTCAACAGTAAAGACAATGCTTGGCCGATACCGCCTGCGGCGCCTAATACGGTTACTTTCATGAGTGACTCCATGCAGATTTATGGGGGAATTTAGGTGGCAGACTGTACTCCTTTTTTGCCTAAAACACAACCAAAGCCCCCATAGCTAGGCGCTTCATTGTAATTGATGTACACTTCTGATTAGGCTTAATTGAAGCACAGCAGAAGCGACTCCAGCATGGCGATAAACAAACCCGAGCATCTTATTGATGCTTTTAAAGCACTGTTAAAAGAAGAGCTTTATGGCTCCCAAACCGACATTGTTGAAGCCTTAAAAGCCAAGGGCTTTAGCAATATTAGTCAGTCGAAAGTGTCGCGCTTGCTATCAAAATATGGCGCTGTGCGCACCCGCAATGCCAAACAAGAAATGGTCTATTGTTTACCCGCTGAACTGGGCATTCCATCCACCAGCGCGCCATTAACTCAGCTTGTTTTAGATATTCAGCACAATGATGTGATGGTGATTATTCGCACCACCCCAGGGGCGGCACAATTGATTGCGCGGTTGCTTGATTCGGTGGGCAACCAAGAAGGTGTGCTTGGCACCATTGCTGGCGATGACACTATTTTTATTGCGCCCGTGAAAGTCAGCAATATTGAATTTACCATGGCCAATATCAAGCAACTATTTACCAGCAGTTACTAGCGATTGGCCTCAAGAAAATCAATGCTGGGGACAAAATAGGCGGCATTGCTCACGGCTTCACTGTAATCCAATAACGGATCGTAATCGCCATAACTATCGGCGCTATAACGTTGCTTCAGCCAGTAAACAATATCGGCTGGGGTGGCGGAAAAATACATCGCCAACAGCCCTTGTTGGCGCAAGTCTCCCCACGGCATATTTTGCCGCAGCAGCTGCAGTGGGCGCTCATCATCGCGGTACAAGCGAGTTTTTTGCGCATGGGTGACAATATTTAGTTCGGTTGGGTTCAGGCGCTCGCCGCTGAGCTTTTTACGGCCCATCACGTGCTCTTGTAGCTCGCTACTGAGATGCTCCCAACGGCGCAAATCATGGCGAAATTTCTGCACATACAAGTAACTGCCGCCGGCAAAATAAGGGTCATCGTCGGCTTTAACCAGCGCCACTTGGCGGCGCTGCATACCGCGCGGGTTATCGGGTGCGTCAATAAAGCCAAATAAATCGCGGCCATCCATAAAACGGAAATTATGCAGTTGTTCGAGTAGCTCAACATCGTGGCCCAGCCACTCTAAAATGGTGCGGGCGGTTTGAAAACACACATCAAAACGGTCGGCGCGCACACTCACCAGTAAGTCAACCGGCTGCCGCGGGGCGAGCCGGTCAGCATCGCGTAAATCAGGAAAACTACTGAGCTGCAACGGCCGCTGCTGGCTGTAGAGCAGATCCCAATAGTCCGCGCCAATGGCCACACAGCCGTTCAGATTACTCTCTGAAAAGCGCTCATCGAGACCACTGATGATGGTTGGCAGCCGCGCCAACTTGCGCCGCATCACCGCAGCATCATCGGTCATTACATTGAGTAACAGGGTGATACCGTGCAAATTCGGCTCGGCATAAATTCCACCTTGTGATCGCGCCATGCTATTCCCCGCTGAGTTTCCTCGTTTATCTTAGCAACTTGGTCGCAAGCTAGTTGCAGTGATTGACTGGTTGCCTACAATGGCCCACAGTGTAACAAAAAAATTTACCATAAATTGATAAAAAATGCGGAGTTACCGATGAATTCAAGCAACGTCTTGCAACGCAGCACAGTGGCCCTGGCCATAGGTCTGTTATTAACTGGTTGTGCTGCAACATCAAGCAGCACCAGTGCTGTTGCCAGTAGCCAAGCGGCCACGGTAACTGCGCCACTTAGTGCTGATGCCGCCTTTAGCGCATTAGCCGATTCGATTTGGCAAGCCATGCAGCAACAAGGGCGCGGCGGCAATCAAGCGCGGCTAGCCGATGTCTCGCTCGAGGT
>JALQTK010000021.1 GCA_023260975.1 Pseudidiomarina sp. | reverse complement strand
TAAATAGTGATTATATTCGTCAGCTGCGCCAACAACGCGGCTGGTCACAAGAACAACTGGCTGATATCGCCGGAGTTAATGCACGTACTATCCAACGGCTAGAAGCCGGCACGCAGGCTTCAGTGGATACCCTGAAAGCACTGGCGGTGGCGTTTTCGGTGGATTATCAACAATTGCTTCTGACGCAACAACAGCCATCTGCGTGTTGGTATCAGCGTAGTCCCATGCGAGCTGCCTTCGTGGCAGGGCTGCGCCAGTTCGATCAATTCGATGGGTGCTGGTCGCGGGCAGAATTTTGGTGGTTTATGCTACCTATTCTGCTACTTCTCGCGGTCGCTACGGTCATTCATCCGATCGCAGCAGTCATTGCCAAACTTGCGCTGTTACTGCCTCTATTAGCCGCAGGGAGTCGGCGCTTACGTGATGCTGGACAAAGTCCATGGTGGCAGCTGATGCTCTTGGTACCAGCCGGAGGCGCGGTGGTGGTGATTATTCTGTGGTGTTTTCCCAGCAGCAAAAAAACCGAAGAGGTAGCTCTCTAAATGACCAATCAAGGCGCTTATCCGGCATTAGTGAGCACAACGTGGTTGGCGGACAGTTTATCTCGCCCTGAGCTCGTACTGTTGGATTGCAGCATGGCCAAAGTGGTGGGCAAAGAGCCGTTGTTGTATCAACAACTAGTCACCATTCCAGGAGCGCACAAGCTCGATCTGGAGCAGCAGCTGCTCGATTCAAGCGCAGCGCTGCCGAATACCTTTCCAACCGCTGAGCAAGTCACCGTAGTTATGCAACAGTTGGGTGTTGACTCGACCAGCCTGATTGTGTTGTTTGACAATCAGGGTATTTACAGTGCACCGCGCGCCTGGGTGATCCTCAAGGCCATGGGGCACCAGCAGGTGGTGGTGCTTGATGGAGGCTTACCGCAGTGGTTGGCGGAGCAACGCACAACCGCTAACAGCTATGCCCAGCCGTGCGGCAAGGGCAATTTTGTCGGGCAGTTGGAGGCGTCATGGTTAGTCAACAAACAGCAGGTTGAAGCGGCATTGCAGCAGCCTCAGGTTGGTATTGTTGATGCCCGTTCGGCAGAACGGTTTTATGCACAGAAACCAGAACCACGCGCAGATATGCGCAGTGGCCATATTCCGGGTTCGGGTAATTTACCCTTTGGCGAACTGCTGCTGGGCTATCGGCTGGCGCCACCAGAGCGCTTGGTAGAGGCGTTTTCCCAGCTTGGCTTCGATCACAAACAGCAGTTGATGTTTACCTGCGGCTCCGGCATTACTGCCTGTATTCTGCTGCTCGCAGCCCACCAGGCGGGGCTTTCAGCGAGCAAGCAGTTATATGATGGTTCGTGGGCAGAGTGGGGGCTTATACGTTAAAGCGGAAGAGAATGACATCGCCGTCTTTAACAATATAGTCTTTGCCTTCTTCACGGCGTTTACCGGCCTCTTTAGCGCCGTTCTCGCCTTTATAGTGTACGTAGTCGTCAAAACCAACAACCACAGCGCGAATAAACCCTTTTTCAAAGTCTGAGTGAATTTTACCCGCTGCCTGCGGTGCAGTAGAGCCGACCGGAATAGTCCAAGCGCGCACTTCTTTGACCCCAGCAGTAAAGTAGGTTTGTAAGTTCAACAATTGATAGCCACCACGAATCACCCGATTTAAGCCCGGCTCAGTCAGGCCTAAGTCAGTCATAAACTCAGCTTTCTCAGCCTCGTCTAATTCGGCAATTTCACTTTCAATTTCGGCGCAGACGGGCACGACAATGGCGTTTTCTTTGGCCGCAATAGCACGCACTGTGTCTAAGTACGGGTTATTTTCGAAGCCATCATCATTGACGTTAGCAATGTACATAGTCGGCTTCATGGTCAGCAGGTTATACGAACGGATGACGGCTTTCTCATCATCACTTAAGGCCACTGAACGGGCCATCTCGCCTTGCTCAAGAGCGGGTAGTAATTTCTGCAATACCGTCACTTCAGCAGCGGCTTGTTTATCGCCACCTTTGGCTTTTTTAGCCTGGCGATAAATGGCTTTTTCGACACTATCGAGATCAGCCAAGGCTAATTCAGTATTGATGATTTCGATATCTTCGGCGGGATCAACTTTGCCGGCAACGTGCACAATATTGTCGTTTTCAAAGCAGCGTACCACATGACCAATGGCATCGGTTTCGCGAATATTGGCGAGAAACTGGTTGCCTAAACCTTCACCTTTCGATGCCCCTTTGACCAAGCCAGCAATATCGACAAATTCCATACTGGTGGGAACCACGCGTTGCGGGTTGACAATCGTTGCCAAGGCATCGAGGCGCTCATCAGGCACCGCGACCACGCCAGTGTTTGGCTCAATGGTACAAAACGGAAAGTTGGCAGCTTCAATGCCAGCCTTGGTTAAGGCGTTAAAAAGGGTTGATTTACCAACGTTAGGAAGACCAACAATGCCACATTTGAAACCCATAATTAATCTCGCTGTGCTTTAAAACTGTGTAAAAACTGCTGGGCGGCCAGCATACCTTGGTCAACCAACAGGTCAATACCACGGCAGGCTTGGTCGATGCTTTGGTCGAGCAACTGTTGCTCGCTGGCAGGGGCTTTACCGAGCACGAAACCGGTTACCCGAGCTTTATCGCCAGGGTGGCCAATACCAATGCGCAGGCGGTGAAATTGTTCAGTGCCGAGCTGCGCGATAATATCTTTAATACCATTGTGACCGCCGGCACCGCCGCCGGTCTTAAATTTTGCCACACCAGGTGCTAGGTCAAGCTCATCATAAGCGACCAAAATTTCGCTGGGGCTGATTTTATAAAAGTTAGCGAGTGCAGCGACTGCTTGACCACTGCGGTTCATAAAGGTCATTGGTTGTAACAAACGCAAGTCGCTAATGCCGCGTTGAATACGCGCGGTGGTACCAAAAAATTTAGTTTCAGCTTGCAGGCTTACTTGATGCTGCCGGGCATACTGGTCGGTTAACCAAAAACCGGCATTGTGGCGAGTCTGAGAATATTCGGGGCCTGGGTTACCCAGGCCCACGAGTAAGCGAATAGTGGCCATTAGACCTTATTCAGCTTCTGGTGCTGCTTCGTCTGCTGCGGCTGCGGCTTTATCAACGCGAGGTGCGACGATAGAGACCACGGCTTGGTTGTGTGCTTCACCTTTGGCAAGTTCAACTGACTCAACGCCTTTTGGCAAGGTCAGATCGCTCAAGTGCAGGGTGTCACCCAAGTTCATTTTCGCTACATCTATTTCGATGAATTCTGGTAAGTGCTCTGGTAAACAGGTCACTTCGATATCAGCGATATGGTGCATGACGACGCCGCCATCAGTTTTCACGCCTGGTGCAGTTTTTTCATTAATGAAGTGAACTGGCACGTTGGTGTGAAGCTTCTGGCCTTTTTCAACGCGTTGGAAGTCTAAGTGAGTTAACTTAGGCTTGAACATGTGGCGTTGCACATCTTTTAAGATAGCTTGATGCTTCTTGCCATCAACCATGATGGTTAAGATGTGTGAGTAGAACGCTTCGTTTTGTGCCATGTTGTTCACTTTGTTGTGATCAACCGTAAGCATCACCGGCTCTTTGTTAGCGCCGTATAAAATTGCAGGGATTTTTTCTTCACGACGCAGGCGGCGGCTCGCACCTTTCCCTGTGTCCGTGCGAAGTTCTGCATGGATTACGAATTCAATTGTCGACATGAGAGTGTCTCCGTTAAATAAAAGAACATCAGTTAGTCGCGACCAAATAACTGACATATACCTCTGATTTGAGGGCGCGGAATAGTACCACCAGCGCCAACAGAATTCAATTAATACTCAAACATTGCCGAAATTGATTCTTCGTTACTCACCCGCCGTAGTGCTTCCGACAGCATGCCGCTCAGGGTCAGCTGATGCACTTTGTCCAGCGCTTTCATTTCGGCGCTCAGCGGAATGCTATCAGTGACCACCACTTGGTCAATCAGTGAGTCGCGAACGTTGGCGACCGCGTTGCCGGAAAATACCGGATGTGTGGCATAGGCAAAGACCCGCCGAGCGCCACTATTTTTTAGTGCTTCAGCGGCTTTACACAAGGTACCACCGGTATCAATCATGTCATCAACGATAATACAATCACGGTCGTTCACATCACCAATAATGTGCATCACCTGGGATTCGTTGGCGCGTGGCCGGCGTTTGTCGATAATCGCTAAATCGATATCGTTGAGCAGCTTGGCTAGGGCCCGGGCGCGCACCACACCACCAATGTCGGGCGATACCACGACCGGATTGTGAAATGCTTGCTGGCGCAAATGTTCCATCAGTACCGGGGTGCCGAATACGTTATCGACGGGCACGTCAAAGAAGCCTTGAATCTGTTCGGCATGCAAATCGACGGTTAATACCCGGTCAACGCCGACTGAGGATAAAAAGTCAGCGACCACTTTGGCGGTGATCGGTACCCGCGCTGAACGCACTCGGCGATCTTGGCGCGCATAGCCGAAATACGGAATCACCGCAGTGATTCGGCCGGCTGAGGCGCGGCGCAGGGCATCGACCATAACAATCAATTCCATTAAATTGTCATTGGTGGGCGCACAGGTTGATTGAATAATGAAGACGTCGGAACCACGCACGTTTTCGTTAATTTGGACGTTGATCTCGCCGTCGTTGAAACGACCCACCTCGGCATCACCGAGTTTGATATACAGGCGATCAGCAATCTTACGGGCAAGTTCTGGCACCGCATTGCCAGCAAACAGCTTCATATCAGGCACACTAAACCTCAATCTTGGTTAGTTAGGTTAACAGTGGCGGCCTGCCTCAGAGCATGGCAGACCGGCGATTCATTACAGCCGCGAGCGACAAAACCTCGCCAGGCCGATGGCAGTTGTTGGAGCACTTCATGGGCTGCTTGCTGCTGCTCAAAGCATGCGAAAATGCAAGCTCCGGTACCGGTCATACGAACCGGTGCATGTACCGGTGCATAGTGTACCAACCAGTCAAGGGCCTTGGCAACTTCAGGGTAAAGCGAAGCGACCAGTTGCTGGCAGTCGTTGCTGCTGCTGTCCCAGCTCCAACTCGGCCAGTGCAGTGGCGCATGGTTGCGCGGTAAATCAGCGTGTTGAAAAATTTCAGCGGTGGCTACATGGACATTCGGATGAATCACTAAATACCAGCATTGCGGCGGCGTAGCGGGCTGTAGTTGTTCACCGACCCCCTCAGCGAAGGCGGCCTGGCCGCGCACAAACACTGGTACGTCAGCACCTAACTGCAGCCCTAATGTCGCCAGCTGATGATCACTAAGCGGCAATCGCCACAGCTGACGCAGCGCTAACAAGGTGGTGGCTGCATCCGACGAACCGCCGCCGAGGCCACCGCCGTAGGGGAGCTTTTTATGCAAGAAAATATCCACCCCAGCATGCTGGGGGGCCTGCTGAGCAAGCAAATGGGCCGCCCGCAGTACTAGATTATCCGGGCCAGCTAGACTGACATCATCGCATGCAAAATGAATACGCTGGTCGCTGCGCAGGCTAAAATCAAGCTGGTCACCGTAGTCGAGAAACTGGAACAAAGTTTGTAGCTGATGATAGCCATCACTGCGGCGCCCGGTTATATGCAGGAATAAATTCAGTTTGGCGGGTGCTGGTAGGGTTAAAATTGCCATTGATTAACTCGCAGTTTAAGCCGCCATTGGCGCGTGGTTAGCTCAAATTGTTGCGGCAGTAGCAGCGCTTGGATTGCTCGATAATTAGTCAATTGCACCTGCCAGCGCTGACCGCCAGCGTCAATAGAATAACCGGTCAATAACGCCAGTGGCGGCTGCTGATTGGCTAGCAGGTACTGTGGCTGCTGCATGCTGGGCTGTTGGCGGCCGAGCATAATGTCGCTCAGCAAGTTAAACGGCAACGCGAGCTGAAAATAGTCATAGAGTAAGGTTTCGGCATCATTACCGTAATAGTGATTATCATCATTGTCGATCAGCACTGCACCAGCTGGAGTTTGCTGTAAGCGTGCCAAAGTGCCTTGCAACGGGTGCGAAAATCGCAGACTGGTCAGCGCTGGACTATGTTGCCAATCAATATACATGCTATGGCGTTTTTCATTGGTTAGATCAAACAGCGCTAGTTGACCTTGTAAACGCCACTCAGTGAGCGCTTGTAATTGCTGTTGATGGGCTTGCACGGCGTTGCCGTCAACAGCGCTAACAGGTTGTTGCTGAGGTAGGCTGGTGCAGGCACTGAGGCTGATTTGCAGCAGGCTTAATAGCACTAGGGTAAATAATCGTCTCATTCGCTCGTCCAGACAGCAGTATGCTTTTCATCATGCGGGCATTGGCGTACAATTGCCAGCGTTTCGCAGCAGCTAAGGGCTAGTTTCTTCGGGTTATTATGACCATTTTTGCACTCGGTGTTAATCACAAAACGGCTTCTGTGGCATTACGCGAACAAGTTGCCTTTAGTCCAGAGCAGTTGCATCACGCGCTGCAGGCCTTGCGTGTGCAAACCAATGTGGATGAAGCGGTGATTCTGTCGACCTGCAATCGTACTGAACTGTACTGCTACGGTAACGCCTCGACTGAACTGTTGATTGGTTGGTTGGCGGGCTATCATGGCATTGCCGAACAGACGCTGCAGCAGCACGTTTACAGCTATGAAAATGAGCATGCGATGCAGCATCTTATGCGGGTAGCGAGTGGGCTTGACTCGCTGGTGCTCGGTGAACCGCAAATTTTCGGCCAAGTCAAACAGGCTTATCAGTTCGCTAAACACCAGGCAAGTGTTGGTGGCGTGTTAGAGCGCTTGTTTCAGCATAGTTTCAAAGTCGCCAAAAGCGTTCGCAGTGAGACCAGTGTTGGCGCCAATGCAGTATCGGTGGCTTATGCTGCGGTTAATTTAGCGCGGCAGATTTTTGCCGACCTAAAACAATCTACAGTGCTGCTGGTGGGTGCCGGTGATACCGCTGAATTGGTCGCTCAGCATTTGCGTGAATACGGGGTGAAAACGCTGTTGGTGGCGAATCGAACGCTGGAGCGCGCGCAAGCCGTGGCGAGCAAATTTAATGGCCAAGCACATACCTTGGCGGAATTACCGGAATTACTGCCGCACGCCGATGTAGTGATTAGTTCGACCGCAAGTACCTTACCGATTATTGGTAAGGGACTGGTTGAAACCGCGTTAAAGCAACGCCGTTGGCAGCCTATGTTACTGATTGATTTAGCCGTGCCGCGCGATATTGAAGCGCAGGTGAATGACTTAAACGACGCCTATTTATATACCGTCGACGACCTGCAGGGAATTATCAGCGATAATTTACGCAATCGTGAACAAGCGGCCGCCGAGGCGCAACAAATTATCGCTGCGCAAGTGGTGGTGTTTAATGCCTGGTTGCGCAGTCTTGATCATCTTGACTTGCTGCGCCATTACCGTGAGCGGACAGAGGCTTTGGCACAGGAACAGTTAGTGCGAGCGCAACAGCAACTAGCAGCCGGTAAGCCGGCTGATGAAGTATTAAGTGAGCTAACTCAGCGGCTCACCAATAAATTTTTACACGCACCAACGCGGCTGATTCGTGCCGCTGGGGCGCAGGGCGATTACGCGACACTCGCCGTATTTAAACAATTAAACACAGACGACCAATAACCTATGATTCACCCATCGATTGTGCGCAAGCTGGAAGGCTTGCTTGAGCGCTATGAAGAAGTACAGCATTTGCTTGGCGATGCCACGGTGATTGCTAATCAAGACCGGTTTCGCGCGTTATCGCGGGAATATTCGCAGCTCGAAGAGATTGTTGCGTGTTTTAGTCAGTATCAGCAATTACAGGCCAATGAGGCCGGTGCCCGCGAAATGCTCAACGACGATGATGCTGAACTGCGCGACATGGCGGAACTGGAATTAGCCGAGAGCAAAGCCCAATTGGCGCAGGTGGCGCAGCAACTGCAGCTATTATTGTTGCCGCGTGATCCCAATGATGACCACCCCTGTTATTTAGAAATTCGCGCTGGAGCTGGCGGTGATGAAGCGGCTATTTTTGCCGGTGATTTATTCCGCATGTACAGTCGTTACGCAGAAGTAAATGGTTGGAAGGTGAGTATCGTCAGTTGTAACGAGGGCGAACATGGCGGCTATAAAGAAGTTATTGCGCATATGTCCGGTGATGGCGCCTATGGTCGGATGAAATTTGAATCGGGTGGCCACCGCGTGCAACGGGTACCGGAAACTGAGTCACAAGGGCGAGTTCATACCTCGGCCTGTACCGTGGCGGTATTACCCGAAGTACCTGAAGCCGATGCGATTGAGATTAACCCGGCTGATTTACGCATTGATACCTACCGTGCTTCAGGCGCCGGTGGTCAGCACGTTAACCGTACCGATTCGGCGATTCGGATTACCCATATTCCTTCGGGTGTGGTGGTGGAATGTCAGGAAGAGCGTTCACAACATAAAAACCGCGCCAAAGCCATGTCGGTGTTGCAAGCACGCTTGCAAAAAGCGGCCGATGATAAACGCGCCGCTGAAGAGCAGAGTACGCGGCGTAGTTTAGTTGGCAGTGGTGATCGTTCGGAGCGCATTCGTACCTATAATTATCCGCAGGGGCGGGTGAGCGAGCATCGCATTAACTTAACTCTGTATCGGCTTGATGAGGTGCTGAACGGCGCGCTCGACCTGCTGCTCGATGCGATCATTCAAGAACATCAAGCTGATCAGTTAGCGGCCTTGGCGGAACAGCATTAATGACAGCAATGGCGCTGGCTATTGCCGAGTTAATTCAGCAAGCGCAGCAACGTTTGAGCCACAGTGACAGCGCGCGCCTCGATGCCGAATTATTACTGGCCAAGGTACTCGATAAACCACGTAGTTATTTACTGACCTGGCCGGAACGACAGGTCAGTTTAGACCAGCAACAGCAGTTTGAGCAGTTGCTCAGTGCCCGTGAGCAGGGGC
The DNA here is from genome assembly GCA_023260975.1 of Pseudidiomarina sp. Lineage (GTDB taxonomy): Bacteria > Pseudomonadota > Gammaproteobacteria > Enterobacterales > Alteromonadaceae > Pseudidiomarina. The sequence goes on along the minus strand of JALQTK010000021.1, from coordinate 16,390 downwards.
AACCGGTGGCTTATTTACTGGGTCAACGCGAGTTTTGGTCGCTGTCACTGGCAGTGAATAACAGCACGCTGATACCGCGCCCAGAAACCGAGCATTTGGTTGAGGCGGTGCTGGCGCTGCAGCTACCAGAGCAAGCGCGGGTTGTCGATTTGGGCTGTGGTACCGGGGCTATTGCGTTAGCACTTAAAAGTGAACGGCCGCAGTGGCAGATCACCGCGGTCGAGCGCGATGCGCGTGCGCTGGCGTTGGCACAGCGGAATGCCGAGCAGTTGGGACTGGCGCTGGAATTTTGTGCCAGTGATTGGTTCAGTGCTTTACCGGTAGCGCAACAATTCGATGTGGTGGTGAGTAATCCGCCCTACATTGATGCGGCTGATCCACATTTACTGCAAGGTGATGTGCGTTTTGAACCGCGTTCGGCGTTGGTCGCCGAGCAGCATGGTTTGGCCGATTTAGCCCAACTGATTGCGCAGGCGCCCAACTATTTGCGCAGCGGTGGCTGGTTACTGCTGGAACATGGTTGGCAGCAGGGTGCTGCGGTAAGGCAACTATTTGAGCAACAGGGTTATAAGCAGGTTTCTAGCCAGCATGATTATGCTAAGCTGGAACGCATCAGCAGTGGGCAATGGGTCGAGTAATGACTACCAATCAACAGTTTTTATTTGCCGATGAGCCGCCGGCACAGCATCAAACCAACCCCGATTTACCGGGCTGGAAGGTACTGATTGTCGATGACGAGAAAGAAGTCCATGCGGTCACTCGGTTGTCGTTAATGGATGTCAGTTTTGAGCAACGCGGGCTGGTATTTTTGAGTGCTTACTCGCGCGCTGAAGCCGAGCAACTGGTCAGTGAGCATCACGATATTGCGTTGATCTTATTAGACGTGGTGATGGATACCGATGATGCCGGCTTGAAAGTCACTGAGTTTGTGCGTAATACCGTGAAAAACCAATTTGTGCGTATTGTGTTACGCACCGGTCAACCGGGCCAGGCGCCCGAGCGAGCGGTGGTGATGCATTACGATATCAACGATTACAAAGCGAAGACTGAACTCACCTCGCAAAAGTTGTTTACTGTAGTGATGTCGGCGTTGCGCTCCTATCGCGATATTATGCGGGTAGAACAGCAACGGCAGCAGCTAGAACAGCAACTTGAACAGGTATTACAACAACTACACGACGATTATCCAGCGGCTTACCAGCAAGTAACCGCCGGTCTATCTGAGGAGCCTTAATAAATGTCGTACTTAGCACTTAAACATATCCACGTCAGCTTAGTCGTGATCAGTGTATTATTTTTTATCGTGCGGTTTTTTTGGCACAGCACCAATGCCGCTATGGCCCGGCAAAAATGGGTTAAAATTGTTCCGCACATTATCGATACCTTGTTAATCGTGAGTATCGTTGGCTTAGTCTGGCATAGCCTGGTGTTAGCACCTGCTTGGTATATGAATAAAACCCTGGGGCTTATTGGTTATATCGTCTTTGCTATTATTGCTATGCGGGCGCAAACGCCACTGTGGCGCTATGGCGCATTCGTGGTGGCGCTGGGCTGGGTGCTGATGCTGTTGCATGTAGCCTACGCTAAAGTGCCATTATTCGGATAAGGTAAGTGGTTTAATTTGTGATGAGCTTTAGTTATCTCGACTATGTCGATGAAGAATTGCTGCCAACCATCGAAATTGCGTGGGATATCAGTCGCGTCTTTCATAGTGACAGTGATCAATACATTGCCGAGTTTTATCAGCTCGCGCGCGGTGCAGCAGAGTCCACTGACGGGCTCTGCGGTATTGAGCGCCTGCATGCTATCTGCGATCACTTTTATCTGCAGATGGGCTTTAGTGATGCGCCTGAGCCAGTACTCGGGTCAAAACGGGTGTTGTTAGACCGCGTGATTCGCCTGCGCACCGGTATGCCGGTAAGTTTGGCGATTCTGCTGCAAGAAGTCGCCGCTTATGCGGGTCTGACATTGGAGTTGATTGATTTTCCTGGCTATCCGTTATTGCGCTTCGATGATAGTGGCCACAGTTACTTTATTGACCCGCTTAACGGCGAGGTATTGGCCGGTGAACAGGTGCAAGGGCGCTTTGATGATCTCACCGAAGAAAGCTTTGAATTTGGCTGGGATATGCTTGAAGTTGCTGATCAGAAGAGCCTGTTAGTGCGCTATTTAAGTGAATTAAAACATGCATTTATAAACGACATGGCGTTTGCTGATGCGCTTACTGTGGTGCATATGATATTGCATTTATTGCCCGATGACCCGTATGAGATCCGCGATCGTGGCTACGTTTTCGAAGAATTAGATTGCCAGCAAGCGGCAGTTGACGACTATCAATATTTTGTCGAACAATGCCCTGATGACCCAAGTGCACAATTGCTTCGCTTACAATTGGAAACCTGGGCGACGCCAACCCATACCTTACATTAGGCGTCATCAGCATAACCATAAACTATGAGGTTCGCATGGATAGTGCAGCACTGGTTACTAACGAAGGTATCGTACTCGGTATCTTGGCCGCCATTTTAGGGGGCATATTTTACACCCAGCAATCGAGCCATGGTTTTTGGCAAAAATTTTATCAATGGGTACCAGCGCTGTTACTGTGCTACTTCATTCCATCGTTGCTAAACACGTTTAATATCGTTGATGGTGAAACCTCAGCGGTCGCCAAAGTGGTGAAAACTTATTTTTTACCGGCTTGTTTAGTGCTGCTCACCCTAAGCCTTGATTTGAAAGCAATCTCGCGACTCGGTTGGAAACTGGTGCTGTTATTCTTTGTCGGTACCTTTGGTATTTTCATTGGTGGGCCGATTGCCTTGCTGATTGTCGGTGCAGTATTCCCAGAAATGCTTGGTGTCGACGGCGCTGATGCGGTTTGGCGCGGCATGACTACGATAGCGGGAAGTTGGATAGGCGGTGGCGCCAATCAGCTTGCTATGAAAGAAACCTTTGCAGTGGGTAACACCATCTTCTCAGCGATGGTCACGGTAGATATTATCTTCGCCAATATTTGGCTTGCGGTGCTGCTGTACTTAGCCGCAAATAGTCAGCGTATCGACACCAAGCTGGGTGCCGATCTGAGCGCCATTAACGCAATTAAACAGCGTTTTGAGCATTTTGAAGCGCAGCATAAACGCATACCAAGCCTGGCCGAATTGATGATGATTTTAGCAATCGCATTCGCTGGGGCCGGCATTGGCCATGCAGTTGCTGGCGTGATGTCACCATTTATTGCAGAGAATTATCCGGCCTTGAAGGCATTGAGCTTTGATGCAAAGTTTCTCTGGGTCATCATGATTGCAACGGCGATGGGTATTGCCTTGTCATTTACTCCGCTGCGTCAACTTGAGGGCGCTGGTGCCTCGCGCATTGGCTCGGTGATGATTTATTTTTTGGTGGCGAGTATTGGTCTCAGTATGGACATCACCGCCATTGTCGATGTGCCTAAATATTTCCTCATTGGGGTTATTTGGATGCTCATTCATGCTGGCTTATTGGTTGTGGTAGCGCGACTGATTAAAGCGCCGTTGTTTTATATGGCAGTTGCCAGTCAAGCCAACGTCGGTGGCGCTGCGTCTGCACCCGTGGTAGCGTCGGCCTTTCATCCGTCGCTGGCCTCAATCGGGGTGTTGTTGGCAGTGCTTGGCTACGCGGTGGGTACTTATGTTGCATACTTATGCGGTCTGGTGCTGCGCGCCATTGCGCTTTGACGGAGAATACAGTGATCAATACCCAAGTTATTCAGGTTGGTAGTAAGGTTAAGGTTGCGAATCATCTGCCGCTGGTGCTGTTCGGTGGCATGAATGTGTTGGAATCGCGTGATTTAGCCATGCGCATTGCTGAGCACTATGTCAGCGTGACTGATAAGCTCAACATACCTTATGTGTTCAAGGCCTCGTTTGACAAAGCCAATCGCTCATCAATGCATTCTTATCGCGGCCCTGGCCTCGACCAAGGGCTAGAAATATTCGCCGACATTAAAGCGAGCTTCGGCGTACCGATCATTACTGACGTGCATGAGCCGCATCAGGCTGCTGCGGTTGCCGAAGTAGCGGATATCATTCAACTGCCGGCATTTTTAGCGCGGCAAACTGATTTAGTGGTCGCCATGGCGAAAACCGGTGCGGTGATCAATGTCAAAAAGCCGCAGTTTTTAGCGCCGGCAGAAATGCGGCATATTTTGAAGAAATTTGCTGAAGCGAATAATCACAGTATTATTTTGTGTGAGCGCGGCAGCTGTTTTGGTTATAACAATTTGGTGGTTGATATGCTTGGTATGGATGATATGAAGCAATTAGCCCCAGTGATGTTTGATGCCACCCATGCCTTACAGCGACCGGGTGGGCGAGCCGATTCCGCCGATGGTCGTCGCGCCCAAGCCGCGGTGCTGGCGCGCTCAGGGGTTGCCTTGGGCTTAGCTGGGCTGTTTATTGAGGCGCACCCGAATCCAGATGAAGCGCTATGCGACGGCCCATGCGCGCTACCATTAGCGCAGCTCGAGCCGTATTTACAGCAAATGAAAGCGCTCGACGAACTGGTCAAAAGCTTTCCGTTGTTAGATACCAGTAATTAGTTGCTGCGGACAATATAAAAAGTCTGAGTTTTGGTTTCGCTATTCGTCATCATGACGCTTTGATAATTTCCGCTATACCACGGTTCTTTCACCATGTTGAGATGAAAACTTTGCATGAAATCAAGCGGTGCTTCAGTATTGGTAAACTCAACTTCACACACCGTGGTATAGCATTCAATGTGATTTAATGTGGCTCGATGCAGTCCGTGGTTATTGTCATAGACCAAGCGCAAATTTTCCTGCATAGCGTATGCCCAGTCTTGATCAATAGCTTCGGTATGTAGTAGTTCCTTTACCTTTTCTACGTTAATGGTTTTCTTCAACAGCTCAGCAACTTCTGCGTCGGAGTAAGTCAGTGATCGGCTCTCAGTGCGGCTTGGTTGTTGGTTCGCCGCACTGCCTTCGGCAGCTTCAATTTCCAACGTTGCGACAGTTTCGGTAATTTCGCTAGCACTATTTTCAGCGCTCTCGATGGCAATTGCGCCTTCAATTTGCGTTGCAGTGTTTGGCGACTTGGCATCCTGGATAGCACTGGCAAGGTTGCTACTGTTTGGCTGTGGCAGTTGTACCGGTTGTGGTGCCGTCATCGGCTGTTGCCAGAGTAGGTAAGTTAAAACAGCAATGATGCTTAGATAGCTAAGATGGGTCCATTTTGTCATGTTTATTAATCCTTTTATTGACTCGCATGATTGGCTTGCACAGGATGTCAATCTACTCTAAATTAAAACGAATGTTTAAAATATACGTTCTAAACGCAAACACTCCATAATCAAGGCGCTCTCTATGGCGAAGCGAGAAACAACCAAAGATAAAATTCTCAATGCTGCGGAGACATTGTTCGCTGAACATGGCTTCGAACAAACTTCATTGCGGCAAATAACCTCCGAAGCTGGGGTTAATCTGGCCTCCGTCAACTATCACTTTGGCTCAAAGAAAGCGTTAATTCAAGCAGTAATGGCGCGTTATTTAGAGGTGTTCATGCCGGCACTGCAAGGTCAATTTGAACTACTGGCGTTGCAACCGAGCATTAATTCGCGGCAAGTATTTGACTGTTTTCGTGAACCCTTGCGGCAGTTGGCCAGTGTGCGTAAGCACGGCCCAACCTATTTCCTCAGCCTGCTTGGCTTTGCTTATGCCGAGATCCAAGGGCATCTACGCCGGTATATCATGACCCATTTCGGTGAGGTCATGCAGTTATTGCAGGCGATGATGCATCGAGCTAATCCAAATTTGAGCCCCGTGGATATGTTTTGGCGCTTACACTTTGTGCTTGGAACCTTGGTGTTTACGCAAGTTTCTGGGCCGGCGCTGCGGGAAATTGCTGCGGCTGATTTTGGCGAGAGTGTACGCGCCGATCAGATTATCGATAAGCTTATTCCCTTCGTCGCCGGTGGTGTTGATGCGGCGATGGTCTGATGCATTACTGGTCGCTGGAGCGATGGCTCCGCTAAGCAGTGTTGCTACTTAGCGAAGCGAGTTAGGCCAATTAACCAATCGGTTTGTAGCGAATACGATGCGGGTCCATGGCATGTTCGCCGTGGGTTTTCTTCATGTACGCTTCATAGTCGGTATAGTTACCCTCGTAGAAATTCACCTGACCTTCATCACGATAATCGAGAATATGGGTGGCCACGCGGTCGAGGAACCAGCGATCGTGCGAGATAATCATCGCTGAACCAGGGAATTCTAAAATAGCTTCTTCGAGTGCTCGCAAGGTTTCTACATCAAGGTCATTGGTGGGTTCATCGAGCAGCAGCACGTTGCCACCGGCTTTCAATAGCTTGGCTAAATGCACGCGATTACGTTCGCCGCCTGACAATTCACCAATGTGTTTTTGCTGGTCATTGCCGCGGAAGTTAAACCGACCGACATAAGCGCGGCTGTTAATCTCGAAATTACCGATGCGCAGCATATCTTGGCCATCTGAGATTTCTTGCCAGACGGTATTACTGTTGGTCATGCTGTCGCGAAACTGCTCAACGCTGGCCAATTTCACGGTATCACCGACAGTTATCGTGCCGCTGTCCGGCTGTTCTTGGCCGGTGATCATGCGGAACAAGGTCGATTTACCCGCACCGTTCGGGCCGATAATACCGACAATAGCGCCTTTGGGCAGACTAAAGTTTAAGTTATCAATCAACAAACGGTTGTCATATGACTTACGTAAATTGCTGACTTCGATGACTTTGTCGCCTAAGCGTGGGCCGGGCGGAATAAACAGTTCATTGGTTTCGTTACGTTTTTGATAATCGCTATTTTGCAATTCTTCAAACCGTGACATGCGCGCTTTTGATTTGGCTTGGCGGCCTTTGGGATTTTGACGAACCCATTCCAATTCTTGTTTAATACTGCGCTGACGCGCCTTCTCCGATTTTTCTTCTTGTTCCAATCGCGCTTCTTTTTGCTCCAACCATGACGAGTAGTTGCCCTGCCACGGAATACCATGACCCCGGTCGAGTTCTAAGATCCAGCCAGCGACGTTGTCTAAGAAATAGCGATCGTGCGTAATCGCCACCACGGTGCCATCGTAGTCATGCAAGAAGCGCTCTAACCAAGCCACCGATTCGGCATCTAAGTGGTTAGTTGGTTCATCTAGCAGCAGCATATCGGGTTTGCTCAGCAACAACCGGCAAATCGCCACACGGCGACGCTCACCACCCGATAGCTTGGCAATCTTGGCGTCCCAGGCGGGTAAACGCAGCGAGTCGGCAGCGCGCTCGAGGATATTGTCGAGATTGTGGCCATCTTTGGCTTGAATGATCGCCTCAAGTTCAGCTTGGCGTTTCGCTAGCGCATCAAAGTCAGCATCCTCATCGGCGTAGGCCGCGTAAACCTGGTCTAACTCGGTCAAGGCGTTATGCACATCAGCGACTGCCTCGGCAACCACTTCACGCACAGTCTTTTGCTCATCCAATTGCGGTTCTTGCGGTAAGTAACCAATTTGGATACCGGCGAGTGGCCGCGCTTCGCCTTCAATTTCCTTATCAATACCAGCCATGATCCGTAATAGGGTGGATTTACCTGAGCCGTTTAGGCCCAATACGCCAATTTTAGCGCCAGGAAAGAATGACAGTGAAATGTCTTTTAAAATGGTCCGTTTCGGCGGCACCACTTTGCCAACGCGTAACATGGAATAAATATATTGTGCCATAGCAGCGAGTGTTCCTCAGTGAACAAAAAATCAGTCAGTTATTTTAACCCTGAAGTTGGCGTGAACCCAAGTATATTGGTAAACTAGCCGCACAATTTTGTGGAGGAACGCTGATGTTGAAACGTGATATGACCATTGCAGACTACGATGCCGATTTATGGCAAGCCATGCAAGACGAAGTGCAACGCCAAGAAGAGCACATTGAACTGATCGCATCAGAAAATTACACCAGTCCACGCGTGTTACAGGCACAAGGCTCACAGCTGACTAACAAGTATGCCGAAGGCTACCCGCATAAACGTTACTATGGTGGTTGTGAGTATGTCGATAAGGTTGAAGATTTAGCGATTGAGCGGGCCAAACAACTATTTGGTGCGAAGTACGCCAACGTACAACCGCATGCTGGCTCACAAGCCAATGCCGCAGTATTTTTAGCGTTATTAAATCATGGTGATACGGTACTGGGTATGAGCCTTGCTCATGGCGGTCACTTAACCCATGGTTCGAGCGTTAACTTCTCTGGCAAAAATTACAATCCTATTCAATACGGCTTAGATGAGCGTAGTGGCGAAATTGATTATGCCGAAGTGGCGCGTCTTGCTCGCGAGCATAAACCAAAACTAATTGTTGCTGGTTTCTCAGCCTACTCAGGTATTGTCGACTGGGCCAAGTTCCGTGAAATCGCCGATGAAGTTGGCGCGTACCTGTTGGTCGATATGGCACACGTGGCTGGTCTCGTGGCTGCCGGCTTGTATCCGAACCCGGTACCATTTGCTGATGTGGTCACCACCACTACCCACAAAACTCTTGCAGGCCCGCGTAGTGGCCTGATCCTGTCAGGTAAAGACGACGAGGCGCTGCATAAGAAATTGAATGGCGGCGTGTTCCCCGGTAGCCAAGGTGGCCCGTTGTGTCATGTTATTGCTGCCAAAGCGGTGGCTTTCAAAGAAGCCATGGAACCAGCTTTTAAGGCCTATCAGCAACAGGTGCTGGATAACGCCAATGCGATGGTGCGGGTGCTGCAAACGCGGGGCTATAAGATTGTCTCAGGTGGCACCAAGAACCACCTATTTTTAGTTGATTTAATTGATAAAGACATTACCGGCAAAGATGCTGATGCAGCGCTTGGTCGGGCCTTTATTACCGTCAATAAAAACTCAGTACCCAACGATCCGCGTTCACCATTTGTTACCTCTGGTTTACGTCTCGGTACGCCGGCAATTACCCGTCGTGGGTTTAAGGTTGCTGAAGCGGAGCTGGTGGCTAACTGGATTTGTGACGTGCTCGATAAGCTTGGTGATGAGGCCGTTGAAGCGCAGGTTCGTGAGCAGGTTAAAGCGCTGTGCAAGCGCTTCCCGGTCTACGGCTAAGGCTTTTCAAGCCCTAGGAGGCTGCTATGCATTGTCCGTTCTGTGAAGCACAAGATACCAAGGTGATCGACTCGCGCTTGGTAGCCGATGGTGCATCGGTGCGACGGCGGCGTGAATGTGCCGACTGCGGTGAACGTTTTACCACCTTTGAGATGGCAGAATTGATTATGCCACGGGTGATTAAATCGGATGGAACGCGGGAGCCATTTAATGATGATAAATTGCGCAATGGTTTATTGCGGGCATTGGAAAAACGCCCAGTTGGTATCGATGCCATCGAGCAAGCGATCAATCAGGTAAAAGCCTCATTGCGCGCTACCGGTGAACGTGAGGTGACCAGCCAGTTTATCGGTGGGCTGGTGATGGATAACCTCAAGAGCCTCGACAAAGTCGCCTATATTCGCTTCGCTTCAGTGTATCGCGCATTTGATGATATTCGTGAATTTGGCGAAGAGATTGCCCGCCTCGATGATTGATAGTGCTGAGCATTTTATGCAGCGAGCGCTGCAGTTAGCGGCGCAAGCACGTTATACTGCGGCACCAAACCCAATGGTTGGTTGTGTGCTGGTGAAGCATCAACAGATCATCGGCGAGGGCTGGCATCAGCGCCCTGGTGGTCACCACGCTGAAGTATTTGCCTTGCAACAAGCGGGTGCCGCTGCTGTCGGCGCTACAGCCTACGTAACCCTCGAACCCTGCAGTCACTTTGGCCGCACCCCGCCATGCACAAATGCGCTGATTGATGCTGGCATTAGTAAGGTGGTGGTGGCGATGCAAGATCCCAATCCGCTGGTCGCTGGCAGTGGTATTGAGCGCTTGCGCGCAGCCGGTATTGTGGTCGAAGTGGGTTTATTAGCGGCGCAAGCACAGCAGTTAAATCGTGGTTTTATTAGCCGTATGAGCCGCAATCGCCCGTTTGTGCAGGTCAAGTTAGCGGCCAGCCTGGATGGCGCCACAGCGCTCAGTAACGGTGCCAGTAAGTGGATCACCGCTGCGGCTGCACGTGCCGATGTGCATCACCAGCGCGCCGCCAGCCAAGCTATTCTATCAACGGCGCAGACGGTACTGCGCGACGATGCACAGCTCACAGTGCGCTTCGCTAACAGCGAGCAAGCAGCAGCGCAGCCGCTGCGGGTGATCCTTGATCGGCGCGCGCAATTACGCCCAGACCAGGCGCTGTTTCGCTGTGAAGGCGGACCAATTTTATTAGTTTACGCTGAGCAAACGCAGCCACCTGCGACCACTTGGCCAGCGCATGTGCGCTGGTTAAACGTGGCTGAATCGGCTGCCGGACTTGATGTTAATGCAGTACTTAGCCATTTAGCTGTGAATGAGCAGATAAATAGCGTTTGGACTGAATGCGGCGCCACCTTGGCTGGGCAACTTATTACCCAGCAATTAGCTGATGAACTGATCGTTTATTTGGCGCCGAAACTATTAGGGTCACAGGCGCAGCCATTATTGGCGTTACCGACACTGACCGCACTCAATGAAGCAACGCCTTTGCGTTTTACTGATGTGCAGACACTGGGCGAAGATATTCGTATTACCGCTACGGTGTGTTATTCCGATCTTTCTGAATCAGCCACCGAAGGCAACAGGAGCGTTACGTCGTGACTACTTTGTACAGCGCAGCCGAGATTATTGACGATATTCGTCAAGGTAAAATGGTTATTCTGATGGATGATGAAGATCGCGAAAATGAAGGCGATCTGATCATGGCGGCGGAATGCGTTACGCCTGCGGCAATAAATTTTATGGCGCGCTACGGCCGCGGTCTGATTTGTTTAACCTTGACCGAAGAACGCTGCGCGCAATTACGCTTGCCGTTAATGGTTGATCAAAACTCATCGCCGTATGCGACCAATTTTACCGTGTCGATTGAGGCGGCAGAAGGGGTAACCACTGGTATTTCGGCTGCTGATCGGGCCCGCACTGTGCAAGCCGCGGTTGCTGCTAACGCCAAACCAAGTGATTTAGTCATGCCCGGCCATATTTTTCCGCTCAAAGCCAAACCGGGTGGGGTGCTTAACCGCGCTGGCCATACTGAGGCAGGCTGCGATTTAGCGCGCTTAGCAGGCTTTGAGCCAGCTGCTGTGATTGTCGAAATTCTCAATGAGGATGGCAGCATGGCGCGGCGCCCTGACTTAGAACGATTTGCTGCTGAGCATAATTTGAAAATAGGCACTATTGCCGATTTAATTGAATACCGCTGCTTAACCGAGAAAACCGTGGTGCAACGTGGTCACTGTCAATTACCCACGGCCTATGGCAACTTTGCCCTTTATACCTATCAAGACACCATTGATAAACAAGTGCATTATGCCTTGGTGAATGGCTCCATCAGCGCTGGTCAAGCGGTTAATGTGCGGGTGCATTTACAAGACACCTTTAATGATTTATTTGCCACCGAGCGCGCTGCCAAGCGCAGTTGGCCGCTGGCGCATGCGATGAGTTATATTGGTATTCATGGTGGCGTACTGGTGGTGATTGGGCGGCAACAAGGGCCGGCGGAAATTCTCGAATTGGTGAGTAGTTTTGCCGAGCAAGATCGTGGTGAAGCGAAACCGACTGCAGCAGCTTCCAGTGTCTCCCGCAACGTGGGTATTGGCTCACAAATTTTAGCCGATCTCGGGGTGCGGGAGATGCGTTTAATGAGTTCACCAAAACGTTATTCAGCGTTGTCTGGCTTTGGTTTAGAAGTGGTCGACTTTATTGAAGACCCGCAACAACCGGACGAACGTTAAGCACCGCGCTGCTGCAGCTGCTGCCAGAGTCGCTGATTGGCGCTGGCAGTAAGCCCCAACTTGGCACTTTGGCGCACCACAAAACCATTTAAATAAGCAATTTCGGTGGGTCGCCCGGCTAGCACATCACTGAGCATTGACGAGCGGTTGTTGGCGGTTTTTTCAGCCACTGCCAAAGCTTCTGCAAGCAGTTGCTGTGGCGCTAATTCAAGTTGCTGTAGCTGTCGTGCTAAGACACTAATCTCACTGGCAAGCTCAAGCATGGCAGCGCTAATCGGTAAATTTAATAATTCACCGTTGCGACAGTTGTGCAGCACTGTGAATGGATTGATCAAACAATTAATTGCCAATTTATGCCAACGCTGGCGTTGAATATCGGCTTTCCATTGCAATGGCGGTAGCGCTGCACCGAGCTCAGTCAAAAGTGCTTGCGGTGGCGCTCCATAATCGGCTTGATGCCAGCCTAACCAACTTTGCCCGAGCCCGGCATGCCGCACCTGCTCACCATCACGATAAGCGCCATGGGTGGTCACCCAATGTAAGCAATTCGCCGGCAGTAATTGCGCCTCATTGTCGAGCATACCGTTGTAACTCAATAGTAACTGACAGTGTGCTGACAACGCGCTAAGTTGTTCGAGTAACGCCTCAAGCTGATAGGCTTTGACCGCAGCAATTACTGTCGTTGGTTGGGCTTGTAGCGCGAGTTGCTGCAGCGTAATGGTAGTAAATTGAAGCTGTTGCTGGGCCAACTGGCGTGCCTCAGCAGCACCATTGTTGCGCGTCAAAATACTGACTGACTGGCCCTGTTGCTGCAGTTTAATGGCCAACAACGAGCCCAATGCACCTTGCCCAACAATCACCCAGTTCATCGGTTTAAATCGTCTTGATAGGCGCGCTCCAGCCGGGTCAGTGGCTTACGCAGAGCAAATAGAATCAGTAAACTTGGGATCACCATGAGCGCGGTGATAATAAAGAAGGTTTGCCAATCACCCTCAAGCCAGTCGACCATGATGCCGGAATACGATGATAACAGTGTGCGACCCAGGTTACCGAGTGAGGCTAATAGGGCGTATTGGGTGGCAGTAAAGGTGCGGCTGCAGAGCATGCTGATAAAGGCGACGAAGGCTACCGTGGACCAGGCGCTGGTGAAGCCGTCGACTAATACCGTAGCCAGCAGTAACTGGGTACTCGGCCCGGTGACGGCAATCCACGCGAACATCAGGTTACTGGCAGCCATAGCAACGCCGCCAGTCAGTAAGCCGCGAACAATACCCATACGCAAGTTAACAAAGCTACCGAGCATGGCAAAAATGATGGTAACCCACCAGGTAACCAGTTTCGGATAGAGCCCAATATCCTCATTACTAAAGCCAATTTCTTTATAAAATACAATCGACATTCGGCCTAAAAAGGCTTCGCCAATTTTAAACAGAAAGATAAACGCCAACATGCCGACCGCGAGTTTCCAGCCGCTGCGCTTAAAAAACTCGGTAATGGGCTCGACCGCGCTGGCTTTGAACCATTGCTGCCAGCGGCTAAATTGCAACTGGACAGCGCTATAGCGGGTGGGTTCGCGGATCAATAACACAATGATGAGTTGCACTGCTAGCAGGCCACTGAGGAATAAATAGGCATCTTGCCATTGCCAGCTGGTGCCATTGACCAACAAGAATGGAATGGCGCCGAGGCCACTGTAGCCGGTCCACCAACCAGCTGTTGCCATAGCGGCGCCAGCAGATTGCAAGCGCGCCTCATGGGCAGCAAAGCTCTCGATACGAAAGGCGTCAATGGCGATATCTTGGGTGGCGGAAAAAACTGCTATCAGCACTGCAATAAGCGCCACCGTCGATAATTGCTCGGCTAAATCAATCTGACTCAGCAGCGCGGTGAGTAGCATAATCATGCCAGTACACAGCACTAACCAGCTGCGCCGTTGACCGAATAACCGATACAGCAGCGGTAATTTCAGTCGCTCAACCAGCGGCGACCAGAGAAAATTAATCGAGTAGGCGGCAAACACCGCCGCAAATAGACCGATGTCACTACGTGATACGCCTGATTCTTGCATCCACGCCGAGAGCACCGAGCCAATCAATACCCAAGGAAAACCGCTCATAATGCCAAAGGCAAAGATGATCCACACCCGCGGTTCGGCGTAAATGCGTAAATCGCTCGACCAGCTCGGTTTCGTCATGGCAGTATTATTGCGCTGGTAACACGTCGATGCGGATCAGCAGCGGCGGATTAACTGGTACATCGGGGTAGCCGGTAAGCTCATGATACGCCGTGGTCTCGAGTTCGGTCATTTGTTGCAACACGGTTTCTCCTTCAACCACCCAGCCAAATACCGCATAACCCCAGCGTTTGCTGCTCGGATCAAGACTGACATTGTCATTCACGTTAAAGTAAAACTGTCGGGTGGCGCTATGCGGATCATTGCTGCGTGCCATGGCAATGGTGCCGCGCACGTTACTCATACCGTTGCCGGCTTCATTAGCGATGGCTGGACGCTCGGGTTTGAGGTTGAAATCGGCATCAAAGCCGCCGCCTTGCACCACGAAGTCGGGAATAATGCGATGAAATACGGTGTTGTTATAGCTGCCTATTTCAACGTACTGAAGAAAATTGGCGACTGTGAGAGGCGCTTTCAGGCGATTTAATTCAACCACAATATCACCCATGCTGGTGACCATTTTCACCCGCGGAAACGGATTATTCGGTTGGATTTCTGCTTGTACGTTGGGCACTGCCAAGCAACTCGCTAAGGCAATCATTAGCACTAAGAGTAAACGCATAAGATCCTCACTCGCTGGCAATAGAGAACACTATCGACGCACCGACAGCAGCACAAACTTGGGGTTCGAGGCGACTACCGTAACAGCGCCAAACAATCGCTCCAGCGGCTGATGATAAGCCAAGTGACGATTTGCTACCACCCTCAATTCGCCACCGTGGCGAAGCACGCGTTTGCTATCGCGAAACATTTGCTGAGCAATATGGGTGGTGATGGCATGCTCTTGATGAAACGGTGGATTACATAAAATGAGATCGGCACTGGCCGTTGCTTGCTGGCTTAAACAATCATCGACGGCGGTTTGATAGCGGCTATCAGCGCCACCGAGGTTTCGTTCAATATTGTGCTGACAGGAGGCAATGGCTAGATAGGACTCGTCGACCCAAAGTATCGTGCTAGCCGGTGATATTTGCGCGTAGCGCAGACCCAACACGCCGTTACCACAGCCAAGATCAATGACCTGGTCGGCGCCAGCAGCGGGTAAATGCTGTAAAAATAGACGTGCGCCGAGGTCGAGCTGATTGCGGGAAAACACCCCCGGGTAGTGGCCGAGCTGCAGCGGATAGTCGGGGTCTTGCCAGTAATTCAGGGCGGCTGCTCCAGCTGCTGCAAGCGGCCGCAGTTGAGCGCTGAGCACGCGGGCCTTTTTCTCAATCAGCGATACCTCAACCTGATCACAGTAGTGCTCAAATAAGGCCCGTATAGCGGGGGTGAATAGCTTTGATTTAGCCGCGGCCAGCAGTGCTACCGGCTGTTCTATTGAGGCGGCAAGCTGCTGCAATTGATAGCTGAGCAAGCTGCTGCTCTTGGGTAATTTCATCAGCACCTGATCGATTCCAGCCGGCACCGCCGTTAGTCCGGTCAGCGGAATTATTTGAGTCGCTAACTGATTGATTTGAAGATTATGTTGCCAGCTACAAACACTAATGTAAGAATCGCTCATGGCAGCAATTTGGGGTTGCTGACAAGCTACCGCGAGTGCCCCAAATTGGTCATTTACCAGCACTGGAAAATGACAGTTAAGATCAGCCATATGCTGGTGTAACAACACATCAGCACTATCCCACGCTTGTAATGGGTCGTGGTTGCGCAATGGATAGCGATGTAACTGCCAGTGCCCAAGCACAGTGTGAAAATTTGCCGGTAGAGAGACATCAGCAGCCACAGTAGATCCTTATTTGAAGCAGCAATTGGTCGGATATTTCGCTGCGAAACATTCGTGCTATGATAACTAAAAATGCACTGTGACTATAGGTTCAATAACGTGAAAATATATGCAGAAATTACCGGCTGGGGTAAATGTCTACCACCAGCTATCATGACCAACAACGATTTAGCGACTTTTTTAGATACTTCAGACGAATGGATTGAAACTCGCACCGGCATAAAAGAACGCCGGGTGAGCCATGTTGGCACCTCACATATGGCGACTATTGCTGCGCTGAATGCGCTGGCCGCCGCAGATATCGACCCAAATGACTTGGATTTGATTTTAGTCGGTACTTGTACTGCCGATGAAATCATTCCGAATGTCGCTTCGGCGGTGCAACAGCGCATTGGTGCGAAGTATGCCGCGGCGTTTGATTTGAACGCCGCCTGCAGTAGTTTTTTGTATGGCATGCATTATGCCACCCAGGCGATTCGCACCGGTGCGCATAAAAAAGTGTTGATTATTGGCGCTGAGCGTTTGACTCGTATTCTCGATTGGACCAAACGTGATAGCGCGGTACTCTTTGGCGATGGAGCTGGTGC